>CAZTWV010000021.1:32073-48405 GCA_964618295.1 uncultured Anaerolineales bacterium | reverse complement strand
AAGCCCAGATCGAATAACCGGGACCGCATTTTATTCCCGCCCCGGATTTGGCTGATCACCACAGTATCTCCCCCGGGCACAAATGTCAGGGGCATAGACTGCGGCTTTCCGGGATCATGAGATCTTGATCTGCCGCGATGATGCCGCATCGAATCAGCTCTCGACCCGGATCAGCCGGGCTTCCGATTTCCGAAGGGAAAGATGGTAACCTCGCAGCTTGTATTCCACCGGATCTCCCAGGGGTGACGCTTTGATTTTTTGAATCTCCGCCCCTCGGGTCAATCCCATATCCAGCAGCCGGCGCCGGATGGGTCCCTCTCCACTCACAGCGGTAATGACCACCTGCTGCCCTTTTTCAATCTGATCCAGAGTTTTGCCGCTTTCTGTCATCGCCTCTCCCTTGATTACTCAAGCCACATATCTATACCTAACATTATTTTTATGGTCTACCTTAGACTTTATACGATGGTTACCCTTGCGTCAATTGTGACATTTATCACTTTGAACGTTAATACGGGGGTCTTATAGATTCAGATCCACCATTTCGACGAATGATCTTATGGTTTGGAAGAGAGAAGATTTACTTTTTTCAAGCTTTAATCACCTGCCTGGAAGCACAGGGTTAAGACAATAAAAATCCAGGGAAATCTATCTCCGGGTTGAAAAATACTGTGAAATCGATCACTATTTTTGCATTCCCCCTAAAAAGAGCTCTCCACCCAGTAACATAGAATTTCCTACCTAAAATGTTACACTAATCCCAGATATGGTTGACAGGGAGAATTAAATTCATGGCGAAAACAGACATAATTGTTATTGGCGGTGGTCCTGCTGGATTAATGGCGGCCGGACAGGCGGCTGAGATGGGAGCTACGGTTCTGCTCCTGGAGAAAATGGAATCTCCCGGGAGAAAACTGCTCCTGACCGGGAAAAACCGCTGCAATCTGACCAGTACAGACTCAATTCAACAGGCATTAAAGCATTTCAACCGGGACGGTCGTTTTTTAACCCAGCTTTACTACCGCTTTTTTGAGCCAGAACTGCGGGCTTTCTTTGCAAATCTGGGTCTTCCCACGGTGGAGCTGAGAGGCGGTCGTGTTTTTCCGGTCAGCGAAAAAGCGGCGGATGTCCTTCAGGCCCTCCTTACGTGGGCAGCCAAGTCTGGCGTTAGACTTCAAACATCTGAATCTGTTCGTGATCTTATCATTGAAAATCGAAAAATCGGCGGTGTTCGAACCGATGCTGAAACCTACTTCTCCTCAGCTGTTATCCTGGCTGCCGGGGGGAAAGCTTATCCCGGGACCGGGTCCACCGGTGACGGCTACCAGCTGGCAGAATCAGCCGGACACACTATTCATGATCCATTTCCAGCCCTGGTACCTTTGGTTACCGCTGGTGATACCGCCCAGAAGCTTCAGGGCTTGAGCCTGAAGAACGTGCTGGTCAGCCTCTACCTGAATGGAAAGAAAGAAACCGACCTCTTCGGGGAAATGCTCTTCACCCATTTTGGCCTTTCCGGACCGGTGATTTTAACTATGAGCCGCCAGGTTGTGCTTGCCCTAAAAGAAAATAATAAGGTCGAAATACAAATCGATCTCAAACCGGCCCTGGATCACCCGGCTCTGGACCAGCGCATCATCCGGGACATCAAGGATCAGGGTCGAAAACAGTTCAGCACGCTGCTGTCCGGCTTACTTCCGGGAATGCTGATTCCAGTTTGTGTCGAGCAGACGGGAATTCCCTGGGACAAAACAGTCAGCCAGCTGACCAGCAAAGATCGTTCCGCTCTCCGGAACTGGCTCAAGGACGATTTCCTGTTTGCGGTTCTTGACCACCGGGGATTTGAACAGGCAATTATCACCGCCGGTGGTGTGCATGTAGCTGAGGTAGATGCTCACACCATGGAATCAAAACTTGTGGAAGGGTTGTATTTTGCTGGGGAAATTTTGAATGTGGACGGCGACACCGGGGGCTACAATCTCCAGGCTGCCTTCTCTACCGGCTGGGCAGCAGGACGAGCAGCCGGCTCAGCGCTCCAGGGCTGAACTTTGTTGGATTTCTCGGGTTCCAGCTGACTCCTGAAGCAGCTCAGAATAGAGCTGGATAATTCGATCTGTGACATTTTCCCAGCCGAATTTTTTTGCAAAAGCGAAGGCATCATGCCCCATCCGATACCGGATGGCTTTATCTTCCAGTAAATCGTAAATTCTACTGCTAAGAGTTTGAAAGTCTTCCACCGGAACATGGTAACCGGTGACCCCGTGCTCAACCAGGTGTGATAACCCCCCAACCAGCGAAGCAATCACCGGTGTACCACAGGCCATCGATTCCAGTGCTACCATCCCGAATGATTCATAATGAGAGGGCATCACCACCATTTCAGCTGCTGAATAGTAATAAGGAAGTGAATCCTGGTCTTTCTTCCCCAGGAAACGTACCATCTCTTCCAGCTGAAGCTCCTTACATAAACCCCTAAACTTTTGGATTTCCGGAGTATCAGCACCACCTCTACCCTGCAAATCTCCCCCAATCACCGCCAGACATAAATCTTTGACCCGGTTTCCATTTGTATTCAAATAATTGATTGCCCGGAGCAGAGTTTCCAGTCCTTTCAGCGGTTCCAGGCGACCCACAAACAGCAGCATTCGCTTCTCGAGCGGGACACCAACATACTCTTTTGCTTCATCCGGTGGAATCGGATAAAAATGGGATAAATCCACACCGGGAGGAATAATCTCAATCTTTCCAGGTTCTGCCTGGTAGAGCTCCTCTAAATTCCTTTTCTCAGTGTTTGTGGCAGCCACAATCCGGTCCGCCAGCTGCATAGCCTTCAACTCCCCATCAATCCGGTATTTTCCTTCCGCCTCTTCTGAATTCTGGGCTACCTGCTGCTTTAAGTACCCCAGGGTGTGGAACATCTGAACCACCGGAACATTCCAGGCTTGTTTCAGCACCTCGGATGCAATTCCGGACATCCAGTAATGGCTGTGGATCAGGTCGTATTCCAAACCCTTCCGGCGGGAAAAATCAAGGATTCCATTGGAAAATTCGGGAAGAAAACTGGCCAATACTTTTTTCGGCAGAGGATGTTCAGGGCCGGCCGGGATATGTGCTACACGATTGCCAAACCCCAGATCATGAAGGACATGAGGAACATGTTCATCTTCAGATCTAGTAAACACATCAAGATGAATTCCCCGCCTTCCCAGGAAGCGGGCCAGATCCCGGACATAAACGTTCATCCCACCTGCGTTTTTTCCCCCCAGTGTAGCCAGCGGACAGGTGTGATATGAAATAAAAGCTATCCTCAAAAATAACTCCCCATCTAAATTATTCTTCCTGATTTGAATCACAAAAAAGGGGCATTCCTTGTCACTCAAGTATGATAGCTGGTATAATTTCTGCCGTCAACCAGCAGAAAAATCAGCCACCGTAGCTCAAGGGTAGAGCAATCGCTTCGTAAGCGATAGGTTGAGGGTTCGACTCCCTCCGGTGGCTCTTTCTTATCGCCCTGATCGTAAATAAAACGATTCCCCCCTCTCTACTCTCTTCTGAAACAAATCTTATTTTCCTCCTGACCGATCCGGTGTTGACGGCTCCGGATGATTTGGGATATATTTATATAAATACTCAATCATCCATTTCACTGCCAGTATCCAGAAATACCTCGCCCCGCACACTGCTAAGGAGCCCTCCATGTCTGAAGAAGCAAGGGAACTGGAATATACCTCAAGCGGCAAACTAAAGAAAAATCATTACAACCGGGAGCTGGCCAGGCTGCAGGAAGAACTGGTAAAACTGCAGTACTGGATCAAAGATCAGGGATTAAAAGTCTGTGTGGTATTTGAAGGCCGGGACGCTGCCGGGAAGGGAGGAGTGATCAAGCGGATTACCGCCCGCCTGAATCCCCGGATTGTGCGTGTGGTCGCTCTGGGAACTCCATCGGATAAAGAGAAACAGGAATGGTATTTCCAACGTTATGTACCACACTTACCGTCAGCAGGAGAAATGGTCCTGTTTGACCGCAGCTGGTACAACCGGGCTGGCGTGGAGCGGGTGATGGGTTTCTGCACAGATGACGAGTACAGGGAATTTATGCGCACCTGCCCTGAATTTGAACGGATGCTGATCCGGTCTGGAATTCAGCTGATGAAATATTGGTTTTCGGTCAGCGATGAGGAGCAGGAAAGACGCTTCCGGCAGCGGAATACCGACCCTGTCCGGCGCTGGAAATTGAGCCCAATGGACGTGGAAGCTCGCTCCCGGTGGGTGGAATATTCCCGGGCCAAAGATGCGATGTTCATGTACACGGATACAGAAGAAGCTCCCTGGTATGTTGTCAATGCTAATGTTAAACGCCACGCTCGCTTGAACTGCATCAGCCATTTACTGAGCTTGATTGATTACAAAGACCTGACTCCGGACCCAGTCGAACTTCCGAAACGACAGGTGGACCCCGGGTATAAACGCCCGCCAATCACCAGCCAGAAATGGGTTCCCACAATTTACGGTACCAACCCATTTGACACATAACCAAATCAAAAATAAACAATACCTAAC
This sequence comes from uncultured Anaerolineales bacterium, assembly GCA_964618295.1. GTDB lineage: Bacteria > Chloroflexota > Anaerolineae > Anaerolineales > UBA11858 > B10-G9. The sequence goes on along the minus strand of CAZTWV010000021.1, from coordinate 43,845 downwards.
GGATCATCATGATGACATCAACTTTTTCTATCCGTAGTTTTCAGCCTGCAGATTGGGATTCAATCTGTGAAATTCACGATCTGGCCCGGCCCGACGAACTGAAAGGTTCCTGTGATCCCCGGGGATTTGTACCAATTCGGGAAGATCCAGAAATTGAACATTTAATAACATGCCAAAAAATTGTCGCAGTCGATGGGGATCGGGTTGTAGGTTTTATAGGCGTTGACCAGGAGTACGTGGGCTGGCTTTACATCCATCCGAATTATTACCGCCAGGGACTCGGCCGCCGCCTGCTGCAGGCAGGTTTAAAACTGACCCCGGAAAAAGCCTGGACCATTGCCCTGGATAATAATCTCCCGGCGCTGACCCTTTATCAAAGCGAAGGCTTCCGGGAAACCAACCGCTATGAAAGCGACAACGCTGGATATCCAGTAACCTGCATCAGATTGGAAAGATCCAATACAGAAGAATAGTCCAAAGATTAATACAAATTAATTATTTAGGAGGATACCTTGAAAAAATCAAAAGTCGGACGCTGGCTGGTGCTGATAGCAGTTCTGGCCACAATCACTATTAATGCTCTGGCAAATATTCTGCCAATCAATGGCTTGAATACCGGGGAAATCTCGGATAGCTTTGAAATCTTTTTTGTCCCTGCCGGATATGTGTTCTCAATCTGGTCTGTGATTTATCTGGGGTTGATCGCCTACGCGATTTACCAGGTTCTTCCTTCCACAGCTGAGAACGGCAGACTTTCTGCAATTGTCCTGCCGGTCATTGTCAGCTCGATTGCAAACAGCATCTGGATTTTTATGTGGCATTATCAGCAATTTCCGCTCACCCTGATTTTCATGGTTGTCTTGCTAGCCTCCCTGATCGTCACCTATCTGCGGTTGGGGATAGGAAAAACAAAGGTGTCCGTCCAGGAAAAATGGTTGGTCCGGGTTCCTTTCAGCATATATCTCGGCTGGGTTTCCGTGGCCACGATCGCCAATGTTACCCAGGTCCTGTACTTTCTAAACTGGAACGGTTTTGGGATCCGCCCTGCAGTCTGGGCAGCTGTGATGCTTTTTGTGGGAGCCGTTTTGGCCTGGATCATGGCCCTCCAGCGGGGTGACATCGCTTACCTGGGCGTCTTTATCTGGGCTTTCATTGGGATCGCCTTAAAGCACCAATCCACCCAGCTGGTAGCAGTCTCAGCCTGGATTGCAGTTGGCCTGGTAGCTGCTGCCGTGGTCGCCACATTTTTCCGGAGAAAGCCAGCTATCTGAATTACTCTAACTTGATCAAGTTTGGAAAGACCCTGCAGGAAACTGCAGGGTCTTTTTATTTACGGGTTCAATCTCCCGGGAGTTCGAATCTGGGACAGAATCATCCCGGTCAGCATTAAAGCAGCTCCAATGATGCTTCTTTCTCCCAGAGTTTCCCCCAGAAAGATCCAGCCCCAGAGGACAGCAAAAACAGCTTCCATGCTCAACAGGATCACGACCTGGGCTGGATGAGCAGTTTTCTGAGCCACGATCTGCAGAGTGTAGGCTATTCCGATTGAGATCACTCCACCGTAAAGAATGGGCAGGATTGCTCCCTGCACCATGTCCCAGGTGGTTTCTTCTATCAAAAAGCCAACCAAAAAGCTGAGAATGGCTGTTACCGCGGACTGCACAAAGGAAATCCGGATTGGATCGCTGTTTCGGGCGATGTTGGCGATAAACTGGACATGACCTGCCCAGAATAATGCTCCGAGGAGAACATACCCATCTCCCGGTGCCAGCTGGAGCTGCTGATTGACAGATAAAAAATACAGGCCAACTGCTGCCAGTCCAGCTCCCAGCCAGGTTTCAACCGGAGAGTGATCCCCCCACAAGGTGCCCAAAATCGGGACAAAAACAACATACAAACCGGTTACAAAACCAGCCTTCCCTGCTGTGGTAAATATCAATCCAATCTGCTGAAAGGTCGCCCCTCCAAAAATGAAAATTCCTGCTCCCAGGCCGACAATCAGCGTTTTTCCCCAGTTTTCCGGATTACCATCGCCATCCAGTTTATTCTTCCTGAACAACAGCGGGGTTAATGTCAATGCTCCCAGAAGAAAGCGGAAGCCGTTAAATACAAAGGGGCCGAGGCTGTCCATTCCCAGCCGCTGAGCAACAAAACCGCCGCCCCAGATTACTGCTGCAAAAAGCAGCAGACCATTCGCCCGTATAACTTCTTTCCGCATCAATAATTTCCCTGGCTGCTCGGTCATGAGCCAGTCAGCCTGCTTTATTGTATACTAGATTCAGTTATATGCCCCTGGAGATTACCCAGGATTATGATTGGAGAGCAAATGTCAGTTCTTGAACAAATCCACTCTCACCGGTCCATCAGGAAATACAAACCAAATCCTGTTCCGGAAAATGTGCTGAACCGGATCCTTAATGCCGGTTTGCGGAGTTCATCCTCAGGGAATATGCAGAGCTACTCAATTATTGTCACCCGGGATCAAGAGCTGAGACAAAAGCTGCTCATACCTCACCTGCAGCAGTCGATGGTCGTGGAAGCCCCGGTGCTGATCACGTTTTGCGCTGATTTCCACCGGATCAGGCGCTGGGTGGCGCTGAGCGAAGCACCGGACAGCTTTGATAACTTTTTCAGCTTTCTGGTGGGCTTAATTGACGCAGCCCTTGTATCTCAAAATGTTGCCCTGGCAGCAGAAGCGGAGGGTCTGGGAATCTGCTATCTGGGAAGCACACTGGCAAACGGAGATCAAATTGGAGAAATACTCAACCTACCTCCAAATGTCGTCCCGGCTGTGGGATTTTGTATGGGATACCCGGCTGAAAATCCGGAACTGCGATACAGGCTGCCCCTCGATGGTATTGTCCATCATGAAAGCTATCAAGAACCCTCTGATGAAGAGATCCGAAATCTTTATCAGGAAAAGGAAAAAAGGGGGTGGAAACGATATATGGAATCATCTCGCCTCCGGAAACTCGTCCAAGAACATAATGTCTCCAATCTCGCTGAACTTTACACAGCGATCAAGTACACCCGGTTAAAACATCAAAAAATATCCCAAAGCCTGCTTACCTATCTGGAGAAACAGCAATTTATGAACAACCAGGGTCCTGAATGATACATTGATGAAGAAGGATTGACAGTTAAGTGAATGGTACAATTTCAGGAATGAACAAGATCGAAATTTAACAAACTTTCTAGGTTTTAAAGATTGATATCGGAGGAGGAAAAGGTGAATCGCTTAGAGGGAAAGTTGATAGCTCTGATCGGAAGCGGAAATATGGGCAGCGCCATGGTTGGCGCTCTGCTGCATCAAAAGGAATTAAACCCGGACAGCATCACCGCCAGTGACCCTTATCCCGATCAGCGGGACCTGATTGCAGCGAAATATGGAATTCAGGTAACAGGTGAAAACCAGGAAGCAGTCCAGGATGCGGATATTGTCATTCTTTCCGTTAAACCCCAGGTCTTACCCAAGGTTTTTTTGGAGCTTTCTGGAAAGCTTCCTCCCGACAGTCTGGTCTTCTCAATTGTGGCCGGGATGCCGATCAAAGCCATCCAGTCCGGTCTCGCACATCAAGCAGTGATCCGCACCATGCCCAACACGCCGGCTCAGATCAGTGCCGGGATGACCGTCTGGACAGATTCTGCATCGGTCACAGAACAACAGCGCACAGATGCCAGAGTCATTTTAGAATCAATGGGCGAAGAGCTGTATGTAGAACACGAAAACGCCTTGGACATGGCCACGGCCGTGAGCGGAACCGGACCAACTTATGTCTTTTTACTGGCGGAAGCCATGGTCGATGCTGCGGTTCATCTTGGATTTTCTCGGCGGGATGCCCGTCAGATAGTTCTTCAAACCCTGAAAGGATCCGTCGATTTTGCACTTCAATCGGATCTGCACCTGGCCCAGCTGAGAAATATGGTCACTTCCCCAGGCGGAACCAGCGCCGAAGCCATTTACCAGCTGGAAAAAGGCGGTCTGCGGACCATCCTTTCCAAAGCGGTCTGGGCTGCTTACCAGAAGAGTCAGCTGCTGGGATCAAAAGCAGAAAAACCAGTCGATTCTCCACTTAAGCTCAACGGGCAATAATCAGCGGGTTCTGTGCCCGAATTACCGGTTTTAATTCTTCTTGCTGCGTCGTGAGGCAGCGCCTCCGCTCCCTCCGAGCGTCATGGAAGCCCCAATCAGAAAACCAAAGGTGTACCAGCCGCCATTGTTATAAACCTCAAACACGGTTACAGAATTTGAAAAAAGGGAAATTACAAAAGTTACCGGGGCGATGATTCCATGCCATAAGCCCATCCAAAAACCGGCAACTTTCCCTTCCTCGTTCCCTTTCCCAATTAAGGGATTCGGTCCAGCAGCACAGGCTGTGAGCGCTATGGCTATCAGAGATAACCCGATAACAAGATAAACGCGTTTATTCATTCATTCCTCCCGACCTAAATTAAATCCTGTAAATAAAGAACCAGATAGGCTGCAATTAATCCAATCAACAGGCTGAAAAATGTGCCTATAATGATGTATTCCACCTCACGCCGCCGACCTTTCCCCTGAATTTCTCCCAACCGAAGAATGGATTTTGCCGCAATTAGAAAACCAATCCCTGCCGGTTCCCTTACAGCAACAAAAAGAAATATCAAAGCCCGTTCCAGGATCCCAATCATTTTTCCCCCGCCGTATAAACCAGGCTGAAGACCAATTTCCCTGGATGCGGCATTTTCCCCGGAGGTTGAAATCTGTTTCTGGTATGGAGCAACAAATACTCCTACCAGCGGCGCAGCTCCAAACACCCCTCCGCTGATTCCTGCAGCCCACAGCAGAATTCTGAAATATCCCGGATATAAAACTAACCAATAAGATCCCTGCGCACCTCCCATTATCACCACCAGACCTGTGATCACCACCTGCCCCAGAAAATAAATCAGCTGGCGCAGGAAAATTTGAGTGGAGGTCTGGTTCTCCCTTTTCCAGCTGAATTCCACAATTAAACCAAAAACCAGGATCCCAACCGGCAGCTCCCATGCATACCAGACTCCGAGCAATCCGTAGGCAAGACCCGCCCAGGCACAAACAGTAAGAAATCTTTGATACCAATTGCTGCGCTGCTCATTCAAGATCCAGAAAACTGTTGCCAGGTAGCTTGAAAATACTATCAGCAAGACCCGGATGAAATCTTGAAGAATCATTTCTTCTCCTCAGTCTGGATGATTTCTAATCCAATTCAGAGATGATTTTTTCATATAAAACCAGACTGCTCTGGACTGCAGACCAGCCTGCTCTTTTTAGATGCTGCGCTACTGCCTGCTGGGTGATTTCACCTTTGAATTCCTGCTTTGCAATTTCATTTTGCGTTCTGCCTAACAAAGCTCCTGAGATAGCAGCAGCCTGTCCCGGGGTCCAGTTCTGAGCCTGTAAATCTACCCACAGCAGCACTTCTCGCAGCAATTCATTTGTAGCCCAGTTCCAGTATTCTGGAAAAAATGCATCCAAAAATCTTCTCCTGACCATGGTTTCAAGGGCAGTTCCGGACCTCCTAAAAGCTTCTCCATCGCCGCTGCTTAAGTTTTCTTCCGGTAAGAAATTGATCGAACCAACTCCAATCCCAATCCGGGTATCGACTGGACGTTCCTGGAAAGAAGTTCGAATCAAGGATCGGTACATCAACCCAACCCGGAGAGATTTTTCAGGGGCTGATACGATAAATTGCCAGCTGTCCCCTCGAAAAATTCGGATCTGGAAGGGTACACAGGAAAACGAGCCCTGGAGAATCTCGGAGGCTTCCAACATTTTTTGAGGAAGCAGCTCCCGGTTTTCCCGGCTTAAATCTGACGACCCAACAATGTCCCCCGTCAGCACGGCCTGCAGATTTGGTTCACGTTCAGTCCCAGCCATCCCCACCTCCCATCTACACAAGTTATATCACTTGTTATTCTAGATTACAAGTGTATTTAGTTGTACGGATCGAGCCGGGATTGATGGCTATACGTAATACTCTTAGATCCTCATCCTTGCTTGATTATTTGTTCTTGTCAACTCAGGTTCAAGGTTTTCTCCGATCCAACTGCTCCCTAAATCCACTCGAGTTATCCTCTTACTGATTCCCCTTTCAGGTATAATACGACCATCATGACCGATAGAAAATCCTCCCTTGTAATTGGCATCGCAGGCGGCTCCGGTTCCGGTAAAACCACAATTGCGAACTATGTCCTGGAAACTGTTGGACCTGAAAAAATCGCCTTTCTCCCCCACGATGCGTACTATAAAGATCTGAGCCACTTACCGCTGGAAGAACGGGTCAAGGTAAACTTCGACCACCCGGGCTCGCTCGAATCCGAGCTCCTGATTGAACATATTATCGAGCTTCGAAATCAAAAATCGATCGAACTTCCCAGTTATGATTTTAAAACTCATACCCGGAACCCGGCAACGCTCACTATCCAGCCCGAGCCGATTATCCTGATTGAAGGGATATTAATCTTTGCAGAACCTGAACTCCGAAAACTTTTCGATTTGAAAATTTATGTCGATACTGACCCGGATATCCGTTTTATCCGCCGTTTAAATCGTGATATTACAGAACGGGGACGCACAACTCAATCAGTGATCAACCAGTATCTTGATACTGTCCGGCCCATGCACCTTGAGTTTGTTGAACCCTCCAAACGCTATGCGAGTGTGATCATCCCTGAAGGGGGATATAACCATGTTGCACTTGGTTTAATTGTAGCCAGAATCGAAGCGATGCTCCAGGACTGAACTATGAAAAATTATCAAACAATAGACACATACCTCCAGGATAAGCTGCCCTCCAGTCTGGAGGAATTATCCCTGCTGTGCGCTCAACCCAGTGTAGCAGCTCAAAATTTAGGGATGGAAGAAACCGCCCAAATGGTAAAAAATATGCTGGAAAAAAGAGATTTTACCACCAGCATTCATCCAACTGCCGGTCACCCGGTTGTCCTGGCGGAGCGGCAGGGAAAGAGCGACCGTACCCTGCTGATTTACAATCATTACGATGTCCAGCCAGCAGAACCCTTTGAACTTTGGACCAGTCCTCCTTTTGAACCAGATCTCCGGGATAACAAACTTTATGCCCGGGGTGTGAGCGATGATAAAGGCCATTTTGTCAGCCGCCTGCATGCCATTGACGCTCTGCTTGATTCGGAAGGGGAACTGTCCTGCAATGTCAAGTTCATCCTGGAAGGCGAAGAGGAGATCGGCAGTGTTCACCTCCCGGAGTTTGTGAAGGAGCATCAGGATTGGCTGGCAGCCGATGCCTGTATTTGGGAATTTGGAGGAGTGGACCACCGCGGGGTTCCAATGCAGTATCTCGGCTTACGGGGAATTTGCTATGTTGAATTATCCACCACCCTTCTTTCCCAGGATGTCCATTCCGGTCTGGGCGGTTCGATTTTTCCCAACGCTGCCTGGAGGCTGGTCTGGGCACTGAACAGCCTGAAGGACAAAAACGAAAGAATCCAACTGCCGGGTTTTTATGATCCGATCATTCCTCCCTCCGACAGAGATCTGGCGATGCTCGAAGCAATGCCACCAGTCCGGGCTGAATACCAGGAACGGTATGGCGTAAAAGAATTCCTCAAGGGAATGGATTCCGAACTTGAGGTCAAAACCAGCGGCGTTTTTGAACCCACCTGCACCATCTGCGGACTCACTGCAGGGTATCAAGGGCCAGGATCAAAAACCGTCCTGCCTGCCAGGGCTGCTGCAAAAGTCGATTTCCGTTTAGTGCCGGATCAAACCCCGACCCAGGTGCTGGAGCAGCTCAGGGATCATCTTGACAGCAGCGGCTTTGAAGAAATTGAAATTGAATTCCTGGGAGGCGGTCCCCCGGCCCGGACAGATCCGGATCATCCATTTGTATCCCTGGTCGTGGAAACCGCTGAGCAAGCTTTCGGAAAACCGATGGAACTGGTTCCGATGGTTGGGGGCTCCGGTCCCAATCACGCCTTCGTTCACACCCTGAATTTACCGGTAGTAACCACAGGAATTGGTTACCCGGGATCTAACGCCCACGCTCCGGATGAGAATATCCGGCTCGATCTCTACCTGGCCGGCGCTAAACACATTGCCCGGATATTGTCTGAATTTGGAAAAATGAAAGTTTGAATCCAAACAAACCTGAAACCCCGCTTCCAGATCTACGCAATTTCCCTCTCGGGGTTTGGTTAAAACCTTCACGCACCCATTTAGGAATCTTATGAATGACCAGCTGATTGTAGCCCTCGATCTCGAAACAACTGGGTTAGACCCCCAGCAGGACCGAATCATTGAAATTGGTGCTGTTAAGTTTCAGGGTGACAGAGTAATCGAAGAATTCACATCCCTGATTAATCCGGGAATCCGCATCCCGCCATTTATCTCCCGCCTGACTGGAATTACAGATGCTATGGTTCGCAGCCAACCCATGCTGGATGAAGTACTGCCCGAGTTTTCCCAGTTCGCAGGTAATGCGCCCGTTCTGGGGCAGAATGTTCAATTTGATCTGGGATTCATGAGAAATGCCGGGATATTAACCCGGAATCCCTCCCTGGATACCTATGAGATGGCTGCGGTTATCCTGCCGACAGCCGGACGCTATAATCTGCGTGCTCTAAGCCAGGAATTGCAGGTTCCTCTATCTGATGCCCACCGGGCCCTGGCGGACAGCCAGGCAACAAGAGGTGTTTTTCTCAGATTGTTCCAGAAAATTCTCAAACTTCCGCTTCCGCTGCTGCGAGAAATCGTCCGGCTCGGGAAACAGGTTGATTGGGATGGGAACCTGCCTTTTACCTGGGCCTACCAGCAGCGGCTAAAGGCTGGAGAAGAAGCAGAAGGCTACCGCAATCCGCTCCTTTCCCTCCCTCAGCCGGAGGAGCTGGCACCGCTCCACCCCAGGGAAGAAATCAACAAGTTAGATCTGGCGGAAACCGGTTCTATTCTCGAACCTGGAGGAGCATTTTTTAAAAAATTTCCTGATTATGAGCACCGTCCCGAACAGGTGGAAATGCTTCAGGCAGCAGCCCGGACGATCTCAGACGGCCGGCATATGCTGATTGAGGCCGGGACAGGGATTGGAAAGTCGCTGGCCTATTTGATACCGGCTGCATTATGGGCGGTTAAAAATCAGGATCGGGTAGTGATCTCCACCAACACCATCAACCTTCAGGATCAGCTGATCGCCAAGGATATTCCTGCCCTCCAAAAAGCATTAAATCTGCCCCTCAGATATTCCGTTTTGAAGGGTCGGTCCAATTATCTTTGCCCGCATCATCTTGAGATGCTCCGAAAAAGCAAACTGCGCAGCCCGGATGAAGTCCGGGTGCTGGCGAAAATTCTGGTCTGGCTGGAAAACAGTCAAACTGGTGATCGGGGTGAAATCAACCTTAACGGCTACAAAGAACGAAAAGTTTGGAATCGAATCTCTGCCGAACACGAAGACTGCAGCACAGAAGGATGCCTGAAGCGGACCGGCGGACGCTGCCCATTTTTTCAGGCCCGGCAGCGGGCTCATTCTTCTCATTTGCTCGTGGTTAATCATGCTTTGCTGCTGGCGGATGTTGCTACGGGCAATCGGGTTCTTCCTGAGTACAACACACTGGTGATAGACGAGGCGCATCATCTGGAAAATGCCACAACCAGCGCTCTCAGTTTCTACACCTCACAGGCCATGTTCCGGCGGGCTATCCGGACCCTGGGAGATGAAAAGTCTGGAGCTTTAGGCGCGATTCTTTCGCTGGGCGAAAAATCACTCTCTCCTGAAGATTACGGAGCCTTCCATAAATTGGTCCAAAACATCATTTCCCGGGCTTTTAAAGCCAGCAGCAGAATGGATGAGTTCTTTAAATCTGTCAGCCGCTTTATGGAGCACCGCCGGGGCGGAAAACCAATCGGCCGGTACTCCCAACAAGAAAGAATTGTTGATTCCACCCGCACCCTGCCCGATTGGATTGAAGTCGAAATTAGCTGGGACCAAAGCAGGCAATCTCTGCATGGATTAATTTCAGATCTCCAAAAATTGTGGGATGGAATCCAGGACATCCTGGCCAATACTTCGGAGCAGGAAGCAGAAATCGAATCCCTGCTCAATGATCTGCGGGAATCCTCCCGTTCTTTATATGACATTTTTGAAAACGTGGACAATCTGGTCTTCGAACCAGATTCCAACATGATCTACTGGATGGAGGCTTCTGCCAATACCCATCAGATTACGATCCAGGCTGCTCCCCTTCACGTAGGTGATTTGATGGAACGTTATGTCTGGTTTGAAAAACGGGCTGTGATCCTGACATCCGCAACATTAACCACAACCGGCTCATTTGACTACATCCGGAGCCGGTTGAATGCCTTGGATGCAGAAGAACTGGCCCTGGGATCCCCGTTTGACTATCAGCAAGCTGCTTTGCTCTATCTGGTGGATGATATCCCAGAACCGACAGATTACCGCGGCCACCAGCAGGCCTTGAATCGCGGGTTAATCCAGCTCTGCTCGGCTACCGGTGGAAGAACGCTGGTTTTGTTCACTTCCTACGGTCAATTGCAGCGAACATCTGAGGCGATCACTGCTCCACTGGCAGATCAGGGAATCATTGTCTATGAACAAGGCAGCGGCCCCTCTCCCCACAGCTTGCTGACCAGCTTCCGGAAAGCTGACCAGGCAGTTTTGCTGGGCACCCGTTCCTTCTGGGAAGGTGTTGATGTCCCGGGATCAGATTTATCCGTTCTGGTAATTGCAAAACTTCCCTTTGATGTTCCCTCCGACCCGATTATTGCCGCCCGGTCCGAGGTTTACCAGGATGCTTTCCAGGAGTATTATCTACCGGAAGCAATCCTCAGCTTCCGCCAGGGGTTTGGACGCTTGATTCGGACCAAACAAGATCTGGGCGTGGTTGTGATCATGGATCGCAGATTAGACACGAAAAGTTATAAAGATATGTTTTTAAATTCACTTCCCCGCTGCACAATGCAAAAAGGACCCCTTGCCAACCTGGCTGATGAAGCCAGCCTTTGGTTAAATATCTAGCGTCTTGTTTTCAAGAAACTAATTTGCTATAGTGAAAACACCGATCCCTGGCTGATTCACTGCGCCCAACATCCTTTCTGCTCAGCCCTCCAGCAACCTCTTATTATCCGTCCGGGAGATTACTCCCAAACTGCTTCGGAGGTGGTGTTATGGTGCGCTACGGAAATACGCTGTGGTGTGACGGCTGTGGAATTGAGATCCGCTGGGTCCCGCGAGTATCAGACAACGCTGTCTACTGCTGCGAAGATTGTCTGAATGGTCTTCCCTGTGAGTGTGATGAAAACGAGCCGGAAGACAACATGTCCTGGCTGGCTTCCATCCAGCCTGTACCCAAAGATCAGGAATACTGAACCGCTGCCTTAAGAAAATAAAAGGGCTGGAGAGATTTCTCCAGCCCGGCTTTCTGCTGTTGTTGAGGATTATTCTTCTTGATCCTTATCTTCTTGCTCATCCTTGGGAAGGATTTCTTCTGAATCATCCTGGTTTTCTTCGTTCTCAGCTTGCTCGGAATCGCTCTGGTCTTCGTCAGGTTCGTCAGCATCGGCTTCTGATTCAGCTTCTAACTCCGGTTGCTCTTCAGCGCTGTCCTCCTGAGCTGGCTCTGATTCCTCAACTACTTCAGTTTCAACTTCTTCCTGTGCTTCCGGAGAATCATCAGCAGCTTCTGAGGCTTCTTCTTCCTCTGCTTCTTCCTGTTCTTCTTCCAGAGATCCGTCAACAGATTCTGAGGTTTCCTGACTTTGCT
>CAZTWV010000021.1:0-31973 GCA_964618295.1 uncultured Anaerolineales bacterium | reverse complement strand
CCTGCTGGGCTGCTTGCTCCCCTTCTCCATCCGGATCAGAAACATCCGATTCTTCTGGGGTTTCTTCTTCCTGTTTTTCTTCCTGTTCTTCTTCCAGAGATCCGTCAGTAGATTCTGGGGTTTCCTGACTTTGCTCCTGCTGGGCTGCTTGCTCCCCTTCTCCATCCGGATCAGAAACATCCGATTCTTCCGGGGTTTCTTCTTCCTCTTCTTCTTCCATCATCCATGCCATTTGCTCATCAACGGGAACTCGCCGCATGGAAAGAGAAATTCTTTCCCGTTCTGGTTCGACACCCAGGACACGGACCAGGACTTTATCACCCTTTTGTACAACACTCTTCGGATCCCCCATATTGGCATAACCGATTTCTGAGACATGAACCAGGCCCTGTAAACCTTCCGGAAGCTCCACAAATGCCCCGAAATCAAGCACGGAGACCACTTTTCCTTCCACCAGGTCACCGTTTTCGTATTTGCTGGCCAGCTTCTGCCAGGGGTTGGGCAGCATCGCTTTCCGGCTCAGGCTGACCCTCTCCCGGTCAACATCAATATCAACAACTTTAACCTCAATTTCATCCCCGACTTTGAAATATTTGGATGGGTCGTAGACCCGGTCCCAATCGATCTCAGACTTATGGACTAATCCATCCACACCTTCAAGATCAACAAATAAACCGAAATCAACCACATTCACAACCCGGCTGTTGATAACCATGCCCGGTTCCAGTTCCTTTAATCGCTCTTCTCGTTTCTTCTGCTGGGCAATCCGGGCAGAAAATACAAGTCGGCGCTGATCGCGGTTTACTTCGATCACCTTGACCGGTAAAATCTGGCCAATTAGTTCCGCTTTGATCTCATCAGATTTATCCTTGGGGATTCCCCGTCGTAAATTTGGGATATGCGAATTGGGAACAAACCCCCGGAGACTTTCAAACTCGACCAGGACACCACCCCGATTTTTATCAATCACTTTCAATTCCAGGGTATCATCCTCTTCGAGATGTTCTTCTGCCTTGACCCAATGTTTGTATGCCAATCCACGGCTCAAGGAAACCAGCAAATCATCATCCCCAACGGGAGTGCGAATTACACTAACATAGACCTCATCTCCAACAGAAAGTTCAGAGGTGATTTCCTCGTCTACTTTGTCTAGGTCCTGGCTGGTGATGATTGCATCCCGTTTAAATCCAACATCCAGCAGGATGGAATTCTCACTGATATCCAGGATCTTTCCGTTCAGCATCTCCCCCTGCTTGGGACTGTCTACATCATAATGATCTACAAAATCAAGAAACCAATCTGGCTGGTCCTGATCATGATTTTCATCGTGCGGTTTCTGCTCCTGGTTGTTCTCCTTAATCTCGTTCTCCATATAATTGGTTTATGCTCCTGTAAATCATAGGCACCCCGAAAGATTCCTGGGCTTTTTTTCATTATCTACGCTGGGTGAAAGACAAACATCACAGATTCGAAAATGATTCCGAATAAATAATTCCATTTTGGATGCCATCCCCCTGCCAGCAATTCAGACCGATTATCACAAACTTTAACCTATTTGTCAAATATCCCCCTTTTCGATCCGTCCAAACTCGTATCCAACGCCCCAGTGATTACGAATCCAAACCGGTGCGTCCGGATTTTCCTCCAGTTTATCCCGCAGCCGGCTCAGATGAACGAACAACCCTTGTCGGGATCCCTTTTCCGGTCCATCCCAGGCCTGGTTTAGAATTTGTTCATATGTGATAACCTGACCGGGGCGCTGAGCCAGATAAGCCAGAATGTTGAATTCCAGGGGGGTCAAATCCAGTGATTTTCCCCGCGCCCAGACCTGACGAGTATTGAGATTAATTCGAAGGCCTTGAAATTCTAACAATGCGTTCTCAGAGCTGGTTCGACTGCGGTTGATGCGGTCCAGAATTACATCCGCCCGAGCAGCAAGCTCTTCATTTAAATAAGGAATTCGCACATAATCATCCGCTCCCGCCTCAAATAAACGGATTGAATCCTGGGGATCACTTCTAGCAGACAGCACAATCACAGGAATCCGGGACCAGCGGCGGAGACTGGTAAGCGCCTGAACGCCATCCAGAGGCGGCAGGTCACGATCAAGCAAAATTAGGTCCGGCCCAAAGAGCTGAGTCATATCCAGGAGGGCAGCTGCGGAAGCTGCAGATGAAATCCTAAATCCTCGATCTTGAAACGTTTCCGTTAGCAAACCGAGCAGATCAGCTTTGGCACTGGCTATAATAATTCTGCTCCCCTGGCCATGAAGAGACTTTTGGGTTGTTTGGATTTTCGGAACCGGTCGGGCCCTGACGGTGGGAAGGATGATTTCCAGGTAGGACCTGAAAGTTTTTCTGTCTTTCCTGCTAACATATTCCAGATTTCCACCCTGGACTTTCAAGGTCCTCTTGAGAATCACAAGATAGGGATTTTCCTTTTGCAAATCTACCCATTCAAGCGGAGGACCGTTTTGATCTGCTCTGGTCGGCACCTGGATGCTGACAAATTTTTCTTCTGTTCCAGATAGAATTACAAGCTCTCGATCGCTCTCCGAATCCGGCAGAACCCGGGCAATCACGGCCGCCATTGTTCCAATTCCAGCACCCGGGTCAATCATCACCTCCTGTTTTTCTTCCGCACCCTGGAACTGGAATGAGATCGAAGATTGTTCTTTTTGATCGATGCTGTTTTCAATCCCACGCATCAAATCCGACAAGGAATACGGTTCAGAAAACAGCCAGTTTCCCTCTTCTCTCAATCGGTTGTACAGGAGCAGCAGGTCCAGGTCCTCAAGCATCGCCTGAAGGTCCTGCTCGCTGGCCGCCAGAAATTGTTCCTGCATTGAGTCAGGCCAGATGTCCAGATTTTGCTTCACCGCACCCAGCTTCCCTCCCATCTCGGCTCCCCCGGCCCGGATATTCGCCAGCATCGCTGATACCATTTTGTTTCCTGCCCTGTTTTCCTTCCAGGGATCGGTAACATCCTGCAGGATTCCCCCGCGGATTTCCAGACCAGGCGCCAATTGAGGGCCTGTGAAATACACGAACTGGTATTTTCCGCCGGCCGGGGTATCAAAATCGATATCATTCAACCGGGAAGTTTCCTGAGCCGAAACCAGGTCCTTCAACTGCTCAACCACCCTGTCTGGATCTGGGGTTAACTCAGCGAGAATTGACAGAATTTCTATCAGAGGTTTCGATTTCTGCTTTTCCAGCCCCGGAATCATCAAGCGGATCAGAGCCGGATTCAAGAAAGTGACCTGATCCTGATTATCTACCAGGAAAAGCGGGACAGGGAGGGGGTCCAACAGTGTATTCCAAAGCGCTGAACTGATCTGGTATACTTGGGAACCGCCTTCTCGATGATAATTATACTCTGGAGGCATAAAATAATTGTATCAGGCCTGTTTGACCCGGTCAATGTAAGTAATTTGTTATCTTTACAACCTTTTCTTAATTATTCCTTAAGTTTTTAGCGGTATACTAGAGGTCAGGATAGGCACAAGCAGGAGATGCCAGCGTCTATAAAATAGACGGAAGCAAACAAACTCTACGGCAAAGGACCAGAAAGGGTGAGCAAAAAGTCCTCGCCCTTTCTATCTGATTGTCAAAATGAAAGGATGTGAGTAACACTTGGCTATTCGAGTAGAATTACGACCAAATGAGTCTCAAAAACAGCTCATGAAGCGCTTTCGAAAGAAAGTTTCCCGGAGTGGTGTGCTCAGCACGGTGCGCCGGAAACGCTGGTTTGTTTCGAAAAGTGAGCTGAGCCGTATTCAGCGCAAGAAAGCAATTCGCCGCCGGAAACGACGGCTGGCAAAGAAACGGCGCCAAAAGAAACAGCAGCAATTGTATTACTAATCAGTGGTTATCGATCCAGAGCCCGGGTCTCCCGGGTCTGCGCTGTTCGTTTCCACGTGTAAGCCGAAAATGAGGAAGATAGATTAAATGGCAAAAAAAGAAGAAAAAATCCGGATGGAGGGTACGATTGTAAAAGCCCTTCCGGGAACTCAATTTCAGGTGGAACTGGATAACGGGCATGAGATCTTAGCCTATCTCGCAGGAAAGATGCGCAAATATTATATTCGCGTCCTGCTGGGGGATCGCGTGACAGTTGAAATGTCACCGTATGATCTCACCCGGGGTCGGATCGTTTACCGCCATAAGAAAGGTCAATCTCCACCACCAGCGGATGATTAAATCTTCCCGCTTCCTGCATACCAGGAACCACAAATCCCCAGGGACAGTCACAAAATCACTGTCCCCGGTGCCTGTGTTGATCTTTCTGTCGTTCTAGTACTTAACAACTGAATAATGCGTTTTTTCATCAGTCCTATTCACCTAAACTCTAGATATTCGTTTCGAAAAAATCCATGAGTAAAAAAACGACTCCCAAACAAAATCCTGATGAAACTCCCGTAGCAAATCCTATCCTTGAATTGATCGAACTCGGTCATTCGCAGGGATATGTTACATTCTCAAATATTCTCAACTACTTTCCAGACGCAAAAAAGGATGTCTCCAGTCTAGAAAAAGCTTTTGCATCACTCCTGGAGGAAGACATCCCCTATCTGGAAGAAGATGAAGAAGAAGAGGTCGATGCCCTCTTTGCAGAGGACGGGGGGAACGGGAAAATTGAAGACGAGGACGAGCTGGATGATGATGATGATGAACCAGGTCGGCTGTCCAGAATTGATACCAACGATCTAATTGAGCTGTACTTCAAAGAAGCCGCCAGCATCCCGCTGCTCTCAAAAGATCAAGAGAAAGATCTATCCAAGCGCATCGAGCGCGGCCGCCTGGCCCGGAAGGAACTTGCGCGTGGCAACGCCTCCGATGATCGGCGTGTTGAACTTCACCAGATGATCGAAGATGAATGGACTGCCCTGGATCATTTGATTACAGCGAACTCCCGCCTGGTAATCAGCGTCGCGAAAAAATATATGGGTCGTGGGGTCCCCTTTCTGGACTTAATTCAGGAGGGCAATATCGGATTAATGCGGGCAGCCAAGAAGTTTGATTATCTCCGTGGCTATAAATTCAGCACCTACGCCACCTGGTGGATTCGACAGGCTGTGACCCGCGCGATTGCAGACCAGGGTCGGACCATCCGGGTCCCGGTTCACATGGGCGATAAGATTTCCAAAATGTTCCGGATGCAAAATGACCTGAAACAAACCCTGGAACGCGATCCTTCCATTGAAGAGCTGGCAGATGCCCTGGATGAAGCCCCGGACAAGGTTCAATATATGATGAAAGTCGCCCGGAGACCGCTGTCCCTGGAGATGCCAACCACGAATGAAGGCGATGCAGTCCTGGGAGACTTTGTGGAAGATCATGAAACCCCCCTGCCAGATGAAACCGCTACCAAACATCTCTTGAAGGAGCATCTTGAGGAAGTGATGGAAGCTCTCCCTTCCCGGGAAGTTCGGATCTTGCGCCTGCGGTACGGGGTTCCTGATGGAAAGAGCCACACCCTGCAGGAAGTCGGTGAAAAAGTTGGGGTGTCGCGCGAACGAGTCCGGCAGATTGAAGCCCAGGCGCTCCGGCGTCTCCGGCAGCCGCGAATTCAACGGATCCTGCGTGATTATCTGGAAAAACAGAAATATAATTAATCAGCTTGTGATAAAATAGTAGGTCGGTTTATATGTGTAGAAAGAAAACGGTTTCGGCACCAGATTGGAGTCCACGATGACAGAGAATGAGCATTTATTTTCCCCTGGGGATTGGATCTCACACCTCTATCACGGCGTGGGACAAATTGAGTGTTTAGAAAAAAAGGAATTAAACGGAGAAGAACGCGAGTACTATCGGGTTAAAACTCGCAATGGTGTTTACTGGATTCCGACAGACAATGTGGAAACAGACCGCATTCGGCCTGTCGCTAGTGAGAAGATGCTAAAAAAGGCGATTTCAGTTTTGAAATCCCCAGCGGAAGAAATGGATTCCAAGCATACAACCCGAAAAAGCAGGATTTCTCAGGTCACCAAAGACGGAGATCTGGTGGGATTCTGTAAACTGCTTCGTGATTTGCAGGCAAAACGTGTTTCTGACAAGTTAAACACTACAGAACAGCGAGCACACCGAAAATTAAAGAAAAAAATAGCTGCAGAATGGTCTGCCACCAAGGAGATCTCCCTGCAGGATGCAAACCAGAAATTAAATAAGTTACTTCGAGATATTGATCCGCTGCAAGAGAATAGCGCGGGTAAATAAAGAAAAGGCCAACTTTGGCTGCAAGAAATCAGGAGATTCACAATGGGTAAGTACAAAATTAAGACACATCAAGCTACAGCAAAGAGATTCAGAAAGACCGGCAGTGGGAAAATTATGAGAACGAAAGGATACCACGGCCACCTCCGACGCCGGAGATCAAAACGAGCGAAACAGCAAATGGATCGAATGCACGAAGTCGAGACTTCCGGATTGAAAAAACGGATTAAACGGCTGGCACCCAATCTGGGGCGCTAACCTTCTGTTTGCTGCCTCAATGCCGTTTCACTTGTGTGGAACGGCATTTTTATTTTCATTTACCAGCATATTGAATATCAAAACCTGGAGGTCAGGATGACAGCAAACGGGGATGTATCTAACCAGAAAAATTCTCGGAACACAGGGACTGGATCAGGTCTAAAAATCCTGTTCCTTTTCTTGTCTGCAGTCCTTGGAGCGCTGATTGGGACAGGCCTGTATCTCGGGTTGTCCAACGGTATCCCCGCTCTAAAAGCCCAACTTATTGTTCCGGTTCAGGAAAATCAAACCAGGATTCAAGAACTGCAAGTTCAAATGGAAGGGACGCTTACGACCTATGCGGAAAAGCTCTCGGAAATCGATCAAATCAAGCAGCAGCTGGAAACGGAAGATGCGGAAGCTGTCTTGACTCAAATTTCCACTGAAAAAACCATTGCAGTCAACCAGGAGGAGATCGAAGCTGCAGGGACCGCAGTCACCAACCAAAACCAAACCGCCCGGGAAAATTCAGACAAGCTTCAATCCCAAGCGGAAAAGTTGGACTCTCTCACTACCTTTGTCAGTTACCTGGCTACAGCCCAAGCCGCATCAGCCGGATTGTCCTCGGATGTGTTAACAGTCCGAATCCAAATTCGTCTCCTCAACGCATACCAATTTATGCTGGATAATAATTACGGCAAAGCGGAAGACGAAATCGAATCGATCATCCTGGATCTTGAAACCTCTGCAGCTGAAGACCTTCGGTGGGAAGAGCCCCTATCCCTGCTGGAAAAGGTTCAAAATGATCTTCCAGACAATCCAGACCTTGCTCTTTCCCGCCTTAATCTGGCATTTGAGTCACTCGAATCAAATTTACCACCGATTAACCTTTCCGGAACCCCCACACCCCCCAGTCCAACTCCCTATCTAACTCTAACATTTCAGCCGACAGCTTCCCCAACCATCACCCCGACCGCCGCTCCCTGACAAATGCATGAAAACAGTAAATGATATTCCCGTCATTGTATTGTAATTCTTTAGAATAGGATACAATAGAGCCGTATTGCAATTAAAGAAAGGAGCTGTTGATGCCCGGAATTATTTGTGCGATTCGAGGCGGGCCTGCAAGTCAACCCACAATTTCAAAATCGATCCAAATTGCCACCGACACTGGCGAGACTATTTACTTCCTTTATGTAGTCAACCTGGATTTCTTAACCCATTCAAGCAGCAGTAAAACAGACCAGGTTTCCCAGGAAATCAAAGAGATGGGTGAATTTATTTTAATTGATGCCCAGGAACGGGCAGCCGGAGAAGGGGTCACCGCCGAGGGCGAGATCCGAGATGGGGTCGTGATCGATGAAATTCTTGAGTTCTGTCGGGAAATTGATCCTGAATATGTGATCCTGGGTCGACCCCGCGAAGAAAAAGAAAACAACCTGCTCAGCAATGATCGACTGCAAAAAACTATCGCCCGGATCACAGATGCCTGTCGGGCGACAGTCGTACTGGCTTCAGATGATCCAGAGCAGCCGGTCTAAGGAGATCCACCACAGTACAATAGTTTGACTTGGCTACTAACAAGGAACTGTTAAACGTGAAACGAGCATCAAGATTCATCCTATTGGTGGTAATCATTCTTTCTGCCTTATTGGTCATCCTGGACCGAAATACGGGTCAGGCCCAGGAAATAACCAGTGAATTGTGGATCCTGGGCAGTGTAGCAGACGCGCAGCGCCAGCCCGTCAAGAATGTCGTTGTTCGTCTGCTTGATGAAGATACAGCAAAAGTTATCTCCGCAACTGAGACACAGTCAGATGGACGTTTTGCACTGCCGATTCCAGGCTCTTTTCCCGAAAATATCGCCGTTGAACTCGATAGAAATCATTTTGAAAAGGTCACCTACCCTCTTTCCGAACGCCAGCTGCTGACGCTGCATCAATCAGATTCATTGGCCCTCCCAGAAATAACGCTGGACCGGGAAATTACCACTGCCTTCTGGATCTCTGCCGGTGTTTTCGTCCTGGTTTTGATCCTGATTGCCACCGGTTTTTTACACAACACATTGGCTGCTTTCTCCGGAGTAAGCCTGCTGTTAGCAGTCAGCTATCTGGGGGGCTCAATTTCAGAAAATTTGGTGATCTATAATTTTGACCGGGCCCTGACCTACATCGACTGGAATGTAATCTTCCTGATTATGGGAATGATGATGGTAATCGCGGTCGTGGAGCGCACCGGAGTATTCCATTGGTTGGCATATTTCGCCTACCGGATTTCAGGAGGCAGGATGTGGATCCTACTTCCAGTTCTGATGTTAATCACCGGGATAGCCAGTGCTTTTCTCGATAATGTCACCACTATGCTGCTGATGACACCCATCAGCGTCCAGATTGCCCTTGCTTTGAATATCTCACCGATCGCCCTCTTAATTCCTGAAGTCCTGGCGTCCAATGTAATTGGAGTCAGCACCCTGATCGGCACCCCAACCAACATACTGATTGGTTCATTTGCTGATATCACCTTTAATGATTTCTTACTAAATTTAACCCCAGGAGTTCTCCTGGCTTTTATTGGATTGACTGTCTACTCCTGGTTGACGTATCGAAAAGATTTGAAAGAAGCCAAAACCGGTTCCCAGCTGCTTCTTGAAAAGCTTGAAGAGCGGGGGAAAATCACCAAACCCCAAAATCTGAAAAAAGCAGGCTGGATTGGTGGTTTAATGTTAATTCTATTCGTCTTCGGGGAATCCATTCACCTTCTACCGGCAGTCACGGCGTTAATTGGCGCGGCGGCATTGCTGGTTTGGATCCGCCCGGATATCGAAGAGATGATCAGCGCAGTGGATTGGACTACCCTGGTGTTCTTTATGTCACTCTTCATGGTGGTTGGAGCCATCCAGGAAGTCGGCCTGGTAAGCTATATTGCCTCATTAATCGGTCAGGTGATCGGGCAAAATTTGATGCTGGGAATGGTCCTGATCATCTGGATGAGCGTAATCTTGTCGATGGTCATCGCCAACATCCCTTTTACTGCCGCCATGCTGCCTGTTATCGGCTATTTATCCCAGGTCATCCCTGGCGCAGACAACAAAGTTTTATTTTACTGCCTCTCGATTGGAGCCGCTATGGGGGGAAATGGATCCCTGATCGGCGCTTCAGCCAATATGATCACCGCCGGAATCGCAGATCGGGCGGGATATAAAATCACTTACAAGTATTTTCTTAAGAAAGGCCTGCCAGCTGTCGTGATTACGATCAGCCTGGCAATGATCTGGTTGTTTATTCGTTTCTAAGATTTAGTTGATTGAAGTTCATCTGACTTAACGTAGGGACTATGAATCTAAAAGTCAGCAATTCCTTCGGACATCCAGCTGCTGTTCTGGCAGCTGCAATTCTGGCCTGGATGTTGTATCTTGGCGGTCTATTCGTACTGCCTGTCAATCCGGGTGGATTTGGGCTAATTCCCCTGGCTGGTCTCCCAATTCTGGTTACCGGTTGGTTGTTCGGAAAACACTGGGGGCTGGCAGCTTCATTGTTCGGGACCACAGCTCATTTCATATTTGCCCTAAACCGGGAAACCCCGGACAGCTTGTTTTCCTCCCTCACCTTCCATCTCATCGGCTTCAGTGTTTTATCCGTCCTGGGGATGCTCAGCGGCCATCTCCGGGATCTACAGATAAAATCGGAATCGAAAATCTCCGAGATCAAACGCAGCAATGCCCAGCTGGAAAGCTATTCAAGACTTCTGGAAACAATCAATATTCTCAGTACTGAAATCATCCGCCAGGAAAACTGGCAGGACAACCTGGCAGATCTAATCCAGGAACTCGGTAAAACTGTTAATATTGATCACTTACTCTTGATTTACTCTGAATCCGGGCCCCTGGATGAATTTTCTCTCCGCCTGGAGCATTACTTTTCAAAACTTTGTCAGGAAGAACTCCCCCAGCGAGCTGGAAATGGAACCCCATTACCCTCAAATTTGTATCACTGGTTGAAGTCAGCAAAAAAAGGATCCTCTATTAAAGGTCAGAATCAAGACCTCAACCCCGAGACAATTATTTTTCTTCAGTTTTCTCAGCAAGGACACCATTTGATTCTCCCGTTATTTTCTGATCAAACGGTATGGGGCTTTCTGATCTTTGAATGCTGGAACCCAAACCGGGAATGGGTCAAAATTGAGCTTGACGCTTATAAAAATTTGGCTTTGACCTTAACTTCAACCATTCACAGAAAGTTGATCGAGGAAAATCTATATAAACAAGCCAAAGAATTTGAATCTCTTCATCAGACCAGCGCTAATCTTTCCTCCAGCGAACAATTAGAAACCGGGATTACCGGAGTGCTGGCTCAAATCCTCAATCTTCTTCCAGCCTATGATACAACCGTCTATCTCTGCTCTCAAAATCAACTGATCTTCTACACCTCCCTCAGTCAAAATCATCAGCAGTCCCTTCCCCAATCTCACCCAGGTGAAATGTGGGTCTCGTGGGAAGTCATCGAGAGCAAAGAATCCAAAATCATCCCGGACCTCAGCGTATACCTGAACGGCAACCAGGATCAAATCTACTCTCCAGAAGCTTTGATCTCCTTACCCTTAATCGTAAGTGGTGAAGCGATTGGAGTATTGAACATCTGGTTTCACAATTCGAGGGATTTCGATTCCAGTGCGATAAAGCTGTTAAGAATTATGGCTGACCTGGCCGCCACAGCAATTGTCAGCAGTCAATTCCTGAGCATCGAAAGAGAACAGCGTTATCTGGCAGAATCCCTTCGAAAAGCAGCCCTTCAGCTGACAACCAATCTTGAACTGACCCCCCTGCTGGAGAACTTGCTTGAACAGGTTCTGCAGCTGGTATCCGCCCATGACACTCATATATTTTTATCCGAAAAAGATCAGCTGGTTTTTGGAGCAGCAAAGTACGCAGATTCAGATCAAGTTTCTCCATCCAGAACACCCGGTGTAGAGAATCTGGTAAATCAAGTTGCGCAGACGGGAGAAAGGATCCTAATTCCTGATGTTGAAACAAGTGATCGAATTCAGGAACCGGGAACTTCATCAACAGGATCGATGATCGGCCTCCCCTTGATCTTTCACGGACAGTTTCTGGGTGTTATGATCGCTGCATTTTCAAAATCTGGAGCTTACAACGAACAAATCTTGAACATTCTCGATGTCCTCAGCAACCATGCTGCAATTGCGATTAATAACGCAAGGACTTATGAATCGGAACGCGACCAACGACTGCTGGCAGAGGCGCTGCAAAACACCGGGAAAGCAATTCAATCCTCTCTGGATCTGGACACTGTTCTGGATCAAATTTTATACCACATCGAATCTGTAATTCCGTATGACTCTGCAAACTTGATGCTGGTGGAGAATGGGAACGCCAGATTAGTGAGACGAAAAGGACAGGTCGATTCGGACCAGGATATTATCAATCTCCGTCAGGATGAAACCATTGATATCGAGGGATTTTCCACTCTGGAATATATGAAAGACACTTTATCCCCTCTGATCATTCCTGACACCCGAGACGATCCCCGCTGGTTGATGACAGCCAGCTCAAATTTAATTTTATCCTGGGCAGGAGCACCGATTATTGATGAAGGCGAGGTGATTGGTTTTCTCTCCTTGAACAAGAAAGAGCGGAATTACTATACGAAAGAACTTGCGGATCGATTGTTTGTTTTTGCCGGTCAAGCGGCCATTGCCCTGAAACATGCCCGGATGTATGAGCAAATTCAGGACAGCGCCCGGGTTCTGGGCGCAATGCATGAAGCAACCACAACCCTGGTCAGTACACTAAATCTCGATGATCTGCTGGAACAAATCCTGGCTGGAGCCATCCAGGCAGTTCCTACCGCGAATTCTGGAGCAATCTATCTGTTAAATAAATCCAGCTCTTTCTTACTGCAAAAGGTCAAAACTGAAAATGCACCTGAACTTGATGACAAGCTGGATTTGCGGGAGAAGGACCAAGAAATTTGCTTTGTTTACCATCAGAAAAAAGCCATCCTGTTTAATGGTGACAAGAAAGGCGGTCTCTTTTCCCGGGCAAGAACCCAAAACCAGCATCAGACCCGCCTGGCAGCCCCCCTTCCCACCCATGACGGCGTGCTGGGTGTCCTGTACCTGGAATCAAATCCCGATGATGCCTTTGCAATAGATGACCTTGAGTTAATCAAAAGCATTTCAGTCACGACTGCCAGTGCAATTCAAAATGCTCTCCTCCACGCAGAAATCCAGGAAAAAGCTTTAACAGATCCTTTAACTGAAGTGTATAACCGGAGAGGATTAGAACAGTGGGGGAAATATGAGTACGAACGGGCAGATCGCTTTGACCGCCCTTTAGCCGTGATCTTTTTTGATTTGGATCACTTTAAACAGGTCAACGACACCCACGGGCATGCGATCGGAGATATCATTCTCCAAAAACTTGTACAACGTTGTCAAACAGTGATCCGAAATGTGGATATTCTTGCGAGATCAGGTGGGGAGGAATTTGTTGTCATCCTGCCGGAGACAGATCTGGTCGAGGCTCGGTTGGTTGCTCAGCGCCTCCGGGAATGCATTGCAGAATCTCCTTTTCAGGTTCATTCATTTTCAATTGAAATGACCATCAGCCTGGGAGTTGTCTCCCGCACCGCGGGAATCACAAAACTCTCCCAACTGATCGATCGGGCTGACCAATATATGTACCAGGCGAAACAAGAAGGCCGCAACCGGGTGGCCGGTCCCGCCGCGAATCAGTAGTATTGACCCTCAAACACTTTTGAAAATAGAACCTTCGAGTTCTAACCAATCCTGATCTTGATTTGACTCTTCTCTTCTACTCGATCCGGCTGTTTAAAGCTTTCCAGAGAGGGCCTCCTTGACAGCATCCACGCTGGCAGGGATTTCCAGGATCTGATTTGCAAATTCTCCGGGCGGATTGTCGTCGGCTCCCTGGTGATAACTCAGCTTAAAATTGGTAAATTTTAAGCCATGCGCAGTCGAGATTACAACCACTCGATCAGTTTCTGAGATCTGTCCTCCAGCAGCTAATTTTTGCAGCACAGCAAGGGCAACACCGGTCTGGGGACAGGTGTACAAACCTGCTCGATCCGCCCGGGCGGAAGCATCCGCTAACTCTTGTTCACTGGCTTGACCCACCACACCCTGGTAGTTTTGCAGGACCCGAACCGCGCGGGGGTAGCTGACAGGATCTCCAATCTGGATCGCAGAGGCCGCTGTTTTTCTCGCTTCGACCGGTTGATATTCGTCAAACCCTGACAGATAACTCAGGTAGAGCGGATTGGCGTGTTCTGCCTGGGCACAGGCAATTCGGGGTAATCGATCAATCAGACCGAGCTCTTTCATCATTCGGAATCCACTCCCTAGAGCACTGACATTTCCCAGATTTCCAGCGGGGATTACAATCCAATTCGGGACTTGCCAATTCAGCTGTTGAACGATTTCAATCCCTACAGTTTTTTGTCCCTCAATCCGGAGTGAATTCAAAGAGTTTGCAAGATAAATTTCAGGATCCCGGGTGATTTCTTTCACCACCTGCATGCACCCATCAAAATCCGTATCCAGAGAGAGTACCAGGGCGCCATTTGCCAGAGGTTGAATTAGCTGGGCAGTTGAGATCTTTCCTCTCGGTAGAAATATTACCGAAGGAATGTCCGCCGCTGCCGCATAAGCCGCCAAACTTGCCGAGGTATCTCCTGTTGAAGCTGCAGCAACTGCCCGGATTGGTGTTCCCCTCTTGATCATTTGCTGGACCGCAGAAACCAGAACTGTCATCCCCAAATCTTTAAATGAGCCGGTATGGCTTGTTCCGCTCATTTTGATCCATAAGTCTGGCACACCCATCTCTTCCCCCAGCTTGACGCTCTGGACCAGCGGTGTCCGTCCTTCTCCCAGCGTGGTCAGGCAGTGTTTATCTAAATCAGGCAAGACCCATTCTTTATAATTCCATACTCCGCTTTGATGAAAAGTCTCTCCTGGGATAGAACGGCTTTCAAAGAGCTTTCTCCACTCCAGTCCGTTGTGTTTTCTCAATTGATCCAGATCATGGGCAACTTCGAGTAAACCACCGCATTTCTCACAATAATACTTGACATCATAAACAGAGTATTCAACCCCGCACCCGTTAATACAGCGCAGCCAGCTTTTGGAATCCATATCTTGCTCCTCACAATTCGCTTATTATTTCTCTCACCAATCCCCTGATCCGACAATATGTGTCTGGATCTTGTGCAGCGGCATTTGATCCGGTTCCTCAACTCCCGGCAAAGTAGCTTCATCTGGTTTATCTGACAAACCAAACAGGACCGCTCCCTGCTCAGCCAGCATTCTCGCTGCCATAAATACTTCTCCGGTGATAACAATTTCTGTACTCAGCAATTCCACTGCAGGCAGGTCGACATCGGCTGTGCCCATTCTCTGAACCGTCTGCCGAAATTCCTCCCTCCTGAATTCTTTAAACGGAGTTGGATCCCCTGCCCTCACCCGCTGGAAAAAACGCTTGTGAAGATCACGAAGTTCATCATTCAGTCCAGATTTTCGTTCATCTATCCAATCCAGGAAAGCATCAAATCCCTTAAATTCACCATCATTCAATTTTTCAATCAAATTTGTCCGGGATATCAAATCACTTCCAATAATCAAGCAGATATAAGCGACAAAATCCTGATTATCCGCTGTAAAAAAGTGATATTTGTTCTGGTTAATTTCTTGATAGCTGGCCTCAAATTCCTCCAGCACAAACTTCTTCCCCAGGGCGGCAGCCAGGGTGCTTCTGACAGCTTCAATCCGGGCCTGATTGATCAGATGATCATTTCTGCCCCGCGCCCCAAGGATTGTTTTGTCAACATCAATCAAAACAACAGCATTCCTTCCAACTTCCAATTTTTCTTCGTCCAGTATCTGGAAGAAATTTTTCAGAGCAGACCAGCGATCCGCCCGGACTTCAAGCCTGTTCCCGGATTTCTGAATCTCAACCTCAGCTGGTTGAGGAACATCCTTTCCAATGAAAGCTGCTCCAGACCAGTTTCCTGCCCGGCAGATGTTTCGAAAAGCTTGAAGATCACTTCCCGGTGTATCACCAATATACAACAAAGTATCCAATCTTAAATCCGGCTGAATGAGATGATGGGCATTCTTCAAGATCTCTGCCACAACCTGGCCGTACTCCGGTTCAACCTTCCTGGGAATGGAGTTTTCCTGCAGCTGAAGTTTCTGATGTAGTTCGGGAAGTCCCTTTAACCGAACGTCCAGTGGTTCCAGGCTCCGAAATAGAAAGAAATCCCCCATCAAATCATGGAGCGCTACCCGGCCCATTTTTTTCATCCTTCCTCCTTGATAGATATTTTCAAAATTGAAGGATCACTTCCGAGTGAATCTTTTCAACTGCAGCCTGAAGATCACTCTTATCAATTACCAGAGAGAGACTGCTCTCTGAAGATCCCTGTGCAACAGCAATCACATTAATCCGGGCCTCAGCCAATGCATTAAAAACGCGGGCTCCCACGCCGGGCGTTTTCCGGAGGCCTTTGCCTACAGCTGTCACAATCACAACATGATCCTGGGCCCAGATTCGATCGATATCCTTTCTGTTAAGCTCGAGCTCCATCTCATTCTCCAGAGCCTGTATGACCCGCGGCACAGTTTCTGTTTTGATTACAAAAGTGATTGACTGCTCGGAAGAGGCCTGGGTGATCATCAGCACACTGGCATTCTGGCTGGCAACCGCCGCAAAAGTTCGGGCGGCAATCCCGGGGACCCCTATCATTCCTCGACCTTCAACGTTAACCAGGCTTAACCCCTCAATGGCTGTGACAGCTTTAACCGTGCTCGGGATCTGTTCAGCTTCAGGTACAATCATCGTTCCCGGACTTTCCGGATTGAAAGTGTTCTTTACCAGAAGCGGAATGTTCTGAGCAATCACCGGCCGGATCGTCCGGGGATGAACGACTTTAGCCCCAAAATACGCAAGTTCACTTAGCTCCCGGTAGGATAGTTTGGAAAGCACCCGGGCATCAGTGACCAGTCTGGGATCTGAGGTCATTACACCATCCACATCTGTCCAGATCCATACCTGTTCAGCATTCAGACAGTTTCCCAGAATTGCTGCGCTGTAATCACTTCCACCGCGCCCTAAAGTTGTGATCACACCCGATTCAGTAGCTCCCAGGAATCCAGTTACAACCGGAACAATTCCTGATTTTATCAAGGGTGTAATTTTGCTCTTAATTTGCTCACAGGTTAATTTCATCATTGGCACAGCTGATTGAAATTTATCATCCGTCACAATTAATTCGGAAGCTTCAACGGATTCGGAATGGATTCCAAGAGAACACAGCACTGCAGCAAAAAGAGGAGCCAGGATTCTCTCTCCCAGAGAAGTCACCACGTCCATGGCCCGCGGTGTGACTTCACCCAAAACCAAAATGGATCTACAAAACTGGTCAAATGAGTCCAGGTGAGAATCTACGGTTTGAATCGCGTCCTGTTGATATTCGTTGACAAGAAGCTCATCAATTACCTGGAAATGCTTCCTCCGCAGATCAGCGAGAATCTTTTGATATTTCTCCTGGTTTCCTCCTGCAGCAGATTCAGCCCCCAAGGTTAACTGATCTGTGACCCCGGCCATCGCAGAAACAACAACACAAACTTCCCCTCGCATCTCACTCAAAGCTAATGTGTTCTGAGCAGCCTGATGGATTGCCTCCGGACTGCCAACAGATGTTCCTCCAAACTTCATCACCAGCACTGTCATGGATCACTCTCCTCGCTCCCGGCTTAGATAAAAAAAAACCACGTCCAGCAAAGGACGTGGTTTCACGCGGTTCCACCTTAATTCATATCCTACCGGATATGCACTTCTTTGCTAATAACGGATCTCTCCGGGTTTCCATACTTCTGATTCCAGTTTCAGGAAACCACTCACGGTTGGTTTTCACCTGCTTTTGTGCGATAAAGGCTTTCAGCCGCTGGCCCTTATTCTCTGGCGCCGGTCCACAGGTTACTCGTACCGGTCAACGATTGTTTATTCTGATTTCTGACATTATATCAGATCAATCAGCGGTCACTGCTTATTTTTCGAAAGTCTTATCCAGCCGTTTCAGGTCAATATTTTCTTCAATCAGCTTCTGGAATTTTTCAAGTTTTGCTTTTTGTCCCATTCTGGTTTTCCCGAAAATCCGATCCAGAGACTCCACAGTCTCCATGGTATTCCCCGGAACCAGCAAGACCGGAACCTGCATTTCTTCTGCCTGTTTGATAATCAGGCTGCTCGGATGCAAATTCCCTGTCAAAATCAAACAGGTAGTTGATGTTTCCATCGCTGCCAGCTGAATATCCGTCCGATCCCCTCCAGTAATAACCGCTTTATTGTGCTGTTTTCTGAAACGCCGGACGGCAGCATCTTCCGTCATCGCTCCCACCATCAACGCTTCAACCAGCGCGTCTTCATTCCGAATACTGGTCAAGACTTCAGCGTCAAGTACTTCAATAATTTCGGCCACGGAGAGGGCTGCCAGCTCGGGATCCTCTGGAAGCACACCCAGAATTGGAACACCCTGTTTCTCCAAATAAGGGATAACCAGTTCTTTCACAAAACTCATCGCCTTCTGCGGAACGCGGTTGATGACCACCCCTTTCAACCTGTTTGGCAGCCGGAACTGCGCGGTCAGAACATCATCTAACAAGCAGATGTCCTCACAATACTTGACAACGACCAGGATTTCACTTTCTAATTTTGCGGCGACATCGGTCGTTGCCAGATCAATCACATAGCCTTCCCGCAGGCTTCCACCTCCCTCCAAAAGAAGAATATCTTTCTTCTTCTCCAACAGGTTGGCGGCCTCGACCACTTCCGTCATGTAATCGGGTTTTGGTTCTTCTGTTAAATATGATTTAAGCATGGCCTGAGTTAAGACCACGGGAGCCATCTCCCAGGGTTCTGCATCGACACCAAGAATGTCAATTACAAAAGTCGCATCCTCATCTGCAATTTTTCCGCCTATCTTCCAGGGCCGCATACTGAACGGTTTCAGATAACCCACATTCAAACCCCGTTCTTGATAAAGCTTTCCCAGAGCAAGGCACAGGGCAGTTTTTCCAGAATAATTCTCGACCGATGTAATATACAAAGATTTCATCATTCTCTCCTTATTTTTCGGAGGACAAAATCAACCGCATGTCAATCGCAATCGATCCCTGTCCTTCTGGATAAACGATCAGAGGGTTAATGTCAAATTCTGCAATTTCGGGAAAATCTAATACGAGTTGACCCATGCGAAGCAAAGTATCTACTACCGAGTCCTTATCAATCGGCGGCTTGCCTCGAACACCTTCCAGCAGCGCTTTTGACCGGATTTCACCCAGCATCTGCCGGGCCTCCAAACGGGAGAAAGGAGCCACCCGGAAGGTCACGTCCTTGAGAGCTTCAACATAGATCCCCCCCAGGCCGAAGGTTACCAGCGGTCCGAACTGCGGGTCTCGATTCATACCAATCAGGACTTCCATTCCCCCAGGAGGGGCCATCTCCTGGACCTGACAACCCCAGATCCGAGCATCTGGTAAATATCGCTCAGCCCGGAAAACCATCAGCTCATAAGCATCCCGGACTTCTTCTGCACTCTCCAAGCCCACTTTCACACCGCCAACATCCGTTTTGTGCAGAATGTCCGGTGACGCGATCTTGAGAACAACCGGAAAGCCGAGCTCTGAAGCAGCATCCACGGCTTCCTCCGGGGTGCTTGCCAGGATGGATTTTGGAATTTCCAAACCGTATGCTTTTAATATATCCCAGGCTTCGGCGTCTCCAATTGCATTTCTTCCTTCCTCCCTAGCACCTTGCAGAACTCTGGCGGCTGCTTCCTTATCCACATCAAAAGTCTCAAATTCAGGGAGATCCCGCGCCTGGATTTCGCGGTAATCATCCATCGCTTTGAAAGCCAGAGAAGCTCTTTCCGGGAAGGAAAAATTCGGGACTTCATACTCCCGCAGAACTTTGATTCCAGCTTCAACCTTTGCTTCTCCCATAAAACAAGCCAGGACGGGTTTATCAATATCCTGAGCCAGCTGGCCAACCGCTTTTGCAGTTTCCAGGATTTCCGTCATTGCCTGGGGAGTTAACACCACCATGATCCCGTCCACGTTGGGATCTTTGGAGACCACATCCAGTGCAAATTTGTAGCGATCCGCCCGGGCGTCCCCCAGTACATCTACCGGGTTTGCTGCACTTGCCGCATCCGGCAGGTACTGTTCCAATTCCTGAATAGTCTCAACCTTGAGACGAGAAAGATTCATTCCACTCCGTTCCAGAGCATCTGTTGCCAGAATGCCGGGACCACCTGCGTTGGTGATGATGGCAATCCGGTTGCCCGAGATCATCGGCTGATAACCCAGGGCCAGAGCCATATCGAACATGCTGGCCATATCATCAGCCCGCAGCACACCTGCCTGCTGAAAGGCCGCCTGATAAGCCTGCTCTGAACCGGCCAGGGATCCTGTATGAGAAGATACCGCCCGTGAGCCTGATTCTGTAACCCCGGACTTCATGGCAACAACCGGTTTTTTTCGGGAAACTTTTCTGGCCACTTTGATAAACTCTTCTCCATCCGGAAGTCCCTCGGTATACATCAGGATGACCCTGGTATCTGGATCATCTGCAAAACTTACCAGCAAATCATTTTCACTGACATCCGCTTTATTTCCAAGACTGACAAACTTAGCCAGACCCAATCGTCCAGCCTGAGCCCAATCAAGAATAGCCGTCCCCAGCGCACCCGATTGAGACATGAAAGCCATCGGACCTGAGGGCGGTGTACCCGCTGAGAATGATGCGTTCATCGGAGTGAAAGTATCGATCACGCCCAGACAGTTCGGGCCAATCAAGCGCATTTGATATTCCTGAGCGATTTCAATCAATTCCAATTCCCTCTCTAACCCATCCATCCCTGCTTCCCGGAAACCGGCACTGATAACTACTACAGCAGGAATGTCCTTTTTTCCACATTCTTCCAGCACGCCAGGCACATACGGGTAAGGGATAACAATCACTGCAAGATCAATCTCTTGAGGTACATCCAAGACCGAGGGATAGGCTTTTACACCAAGGATCTGATCCGCTTTGGGATTGATTGGATAGATTTCTCCTTGATCGATATATCCCCCTTCGACCAGGTTTTCAAGAACGGCATATCCCAATTTTTCTGGGGAGGTTGATGCTCCGACAACAGCTACTGATTTAGGATTAAAAAACTCTTCCAACATAACTTTTACCCACTTTCCTCTACTTATTCTACATCCAAATTGACAAACCGACAGTAATAAAAATAATCATTCATCGGCCCGAAGTCCGTTATAACATTTTGACATCGGCACGCATGTGAAATTATACACTATTGGCAGAGGAATGGATATAGCTTCCCGGAAATCAACTCCCCTGAGCCCGTGATATTATTTCCTGAAGCATTTTTTTCAGCTGGTTGTAATGGGTACCCTTCCAGAAAACCTGCCGGCAGCCATCACATTGCTGAAAATCCTGATAATGTTCCCTGGTCATCGGCTCTAATTGTTCGGATACATCTTCCCTGGATACCGGTTTCAGCAAACCTCCACAAATTGCACAGCGGCTGAGCAGATTGATCTCACGAAAAAGATTAAAACGGCGAATCACTTCTACAGCCTGCTCTTCAGGTACTTTCGACCGGATTAAATACCCTCTTGTAACTGCTTTTCTTTTCAGCAAACCACGATCCCGGGATAACAATATTCGCCCTTCAGCTCCAGAAATTTGAGCCAGCTCCAGATCCTGGAAATCATTCTGATATCTGCAATCCAATCCCAGCATCCGGAGCAGTTCTGCCAGCCGCCCCAGATGAACATCCAATACAAATCTGTGTTCCTCTTCATCCTCCTGTTTTATTTTTGAGATCTGGTCAATTGGAAATGAACCGAAAGGGGGATATACAGCAACCCGGTCTCCAACCTTTACTATATAATCAAAACCCACAGAGCTGTCATTGGCCAGAATTAATCCAACTTCTGTGTGAGGGACACCGCTGGATTCAACCAGATGTTTGACAGTTTCATGACCGGCGATCTCCAGTGTTAATAACCCTTTCTCTGCAGACCTGTCTGCTAAATCTTTCAAACCGCTATAGAACCGGAAAACAGCTTGACTCATGATCTAAACCTGAATTTTCAAGAACCCCGGTGAACTTATTTGATCTGACAATTCAATTTCAACAGGTAAAAATGCTTTGATAACCTCTGCATTCGTTTGGAGATGCGAAGTGATGATCACCGGCTTCAGGTACGAGTCTTGAGAGGCAAAACAGAGCGGAAGCAGAATCTGATCAGCCAGGTAAGGATCCCAAATTGCCGTGCCAGAATGACACTTGACCACCTGGTCGACAAGTTCATCAGCAACGATCTCGGCTCGTTTTCCCTTTTCCCCCAGACTTGAGAAAACTGCTCTTGTTTCTTGAAATTTGATCACCGCCGTAATAAATGTACCCTTTCCAAATCCAGGAAGGTCACTGCACTTAATATCACTTAATCGATAACGGGAGCCAAGCCGACTGACAAGCCGGGACCGCTGTCTGCGGGCAATATCCAATGGTAAATTTGAAGCGGCGGAAAGGCCGCTGATTTCAAGCAGATCACCACG
This sequence comes from uncultured Anaerolineales bacterium, assembly GCA_964618295.1. Lineage (GTDB taxonomy): Bacteria > Chloroflexota > Anaerolineae > Anaerolineales > UBA11858 > B10-G9. The sequence continues at coordinate 9,848 of CAZTWV010000021.1, read as the reverse complement.
ATTGGCAATCTGAAGGGATGAAATCTGATGGACAGGTTCAATTTTCGCTGAGATCTGTCCCCCACCCCGGGGGTAATAACCACATCGAACTAATTCTAGGTCCGCCCTGTACCCTATCTTCTGCATCACCGGCAGCCATTGAAATGATAAATAATGGAAATTAGGACTCCAGCGAACATGGGTTCCCCCTGTAATTTGGATCCGGGATTTTCTTTCCGCATGCGCCAGCGGCAGAAATAGGGTTTGAAGAACAAGGGAGGCTGATCCTGCCGTATGGATTTCAAATGAGTATTCCCCGGGTTTGACTTTTTCGGGGTTGAAGATCAGCTGCCGACTTCCCAGCTCCGCTCCGCGCACGGAAGCGTTACAAATCTCAGCCGAGGCTTTTACCGCTGCTAAATGTTGATTTTTTAATCCGGGTTCCTTCCGACCGGCTCGGATATTTTTGATCCGAAATGGACTCCCTGTCAGCATGGAAAGCGTCAGTGCAGTCCTGATAACCTGCCCTCCCCCTTCACCGGCTGAGCCATCAATTTCAATCATCCCCGCTCCAGTTTTTTTCCCATTCCCGATCGCTCCGCTGGTCATTCAACACACACATCCAACTCCGGACCTTCTGAACTTCTTGAAAATCAAAGCTCTCAATAATTAATTCTTCCCTGCTGTGAAAGTCGGGATGAACCAACCCCATTGGATCCACCAAAACACTGCTGCCTCCCAATTCTTCCTGATCCAGCTTTCCCGTTCGATTGACTGCTCCGATAAACACCTGGTTTTCAATTGCCCTCGCCATAAGAAGCTTCTGCCAGTGAACAATTCGTTTTCTGGGCCAGACCGCGGAGATCAAAATCAGCGCAGCACCCTGCTGCGCATACCAGCGAAACATCCGGGGAAAGCGCAAATCATAACATACAGCCAGACCTGTTTTTCCCCAGGGAGTTTCTGCCAGGACAGGTTTGTCTCCAGCCTGAAGCCATTTATCTTCTCCAAGCAATCCAAAAAGATGAGTTTTGCGGTAATAAGCAGGCGGTGATTGATCCGAATGATAGAGCGCAAAAGTATTATATATTCCCTTATCACCCTGCTCCAGAACCGATCCTCCAATCGAGATCTGGTGTTTTACCGCCCATTCCTGCATCCGTGCAAAGCTTCCCAGACCTCGTTTTACAGCATGTTGGTCAGCATCTTTCAGGTCATACCCGCTGGGCCATAGTTCCGGCAGCAGTATCAAATCTGCCCCCTGAACTGCTGCCTGGCGGCACCAACTTTCAGTTTTTTTCAGGTTTGCTTCCAGAGTTCCCCGTCCAAGTCTCATCTGGGCAAGTGCGATTTTCATCTCTTTCAGCAAACCATCCATGAAATTAAGATAATAAATCGGATCATATCAACTGCCTTTCTCAATTCCCCTTTCTGGATTAAGAATCCAATCACTCCATGAACCGGGATAGAGTTTTGGAAGATTTTTCCCAATTCTGAGCAGAGCAATTAAATTATGAATTGAAGTTACCCCGGAACCACAATAGAAAACCATCTTCTCAGAAGGTTGCTGACCGAAAACTTTTTCAAATCTGACCTTAAGCTCTGCTTCCGATAAAAAATATCCCTCAGGATCTAAATTTTCTTCATAGGGGAACGAAATCGCGCCGGGGATATGACCGGCAATCTCATCAATGGGTTCTTCTATTCCCAGGTAGCGCGGTTTTGAGCGTGAGTCAACAATCAAGTAATCTTTGCGTGAAAGCAGTTCTGCCACATCATCTGCCGTCAGTAAAAAATCTTCGATGGGTTTCGCTTGAAAGACACGTGAGGAGTATTGAGCGATCTCCCTCGAAACCGGGTTTCCCTGATCTACCCATCCGTGCCAGCCCCCAGACAGCACGGCCGCTTTTTTATGCCCCAGCCACCTCAGCAAACCCCACAAACGGGCCGCGATCGCCCCGCTCAGATCATCATAAGCAATAACCTGGGTCCCGGGTCCGACCCCCCAAGCAGATAAGCGGGCTGCAAATTCATCTGCTTCAGGAAATGGATGGCGTCCTGTTTTACCAGGGATAATTTTTCCAGACAAATCATGATCTAGATCGAGATAAACTGCACCGGGTATGTGCCCTTTGAGGTACTCCTTCCTACCCTGTTCTGGATCCTGCAGTGAAAACCGGCAGTCAAAAACTGCCAGATTGGGATCCTTCAAAATTGGGAGAAGATCACTTGCCTCAATAACTGTTTCAAATTCCATCATTCCGTCTCCCGGAAAATATCCGCCCTTTAATCACGAACTATAAATATCATTTTTGACCAGGAAGTGATACACTTCCGGAGTTAAGAAATGCCTGAATGGAATCCCGGTCTTAATTCGTTTCCTGATTTCCGATGATGAGATCTGGATTTCTGGAGCCGTTAAAAAGCGGAGTTTGTTCTTAATACCGGGAAGAATTTCGGCTAATTTGTCCACTTCAGTCTCAATTCCCGGACGTTCCAAAACAGCCAGGCAATCGATATTCAACAAGAACCGGCTGACATCATACCAGGTCGGCAGATCACGCAAAGAATCCTCACCAATCAGATATGAAATATGATCATCTGGATTTTGACGGCGGACGATCTCCATCGAATCCGCGGCATAATATGGCGGTTCCCGGTCTAAATCAACCCGGGATAAATTCCAGCCGCTGATTGGGTGAGTCATGGTCTGGACCATTTCCTCCCTGAGTTTGACATCAGTGATTTTTCGTTCCAATTTATGGGGAGGAAGCGGGGTCAGGATCCAAAAAAGCTGATCCAACTCCAGCTGATACATCCCTTCTGCAGCCAATATCTGATGACCAACATGGGGCGGATCAAAAGTTCCGCCAAAATACCCTCTCCGCGGCAACGCCTAATCCTCCCAGATCAGCTCGTGATCTCCGATCAACACAGTATCTCCAGCTTCGACCCCGACGTCCCTCATCGCCTGATCGATCCCCATTGCCTCTAGAATCCTCTGAAAACGCCGGACCGACTGCATATGTTCCCAGTAAGTCATTGCGGCTGCCCTTTCAAGCCCTTTTCCAGAAATTCTCCAACCCAGGGGTGTTTTTGTAATTTCATATTCTTCAGGATCATCCTCAAGGCGATAAACCGGGAGACTGCCTTCCTCAGGACGCTGAGTATCTGCCAGGTCAGGCGTTGTTTCCAGCAGTTCCAGAGCCCGATAAAGGACCGGTTTAATATCCTTTTGGGCCACTGCAGATATTGCGTAAAGATCTTGATAGCCTCTTGATTTGAGTTCTGCTTGAACCTCCGGCCATTTGTCCTGAACCTCCTGAAGGTCCATTTTATTCAGAACAACAATCTGCGGTTTACGTCCAAGTTCAGGATCAAAGAGGGCTAATTCGGAATTAATTTGAGCCAGATCAAGCACTGGTTCATCCGATAAGCCATCCAGCAGATGAATTAAGACACGGGTTCTCTGGATATGTTTTAAGAAATCATGACCTAAGCCATCGCCTTGATGAGCCCCTTCAATCAGCCCGGGAATATCTGCCGCTACCAGCTGATTTTCCAGATCAAGCTCCACCACACCGAGATTTGGCTGGAGTGTTGTAAATGGATAGGATGCTATTTTGGGTTTTGCATTACTGATTACAGAAAGCAGAGTGGATTTTCCGGCATTGGGCACACCGACGATCCCAACATCAGCAATCAGTTTTAATTCCAGACGGACAAGTTTCTCCTCCGGGGGTTCTCCTTTTTCAGCCATTCGAGGTGTCTTATTCCTGGAGTTCTTAAACCGTGAGTTACCTCTCCCTCCCCGGCCTCCCCGACAAACAACCAGCTCCTGTCCATGCTCAACCATATCACCGATAATAGTATCGCTTTCGACGTCAAAGACGATCGTTCCAGGCGGCACTTTAAGGTATAAATCCTGGCCAGAGCGTCCAGTCTGATTCTTTCCTCCTCCCCTTTTACCGTCATCCGCTTTAAATCGCTTTTGATGACGGTAATCTGAAAGTGTATTTTGATGAGGATCAACTTTAAGAATGATATTTCCACCCCGACCGCCATCTCCTCCATCTGGCCCACCGCGGGGAACATATTTTTCACGGCGGAAATGGATTACACCATCGCCGCCTTTACCGCCGGAAAGTTCCAGTTCAACTTCATCAACAAACATGATCTAGGCACCCCGCTCCATTCCACGACTCAAAATTCAATCCAATTTTGTTCTAATTTTATTGATTTCAGCCCTAATTTTCTGGCCCTTGTACACTGGTGAGAATTATACCATCGGGGTTGGCAGATTCTCTATTATGGTAGAATAGTAAAAATTATCACAAGCGCAGTTTACCTGAACAGGATAAATTTATGACAGGTTCAATACCCAGAATTATCATCGGGCGCCTGCCCCTGTACCTGAGAGCCCTTCAGCGGTTAAAAAAAGAGGGAAATGTATTTGCCTCCTCAAAAGAGCTGGGCAGATTGCTGGATATCTCAGCGGCTCAAATCAGGAAAGACCTATCTCAATTCGGTGAGTTGGGGAAGCGCGGAACAGGCTATGAAATTGAGTTTTTGATCTGTAAATTAATTCAAATCCTCAATATTGAGCAGGTTTGGGACACAATTATTATTGGGGCCGGTGATATTGGACGCGGTCTGGCCCGTTATCACGGCTTTCTTGAACGCGGTTTCCAGGTTGCAGGGGTATTTGATATTGACCAGAAGAAAATCGGGGATGAGGTGGGAGAATTGAAGGTCAAATCAATGGACGAAATGGTTGATTTTGTCAAACAAAATAAGATTCAAATTGCGATGCTGGCAGTCCCGGCAGAACATGCCCAGGAAGCTGTTGATTTATTAGTAGAAGCAGGCATTACCGCAATTTTAAATTACGCCCCGATCTATCTCCAGGTTCCCAAACAGGTTCAGGTGGAGCATATTGACCCATCAGTTCATCTACAAAAATTAAGTTACTATCTGAATTAATCAGATTGGAAAGAACAAAACCGGGTTGAGAATTCTCAGCCCGGTTTTTGGTTAATCCAAAGGATTTCAGGTCAGCAGACTCCGTCTTATTTTTGGGAACAGATTGGGAGCAAAAGCTTTCGAGGCTCCCTCTACCACGCAGGTTGTGGGATTATCTACCAGATAGGTTGGCACGCCAAGTTCTTTTGTCAGCAGTTTTTCAATCCCGGGCAGAAGGGCTGTTCCTCCGCTAAGAGCAATACCCCGATCAATAATATCCGAAACCAGCTCCGGTGGTGTTTTTTCCAAAACCTTGCGGGCTGTTTCAACGATTTCCTTTAATGGATCCTGAAGGGCTTCAACGACTTCCGAAGTTGTCAGAGTAAGCGGTTGAGGTAATCCTGTAACTTGGTCCTGTCCTTGGACTTCAATTCCAGGGTTATCATCCTGCATCACAGCTGCACCAATTTCCAACTTGATGCGCTCCGCAGTCGGTTGGGCAATCACCAGACCGTACTTGCGGCGGACATAGGTAGCGATAGCATCATCCATATCCACTCCGCCTTTGCGGAGGGTTCCAGCTGAAACAATTCCGAACATCGCCAGGACAGCTGCCTGGGATGCCCCCGCCCCCAGGTTAAGAATCATATTGCCAGTAGGAGTGTTAATCGGCAGGTCAATCCCAATCGAAGCAGCCAGCGGCTGTTCCATCAGGTACACTTCCCGGGCCCCAGCTTCCAGGACCGCTTCCTGCACAGCTCTGCTTTCAACGCTTGTCACACCGTATGGAACAGTAATGATCACCCTGGGATGAAACAAACGAATTGGGCCGGTAACTTCCCGGATCATATGCGACAGCAGTTTCTGGGTGATTTCATAATCAGCAATCACCCCGTGCCGGAGAGGATGGGCGATTTCCAGGGTATCAGGAACCCGACCATACATCTCCTTGGCTGATTGACCAATCTCGACAATTTTTTGCTCATCAATTGCAATAGTGACCACGGTTGGCTCACGGGCGAGCAGCACACCACGTTCGGCAATCATGGTGTAATATGTGCCTAAATCAATCCCAAAATCTTGTGAAAATAATGCCATAAGGATCCTATTCTGACTTGCCCATTCCAGGAGGACGTGAGCGCTGACCGCGTTTCCGGAACTCGTCTACCATCCGGAGCCTCAAATTCGAGCGTTTGAGAGCAGCTTGGATCCGCAGGTAGCTGTCATGGTCCGGAGGGGGGCCCTCTTCTAATAGTTTGCGGGCTCGCTCCCGAGCTTCCTCGGCACGCCGGACATCAATATCATCTACACTTTCCGAAGCATCCGCAAGGATTGTAACAATATCCGGCTGGACCTCTAGAAAACCGCCGGTTACTGTAAAGACCTCTTCTTGATCATCTTTCCGGACGGTGATCAAACCGAGATCAAGCATTGCTAGGAGTGGTGCATGTCCCGGAAGAATGCTTAACTGGCCCTGCTTGGTCGGAATGATGACGACGTCAGCATCGCCTTCAAAGACTGACTTATCTTGAGATACAATTTCACATCGTATGGTCATCAGACCAGCTCCAGGTTACTATTCAGCTCCAACATTTATGCCAGACTTTCGGCCTTAGCAACCGCATCCTCGATTGTTCCAACCAGCATGAAGGCTTCCTCGGGAAGTCCATCGTGCTCTCCATCTAATATTTCTTTAAAGCCCCGTATAGTATCTTCCAGGGGGACATACTTGCCAGGGAGATTTGTAAACTGTTCTGCGACATGGAACGGCTGTGAGAAGAAACGCTCAATTTTCCGGGCCCGGGAAACAGTTAATTTATCATTTTCACTGAGTTCATCCATACCCAAAATGGCTATAATATCCTGGAGGTCTTTATATTTCTGGAGCACCTCCTGAACTCTCCGGGCCGTATCATAATGTTCCTCGCCCACAGTATTGGGATCCAAAATCCTCGAAGTGGATGTTAAGGGATCAACGGCTGGATAAATTCCTTTATCTGCAATCGAGCGTTCCAGGGCTATTGTTGCATCCAGATGGGTAAACGTTACGACAGGCGCTGGGTCAGAGTAATCATCAGCAGGGACATAGATCGCCTGCATGGAGGTTATTGACCCTCTGTTAGTGCTGGTGATCCGTTCCTGCAAATTTCCCATCTCGGTTGCCAGTGTCGGCTGATAACCCACGGCCGAGGGCATCCGACCCAAGAGGGCGGAAACCTCAGCTCCGGCCAAACTGAAGCGGAAAATGTTATCAATAAACATCAAAACATCGCGGCCTTCATCTCTGAACTTCTCCGCCTGTGCCAATCCCGTCATGGCTACACGAAGACGAACGCCGGGGGGTTCGTTCATCTGGCCAAAAACCATTACGGTATCTTTCATCACGCCGGACTCTAACATCTCCCTGTACAGCTGGGTACCTTCCCGGGTCCTTTCCCCCACACCCGCAAAGACAGAGTTCCCCTGATGCTCAGCAGCCACGGACCGGATTAGCTCCATGATCACCACGGTTTTTCCAACCCCGGCTCCCCCAAATATTCCCGTCTTTCCACCTTTGGTAAAGGGAGCAATTAAATCAATCGCCTTAATTCCGGTCTCAAAGATTTCCACCGAAGTCGATTGATCGTCAAAATCTGGAGCATCCCGGTGAATTGGATATTGAGATGAAGCGGTAACCGGGCCTTTGCCGTCAATTGGTTCACCCAAAACATCAAAAACCCGCCCCAGAACCTCTTCGCCGACAGGAACCAGGATTGGTTTTCCGGTGTCCTTAACCGGCATTCCCCGTTTTAATCCCTCGGTGGGACCCATGGCCAGACAGCGAACTCTTTCTTCTCCAAGATGCAGTTCGACCTCTAAAACCAGCTCACCGCCGTCCTGCCGTTCTATCACCAGGGCATTATAAATATTTGGCAGTTGTTCTTCTGGGAAAACAGCGTCAACAACTCCGCCTTTAATTTCAGTGATCTGTCCAACTCCAGCTGTCATACATTCCTCCACAATCTGAATTATTGATTTTCAGATCCTACATATCATTGAGATACTGCTTCTGCTCCTCCGGCAATATCGATCATCTCATTGGTAATCGCCTGCTGCCGGGCTTTGTTGTACACCAGCTGGAGGGCATCCGCCAGCTCTGTTGCATTCTCCGTTGCATTCTTCATGGCAATCATCCGGGCCGAATGTTCACTCGCCAGGGACTCTATTACGGCATGATAAACCTGGAGCGCAGTAAAACGTGGAACCAGGTAATTGAGAATCAGCTCCCGATCCGGTTCAAAAATATATCCCCCCAGATGAGGTTTTTGTTCCTCAAATGTTTCTACACGGTGATTTTCTGTGCTCTCAAGCGGAAGGAGCTTTTGAATAACAGGGGTATGAGTCATCCGATTGACAAAATCGGTGTAGATGATATAGACTTCATCCGTTTTACCTGTTAAAAAATCATCAACAGCAACTCTCCCGATCGGGGAAATATCCATAAAGGACGGCCGCGCTGGCAAATCGCTGAATTCCGCGAGAAGGTTTTTCCCCCTCAATAACAGTAAATCACGCCCTTTTCGACCAACCGCAATATATCTGACGGGAACATCAATGGATTCTTCCCATTCCTCGGTTTTCCGAATGATATTGGTGTTGTAGGCTCCTGCTAACCCCCGGTCTCCACTGATTACAATTGCATCGACATTCTTGATTTTGGACCGGGTAACCAGCAGCGGATGAAGATCCGATCGACTGGGCATACTGGCAATATGCTGGAGTACCTGCCAGGCTTTGAGCGAATAAGGACGGGTATCTTCCAGCTGTTCAATTGCTTTCCGGACTTTACTGGCACTGACAGCTTCCAGGGCCCGTGTGACTTGCGATATGCTTTGCACACTCCGGATTCTTTGCTTGATTTCTCTTGCATTTGCCATATTCTTACCTTGCTTTCAATCGTCAGGAAAAAACGCTACTCTAGGTCCTGGAAGTGTTAAACTCTTCGATTGCGGCCCGTATTTTTGCTTTCAGCGGATCCGAAATCACTTTCTCAGCTTTAATTTCTGAGAGGATGTCCATTTTTGTTGAGTTGAAATAGCGGAGCAGCTCCTGCTCCCAATCTGCCATCTCAACCAGCGGCACATCATCTGCGTAACCTTCAGTGGCAGCAAATAAAACGATAATCTGCTGCTCAATCGGTACCGGGGAATACTGAGGTTGTTTCAACACCTCGCGAAGCCGGCGGCCCCGCTCCAGCCGGGCTTGAGTCGCTTTATCCAGATCGGATCCAAATTGTGCGAATGCAGCCAATTCCCTGAAAGAAGCCATATCCAGGCGGAGCTGACCGACAACCTGCTTCATCGCTTTGATTTGAGCATCCCCACCCACCCGGGAGACAGAAATACCGGCGTTAATGGCCGGTCGAATCCCCGAATAGAAAAGATCATTCTCAAGATAGGTTTGTCCGTCTGTGATTGAAATCACATTGGTTGGAACATAGGCCGAGACATCTCCCAGCAAGGTTTCAATTATCGGAAGAGCTGTCAAGGAGCCACCGCTTCCTTTCATTTTCACGATCTCGGCATCCGGGATCTTTGCCGCAGCCTGCGCAGCCTGATGAAACGCAAGCGGACCTTCATACTCTTCCCCATTGACGGAATCTTCCATCTCGGCCAGATCTCCGCTGAAATCATTCCCCACGATCAGGTAGTGATCTGCCAGCCTTGCAGCTCGTTCCAGCAGCCTGGAATGGAGGTAAAACAAATCTCCCGGATACGCTTCCCGTCCGGGTGGTCTGCGGAGCAGGAGAGAAATCTCCCGGTAAGCCCAGGCATGTTTCGAAAGGTCATCATAGACAATCAAAGCATCTCGCCCGTTTTCCATGAATTCTTCGCCAATGGCACAGCCTGCATAGGGTGCAATATACT
>CAZTWV010000020.1:0-48461 GCA_964618295.1 uncultured Anaerolineales bacterium | reverse complement strand
ACTGGTATCTTTTGTGTCAATAAAGGAGAAAAGGTCGGAAAACAAACGAAACCTGCTGAAGGAACTCGACCTTGATCCGGATCCGGACCGCCCGCTGCTGGCGATGATCAACCGCATGGACCATCAAAAAGGCGTCGACCTGGTCCCGGACGCGCTGCGGATGACCGCCGATCAGGACTGGCAGGCCGTGATCCTCGGGACCGGCGACCCCGGCCTGGAAGCGGCAGCCCGGCAGCTGGATCAGGAAATGCCCCAGGTCCGTTCGGTGCTGCGCTACGACGGAGCCCTGGCCCGCCGGATGTATGCCGGGAGCGACCTGATGCTGATCCCCTCCCGCTATGAACCCTGCGGGCTGACCCAGATGATCGCCATGCGCTACGGCTGCGTACCCCTGGCCCGGTCCACCGGCGGATTACGGGACACCATCACCGACTACCACCACGGCGAGAAATCAGAGAGCACCGGATTCCTCTTCGATAATGTCTCCAGCCATCAGCTGGCGGACACCCTGCGCCGGGCACTCTTGGTTTACAAAGATAAACGCCGCTGGCAAAGTCTGCAGCGGAGGGGAATGAAGCAGAATTTCAGCTGGGAACGGTCGGCGGAGAAGTATTTTCAGCTTTATCGAAAGCTCACAATTTGAAAATTATGAACAGGAGAACAGGCGCTGAGGTGCAGGGGAGAAATTTCGGACCAATTTCTCATTCAACATTCTTAAGAATCCAGGGATCGGGATTCCTGATCATAATTACAATCTTTCCAATTATTTGATCATAAGTTTGATTCAATACTAGAATCTGGACAGAATCCAGATAATTACATTCCTGGCAAAAATTAAGCCAAACCTGAATTTCTGCTGCTTCTGCCTCTGCAATGTTAAATTGTCTGATGAATGCTGCTTTATATCGTCGTTTTCGCCAGGCTTCTGCAATATTCACTGCTACAGATCTTGATGATCGTCTTATTTGGTCTGTTAGCAAATATCGCTCTTCCATCGGAAAATCTTTTGATAATTCAAAAAACCTATTAGCAGCATCAAATGCCAGCTGGAAAACCTCTAAATCGTAATGTGTGCGAATTTGCTCAACCACAATCATCCTCCTAACCCCCTCACCCCCTCGCCCCTTCTCCAATTCCCACCTTTTTCTATACTGTAACCTTCAACCTTGAGCCTTCCAACTTCCTAAATTTCCAATTTCAAACCTCAACTCCCTTTCTCCGCTTCTCCCCTCCCCTCTTCTCATAATCCCCCCAGCCCCCTCAAACCACTAACTTTCAAACAGCTCATACCCGTAATACTTGAGAAGCAGACCTGCAAATAAACTGAACATCAACCGTTGCCTTTGCGGCAAGCCCGCTTTCCATCGATCATCCAGGCGGATGCGAGTATCCTGATCCCAAGTAAATCGGTGGGGACTGCCGCCAATGTTATGTTTCTCCTCCCCGGAAATTTTTAGCATCCGATCATCAAAGGGAATTTCCAGCTGAGCGCAGATCTTCCTGATAACATCTTTTGGATCCCGGCAGAGGTCTTCATAGCGGACCCTGATCGTATTCCCGACAGGAAGCAGGCGAAAAACTGACTGGATTTTGAGATTATTATAAATCCAGGCTTGGATAGCCTCAAATAACTGAAAACGAACCCCAAATTCGCTATATTGCTCCGCCCGGGTCATTTTCGAGTAAATCACCGCCCGTCCATCCCTTACCAGGTGGACCGCTTTGATTCGCACCTGGTCCCTCTGGGACTGCAGGAGAGCATAGAGCTGACTGGCCCGTTTTGAACTGTCAACAATCATTCTTTTCCCCTGGCTTTCTGCGAAGCTGTGCAGGATGTTCAGCGTTTCTTCCCCAACCTGGCGGATTTTCTGATCTTGAAAAGCTTTTTTATAGAGACTTTCCTTCCAGGAGCGAATAGGAACCAGGATTGCCAGCAGCACCCAGAAATGATGTAATCGGGCCCGCTGGGGATAACCGATTTTAATCTCAGTTTGACCAAAATTTTCTCCTGTACGCTGCCGATAGTTATCCCTGGTCCTGCTCCAGACCGGGCAGCTGTCCAGATCCAAACCACAGGTGCAGATCCAGCCAACCTCCGAGCCATCCCGACCCTGGTGCAAAAAACTGTAAATATTCCGGATTTCCCCGATGCTGGAAATCTGCGGGTGATTGCCAAGCAGATGATCCAGCAGGGTTGATCCAGAACGGACTTCCGAAGCTATATATATTATCGTTAATGGATCCTGATTACTTTCTTCCATGAAACCCAATCTTACACTTTTTCCAGCTCAATTTATCTTCTTTTTTGTGAAGGGAAGATCTTCTTGACACGCTTCCATAACTCCTGCAGCATTTCCCATCCTTGATCCTTTTCAGCCCCTGACAGCACATAGAAATACACAACCAGTCCGTAAAGAACTAATCCAGTCAGCAGGACAATTAACCGCCCAATCAGCCCCCCATTCAGCCCGGACCAGCGCCCCAGCAGCCAGGCAGCTCCAAAGAACAGCCCCGCCGCTGCAGGTTCCCAAAAAACCTTGACCACCATTCTCTTGAGGGAAGCTGAGATCATCCTGACCCCAAGATACAGCTGCAGGATCCCGCCCAGCAGATAACCCAGGGATAAACCACCAATCACCGCCCGGTAAGGATTCCCATCTGTATAAAAGATTGCCAGAATAGCTCCCAGCGGGATAATCACCAGACCGATCCAATTACTGACAACAAACTTGCGAATCTCTCCGGTCCCTTTCAGCATTTGGGCGGATGTCTGAGCAATTAATCGAAACCCCTGGCTGAGAAAGAGCACCAGGGCATAGGGAGCCAGGAAAATATACTCCACTCCGACCCAGAGTCTGAGCGCGTCTTCCATCAGCACCCAGGCGGCAAAGGCAGCCGGGAGAATCATCAGCGCGGAATACCGCATGCTGCGGATAAACAGTTCCCTCAGCAGCTTTTGATTCCCGGTTGCCTGATAAGCGCTGGTGGCCGGCATAATGGTGATAATCATGGCGCTGATGATATCTGAAAGCAGACTTGCCGGCATGATCATGATTGCCAACTGAGCCACAAAACTGCTGGAAACCAGAACTTCCATCAGCCAGCGTACACCGGTCGAGTTCAGCCCCAGGCTGATGGCTGCGAAAATGGTCCCGAGACCGAAACCGGCCATTAATCTGAAATCCTCCCGGTCAAAATTGGACAAACGATTCTTCAATCCGGGAACCAGGCGGTACGCAAAGGGAATTTGAATCAGTCTGGAAAGAAATAAAGATATCACCATGATGCTCACCACCACCTGTGCGGAGGGTGTAAACAGCTCAAACCAGGCATAGATTGCCAGCAGACTAAGATATTTTGAGGCAGTGTCGGCAATTGTGCCAATATAATACCGCTGACGGGCCTGGATAACCGCAATAAACGGTGTCAGCGGGAAGATCAGCACCAGCATAATCGCGATCACCCGCAGGGCAGCATTGATCTGACCGGTCGGATCTCCATAATAAACCGCTGCCAGCGCAGTCCCGCCTCCAGCCAGAAGACCCAGAATGAGCGAATATAAAAAACTGGAGCTGACTACCTGATTGACACGATCTAGCTTATCCTGAGCCAGGAAACCGGCGCTGTATTTGACTACCCCGGACTGCAGCGAGCGGTGCATCCTTTCGATACTCAGCAGCAGCGGCCAGGCCAGGGCATACACACCGTAACCTGATTCACCGATGGTGGACAGCAAATAGGGAACTAAAATCAGCTGGGGTACCACCAGGAAAACCCTGGTAATCCACTTGATGACTGCGTTGGTTACAATGAGCTGTGACTGCCTCAAAATCAGGTCCTTATCCAGTGATCCATCTTTGAAGTGATTGAAACATGATACCAATAAGTACCGCTGGAATCAATTCAAGGCTTGATATAAACAGCAGCTCCGGAAAGTTCATTTCTGTAAATTAATATAAGCTGATTTTCCTGGATAAAATTGCGGTCCGTTTTTCTTTCCGGCAGCAAAGCAAAAGCTCTTTGGTTTTGATTGGGTTTTTCACGTGTTAATTCAGGCAGCTTTGAAGCTGGATCCTGGTTTCTGTAGTAATTCAAACTTGGTTCAAACAACCAATTGATACCAATTCCATTCTCCAACACAGCAGTATCGAGATCATTCAGGGTTTGATAAATTAATTCTGAACCTGCATCATATCTAACCCGCTGAAAATAATTGAAGCGAAGTGATGAAAAAGATAGAACAATCATGATAACCATCAAAATCAATCCTGTTCTCTGAAAAATCTTAGTCCATCCAGATTGGTCTAAATAATCAATCGAGCAGCCCAATAAAATCCCAAACAAATAGAGTAAAAATATTCCAGTTCGTTCATTCGGTAAAAAGAAATCGAGTGTGAAATACGCCAGGGTGTGAATCAGAATTACTGATGTAATTGTACAAACCAGATAAACATAAAATAAACCCCGATCCTCACCTGTTTTCTCAGAGCGCAGTGCCAACAGCTTTCTGGCATGGACATAAAATCCGACCAGCCCTGTACCTGCCAGCGCTAAAATCAGCAATCCGCTCGCTCTCAAGATCAATTGCTCAGTTATATTTGCAGCCTGTGAAAATCGGCTGCTTTTGAAAGATGCTTTGACCATGCTTTCTACCGTAAAAAACCAGCTCTCACTTCCAAAGTACAATGTCGATTGATTGTAGTTCATGATTGCCGGGTTTAAGATTAGAAAGACAGCGAATCCTGGAAGAATCAGCGCCAGAGTCATCTCTATCAAAGTGAGCTTGCTTTTTTGAGATTCTCTCTTAATTATTCTCAAGATCTGGATCCCCCAGAATACTCCCAGGATACTGATATTCAGGAAAGCAAATGAGGCGTTGGCTGCAACCGACAAAGCACAAACGGTTGAAATTAACCCAGAAAGCACAAGAATTTGACCCTTAGATAAGGCCTTTCCCTGGCTCTGTAAAAGGGAGGAGGACAATAAGAATGCGGATGCGGAAAACATCAAAGCTAGGCTGTAGCCCCTCGCTGCAGTTGTGTAATCCAGCAAAAAAGGATTGCAAATAATCAACAGCAGTGTCAGCAGATAAGTAACCCGATTCTTAACGTGCCTTGAAATGATTTTCTCCAATAATAAAAAGAAAAACCCGCTGGATATCACAGCAGGCAGGCGAAGGACAAAAGGTGAATTCCCCAGTAAAATTGTGGTGAATTTCGCCAGGAGGGAATTCAAAATATGATTATTGGAATGAAAAGAGAAAAGAATTGTCTTCCAATCCTGGGAAATAAACCGGTTATACGATAACGCTTCATCATGTGTGATGGACAGAGCGGCAGCCCGGTAGAGATTGAAAATGAAAAACACAAAAATAAAAATATAGCCAATTAAATTCTTTCGGGTAACACTTCCAAAAACTGTGTTCAAGTTTGCTTTTAAATCGTTCTTTGCTGAATATTTCATGTGTATATCCCAGGGTGATCGAAATCTGATACTTATTCCAAAATGAATTATATTCCAACTACAGAATTATCATCAAAGATGATATATTCTTTATGATGAACTTTATACGCTCCGCTGGTATTCTCCTGCATCCCACCTCCCTGCCCGGTCCTCACGGGATCGGGGATCTCGGTCCGCAAGCTCACGGATGGATTGATTTTCTGGGTCAAACCGGGACCGGTCTGTGGCAGGTGCTGCCGCTGGGCCCGACCGGCTACGGGGATTCACCTTACCAGTGCTTTTCCGCCTTTGCCGGAAATCCGTACCTGATCAGTCCCGCTGCCCTGCTGCAGGAGGGCTTGATTCACAGCGATGATCTGGCTGATGCCCCTGATTTTCCCACCAACCGGGTCGATTACGGCCGGGTCATCCCCTGGAAGCTTGATCTACTCAACCGCTCCTTTCTTCGTTTCCAAGACAACTCCTTCCCGGATCTCAAAAAGGAATATCAGCATTTTCAGGAACAACATCAACACTGGCTGCCGGATTATGCCCTGTTCATGGCTCTCAAGGGAGCCCACGGTGGACTGCCCTGGGTGAAATGGCCGGAGGCGCTGCGGGACCGCAAACCGGAAAAGCTGGAAGCCTTTCAAAGAGAAAATACCTATCTGGTGGAGCGCCAGTTTTATTTTCAATTCCTCTTCTTCCGCCAGTGGGAGCAGCTTCGGGAGCATGCCGGGCAGAAAGGGATCCAGATAATCGGGGACATACCGATCTTTGTGGCCCATGACAGCGCAGATGTCTGGGTTCACCGCGAGCTGTTCCACCTGGACGTAACAGGGCAGCCAACCGTGGTGGCCGGGGTGCCGCCCGACTACTTTTCGGAAACCGGCCAGCGCTGGGGCAACCCATTGTACCGCTGGGAAGTCCACCAGGATAGCGGTTACCGATGGTGGCTGGACCGCCTGGAAGCGGTTTTCTCCCTGGTGGATATTGTCCGGCTGGATCATTTCCGGGGTTTCGCCGGCTACTGGGAGATCCCCGCGGAAGAAAAGACGGCCGTCAGCGGTCACTGGCGGAAAGGCCCCGGGGTAGATTTTTTCCAGACAGTCCGGGACTATTTTGGTGAGCTGCCAATCATCGCCGAGGATCTGGGGGAGATCACCCCTAATGTCACTGACTTGAGAGATCAATTTCAGCTGCCGGGGATGAAAGTGCTGGTCTTTGCCTTTGACAGCGGCCCGGAAAATGAATTTCTTCCTCACAACTACGAGAAAAATTTTGCAGTCTATACCGGCACCCATGATAACGACACTGTCCGGGGCTGGTATGAACGCGTGCCAGAGCAAGAGCGGGATTTCGTCCGCCGCTACCTGGATACGGATGGGGATGACATCAGCTGGGATTTAATCCGGGCTGCCTGGTCCTCGGTGGCTGTTTTTGCCCTAGCACCCATGCAAGACCTGCTTGGCCTGGACAACCGGGCCCGGATGAATTACCCCGGGAACGAACAGGGAAATTGGGCCTGGAGAATAAACTCTATACCATACGGGAATGAAAATAAGACTGCTTTTCTCTCAAGCATTAATTCGTTATTCAGCAGGCAAATATCATGAATACTAATCAACTGAGAGACATAACTATGGATGAAAGGATTTCCTCAATTAAGGTAATCAAGACATTTTCATTCCGATTTGACGTCGATACCCACCTCTGCCTTCAGGAAGGGATACCAAACATCAATAATCTAGGAGCTGAAACCAACGAAAATTTCACGTTTTATATTAATATGGGAAAAGCAGTCTCTCGGGTCAGCAGCCTGACAAAAAGTTTTCATTCCCAATCAAAGATACGTAAGTTTTCAACTCTTCAAAAATTAGGCGCTATTGGCTACCTGGAAGCGGTCCTATTCAATCCACGTGTCGGCAGCTCAAACCTCACAATCTTAAATAAATTAATCGATAACGGCCATGAACTGGGCCTGCACGGTGGGAAAAATCACGGTACCTGGCTCCATCAATCTCACCGCTGGAATAAAGAGCGTTTTCGTGATGAAATCCTCTGGGGTTACAAACAATTGTGTCAAACCAAGGTTGGAAAAATCAAGGGGTTTGCTTCACCCGGCTGGCTTGGGAGCCAGAAAGCATACCAGATATTAGCAAATCTCGGTTTTGAGTACATCGCAGATAATCATGATCCTCATAACAGAGTTCGCAAAACAGAAAAGCAATTTAAACTTAAACAGATAAATACCAATTTGGTCGGTGAACCGGGGGGGGTAGGTTACCTTGAATTCTGCCGGGCAAAGGGGTATAGTGATGCAAAGATCCTCTCGGAAATTGATAATCAACTTAGGAAAAATAATCATTCAATCATTTATGATCATCCGGTATACGCAGGTCGTTTTGAAATCCCCTTGCTGAGGAAAATTATCCAGCATTTACAATCAAAGAATATTCTGATATGCACCATAAGTCAATTGATATAAATAAACATCAAAACAGATAAAGTCCAAATTATGATAACAAAACCGACCATCATCATCACCTCCTTAGGACGTACTGGTACCAAGTTCTTTGCCAAAGTCTTTGATACAGCTATTCCTGACGGAACCACGCTTCACCAGCCGGATATTATCGGCCGTTCAAAACCCATCCTCAAACAGTTTCAAGATTCAGGATTTATCAATCTCACCATCCGGAGAACCTTTGGAAATTGGAGCCTGATCAAACTGTCAGATCAGCGAATAAAAGGAAGTATTTCTTCTGAACAGGCAGCAAAAGAACTGTACCGCCAGCGGGCAAGTTTTATTGCCAGCAAACCCGGCGCAGCTTATATAGAATCGAGTTCCGGCTATTATGGTTTGCTTGATGTGGTTGGTAAAGTATTTCAAAACTATAAGCTAATATATATCATCAGGGACGGTAGAGATTGGGTCACATCGCAGTACAACTGGGGCGGTCTATACAGCCAGGATCTGATTCTGGGAAAATTAAAGCATCTACTTGGGCATAAATGGCTCACTGCTGCTGATTTTCCTAACGACCCGCTGGCAGATAACTGGCATAACCTGTCAAGATTCGAGAAAATCTGCTGGGCCTGGGCTAAATTGAATCACAAAGCAATTGGCCATTCACAAAGTGACAAATACATCAAATTAATTAAATTTGAGGATATTTTTAAATCTGATTGTGGACATCAGAACTTAATAAACCTTACCCAATTCGCTGTGAATCTACCTCAACCCATTTCTATAAATCTAGATGATATTTCTGGTATTCTAAAAAAACCTGAGAATAAAAGCCTTGGAAACTTTCCGGACTGGCATCACTGGTCATCTAAACAAAAGTCCTTCTTTGAACAAATTTGTGGGCCAATGATGAAAGAAGCAGACTATAAAACTTAATTCGTTATCACATCGGATTACATCTTAGACAAACTGATTGCTCTGATAATTTAGAGAGAAACTTTGAAAAAAATAAAACGAGTTATTCCCTATCTAATCTTCGCTTTAGTACTGGTTACATATTGGTTCTATATCCAATCTAATCTCGAAAAGTTCAGAAATCTGCTCAATTTTTCTCCAGTTTCAATACTTGTAATGTTAATTTTAGTATTTTGCTCGATCAGCATTCGCGGATTAATTAACTATTTTTTGTATAACAGTCTCGGAAGTAAAATTAATTATTACAACAGCTTCGGATTAGCAGCTGTAAATACCCTTGCAAATTTACTACCACTTTCAGGCGGCATTTTAGCCAAAGGATTTTATCTTAAAAAAAGATTCAATCTTGCATACTCTACTTTCATAAGTGCAACATTATCATTATTTCTCAGCTATATGTCTGTAAATGGGCTTATCGGCTTGAGTGTTCTTTTTTTCTTGTATGTATTCAAGGGAAATCAAGGAAATTTTTGGCTGGTCAGTGGATTTTTTGTTATGACGATAGCTATCATCTTCCATTGGATCAAAATTGACCTCCATTTTCTTCCAGATAGATTCAGGGATATTTCCAATAATGTTTTAAATGGTTGGCGTTTTTTTTCAAATGATTATAAATTATTACTAACTCTAATTAGTTTTCAAGCTGTTGCCACTACCTTAAACGCAGCTAGGTTTTTCATTGCCTTTCAAATATTTTCTCAGGATATATCATTTGCCCATTGCTTGTTATTTTCAGCGGCAACCATTCTGACACAATTAATTAGTATTGCACCCGGCGGAATTGGGATCAGAGAAGGTATTGTTGCTGGTGTTGCTTATATCTTAAGTATTGATCCAGGAATAAGTGCGGTTGCAGTAGGTTTAGAACGTTTATTAGCTACCCTGATGATTTTTATTATTGGTGGATTTTTCTCCTATCTCTTTAGCAAAGATTTGATAATCGAAGGTAATATTTAAGCAGAAAAGTGATTCATGGAATTCGTTATTAGTGGACACATATGATTTCGAAACTTAGAATCATTGATTAGATCCAACTGTAAATAACTCATTATAAAACACTAAAATCTCAATATTAATAACTCTTGGATTCAAGTTACAAGTGCAACATCACTTAGTTCGAAAAACACCATTTCAGGTGTTCTCATATCCAGACATTTTCTTGGTCTGGTATTAAGTCTTTTTTCTGCAAATATTGTTTCTTGATCTGTGATCTTTGAAAAATCACTTCCTTTTTGGAAATACTGCCGGGAAAGCCCATTTGAATTTTCATTGGATCCCCGTTCCCAAGAGGAGTAAGCATGAGCAAAGTATACATCAGCATCCAGTTCTTCGGCAAACTCCTGGTGATCAGCAAATTCTTTTCCGTTATCACAGGTAATGGTCAGGGTCTTCGTCTTGTAAGGTGCTAACATCTGAATGATAGCCATTTTAGTGGCCGCAGCTGTGCGCTGATCAATCTTTTTCAATAATGTGAGGCGGGACTTACGTTCAACCAGGGTAACTAAAGCGTATGGACTCTTCTTCCCAATCATGGTGTCAGCTTCCCAATCTCCAAGTCGATTTCGCTCTTCCACAACTGCCGGACGCTGCTCGATACTCACTCGATTGGTTATTTTCCCTCGGCGTTCGTTACTTCCGTATCGCTTTCGACGCTTTTTCTGACATCGCTAATGTTTGTGAAGCTCACCTCCAGCTTTCTTGTTGGTATAGATATATTGGTAAATCCATTCATGACTGACACTGGTTTTTCTATACTTCTTCATCCACAGCGAGATCTGCTCCGGGCTCCAATCCTGGCAGATCCTTTCTTCGATCCAGTCCCAGGTCTGAGGTTGGATACGCCGTCGGTCCTGCTTACGCCTGTTGATCGCTTTCTGATGAGCCTGTTTTGGACGATATCCTCGTTGGCCGTGGTTCCGTTTCAACTCCCTGCAGATGGTCGATTTATGGACTCCTATTGTTTCTGCTATTTCCGTTTGTTTATGGTCACTTTTCAAAAGTGCTTGAATCTGATATCGTTGACATTGGGTTGCCGAAGGCACGCAGAGCGAGCTGGTTGTAGCTCATAAGCGCTCCTTTGACTTGGTAGGTCTCTAGAGGCTTATATTACACCAGCTTACCTCTTTCGACCTTCAAAGTTGCACTTACGAGTTGAATCTAGCAACTCAATTTAAGCATTACTCTTGAAGGTAATCCACAATTATTGAAGATGGTTTTATTGATTCAGTTTCTTTAAAATTTGTAATAGAATCCCACTCTGCTAAAAAGTTATTAATTCTTGCTTCTTGAAAATTAGATAGTACCGCATTTTCTCCCAAACCTTCTTGACGTTCTGTTCTCTCACGAAGAATCAAACACGGTTTATTTAAGAAATAACATTCTTCTTGTATGCTCCCACCATCGGTGATAATAAAATCAGCGCCGCTTATTAAATTAATAAATTCCAGATAGGACATCAAGTTCGATAAAATGATGTTTTGATTTTGCTCCAAAACCCCCATCAAATCATACTTCACAAGTTGATTCACTGTTGGGTCGTGCATCACAAATACAATCTGATGATCTTCAGAAACCCTCTCCAGAATCCGAACTACTTTTCGCATTTTTTTGGAGGAATAGATGGTCTCCAAACGGTGGATCGTAACAACCACATAATCTTTCTGCGTCCTACTTTCAGGTAATCCCAGCTCCTGAGCGTAGCGGACTGCATCAATAATCGTGTTCCCACCTATACTTACGGTTTTGTCTTGATAACCCATCTTGCCCAAATTTTTTGCAGACCAATCCGAAGGCGCAAACAGGATATCACTGAAGCGCATAGCTGTGATTCTGATCAGCTCTTCCGGAAAAGGATGCAATATATTATAGCTTCGCAGCCCTGCTTCCACATGAGCTACTTTTAATCCACATCGCTTCCCATACATCAGGGATATCAATGTTGTCAGCGTATCCCCATGAATCAAGCAGACCCCATTCTCTCCTCGGAAAATTTTCTTGTATATTTCCTGTTTGCTGAATAACAATCTCCAGATCAGCTTTCCAGTCCAACTTGCTGCCTGCGGGAGGGTGCTGATATTCTCGGAACTCCCTCTCAGTTTTACATCCGGTTCTCTCAGACCAAACTGACGGACGATATCTCCGGTTAACTGGGCGTGCTGCCCGGTATCAATCAAGTTGTACTCAATCCCCCTGTCTCTCAATTCAATCAAAATCGGCGCCATCTTGATAAACTGCGCCTTCGTGCCAATAAACACATGAATCATGTTATTCACAATTTTCCCTCGTCAAAAAGCAATCCTTCTTTCGTTTTTATTATGATTTATGACTACTTTTCATACCGCAGCTGGGTAATTTGCTCAGAAATCAAACCAATTAAAAAAACCAATCCAGATATGGTCATCAATAACGCCGAGGTCGGTCCATAGCGTGCACCCAATACCAGCACTTTATACAACCCATAGCCGAATCCCAGCGAAAACAATCCCAGGCTGGAAGGGATGAATACCTTTAAAGGCGAGAACAAAGTGGATACCTTAAAGATAATCACCAGGAAACGAATCCCATCCCGGAGCAGTTTGATCTTGCTTGTGCCGGCCCGGCGGGAGACTGTGATAGGTTGATATTTGAACGGATATCCGGAACGGGCTACCGCCAGGGTCAGCGTTGTCGGGTAGGAGAAGGTGTTGGGAAGCAGGTGCAAAAACTCCCTAGCGACTTCGGCCCGGACAGCCCGGAACCCGGAGGTGAGATCCTCAATTTTTCGATCACAAACATAACTGGCCAGCCAATTGTAAATCCGATTCCCAAAATCTCGATGGATATCTGTGTTTTTATCCATGGGCCGGGCCCCCACCACCAGGGCATATTTCGGCAAATCCCGGATTAGATCCGGAATTTGAGCTGGATCATGCTGTCCATCGCCGTCCATCAAAACCAGCTTTGTCCCCCTTGCTCCCCGAATGCCGGTTTTAACCGCCGCCCCGTTGCCAATATTATAAGGGTGCCGTATGACCCGGGCTCCAGCGTTTTGGGCCATATCCGCAGTTCCATCTTCCGAACCATCATCAATTACCAGCACCTCATAAGAAATACCCATAGGCTCCAGGGTTGAATGCACCCGTTTGATCACCCCGGCAATCGAAAGTTTCTCCTGGTAAGCCGGGATGATTACTGATAAATCAACCTGGGGTTTGGCGTTTGATTCCAAGGTCATATCTATTCTCCAGATAGTTGAATCCAGTAGGCTTCTGTATTCTTTACATCCTAATTGCCTATCTTGGTCCTGCCGCTGCAGGGGAAAACTTTCCAACCAGGGGGTCCTGGTTTTCCTCTACCAGAAAGAGACATTCCGTCAGGAAATAATCCTGGTTTTCTGTAAAGTTATTTATGTAGGAATTCCGGACTTTTTCACCGAGCAACAAAACCATGCTCCGGGGAGGGAAAATCTCTTCTGAGCTATCGGCAGGAAGAGAGCCCCAGATTGTTTCCGGACCTAATAAATAAAAATCAATCCGATCGCCGTAGCTTTCCGGCACCGTCCCTTTCCTAGAATCTGGATAGCGCTCCCCTTCTTCAAAAAAGCGGGGATAGAGAGCCCTTCCGTAAAGAATCCGGTCAGGATCCAGATCAGTAAAAAACGGAGCACAGGCTTCGGGAGCATCGGCTGCTAAGTCTTGATTCCGGGAAAGTTTTGAGACCAATTCCAATTTTTGTTCTTCGGTAAATTCGACCGGGAAGACCCTTTCAATCCAGATTGGGCTCAAGCCGATTATGACCAGCAGGCCAACAGACAGCATTCCTGTTGTAAATCGGACCCTGTTCTTCTGATCAATGAAATCAGTGCTGCCCGGCTCCGGGATCTCTGCTTTTAAGAAGGAAAGCTTAGTTCCTAAGCGGTTCAGAATCAACCTGCTCAGCTCCATGAACCCTGCTGCATAAAAAAACAGACTTATCCAATCCACCGGCTTAACATGACGGCTCCCAGAATAATTTGCAAAAGCCCAGATCAGGATCTGCGCCCCAAGTATCCCTAACAATACCAATACCGCATTTGGTTTTCGATTAAAAATTCTAACCAGTCCCAAAGCAATCAGAAACAGCGATCCTGCAGCAGGTATGATATTAATCAGGGGGATCTTACCATTCCAGTCATACCAGTAGTAGGGAAGCAGCCTGGCGTGCAGCTCCAAATAATCTTCCGAGAAGTACAGCAATCCGGTTAGAGCCTCTCTGTTCAAGGAGGACTTTCCCATACCATCCGTAGAGATCAGATTACTCACTCCCCAGAATGGTTGGTACCCGCTCGGGAGATACATCACCAGGTGATTAAGACTGTGGACAACATGCTTCGTGAATATCTGGATACTTCCCCCATAATCCTCTCCTCCACCACCGTTTTCTACCAGGATGGGCTGAGGATCATCCTCAATGCTTTTCCCTTGAAAAACTTCTATCCGTTTCGAGACATATCCTGCTTTATCGAGGTAGACCAAACCTGTTCTCTGGTAGTTCCGGATCACCCAGGGCGTGATGATCAACCCAACAACCAGCAACATACCTACCATCCCCCGGAACCAGATCTTCCGCTTACCCCACAGGATATACAGTGACGTCAGCGCGGTCACAAGCAGCAGTGCCAAAAATTCAGCCCGGATCAGGATGAAAATCCCAAGCACACCTCCGGCTGCTGGAGGAAGCCAGGATTTGTTCCTGGGGTTGGAGACCCAGCGGTAGATCAAAAAACAAAAAATGACCACCCCAAGCAGGGCTACATTCTCCGAAAGCAGTTGGTTAGCCAATGGACCTGCCAGCTCTTCTCCAAGCAGCAGACCATTTCTTTCCCGGGTGATAAACAACAAAGCGGTAAACCATCCCGTGAGCGGCCGATCCAGTTCTCTGCCAAACTGATATAAAAGCACTGGAATGACAGCCAGAACAGCCAGCTGGAGCCGGATCACCTGCTGATAGTCAAATCCCACCAGCAGATGCAGCATTCCAACGAAGGTTGAGTACATCACATGCGTGGTATCATCATCAAAACCCAATCCAGACAGCAGGCGGTTGGCTTCCTTGTCATAATAAAATCCATCCGAACTAGGGTAAATAGTCGCTGGATCATAAGGTGGGCGATCAATCATGTAATTGGGTTCAATGGGTGCTGAACTCCACAATAAATAAGCTGCGGACCAGATCATTAGAAAACTTACCCCGGTCAGGATCCACGAAGATTTCTCCCATTTTTGCTGAGAACTGATTTTGCTTATCACCCACCCTGCAGCCAGCAAGAGGATGAAAATCAGCACAACCTGCCCTCCCGGAATGGGTTTGGTGACAGGAAGGAACCGGCCAACAACAGACCGAACCTCATCCCGCGATGATCCAGGAATAAATCCAAAACCTATCAGAGCATTCAATAACCAGGGAATCCCCAAAACAGCAAATACTAATAAGTGTTTCCGGATTGATTGAAACCCAGAAGTTAATTTCTGGAGATCAAACTTGAGTTCAACGGTGATCAAAATCAAGAGTTGAGCGGTGGCGGCAGCTCCCCAGATTTGAAACGGCAGCAGGGATAGAACAAACTCAGAATAATCAAGAATAATATACGTATCAAATTCAGAATATGCAAATACAATCGCCAATCCAAAATCGACCAGCAAATAAAAAAGAATCAGTACCAAAAATTGACGCTGCTCTTCATTCTCCAGGGTTTTCATCAGCCGATCCTGAAAATCCCTGAACAATTTTTTACTTATCAGAAAACTGATAAGTAAACCTACAAACAAGGTAGTCGCAGACAGCAGAAGAAAATTCTTCAAAGTAAAGCCAGAATTAAAGAAAAATTCCCCAGCCGGGTTTCTCCGCCCCCCAAGGGTGACACCGACAAATATCCCTTCAACGGCTGTACAAATCAAGAAGAATTTAAGGGCGATATTTTCAGGTTTAAACATCAATCATTTCCGCCAAAAAAAGCTCGATTCCACCTCAAATTACATTTCTGCCTTGCCATTATTGGAGTTTTTTCAACTCCAAATTTTACTCAATCAGAATCAGTGTTTTTGTACTCCCAACCTGGAGATGCATGTTCTAACTGTTCTTTGGAAACCCGGTTGGCTTTTTTGCATTTCGGGCAGCGGAAATCAAAGTATACCAGGTCATCCTCATGGATAATATTTAATGCCTGGTTGACGGCGTCGCGGCCGATGGTAAACGGTGTGTTGCAGCTGTAGCATCGAATTTGCATATTCTCCTCCATTTTTTTTAGTTCAGATGCAGGCTTAGTGTAACATATCTAGAGGTAGGATGGGTCCCTAGTTTAAATACAATTCATCATTACTGAAGCGTTCTGTTATCAATCAATCTGAAAAAATTCTCCGCCTGAAAATAAGGAAATTTTCGCAGTTGGAAGTTTTCAAGGTGGGATTGGATCAACTTTCCGGTCAGGACTACCTCCTGCCCATGCCGCAAATCCGGGATATCCTGGCCCACCGGCAGGGAGATCCATATATTCTTGTTCCCAACCAGGTAGAATACCAGCTGATCTCTTCCAGGATCAGGCATCCGTCCGCTGCGGTCATCCACAAATGTTTCATCTACAGCATAATATCCTGGGTAAAGCACCTTACCAAACAGGATCTCCCCATCTGTTTCGATTTGAGAAACCCTGGTCAGTGCTTCTTCCAGGTTCTGCATGGAGTACTGTTTCTTGATTCCGGATTCGACTGCTGGGATTGAGATTCCCACCAAAATTACTAATACACCAATCACACCAGCAGGGCTGGATTGAAGTGAAAAAATAGATCGCTCAGAATAGCTGTCTTCAGGGTTTTCATTCTGAACCAGTATATTTCCTTTAATAAGCAAACCTGCAACTCCCAAGCTGAAGTACAGCATGGTTATCCAATCCACAACCTGGATAAATCGTCCTCCAGCATATCTGATTAATCCATATGTACTGATATGCCCAAGCATCACCAGCACTGGAACCATCCCAAGCCAGCGCTGTTTCTTCCAGGCTTCCCGGAAACCGATGACAATGACGATCAGGCTTCCAAGGAGGGGGACGACCGATCGGGCGGCAAGATCCCCTCTCCAGCGCAGTTCCCAGTAAGGCAAACTCTTGGTGTAACGTGTAAGATAAGTATCCGAGAAAATCCCTTTTTGAAAAAAGTAAATCTGCTTTTTTTCAGGTACGATATTGACAAACGTGTCCGCTCCACCCAGTGGGAAATGGTTACTCGGATAATAAATGAGCGTTTGCTTCAAGCTGCTGCCGACGCTGTAGGTCATTCTTGAAAACTTTTTGTATGCAGGTTTAAGTTTATTTGTCAAAGTTACCTGATTCTGGACTTCATTCTCAACATCCTGGCTGCTGTTTGTGGTTCGTCCCACATCAATAAATCTTTTCTGGATTACATCCGTTTTTTCAATACTCAGCACACCAGTTTTCTGGTAATTGCGAATCAACCAGGGTCCCATGGTCAGCAACAGGGCCCCCAGAGCAATCATCCCCGGCACCAACCAGCGGCGCCACTGCCGCCGATGGCGGATCACCAGCAGCAGCCCGAAGACCAGCCCCATCGAGAGCAGCTCAACCCGGACCAGTGCAGCCAGACCGATCACACCGCCGATTAGAAAGGGTAGCCCCAGATCCTGTTCCTTTTCTTTCAGCCACAATACGGTTAAGTACAAAAATAGCGCCACGCACAACAGTGCGGTCGGTTCAGTCATCAAGACCTGGACGTTGGAGACCGTGATGCTGTCCCCCAGCTGGAGGGCATTATATTCCCGAACAATGAACAGAAACCCTACCATCCAACCTGCGAATTTGGAATGCATTAACTTTCCCAATTTGTACAGCACGAAAGGTGTGAAAGCCAGCAGGGCAATCTGAAGGCGGTAGATATCCAGAAAATGGTCCCCTCCAGCTGCGTGAAGTCCGCCTAATAGTAATATGTATAGAGGATGTTGGACATTCTCAACCATCCCCTCACCGGCCAGCAGGCGGTGAGCCTGGATTTCGTAGTAGATCGAATCCGAGATCGGCGTGAACTGCTGGTTGGGCGGCCGGGGTCCATCCAGGAAATAATTGGCCTGGAGAGGGACATTGGACCACAGCGTAAATGCCGCCGCCCAGAGAATCATCAGAGCTAGGATCTCCCACCGCAGGATATCCCCCAGCCAGGGAAAACGCTGGGAGAGCCGCCGCAGCAGTATTCCAGACCCCACCAACCCGCCAACAATCAGCAGCACATGCAGGGCCGGAAGCGGAGCATTTGCCGGAAGCGATCCTCCCTCTCCCAGAGCAAGAATCCCCCCGCCCAGGATCAACCCAAGCACCAGCCAGGTTGGAATTTCCCGGAGCCTGGAAGGCTTGATAATTCCCTCATTCCACCCCAGAATCAGCCAGGCCAGAATACTCTGCCCGCTCACAAAGGCAGCCCAGATCAAGAGCGGCCGGTTCCGGACCAGAGTAACCGGATAATAGACCTCTTTCAATCCCGCTCCCAGATAGAGCAAATCCTGCACTGACTCCAGCAAGATCAACCCCAGGAAAATCAGCACGCCCCAGTACAGCCGCCGATTTTGGAGAAAACGGGACGCAAATCCAGGTAATTCTTTTTTCAGCCAGGATTGAATCAGACCCCAGGCAGTCCCCAGGGTAAATAAAATCAGAAATCCCAGCAGGGCCTGGTCGACCCGGTCAAACACATCCAAAGCCCCCGAGATATTGGCTATACGCAGCCAGGTGTGGACCACAGCCGCCAGGCTGGCACCAAAAGTCAGGATCAGTGAACTGCGGTAAATCCAATTTTTTTTCATATTTTTTTCCGGAGGTCCCCGGATATTCCCCTTTCTGCACCTCTAAAAAACGCCCTGTCATTTTATCACAGCGCACGGCCCCTTTCCCCCTCCGGTACGGTATAATCTGCCCCATGAGTAAATACTACACCTCGAAAGGTGACGACGGGACCACGATCGCGCTCGGCAAAGGCCGGCTGCCGAAAAACCATCCCCGGATTCAAGCCGTGGGCGCGGTGGATGAAGCCACGGCCGCCCTGAGCATGGCCCGGGCTCAAAGCGGCAGCCCGGAGATCAGCGAACTGGTCCGGTCCGTCCAGCTTGATCTTTATCAGCTGATGACCCTGCTGGTCCTGGATAAACCCAACCCGGAGAAGTTCCCGGATTTGGAACCGGACCGGGTAATCTGGCTGGAAGATCAAATTGAGCATTTTTCATCATCGGAGGGCGCTCCCGGAGAATTTATTCTGCCCGGTGATTCGGTCCCCTCTGCCGCTTTCTCGCTGGCCCGGACCAGCGTCCGGCGGGCGGAACGCCAGGTGGTTGAATTGAGCAGATCGGAAACCCTGCACTCAAACAACACCCTGCCTTACCTGAACCGGCTATCTTCCCTCTGCTATGTGCTTGAACTCTACCTGGTGGACCACGATCCTACCCTGGTCCGGGATCAGTCATGACCGGGACCCTGATCAACACATTAACCATCATCATTGGCAGCCTGCTCGGCCTGCGCTTTGGAAAACTGCTCACGGCCCGGATCCGGGAAACCATCATGGCCGGCCTCGGGTTATTTACCGTCGGGCTGGCAGTCTCCCTCTTCCTGGAAACCAACAACTCCCTCTATGTCCTCGGGGGACTGCTGCTTGGCGGCCTGCTTGGAGAAGTGCTGAAGCTTGAATTCCGGCTGAACCGGATTGGAGAAACCCTGGAAAGGAAAACTGTCGGCAGCAGCGATCAGAACTCGACCTTCATCCAGGGCTTTGTTACCAGCTCCCTGCTGTTCTGCATCGGACCGATCGCCATCCTCGGCTCGATTCAAGACGGCTTGATCGGTGATTACCAGCTCCTGGTGGTCAAAGCGATCATGGACGGTTTTGCATCGTTTGCTTTTGCTTCCACCCTCGGGGTCGGAACCATTTTTTCAGCTGGAGCCGTGTTCATTTACCAGGGATTTTTCAGCCTGAGCGCCCGCCAGCTGGGCCAATTCATGAGCGGCCCGATGATTGCCGAGATGACCGCCCTCGGAGGGGTGCTGCTGCTCGGGCTGGCAGTCAGCAGCCTGCTTGAAATCAAAAAAATCAGGGTAGGTAACTTTTTACCTGGTTTGGTGATCACTCCCCTCCTGGTCTGGTTAATCGAGTTATTCTTCTAATCTTCCCGGATTGCTGACCTGTAGACCGGATAGATTTCATCCTCCAGCACAAACCCAATTTCCTGGTAGAGCTGCAAGGAAATCAAGTTGCTGCGCTGGGTATTAACAGTAATCCGGACCGCCCCCTGTTCCTGGAACCGATCCAGGACATCCAATACCAGCGCTTTCCCTAATCCCATCCCCCGCTGGTCTGGAGCGACGGCAAGGCGGGCCAGGTGTCCCCCCAGGGTGCTGGCCGTGCTGATCTGATACCCAGCTGTCTTACCATTTACCTCAATTACGGTAGCCAATGCCGAGACCTGTAAGGCCCGCTCCAGCTGTTCCCGGCTGTTGCGCCAGGCCGGATCAAAAGAAACCCGATCAATTTCAGAGACATCATCCAGGTCCTCCTCCCGGAGAGGTCGGATCATCGTTTTTCCCGCCTGGGTCAGATCAGGGAGCGGGCCGCCATCCCAGCTGAGCACAACAACATGATCCACCGCCTGGAAACCGGACCTTTCTACCAGTTCCTGGAGCCAATCCTCCACGATCAAGGTATAAACCTCTTTCACATCCCCGTCTTTGATTAAGAACCGGACAGCTTCACTCCACAGCTGGTCCCAGATCTGGTCCCTGATTTCACTGTTCCTGGCAGCGAATAACCGGATCCAGCTGCTTTGATCATCATCCGGGGGACAGGCCACAACACCCAGTAGCTGATCTCCCTCCACAGCAGCCAGAAAGGGCTGGCTGCCCAGCCAGTTCAAGGCATGCTGCCATCCCAGATGCTGATGGACGGGTAATTTGCGGTCCAGGAATTGGTGAACCCGATCCCGATCCCCTCTCTCCAGCTGAATGATGTGCAACCTGTTAACCTCCTGCTCTTCCAACTACTTGATTTCAAAAACAAAAACTCCGGTCCGGGACCGGAGCCGTATTCAGTGACCGGAGATAATTACCGGACAATTTTCCCGGGTATCTTCAGCAGGGTTTTCAAAACCCGCTGCCGGATGGTTAGTTTTTCAACATTTTCCAGTCCAGCCCGCATTGCAGCTGCCGCTCCCAGCGGATTCCCGCTGCCCAGCTCCAGGGATGAGATGGACTGCATCACCTGGAGGTAATTATCCATTTGTCCTAACTCCTGGAAGATTTCTGCTGCCTGCCTGAATTTTTTAACCGCCTGCTCCCGGTCCTTCAGTTCTTTCAGGGCTGTTCCCTGGTTGGAGAGAGCCACAGCTAATTTATGCTGATCTCCAGCTTCCGTAAACAGATCTTCAGTGCCGGAAACTGCTTCAAGCGCCTCCTGGGGCTGTTTATCCTGCAGCAACGCCACACAGAGGTTATTCTTCATCTCTGCGGCCTTGAGGGGTCTTCCATCCAGCAGGTATTCCTCAACTGCCAGCTGAAAGGTCTCCGCTGCCTCTCCGTAGCGTCTGGATTTATACAATTGAAATCCCTTTGCTTCCAGCTCATCTGGTTTCAGATCAGGGGAATTACTTACGATCTCGTTCATAAGGTGATATCCAGTAAGCCCTCGGCCACATCCCGCAGCCGGTCCGCCGAGAGTTGACTCAGTTTTTGGGCCAGCTCCAGATAGGGTTTATTGATCGGTTTGGTGACAAATTCCCGGAGATCCTCCGGCAGTTCTTCAAACTTCGCGCCTGTCCTGCGGATATGAGCCCAGTCAGCAATCGGACCGGTATCAGAAAAGAAATCATCCAGCTCGATTTCATAGATATCGAGGAGCGATTCCAACTCAGCAATCGGGACAGAAAATTTTCCGGTTTCATAAGATTTCAGTCGGTAGGTCGTGATCCCGATTTTCTCAGAGACTTCCGTCATACTTAAATCTTTTTCTTTCCTTGTTTTTCGGAGCAGAGCGCCAATTTTTAAATCCCGGATCTGGAGTCTCTGTTCAACATCTCCCAGTTTTTCCAATTTATCCTTTTCTGATTTCGCCCGATCACTCCAGAACTGTTCCAGCGGGATATCGAGATAAAACGCCAATACCTCCAGCTCAGGTAGTGAGGGAGACTTTTCTCCATCTTCATATTTACTGATCATCCGCCCGGTGGTACCGAGAATTTCTCCGCAAGATTTCATAGATTCGCCGGCTCTGATCCGGGCGTCCCGCAGCAGCACACCCAACTTTTTTGCTCTAATTTGTGCAGCCAGTTCATAGTTCATAATCAATCTCCTCGAACCTATCCTTTCGTTGCTGATGGATCGGAATCAATCAGCAGGAAAATCATCTAATGCCGCTGACGGGAGTTTTTTTCCAGGATTGATCCCACGTCAACTCCAAACATTTCCGGGCCCAGCTTGAATCCTGCATCCTGCAAACGCTGCGTGAAAAGCGGTCTGATCCCTGTCGGGCGCAGCTGCCCCTGAATCATTCCTTCATCTACCCCGGTTTGAACAAATTTAAAGACATCGGTCATCACAATTGTATCGCCCTCCATCCCGGCGACTTCTGTAATATAGGTTACCTTGCGGGAACCATCCGGGAAACGGGACTGCTGGACAATCACATCCACTGCAGAAGCAATTTGTTCCCGCACAATTCGAATCGGCAGATCCAGGCCAGCCATCATCGCCATCGTCTCCAGGCGGGATAACGCATCCCGGGGAGAATTTGAATGTAGGGTGGTCAAAGAGCCATCATGTCCGGTATTCATAGCCTGAAGCATATCAATCGCTTCTCCGCTCCGGACCTCACCAACCACAATCCGATCCGGGCGCATCCGGAGCGAGTTCTTAACCAGCTTGCGGATGGTTACCTCCCCTTTTCCGTCCAGGTTTGGGGGTACTGTCTCGAGGCGGACTACATGCTCCTGATGGAGCTGCAGCTCAGCGGAGTCTTCGATCGTTACAATCCGATCTTTCACCGGAATATAACTGGAAAGAATATTCAGCAGAGTTGTTTTCCCGGATCCGGTCCCGCCGGAAATCACAATATTCAGGCGACCAACCACACAAGCCTTTAAAAATTCCGCGGCAGAGGAAGTAATCGAGCCGTACTCAAGCAGATCATCGACCGTCAATTTATCCTCCGAAAACTTCCGGATTGTAATCGAAGGACCATCAATCGAAACCGGAGGAATCACAGCATTGACCCGGGATCCATCCGGGAGCCGGGCATCCACCGTTGGACTCTCCCGATCAATCCTCCTTCCAAGCGGGAGGACAATTTTCTCAATGACCCGAACAATATGGTCATCATCATCAAACTGAACACTCGTCTTCTCCAGTTTTCCGCTGCGTTCGATATAAACCTGCCGGGGACCATTGACCATCACTTCTGTAATCGAGTTATCCTCCAGTAAACGCTGAATGGGACCAAATCCTTTGATTTCATCTAAAACCCGTTTAAATATACTTTCTTTTAAAGCGTTTGATAACTGGAGCCCGGTTTCCCGGTAGATTTCTTCCAGGAAGGATCGAGTTAATTCATCCGGGAGCGGTGCATGCCCAACCTCACCCTCCAATTTTCGAATGAGTTTGGAATAGAAATATTTATGGATCTTTTCCAGATCGGCGCTGGAGATCGTTTCCTGCCGAGATAAGTTTTGTTCTGTCATCCCGCCTTTTCCTCGGGAGTTAAATCAGACTCTTCTTTTTCAAGAGGTAAAACCCAGACAATCTGCTCCTGGTTTAAGGTCATAAACTCAAAAGTATTTAGTTTCTGGTTGTCAGGATCCAGGAATACACCATCTGTAATCGCAATAAATCGGGGACCTTCATTCAAGCTGTCTTTCAGCCGCTTTCCCGGCCGGACATGAACCATCCCTTGCAGCCGCTGAAATGTGGTCTGAATCATGGCTCTTACCTGGTCTTTGTTGACAACCTCGGTAAAATATTTTCCTTTCTCGTTGTAACGCACAGACATTCAATTACTCCAATAGCCTATTCGGAGAGATTGGGCATGGTATATCCCATCCCGGTTCGGGTTACAATGTGGACCGGATTTCCAGGATCCTCTTCCAGCTTGCTTCGCAGGCGGGAAATTGTGACCCAGAGAATCTCCTTGTCATTTTTATATCCATCTCCCCAGACTGCGGAAAGCAGCTCTTCCGTGGTCAGGACCCGACCCTTATTGTGGGAGAACTGCAGCAGCAAGCGGTATTCTGTCGCAGAAAGCAGCACTTTTTCGTCATTTCGAAAAACTTCGGCCCGGGCAAAATCAATTTTCAAATCGCCGTGATTGAAGACCACAGGCTTGGACACATCGCGGGAAAACATAGATCTCCGCAGAACAGCCCGGACCCTTGCCAGGAGCTCGGAAGCGGAAAATGGTTTGACAATATAGTCATCCGCTCCCACGTTCAACCCCTGGACCCGATCGCTCTCATCCCCTTTGGCCGTGACCATGATGATCGGGACCTGGGAAAAGCCCCGGATTCGCCGGCAGGTCTCAAACCCATCCAGCTTGGGCATCATCACATCCAGGAGCACAAGATCAATGTCCTCTTCAGAGACAAGCTCTACAGCCTGCTCCCCATCAAGGGCTTCCAAAACCTCAAATCCATCAACAACCAGGTTGGCAGAAATGAGCTGGACATACCTGGGCTCGTCATCTACTACCAGAATGGTGCCTTTTTCCATAACCTTTTCTCCTCCAAACAATCCCTCAATCCTCGGGAGTTTCCTGTAGCAGTGGGAGCTTGATGACAAACGATGTACCCTCTCCCAATTCGGATTCTGCGCTGATTTGACCCTGATGAGCGTGAACAATTTCCCGGCAGATATACAGTCCCAATCCGCTTCCCCGTTTTGATAATTTAATTTCCGGGACCCGATAAAAACGCTGGAAGATCTTTTCGAGATGCTCCCCGGAGATCCCGGGGCCGTCATCCTGAACCAGGATCTGGGCTTGATCCCCTTCAACAGTCAATCGGACCAGCACCGTGGATCCAGGGGCATATTTTGACGCATTATTGAGTAAGTTATCGAAGACCTGACCCAGACGCATCGGGTCGGCCTTGATCATGACTTCCTTGTTGACGATCTCAAGAACAACCTTGATATCCAGCGCACTGAGCTGCGCCCGCTGAACCATGTCCCGCAGCAGTACATCCAGCTGCACAGCCTGGAGGTTCATCTGGAGAGTGCCGGACTGGAGCCGGGAGGAGTCCAGCAGGTTATCAATTAATTCCTGCAGTCGGTCTGCTTCATCGTCAATAATCCCCAGAAATTCCCGATAAGTAGGGACATCCCAATCCGTATCTTCCCGCAGCAGGGTAGTTGTGTATCCTTTGATAAAACCCAGCGGGGTCCGCAAATCATGGGAGACGGTCGCTACAAAATTTTCCTGCATCTTCCACATCCGCTGACTTCCTTCAATTTTTCGGATTGTGCTGACCAGGTATTCTCTCTCCATCAAATGAGCGATATGATCCGTGACAAATTGAAATGTGTCCCGGTCTTTTTCTTGAAAGGCTGGACCACCAAATCGGATTAACAGCAGGACCCCTACATTTTTATTTCCCTGCACCAGAGGAGCACCGAGGTAAAAGCGCTCATTCAGGCGGTCAATCTTTGGTTTTCCAATCTTATCCTTCTGGAGAACCATTTTCCCGTTCTGGAAAATTTCCTCGACAATGTCTTCCCCCCAGGCGACATCTGCCTCTTTTGAGCGTCCCCGCCCCACTGAGCGAGCAAAGAAAGGCCGCAAATCCCCTTCTTCCTGCATATAAATCACAAAATTATCAAAAATCAGAAGTTTCCGGGTAATTTCAACTACAGTAGGTAGAACCACGGATACATTTTCAGCCGTGGTCACCTGCCGGCTCAGGGCAAAAATTGATTCAACAAAGGCTTCCCCATTGACTGTTCGATCTCCCATAAGATCCCGGCCCCGGCTGCTGTGAATTTTTCTGCTATTTTCAAATAAGCTCAATCTTCTTGCGTGTATTATAACGTTAACAATCAAGTTTCATAAAAGAATTTACATCCAGATTTACCCCTATCCGTCTTTCAAAAATCTAAACTTTCCGGCACCCCCCACTTGAATTGTTAGCTCCCTGTAAAGTAGGTCCAGTTTACTTATCATTTGTTCTATGATCTAATTAAGGTCACTTATGAACAGTGCCTATCAAAATCCAAACCCAACAGTATTAATAATTGATGATGACCCTTCGGCTACCTCCCTCTTTAAAAAAATCCTGGCGCCGAAGGATTATCATGTCTTGATCAACCACTCCAGCCGGGAAGGCCTGGAAACAATCGAACGGGTCATGTTGGATCTAATCATTCTGGATCTGCTGATGCCAGAAATTGACGGCTGGCAGCTGCTCAGAAAGATCCGCAAGCTGACGCGGACTCCGATTCTGATTATATCAGCCCTCGATTCGTCTGAAATCATCACCAAAACACTGGATATGGGGGCTGATGATTACCTGGTAAAGCCGGTAACATCGACTACCCTACTGGCCCACGTTCAGAGTCTGGTACGGCGGCATCAAACGGAAGAATTAGCACTGCCCGAAAATAATTAGATCCCTTCCTCAATACACCATCCCCCAAAAATTTGGTATAATCTCAATGGAAAATCGATGCAGGGGAGAGACCCTCCTCAGGGCACCGAAGGGGCAAGTCCGCCGGAAACATGCATACCATCCAGCGGATCAAACTCTCAGGTAAAAGGACCTTGCAATCAAAAAACCTCTGGAGAGTCCTCGGACACCGAAGGAGTAAATCTCTCAGGTCCCCGGACAGAGGCACACGCCGATTGTTTTGCGTGTGCTTTTTCATAAGTCAATCAATTTCATCCAGTTAAAGTTTTTTAAAAGGAGCACAGCATGAAAGCACCAGAAGATTTGAAATACACCAAAAATGACGAATGGATCCGGGTAGAGGGTGATCAGGCTCAGGTCGGAATCACTGACTATGCGCAGGATCAGCTCTCGGACGTGGTCTTTGTGGAAATTGTCGCTTTTGAAGGTGATGAACTGGGACAGGGAGAAACCTGCGCCGTAGTTGAATCCGTCAAAGCAGCTGCAGATGTCTACATGCCCGTCAGCGGCAAAATCCTGGAGATCAACGAAGCCCTGATGGATACTCCTGAAATGGTCAATGAGGATCCATTTGGCGAAGCCTGGCTGGTTAAAATTGAGTTAACTGACCCCGGCGAGCTCGATGAATTAATGGATGCTGAAACCTATAAAAAAATGGAACGGGATCACTAACCCGTCCTGTGAAAATTGATTGGTGTCAGGGGCTGCTGCCAGGCGCAGCCGCCCGCACTCGATACCCCAATTCAAAGGATGCCCTATGTTTACTCCCCACACAGAAGCTGATCGGGAGGCTATGCTCAAGGCGATTGGGATTGATTCCATTGAGGATCTTTTCCACTGCCTTCCGGAAACCGGAAAGTATCCGGAACTCAACCTGCCCGACAGTATTACCGAAATGGAAGCCCTTGAGGAGCTTCAATATATTTCTGCCGCGAACGAAACCACCCAGGAGTTAATATCCTTCCTGGGCGCCGGCGCGTATCAACACTACATCCCCTCCGTTGTGGATGCGATTATCCAGCGCGGAGAATTTCTTACAGCCTACACCCCGTATCAGCCCGAAGTCGCTCAGGGAACCCTCCAGGCCATTTTCGAATACCAGAGCCTGATCGCTGCCCTGACCGGGATGGATGTCTCAAATGCCTCCCACTATGACGGCGCGACCGCGGTTGCGGAGGCGGTCTCGATGGCTTATCACGTATTCCGGGGCCGGAAAACAAAAATTGTGGTCTCCCCCTCTCTTCACCCCCATTACCGGGAAACCATTCATACTTATATGCACGGTGTAAATCTGGATATTGTCGGCGAGGACCTTGACCCCAAAGTCACTCCTGCAGATCTGATTCCATTGATTGACGACCAAACTGCTCTGGTGATAGTTCAGTATCCAGACTTCTTGGGCCGGATCTTTGACCTGACAGAGCTTTCTGAGGCTGTTCACGACGCCAAAGGTCTCCTGGCAGTTCACATCAATCCAATTTCACTCGGTTTGCTGAAACCGCCCAGTGAATTTGATGCTGACATTGTGACCGGTGAAGGACAGCCGCTCGGAATTCCTCTTTCCTTTGGCGGTCCCTATCTAGGCTTATTTGCTACCAAAGACAAATATGTCCGGAAAATGGCCGGACGTTTGGCCGGTGAAACGGAGGATACCCGCGGACAGCGGGGCTATGTCCTGACCCTCAACACCCGTGAACAGCACATTCGCCGCGAACAGGCTACATCCAATATCTGCACCAATCAGGGTTTGATCGCGCTGGCCTCAGCCGTTTATCTCAGCCTGCTTGGGAAAAACGGTCTCCAGGATCTGGCAAAATTGAACTATCACAAGGCTCACTACGCCGCGGATAAAATCAATACCGTGCCTGGATTCCTGGTTGATCCTGTCCAGCCTTTCTTTAATGAGTTTGTGGTCCAGTGCCCCCGCCCGGCAGATGAAATAAACCAGATTCTGCTTGAACATGATATCCTGGGCGGATATGAACTCAGCAAGAGCTATCCTGATCTGAAATACGAACTGTTGGTAGCCGTCACAGAGCTGAATTCCAGCGCTGAAATTGACTACCTGGTTGAAGTCCTTGAGGAGGCATCTGATGCCTGAGCTGACAATTTTTGAAAAATCTATACCGGAACGAACCGGGGTCCAATTCCCGGCTCCCGACGTCCCCGAATCAGCCCTGCCGGAGGAATTTCTCAGGAAGGATTTACCCTTACCCGAGCTGTCTGAAATCGAAGTCGTGCGGCACTTTACCCGGATTTCACAGCTCAATCATGCCATTGACATCGGGTTTTATCCTCTGGGCTCCTGCACCATGAAATACAACCCCCGCCTCAATGAAGCAACCGCGAGGCTGGCCGGTTTTTCCATGATTCACCCCCTGCAGCCTTCCATTACTGTCCAGGGTGCCCTGGGATTGATGTATGAAACCCAGCGCTGGCTGTCAGAAATCAGCGGTTTTGATGAGGTCACCCTCCAACCTGCCGCCGGTGCCCATGGTGAGCTGACCGGAGTCTTAATTATCCGGGCTTACCATGAAGATCGCGACGATCTAAAACGGACCAAGATGCTGGTCCCGGATTCTGCCCACGGCACCAACCCTGCATCCTCGGCGATGGTCGGGATGGAGATGGTCGAGCTGCCCTCTGACGAACGCGGCAATGTTGATCTGGAGGCCCTCAAGTCTGAATGTGATGACACCCTGGCCGGTCTGATGATCACAAATCCCAATACTCTCGGCCTTTTCGATGAGAATATCGAAGAAGTCACCCGCCTGGTGCATGAAGCGGGCGGACTGGTGTACGGCGATGGAGCTAACATGAATGCCCTGCTCGGCATCTGCCGCCCGGCAGAGGTCGGGATTGATGTTATGCATTTCAATCTGCATAAAACCTTCTCGACCCCGCACGGAGGCGGAGGCCCCGGCTCCGGGCCGGTTGGAGTTGTGGAAAAGCTAA
Source organism: uncultured Anaerolineales bacterium (assembly GCA_964618295.1). Taxonomy (GTDB): domain Bacteria; phylum Chloroflexota; class Anaerolineae; order Anaerolineales; family UBA11858; genus B10-G9. The sequence goes on along the minus strand of CAZTWV010000020.1, from coordinate 18,952 downwards.
TTGATTTCCTGCCGGCTCCAGTCGTGGCCAAAACAGCTGAAGGGGACCAGGAAAATCCTCCTTTTTACGAGTTGGTAAGACCTGAAAAGACCATCGGCCGCGTCAAATCCTTCCACGGCCACTTCGGGATGGTAGTCAGAGCTTTTACCTATATGCTTCGACTTGGGAAAGATGGACTGCGGGATGCAGCAAGCAATGCAGTCCTGAACGCAAACTACATCAAATCTCAGATTGAGCATGTCTACAAAGTTCCTTATGACCGGCTCTGCATGCATGAGTTTGTGGTTGACGCCAGCTGGGAAGATGCTCCCGGAATCCGGGCTCTGGATATCTCCAAGCGTCTGATTGATTTCGGTTTCCATCCCCCAACCAACTACTTCCCGTTGATCGTTCATGAAGCATTGATGATTGAACCTACGGAAACAGAGACCAAAGAAACCCTGGATGCTTTTTCCCAGGCTATGCTCCAAATTGCAGAAGAAGCCAAGAGTGATCCGGACAAACTGCATGAAGCCCCAACCCAAACGCCATTCGGCCGGCTGGATGAGGTCAAGGCAGCCCGGGAATTGATCCTCAAAACCGAGCTTCCGGAAGACTACGGGAAACGCTGAAAAGCGCAGATACGCTGAAAAGAATGTGAGCCCCGGTCTTCCCAGACCGGGGCTTTTGATTTCCAGAACCACCAAGTTAACTCCTGTAATTGTTCAGAAAGACAAAAATGATAAAATATCTGCAGCGGTCAATCCAACTCAGGTAAATAGATATGAATAAAAAAGACAGAATTCAATTTGTATCCCCCCGGGAGACAGTAGAAATTCACCTCCCGGACGGGCAGACAATCTCCGGTCCCCGGGGCGGTCGTCTGGAAGATTTCTTGAAAGTTTATCAGACAGTTTCCCTCAATCCAATCACCGGGGCCGTCGTCAACGGTAAACTCGAGGAACTCTCCTATCCAGTGGAAATGGACGCCAGCGTCGAGCCAATCAGCATGCGGACTGCGGATGGAATGCGCTTTTACCGCAGGTCACTGACTTTTTTGCTGGAAACTGCTTTCCATGAAATCTTCCCGGGGGCGATCCTGACCATTGACCATTCGGTAACATCGGGCGGATACTACTGCCAGGTCTACCGCCGGCCGCCTCTGACCCAGGAGGATCTGCAGAAGCTGGAGGATAAGATGAATGATCTGGTGGAGCAGGACCTGCCTTTCACCCGAATAAAACTCTCGATCGAGGAAGGCATCCGCTACTTTGAAGAACAGGGATACAAAAGCAAGGTCCGGCTTCTTCACCACCGAAAGAAAGATTACGTTACCCTGTACCAGCTCAAGGAACATCTTGATTACCACCACGGGTATATGGTCCCATCCACAGGCTATCTAAAGTGGTTCAACCTGATCAGCATGGATGATGGATTTATCGTCCGGTTCCCACGCCGGAAAGACCCGACGGTCCTGCAGCCGGTTCCCGAGTATCACACCCTGCTGAATATCTTTCAGCGCTACGGCGCCTGGCTCCAGAGGCTAGGAATAGACAGCGTGGGCGCCTTGAATGACTCAATCGAAAACGATCAGATCCGTAAAATCATTCTGGTATCCGAAGCGCTCCACGAGCAGCATATTGCAGAAATTGCGGCTCAAATTGAGCAGGCCGCAGAAAATATCAACGTGATCCTGATTGCCGGACCTTCATCTTCCGGGAAAACAACATTTTCAAAACGTCTCACCATCCAGCTCCTGGCTCGGGGAATTTCACCCTTTCCGCTGGAGATAGATAATTATTTTGTTGACCGCGAAAAAACACCGCTGGATAAGACTGGGGAATTCAATTTCGAAGCTCTCGATGCGGTCAACAGGAAGCAGCTCAGCGCAGACCTCTCCCGGTTGATTGCCGGCGAACGCGTCCAGCTTCCTGAATACAGTTTTCACACCGGTAAAACCGGTCCCGGGGAAATCGTCCAGCTCCGGCCAGGACAGATAATCATCCTCGAGGGAATCCACGGTTTGAATCCGGATCTCCTCCCAGGATTTCCGCAGGAAGGGACCTTCCGGGTTTACGTATCCGCTCTAACCCAGCTCAACCTGGACCGTCACAATCGGGTCTCCACCACGGACACCCGCCTTATCCGGCGCATCGTTCGGGATGCCCGGGAACGCGGTTATGATGCCAAGGATACAATCGACCGCTGGGAATCTGTCCGCCGGGGAGAAAAACAATACATCTTCCCCTTCCAGGATAACGCCGATGTGATGTTCAACTCGGCCATGGCTTACGAGCTTTCTGCGCTGAAACCCTTTGCAGAACCTATCCTGCGCCAGGTACCTCACAATACTCCAGCCTGGATTGAAGCAAAACGCCTCCTGGCTTTCCTAGAATGGTTCTTACCGCTCCAAATTGAAATGATCCCGGATAACTCGATCCTCCGGGAGTTTTTAGGTGGGTCGAACCTGAAAGGTTTTAAACTCTGGGAAACATGACCCAAAAAACAACAAGCTCCTGGAAATTGATGCCTTCCAGGAGCTAGATCTTGTTTTTCAAACAGGCCCCAGTTTAGAAGCGCGGAAATCGCCGTAAAATTGTGGCCGTATCCGGTAAAGCAACCCGCTCGCCGTAGCTCAAATCCGACAATGCTGATCCTTTCCGCTTGGTGACATCCTGGTAAATGTACACCAGGGTGCCCTTCTTCGCAAATCGTTTATTGACATAAGCCTGACCAAGGAAATAACCTTCGCTGTCTGTCGCACAGCTGGTGACCTTGCCGATCACCCGGCCTTGCTCATCCATCACCGGATCCCCGTAATGGGCTTTCCGGACCCGCTTTTCGCTGAAACGGAACCGGACAATCACACTGTCCCGATCCTTTTCCTGCTGCAGGAAAGCTTCCCGGCCAATGAACCAGGGCTTGTTGGTTTTCACATAACTCCCAAAACCAGCTCCCCCAACACCGATGTCCATCGGGCCGTCCATCTCCTGGCCGTACAAAGGAAGTCCCGCTTCCGTCCGGAGTGAATCCCGGGCTCCCAGGCCGCAGGGTTTTAGCCCAAATGGTTTTCCAACCTCCAGCAGGGCTCTGAACAGATCTTCAGCCTTATCCGGATGAACAAATATTTCGAACGCGGTCCGTTCTCCGGTGTAACCGGAGCGGGCGATCACCAGGTCAAATTCCCCGCTGCGAACCTCGCAAAGCTCTGCCCAGCGCAGGTGATTGATCTTCCGCTGATCATCTTCATTGAAGTCCAAAGCCAGCAGGATATCCCGCGAGCGCGGTCCCTGCAGCGCCAGGTCAACCCGCTGATCCTCCCCTTCCTTTGGATCGCGGAGGTTCCTCAGAATCACTCCCCGGCCATAAGCTCTGGTCCAGGGACGCTGGTTATCAATTTTCACAGTACCGGCTTTGACCTCATTCAGCCACTTCCAGACTTTCTGTTCGTTGGAAGCATTGACAACCACCAGGTATTCAAGATCGGACCGGCGGTACATCAAACTGTCATCAATCACGCTGGCGTCCGGCGCCAGGAAATGAGTGTAGGCAGATTCTCCTATCTTGAGGGAAGAGATATCATTCCCGGAAACACTATCCAGGAAAGCCATCGCATCCGGACCTTCTGCCTGGAAAACACCCATATGGGTCACATCAAATAAACCGGCATTTTCCCGGACAGCGTTATGTTCTTCCAACACAGAATCATATCGAACAGGCATTTCATACCCGGCGAAAGGAACAATCCGGGCTCCTAGCTCAACATGCAGGTCGTAAAGCTTGGTGCGCAGTAAAGGTGCATCCTCCGGTTCATTCCATTCAAAATCCGGCAGGGCTTCCCCTTCCTGACCTTCCGGCATGCCAAGGTAGAAGGGTTTGGTCTTGCCGTGCATTTCACCTTCGACGATCTCCTCAAATTTGTGGTCCGATTCCCGCACCACCACCGGCCCTGGAATCTTCCGGAGCACATCCTCATCGACCCGGACGTAGCCGTCAGAAAGGGCCCGGAGCCAGGTTAAAACCAGGCCCGAATGCTCTGCATCCACAGTGAGATGGAAGCAGCGCAGTTCATCACAGGTGATCATACCCGGGATATTCCCTTCAGGCGTGTAGAGATAAGTCGGCTGATTCTCCCCGCACTCAAGATTTTCAATATCACTGCTGAGTACAAAATTGAGGAATTCGCGTGATTTTTCGCCGCAAATAATGTAGGAGGAGGTAATCCGATCTTCTTCAACCTCATCATCCAGGTAATAAAAATGGGGATATCCATGGCGGGTTGGCTCGTAATCGATCGCAGCATTCTCAGCCAGCTCGCGCACTTTCAGTTTTGATTCCTCCAGAACTTTGAAGTCAACTTTTGCCCGCAGTGCGCGCCCCTGGTAATGAGGCTCACAGGAAAACAGCACATCGGCAATGATATCCGCCAGGGCCCGGGTTTCTTCTTCCTTGAAACCGCGCTGGGATATCCACGGTGTGCCCATCCGCACCCCGGACGGGTTGAGAGCAGACTTGTCCCCTGGAATTGTATTCCGGTTGGTGACAATCCCGGCCACATCCAGAATCCTGGCAGCGAGATCTCCGCTTAACCAGGCGTTATCCTTTCCACGAACGGATTTTGTATCAATGTTGGTCAGATGAGTATTTGTTCCGCCAAAAGGAATCCGGAATCCGCGTTCCTCCAGCCGGTCTGAAAGAACCTTGCAGTTGGTGACTATTTGTTTCATCAAGGTCTTGAAATCATCTGTCTGGGCCAGCTTGAACGCCAGCGCCATCGCTCCAAAGACATTTACATGAGGTCCGCCCTGTTCACCCGGGAAAACTGCCCTGTCAATGGTTTGGATAATGTCCCGATCTGTGCTCATCAAAATCGCACCCCGGGGACCGAGGAGGGTTTTATGGGTTGTAGACGAAATAATATGGGCAATCCCCACGGGAGAAGGGTATTCACCGGCTATGATCAACCCGGAAACATGGGAAATATCAGCCAGCAAATAGGCTCCGACCTTATCAGCGATCTCCCGGAAACGCTTCCAATCGAGCTGCCAGGAATAAGATGAAACACCGGCTATGATCATCTTGGGTTTATGCTGCAGTGCCAAGCGCTCAACTTCATCATAATCAATTTTTTCTGTTTCCGGATCGACTGAATAGGAAACAATGTTGTAGTACTCCCCGGATCGGTTGACCCGGGAGCCGTGTGAGAGATGGCCGCCGTGCAGTAAATCCATCCCCATCACGGTATCACCTATATTCACGAGCCCGTGATAAACTGCGTTATTTGCCGGACCGCCTGATAGCGGCTGGACGTTGACATAAATATCCAGGGCGGTTTTACCGTTCGATGCAAAGGCCTGGGCTGCCCGCTGACAGGCAATTCCTTCCAGGATGTCAGCATATTCAACCCCTTTGTAGTACCGATCATCGGAGTAGCGGCGGTATTCCGTCAGCAGTTTGTCGTAGTCAAACAGCTCCTCCTCCGTTAACCCTCCCGTTAGATCAAAGGAATATCCTTCGGCATAGATATTGTGAAAACCTGAGCCAAGCGCTTCCCGGATAGCTTTGGGGGAAATGCTTTCACTGGGGATTAAGATCAACCTGCGAAATTGTCTTTCCTCTTCAATCCGCAGCAGTTCATTTAATTTTGGATCAATATCTTTAATATCACCGCGAACAAGAAAATCTTTCATCACTTTCTCCATAAAATAGATCAATAAACAGTATCTTAACTGTCAGATAATTGTTTTGCATATTTATAAACAATCATACTACTCCCCCCTCAGTAAGAGATTAATAATATTGCAAGGCGGGATTCATTTTTCCTTTTTCCTGCCCCTTCCTTTCATAAAAAAATATCCAATTACAGAAATTAATACTGTTCCTCCAGAAATCAGCCAGGTTGAAGAGGGAACCCGGATAAACGACCGCAATCCTCGCGGAATTCCAAACCTTTTCAGCAGACCACTTTTTCCACCTGGTTTGCCCCGGGCTTCATCCAGACGATCCAGGAGAAAGTCTTCCAGCTCACCAGTAGTGAAAAATTGGACCATACCTTTCAGCATGTCATTTTCCTCACTGGAAACTGTTGGTTTAATCTGCTTGATTTCCTGATAAGCATTAGCTGTTTGGTCAACAATGATCGACCAGTCCAGATGTGAAACCCGCTCCCGGGCGTTCTGGCACATCTGTTTGTACTCCTCTGGAGGCTGACCGCAAATCTGCTCAACTGCAGCTGCAAACCGGGATGGCTTACTGTCTTTGGCCAGCCTGACGCCATTTTCCTCGTTAATCAACTCATCGATTGTCTCATTGGACAAACCCACCACCGGCGTCCCGGACGCCAGAGCTTCAATCACCACCAGGCTTTGGACTTCCATCTTTGAGGCAGAAGGGAAAACATGTGTATCAGCCAGATAGGGTGGGATTTCATCATGCTCCAGCTGCCCGATAAACTCCACATTTTTCAAGTTATGTTTCTGACAGTACTCATCCAGCTTTTCCTTGTAGTCTTTATCCAGGGCCCGACCAATCAGCCGGAGATGGTAGTTACCAGGCAGCTTCCTGAGAACCTTTAATAAATAGAGCTGATTTTTTCGCTCTGAAAGGTAGCCGATAAAAGTCAAATATTTTTCTCGGGATTGGCTGGACGCAAAATCTCCAACCTGATAATGAGACAGCGATCTCCCGTTGGGTATCCTGTATACTAAACCCTCATAACCGAACTCCCTGATTGACTCCTGGGCGGATTCATTCAGGGCAATGATCGCGTCACAATTCTCATAAAAATCCCCCAGCACCCGGTAGGTAACTGACTCGCTGAAGGAACTTTTTAACCAGCGCAGATTCAAAACATCTGAGGTTCCAAAATCAAGGGCTTTGGAGGGCAGCACATGGGCAGTATGAACAAAGGGCACCAGGTTCATCCTAGCCCAGATCTGACCGACCAACCCAACCAGGGCTGGATCATGAGCGTGAACGACATCCGGTTGAAAATCATCCAGAAAATCAAATACCTCGTTGACCGTCCTGGCTGAGAGAGCCGGCATATGAAACTCATCATCTCCAGCACTTCTGATCCCGAAAACCAGCAATCCATCATCTGAGAGGGTCAATCCGGTTTCATCCGCCGGACAGACCATTACCACCTGATGCTTTTTTGCAAAATTTTCCGCCAGTTCATGAGCAACACGACCGGCTCCCCCTCCCATCCCCCTCCGGAATAAAGATGTAAATACAATTTTCATTTTTGTCCCTTCTTACTTGGGTCAACTATTAATCTGAAAATTCAAAACGTTGATAAACCTCAGAAAAACGGGATTGGATTTGTTCCTCACTCAACCCCATCTCGGAAATATCATACTCATGCTTACTCTCATGCTGCCGAGCTTTTTCAGTCTCCTCTATCAGAATTTCTCGGTATTCCGGTGACAGCTCAAAATCAAAACGCTGATAAATTTCTTCTACAACTTTCTTTGCATTTCCAGTTAAGTCATCAAACAAAATAATCATCCCCTGATTCTGCTCCAGCTGATCAACTACTTCCAAGGGATAATTGTACCAATACTCGGAAGCATCCAGAATAAACTCGCGGGAGGCATAAGGCTCCAAAGGACTGCCCAGCATCTGCCATTCCCTTTCTTTTAAGCTCAGATGGGACGAAACAGCATCCCGCGGATCCCGGAGTAAATAGATAAATTTTGCCCCCGGAAAACGCTTTAGAATTGTTTTGATCATTGGTGAAAAGTTAGGATTTTTTGCCAGGTAATGCTTGTATTCTCCATGATGGAAATAAACGTGGCGCTGCAGGCAGCGCTGATAAAAATCCATCATCCGATTTTTTTCCCGCTCCGCCATTTCCTGATCATAACGAATAAAAGGAGCCGCATCCGCGGTCATTGCTGCAAAGGACCAGATTTTGAGGGCAGAAAAGATATGAATGAACAAGTATTCGTCCTCCTCTGGAGCTCTTAGTGCCAAGCGGTGAATTCGATTTCCTTCCGCCCATAAACTTTCAAGACGATGGATCCTCTTGGAAATCGACATCCCGATCGACCTGGCAATCCGCACCAGAAAAACCAATACTTTTCGACCGGTGATGGATGGCGAGGTAAAAATCTCCCAGGTTTTCATGGAGAAAAACATCTGGTGATCTTTAGCCAGCAAACGCTGTAAAAATGTGGTTCCGCTCCGGGGATTCCCAATGATAAAAACCGGACTTTCAATTTCGATCTCACGATACTTCCTGAATAAAATATTATCCAGGATCAATCCTGACCAGATCAGGATTTCAGCCGGAATGTAAATTACCAACGCCAGCAGCAGCACCCCCAGTCTTTTCAACGTTAACCGATAATTGGTCCCCCGGTTATTGATGAATGACCTGTAAAGAAATTTGCTGAACCCTCTAATATTGAACAAACTTACCTATCCGGAGTATTCTTATTTCACCTCGCTAATCCGGGACGGTCATTCTATCGGATCGGCGAGGTGATTGGTTTTAGTCTTTTTCTAGCAGACTGTGGAGGATGCGTTCCCCGGTGAGTGGGAATTGATCTATCCAGATTCCAAGCGCATCATGGACTGCCGCAGTTACAGCAGGCGCAAAGGGTATATATGGCATTTCAGCCATCCCCAGCGCTCCCCAGGGACCGTTGGGGTCCGGAGTTTCCATAATCACAGTTTTCATTTCTTTCGGAACATCCATAATTGTGGGAATCAGATAGGTTGAAAAGCGGTCTGTAAGAACCCTACCCTCTTCCTGGATGAAGTTTTCCGTTACCGCGTATCCAAGGGCCTGGACAACTCCCCCCTCAACCTGTCCTACCACCTGATCCGGGTTAATTGCTTTCCCCACATCATGAACCGAAATCACTTTCTCCACGCTCAAGGCGCCGGTCTCAAGATCTATTTCAACTTCGACTGCCTGGGAAACATACCCGTAAGCAAAGTTCGGGGTTGAGGCTCCTGTTTCAGGATCAAAATAGGTGGTCTTCGGAGCCAGATACTGGTAGGTTGCTACCGCGGGCCGTTCTTCATCAACCCATTTTTCCAGGGCACGTTTTCCTGCTCCATGAACCGCGTTCCCGGCCATAAAAGTCATCCGGGAGGCAGAAACGCTGCCCGAATCATCCGTCTGTCCGGTATCCGCTGAGATTATCTCCACCCGCTCCGGTTCAACTCCAACCGCTTCTGCCGCCATCTGAACAATAGCTGTATGCGTTCCCTGACCAACTTCTGCCGCAGCCTGACGGACAATCACCTTCTCAATTTCCACTTTGCCGTGAATCTCAACTGTGGCCCAGGAATTCTCCTGGTAGCCTGAGGAAAAACCGATATTCTTCATCCCGCTGGCAAAACCAAGTCCTCTAACTTTGTTGGGATCAGACGTTTTTTCAGTTTCACCCTTGACCCAGCCCTGTTCTGTTTTCGTCCAGCCCGCTTCCACTGCACAGCGTTCCACCACTTCATCCACATTGACCGCTCCGGGCATTTCTGTCTGGGTTGTATTCAGCAAACCCGGTTTTAAGACATTTTTCAGCCGGATTTCAACCGGATCCATTCCCAATTGTTCTGCTAGTTTATTGATCTGAACTTCCCCGGAGAATGCTCCCTGGGGACCGCCAAAACCGCGGAAAGCGCCGCCGGGAACGTTGTTCGTGGCTACAGCCCGGGCATCGACCCTGACGTTAGGGATATCATAAGGTCCGGTGCACATGATCAGAGCGTTGGCGAGCACCTTGTTCGATGTGTACATGTACGCTCCGCCGTCCGCTGTGATATCGACTTCCGCAGCCAGCAGCTTGCCGTCCTTATCTGCCGCCCATTTAGAATGAATGGTATAGCGGTGGCGTTTATGATGTCCAATGATGGATTCCTGCCGGCTCCAGACTATTTTGACTGCCCGACGGATGCCCATTTCCTTTAATTTCTGCACAGCAAGTCCCAACACAATCTGGATCGAAAGGTCTTCCCTTCCGCCAAAAGCACCTCCGATCGCGGGGTGGATGATCCGGACCTGATCCATTTCCAGATCCAGAGAATGAGCAATTTCTTCCTGTTCTTCGTGGGCCCATTGTCCACCGCAGGCTATCGTGATTCGATCCTGCTCATCCAAATAAGCCAGACCCGCTTCCGGCTGAAGGTAAGCATGCTCCTGAATTGGGGTCCGGTACTCCCCTTCAACAATTACATCAGCATCCATGAAAGCCTGGTCAACATCGCCCTTACGAATCTGGTAGGAATGCAAAATGTTTTTTTCTTTATCGGGATGAAGCTGATAAGCCCCATCTTCCAGCGCTTTTTCAGGGGTGTCCAAAATCGGCAGATCCTCAAAGGTGATCTGGATTTTCTTGACAGCTGCCGCTGCGATTTCTTCACTCTCAGCCACCACAGCTGCCACTTGATCGCCGATAAAACGGACATGATCGCCAAACTCTTTATCCGATCCAGGGCCGCAGAGCACAGGCTGGTCCGGGATTTGTAAACCGTACTCATTGACCGGGACATCGGCAGCAGTCAGCACCAGCACCACACCATCCATGGCTTCCGCTGCAGATGTATCGATCGATTTAACAACTGCATGAGGACGATCAGCAAAGAGTATTTTCATATACAGTTGATCGGGGTGATTGAGATCTCCCGAAAAAAGGGCTTTTCCGGTTACCTTATCCAGGGCATCCACCCGTTTCATTGATTTTCCTATTGCGTTCATTTTCTGGTCCTTCGTCATCGTAACTTATCCTCTTTGTTTATGATTTGATTAGCCGCATTTTTTCTAATTTAAAAATTCTGCGCAGGATCGCAACTGAACAGGCATAAGTCGGATCCATCCCGTAATATGAAAGCGTACCCGCACCCAGGTTTTTCCCTTTGCTCAACGGTGTATCCGAGGCGTAATGTAAAAACCCAAAGTCAAATGGGGCTCGATCCAAATTGACAATTTCGTCCACCGGATGGCGGTTCGGCCGGAACATTTCGTAAACTGCAGAGAGGTAGGGACCGGCTTCCATTTCAATCCCGGTGTACCCTTCCCGGTAAAACACATCCATGTACCTTCGATTTTGCAGAAATGTTCCCCGGACCGTGACCGCTTTCTGGTTATCCAAGACTGTGCCGTAAGTTAAGAAAGGAGCTACGTCCCCGGCATCAAAAGCCCGCGGACATAAATAACTGTTCCGGGAGTGCTCATCGTGCACAACATAGGGAATAATCACATCCCCCACCACACCATTCAAGGTAGCAGCTTTCCCCAGACTGTAAAAACCAAGGACTCTACCGACGTTTTCAGCCACTTCAGTCAAAATATTGTATGCAGCCAGGCCGAGGGGGTAATCGATATTTAGAATCAGCGCATCGCTTTCCTTGAGGTAATCCAGATCTTCATCCTGATCCAGGATCCGGGGATCCATCCACTCGGGTTTAAATTCTGAGATCTTGAACACCTGGGCATCCACATCAAAAAAGTGTTCGCTGTCAATCCGCTGAACACCGCAGCTGGCTTCGTGTTTTGATCTCTTTTTCAGAATTTGGTCTCTCTGGGGATCCTGTAAATATTTTTTCAAGGCATAGTACCAGAAATTTTCCTCACTCGAGGGAACGGATTGGCTTCGAATCTGCTTCCACTCATCAATCAGTTCCTGCTGATCGTGTTCATACAGGAATGTTTCAATCTCAGATTGATTTTTAAGCGCAAATCCTGACAGCAGATTTGCCAGGCTGTGCGTATTCGAGGATGTGAAATAAATCGGCCGGTTGATCAATTCCGGGACCTGATCCTCAATGTGCTGCCACCAGGCATTTGTGGCTCGATTGTATTCAATTAAAGATCCATTCAAAAGCCGAACCTGAAGTAATATTCTTGTCGCTTTGATAGCCCGGATCTGCTGGACAAATTCCGGACCGGAAACAGCCCGCCAGCGAGTGAGGTCTCCCACCGACATCTGCAGTGCCTCTGCGAGGTTGTACCAGGCAGCCGGGTCCTGGTGAGCCTGGGCCAGATTTGTTTCCCCCGGAACATGCTGCAGCAGATTATGAAGCTTATTCCATTCAATCTGAAATGCTGTCAGGAGGGGTATAACGTCGTCTATGTCAGTCCGGCTGGCAATGATACAGGCCAGGATTTGATCTTCTGGATGGTAGAAACACCTCCGCCTCCGGGCCCGGGCAGAAACCTGCTCCCATTCCCAGACATTCCCCACGCCGGATTCCCGAAATATACTTGCACTCTGACCAAGGATAATCTCCCTGGTTTTCATGATGCAGGAAGGCAGCCGGAGCATAGCATAAATAAACGCCGCCATGTCCGGCGCCCGGTCTCTTGCATTTTGATGGAGCAGCGAGTTCATCCCGGAGTGAGCTTCCTCAAGAGATCGAATCTGCACAGCATCCGTAGTCCGCAGTAAAGAATAATAGGTGCGGAGGTAGAGTTCCATCTCTTCCGATGCAGTATACGGTACAGTTCTCTCCATAATCAGCTTAACCTTCGGTTGCAAACGCCTTTAGTTGATGATCTTGAATTTTGTATGCTGCCACAAATTGAGCGTAATCTCGTTTTAATGACTCTTTGTCCAGACCCATCTCCTGCAGAGGATAGGATTTCTTCCCTTTATAGCTCCGGGACCGTTTTGTCTCCCACTCCAGGATCCTTTGATAATCAGCGGAAATCGTAAACCCGAATTGGCAGTATATTCTATCAATTGTCTCCTGTGGATTGTAAACAAAGTCCGCGTACTTAACCACCGCATAGCGGTCCGGGGGCAGCTGCTGTAAACGCTGATGGGGATAGACATACCAATGCTTGGTATGCTCCATCAAGATATCCTTCAAGGGATAGTTTTCTTCGGGATCCCCGAATGTGTGCCAGTGATTGGCCCACATATTAATCGTGGATGGAACCATTTCTTCCGGCTCCCGGACAATGTTGATAAATTTTGCCTCCGGGAACAATTCTTTCAAGGTTTCCACCGAGGGCGAGAAATCCGGGTTCTTAGAAACATAACACTTTCCGGGATTGATGTACAGATGGCGTCGAAGAACGTCCCGGTAAAAAGTAAACTCCCGCCGCCGTTGATCCAGAGGTACTTCCTGGTCGTAGTATATATACTTTTTGGCCAGCTCCGGGAAAGGAAACAGAGCAAAAAGATTGTAGGAAGACCAAATGTGATAAAGAAGATGACTGTCTTCCTCCGTTCTCCTCAATCCTGTTTTATGCATATAGGAATATTCATTGATCGAGCGGTCAAACACCAAGGACAAGCGCCGGATAGGACTGCCGATAAAGCGGGTGATCTTGATGATTCCGCGAATCAACTTCCTTTGAGTGATTGCCGGGGCGAAAAATATTTCCCAGGTTTTCAGAGAGGTAAAATAGGAATCTTTCAGCAGTAAGCGGTGAAAAAAAGTTGTTCCAGAGCGGAAATTCCCAATGATAAAGATTGGCGGCGGCCCGGTGGTTTCTTTATATCGGGAGTACAGCAAATCATCCAGATAATAGCCGATTCGAATATACAGGTTGTATAGAGGGTACACAAAAAACAAAAACACCAGCAGGAGAAACCGCTTGAGTGATAATCTTGCTGGAGTCCGGTTTGCCTTGAAAAAGCTGTAATAAAAATATGTGATGTATGCTCTGAAGTTGAAAGGCATTTTACATTCCTGAGTTAATCTACCCCTGTGTCTCGAATTGAACAGTGTCCACCCGGGTAACCCTCTCAAGCTCCCCGAAGTAAAGCGCCCTGACAGCAAAGATTCCCAGCGCGACATATGCCAGCGTCTTGGGAATCATCAACATCCCCAGCGCCGGGATGCTTTGAACGAAGAGGATCACCGGGAGGTAAAAGAGGTATGATAACAAGATCATAATTCCAATCCAAAAAAATTCCCGGTCCTTTTCTGCTGTCGCACTTCTTAAATAATAAAATGCGGCAGCCAGCCCAACAACAATCAAAGGGATATTGCGAATCGTTCCCCAGGGCTGGGGAGGCACGAGCTGGTTCCAATCATTGATTGGCAGCAGCAGTAAACCTAACCTGACCCCTCCGATTACAAACAGTCCAGAAATCCAACCGGTATATCTTTTCTGAAAACGAGCAAGATAAGCCAGCAACAGTAAGAGGTAAAAAATGGTCACCGTGATCGCTGTTACCAGGGAAGACCAGCCAACCAATCCGAAGCTCCGGCCCAGAAGATTTACATTCAGCTCTAAACCCTGGGCAGACAGATAAGCAATCACCCGGGAGCCGACATGAAATGTATCGCCAAAAGCGAGTAAAAAGAACGCCCAGAAAAAATACCGGGCTGTCCGGGTATCCTGAGGCTGAATCCTATCCCTGCCTCGCAGCATAAAAAGCACAAGGGTCCAAATCCCTATCAGGTACAAAATATTGAAAATAATTTCCGCTGTTACAAACAAACTTTCAGACATAAAATATCCTAAAAAATAACTGCTTCCAGAGCAGACTTCGTCGCTCCAAAACTGATCCTGATTTGTTTGATCAATGAGGTGATAAGTTGAATTTCTTCGTTTTTAGCAGCCTGTTCCAGCTGAAAACAGAGATCGGCCAGCTGAACTGCCCCAAGATTGCCGGAGCTGCCCTTGAGAGTATGCGCCAGCTGGTTTAACTGTTCAAAATTCGAATTTTCCAGGGCGGGCTGCATCTGATCAATTTGCCTCGATCCTTCCAGAACATAAGTATCCAGTAAATCCTGGGCCACGTCTGAATCCCCCAGTACATCCGCCAGATTTTGTATTACTTTTTGATCCAAGATTTGCATTAAAGTCCCTTCAAAGGCCTTGGGCAACCAGGGTTTGAAATCATTCTTCTGGTGGTAGTTTAAAGAATTTTAATCATTTCAAATACTTGAAGATATCGCGCGGTCTTGAGACCTGGTAAACAAGGGAATAGACTACTGTCATAATCCCAAACCCGATCATTGTCAGGAAAAATGCCACGATCAGCTCCACATACAAATCAGGCGCCCAGGGAAAGGCATAGGCAATTTCTGAAGGAATTTGAACCCATTGATTGGTCTTATTTGCTTTCACCAACAGGTTCGCTCCGGCATATGACATCACCAGGATCAACCCCATCAGAATAAATCCGATTCCCCTCCAGACGGGATGGACACCCCTGGGTTTGTCCCTGGTTCTCCGTTCATACTGTTGATATCTACCCATCACGCACCTTCTTCTTGACTGGCCTTTTCTATCGCACTGACGATTTTATAATAGCCGGTGCAGCGGCATAAATTTCCAGATATTGCGGTATGAATTTGTTCAGCTGTTGGATGTGATTTTTCTTCCAGAAGTTTTGCAGCAGACATAATAAAACCCGGTGTGCAGTAACCACATTGAACAGCACCTTCCTCAATAAAAGTCTGCTGGACAGGATGAAGATGCTCTCCATCGGAAAGGCCCTCAATGGTGACAATATGCGCTCCATGAGCCCGGGGGGCAGGAACCATACAGGACATGACTGCCTTCCCATCCAAAAATACCGTGCAGGCCCCGCATTCACCCTCTTCACAACCGGGTTTCGAACCAGTCAAGCCGGCCTGGTCTCGGATCAAATGCAGCAGGGTGCTGTGGTAGCCCTTCATAAACTGGTATTCTTTTCCATTGATGTGGGTGATGATCGGCGTTTCCCCTTCGACCAAAGGTTTACCGTTTAATCCCAGCGTGGGATCCTGTTCATTTTTCACAGCCAGCAGAACCGGATCCTCGGGGAGTTTTTCCGCCTGACGGTTTTCATGAATCAAGGTCAAACCCCGCTTGACAAGCACCCGGGTAATTTCCTCCCGGTACTCAGCGGAGCCCCGGACATCGTCAATCGGTACAGCTGCAGTCTCTGCTTTTTGAGCTGCTTCCTGAATGACATCCGGTGTTAATGTTTTGCCGGCCAGGTATTTTTCAGCTTCTTCTGCATGGATGATGGTCGGTGCAACCGCTCCAAGGGTGATGCTGGCTTCCTGAACATTATGATCTCTCATGGTCAATACAACTGCCATACTAACCAGGGAGATAGCCTGAACTTTTCGCAGTCCCATTTTCAGGTACGCTCCCTGCTGATTTTCCTCCAGAGCTGGAAAGCGTATCTCGCGTACCATCTCATCCGGCTGGAGTCTGTTCTTACGGACCCCGGTATAGAAATCCTGGAGCGGGAGCACCCGCTCACCTGTTTTGGAAAGCAGGACTAACTCAGCTCCCAGTGCCATTAGCGGGACAATTGTGTCATTAGCAGGTGAGGCGGTGACCACATTCCCCACCACGGACCCGGCATTCTTGATTTGCGGGGCACCGACCTCCCAGGATGCTAGCGCCAGCGGGAGTGCCTTCTCACGAATCAGTTCTGAAGCCACACAATCATTATGGGAGACAGTTGGCCCAAGATGGATCCAACCCTGATCATCCAGTCTGATTTCATCAAAACCCAGAACGCGGGAAACATCAATCAGGGTCTCCACTTCAGAGTGTAAACCTTGTTCCATTTCCAGCACCAGGTCTGTTCCACCCACCACTAATCGTGCTTTCTTGTCCTTTTCCGCCAAAATTTCCAGCACCTGTTCTTCACTCACAGCGTTGTAATATTCTTTCCACATAAACGATCTCTCCACGACAGCCTGTCTCAACAAGGCTGACTCACTATTTTGAAAGGGCTCCCCCCTGACCACCGCGCTTAATCATGATCACCTCCCCCAGAATACTGAGGGCGATTTCTTCCGGGGTTTCGGCCCGCAGATCCAGACCAATCGGGGCGTAAATCCGATCAATATCACTTTCCACCACCCCCAGTTCCAGCAGCGCCTTGCGGGTTAAGGTCCATCTTCTCCTTGAACTGATCACTCCGATGTAAGCGGACTCCTCTTGTAAAATCTCCGGAAGTCCGCTGGTATCCACCTGCATATTCCGGGTTGCGAGGATTACAGCTGTGCGCGGGTTAAATTCAATTTTATTCGGCAGCTCCGCAATCGGACATGAAATATATTGATCGGCACCGGGCACCATTTCCTGGTTGCAGAACTCCGGACGGTCATCGGACAGGATGACCCGGAATCTGAGCCATTTTCCAAGATGAACAACTGCCTTCCCGACATGTCCTCCCCCGATCACCAGCAGTACATCAGCCGCATGAATCGGCTCGATGAAAACCTGGAGCGATCCCCCGCAGACACCGGCATCTCCTTTGGCTGGATCCACGAGATTGTAAGTAACAATTTCAGATTCTCCGCTGGCCAAGACATCCAGGGCTTTCCGGATAACTCTACCTTCGACCTCTCCCCCGCCTACAGTTCCCACGATTCTACCGTCAGGATAAACCAGCATTTTACTCCCGGCATGCCGGGGTGTTGAACCTTCAGTCTCAATAATTGTGCATAAAGCGCCAGACTGATTTTCTTCTTCCAGTTTTGCCAGCGCTTGATAAACGTCATTCATATTTCTATCCTGAATCCAATTAAGTTTCCAATACACTCAATATCACAGGAAGAAGCTGTTTTTTTCTAGAAACAACCCCTTCAGCAAATCTTGTTCCATCGGACCTGCTGGGATAAGGTAAATCATCAAACGTTGGGGGCGGTTGAATAATAATCAGCCGGCTGGATCCCCGGACAACATCTGTCACCATTAATACAGTGAAATCCAAGGCTTTGTTTATCCGGAGCCGTTCCAGGGCTTGTTTCAATTCTTCCAGGTGCTTATCGACCTGCAGCAAATCTGTGACTTCCGCTTGAGCTATCCCAAAATCAAACCCTCCGGATTGATAGGTTTTTAAATCCGTGGTGACAATTTCATTTGGGTCCCGGGTTGAAATCCCTGCCCCAGCTTTTAAAATCGCATCTCCGTAAGACTCCAGATCTTCGCCTTTGAGTGGGCTGTCCCAGGAAAATGCCCAGCGGGAAAGCCGATCGGCTGCTTTTTCATCTCGCTCAGTGGTAGTCGGGCTGGTGAAATGGAGTGTATCTGAGATGATCCCGGCCAGCAGCACCCCGGCAATCTCAGGAGGGGCACTGAGTCCAGCTTCCTCAATCCGTTCAGTGATGATCGTGCTGGTGCTTCCCACAACCTCCGTAGTAAAGCGAATGGGAGATCTTGTAAATGGATTGCCAAGCCGGTGGTGATCGATAATTTCCAGAAGCTCCGCATCCTCCAGGGCACCTACTGCCTGCTCCTGCTCATTATGATCTACCAGAACAACATTGACACGGGGTGGGTTCAGTATGTCCCGCTGCCGGGCAATTCCCACATAATGATTATGTTCATCGATCACAAAAAAGTGGTTTCTCTCTTCGCGCAGGACCCTGTTGACACCATCCCGGATCCGGCTGTTGACCTTAAATTGAGGTACCGCGGTATCTGCTGCCTCATGGGACGGCAGCTCCAGCAGTTCAGCAATCCGCATTTCCTGCCGCTTGGGATGCGGTCCTACCAGGTCTGCCAGAAAGGAAAAAAGGGTTAAGCCGGTAATCAAGCCGTACGGGGAGCCGTCTTCGTTGACAATCGCAGCCACACCGCCGGTCCGACTGGCAATATCCCAGGCTTCCTTGAGAGGCTGATCGGGTTTGGTGGTGTCCAAACGGCTTACTACGGACTCAAACCGGGGGCTGACATCTGTCAGCAAACAGGGCGGCCCCATATCCAGGCGGTCCAGGACCCAGGTTGTCTGCGGATTCATGGATCCGGCCCGGGCTGGAACAGCTTCAATTTTGTCCCTCTCCCGGAGCAGCCAGGCATAGCCCAGAGCCGAGGCAATCGAGTCTGTATCTGGATTGACATGCCCAACTACATAGGTGATTTGTTCCATAAAACAATCAACCTCACTTCATTTTTTTCAATCTAAACTGACCCTGTTTTGGTCAAAATCCACCGCTGTAATTATAACAGAAAGGGCCTGATTCCGCTCTCCGAAGAAACCTGCCTGATACAGTCAAGACCACCCGCATAGCGGGTGGCTTGACCTGAGGCTATAAGCCTCTTTTA
>CAZTWV010000019.1:0-50927 GCA_964618295.1 uncultured Anaerolineales bacterium | reverse complement strand
AGCACCCTCGGCGTGATTCGAACACGCGACCCCTTACTCCGCAAGCAAGTGCTCTATCCACTGAGCTACGAGGGCATAATTGATCAAAGCGGGGAGGGTGGGATTCGAACCCACGGTCGAGTTTTAAGCCCGACAACCGCTTAGCAGGCGGCCCCAATCAGCCACTCTGGCACCTCCCCGGAATTGTCCTCAGGCGGAGGGAGAGGGATTCGAACCCCCGGTGGGTTTTAACACCCACAGTTGTTTTCAAGACAACCGCCTTCGTCCACTCGGCCATCCCTCCAGAATTCATAGGCCTTCCGAGCGGAGAGATTTTACCATAGCTGAGAACGAGAGGCAATGGAGCAGAGCTGGACATACCTTGACCAATTGAAATTGGCAAGCTAAAATGCGTCCTTGCGGATGGCTCCGTGGTGCTTTCCTTCTGTCATCCGCTGTTTTCATTATTAAGCAGGTTGTGGAAAATGTTTGATCAGTTAACAGAACGCTTGGACAGTATCTTCGCAAATTTGAAGCGTCGCGGAAAATTATCCGAAAAAGACGTCGATCAGGCCATGCGTGAAATTCGCCTCGCGCTTTTGGAAGCGGATGTTCAATACGGCGTGGTGAAAGATTTTGTCAGCCGGGTCAAAGAACGGGCAGTTGGCCAGGAAGTTTCCCGGGCTCTGAATCCTGGTCAGCAGGTTGTGAAAATTGTCCATGAAGAATTGATCCAGACTCTGGGACAGCCAGTACCCCTCTCAAAACCTGAGAATCCCCCCCAGGTTGTGATGCTGGTTGGTCTGCAGGGTGCAGGAAAAACAACCGCAGCCGGTAAACTGGCCCGGATGATCACCAGGCAGGACCGCAAGGCTTTACTTGTGGCTGCTGACCCCTACCGTCCGGCAGCTGTTGCTCAGCTGCAAACTTTAGGGGAACAGATTCAGGTTCCGGTTGCAGTTGATCCAGATCTTCCGCCGGCCGCTTTAGCTCAGCAGGCAGTTGCCCGGGCAAATTTCGAGCAAATCGGGATGGTGATAATTGACACTGCCGGACGTTCCCAGCTGGATGGAGAGTTAATGGAAGAACTGCAGGCGATCAACTCTGCAGTGAATCCCAGTGACGTGCTCCTGGTAGTGGACGCAATGATCGGCCAGGAAGCTGTCAATGTTGCCCGGGGTTTCCGGGATTCAGTTCCGCTGACCGGTTTGGTGATGACCAAAATGGACGGCGATGCCCGGGGTGGAGCGGCGATTTCTATCCGCTCGGTTACCGGGGTGCCGATCAAATTCCTGGGAACAGGAGAACAGCTCAACGCTCTGGAAGTGTACAATCCTGATCGGCTTGCCTCTCGAATTCTGGGAATGGGTGATGTGATTGGATTGATCCAGCAGGCTGAGGAAGCCGTGGATCAGGATCAGGCCCAGCGTCAGGCACAAAAAATGATCTCCGGAGAATTCACATTGGAGGATTTTGCCAAGCAGCTTGCCCAGGTTAGAAAAATGGGTCCAATTGGGAAATTGATGGAGATGATGCCCGGTGAGATGGGAAAAATGGCCCGGGATGTTCCCCCTCAAGATCTGGAGGCCAATCTACGGAGAACAGAGGCCATCATCCTCTCCATGACACCGGAAGAGCGGTATAACCCAAAAATCCTCAATGCCAGCCGCAGAAAAAGAATTGCTGCTGGTTCAGGAACCCGGGTGTATGATATCAATCAGCTGATCAAGCAGTACCGGGCTGCCCATAAGATGTTCAAAGAACTTAACAAATCTGGCTTAGGTAACCTGACCCGCTTATTAGGTTCTTGAGTTTTGATGATATAATAGACCCGCTGTAATTAACAAGCAGCGGAATGATCTTGAAAAAGAAATTAAGGAGTACTGGATATGGTTCGAATTCGACTGCGTCGTGCCGGGGCAAAAAGCCAACCCACACATCGTATTGTGGCGGCTGATAGAGAGAGCCCACGGGACGGCCGATTTATTGAGATCCTCGGTGATTATAATCCCCGAACAGAACCGGCAACCATTCGTGTGAAGGAAGACCGGGTTTATCACTGGTTGAGCGTTGGCGCTCAGCCGACCAATTCCGTGAAGCAGATCTTCCGGACGATTGGATTGATGGAAAGATACGATAGATTCAAAGCCGGGGAAGATATTGAAACCCTGCTAGAAGAAGGCAAGAAAGTGCTGGAAGACCTCGCTGTTGATCCACGCACTCGCCGTGATGATCTTGTGCAGAAAAAAGTTTCCAAGAAAGCTGCCGAAAAGCCAGCAGAAGAGCAGGAATCTACTGAAACGGAAGAAGCTGAAGAGGAAGTCGTGGAAACCGAAGATGTTGAAGAAGCGGTGGAAGAACCCGCTGCTGAGACTGAATCCGAAGAAGAGGCTGAAGAGACTGCGGAAGAACCCGCTGCTGAGACTGCGGAAGAACCCGCTGCTGAGACTGAATCTGAAGAAGAGGCTGAAGAGACTCCGGAAGAACCCGCTGCTGAAGAAGAAGCTGAAGAACCTGCTGCGGATGAGAAACCTGAGGAAGAGGTTGAAGAACCCGCTGAGGGGAAAGAATCCGAAGAGGAAATCAGCATTACTGATGCAGCCCGTGAGCTGGCGGAAGAAGCCGGAATTGATATCAGCACGGTGGAAGGAACCGGAAAAGACGGAAATATTCTGAAATCGGATATTGAAAACCTGATCAAGGACTGACGTACCAATCACAAGGAGCTGAAGAATGAAGGATCTGATTTACTATATCGCGCGTTCTTTGGTTGATGATCCTACTCAGGTTAAAGTCAATCATCAACGCAGGCGGGACAGCATTAAATTTCAGCTTGAAGTTGCCCAGGAAGACATGGGCCGGGTGATCGGGAAAAACGGAAAAGTGGCCAACGCCATCCGGACGTTAGTGAATGTTCCAGCTTCCGGGATTGGAAAAAAAGTATCTCTGGATATAGTTGAACCCCAATGAACGCCGGATCAAATCCAGTTGAGAATCCAGGCTCGTCGAGCGCCGACGAGCCTGTCTTTGTTGCGGCAGCCCGGTTCAGAAAGCCACATGGTATCCGGGGTGAAATTCGCTCCACAGTCCTGACTGATTTTCCTGATCTCCTTGAGCCAGGCACCCGGATCTTTATCGGTCCGAAACACCGACCGGCAGAGATTAAAACTGTTCGTCAACACGGATCCGATCTCTTGATATCCCTCGTAGATTATCCAGACCGAACTGCGGTCGAGGTTCTCCGGAATCAATTAGTGTTCCTGAGGGAGGAGGATTGCCCTCCGCTTTCCGAGGGGGAATTTTATATTCATGAAGTTGTCGGTTTGCAGGTGGTATCGGATCAGGGAGAAAAACTGGGACAGGTAAAAGAGGTAATCCTGACTGGTGCCAATGATGTCTATGTTGTGGAAAGAGCAGGAGAGAGAGATTTGCTTCTCCCGGCGATTGAAGACGTGATTCTGGATATTCTCCCGGAAAAGAAGCTGATGAGGGTTCATTTGATTCCCGGATTGCTCAATATCCAGGACTGAATCAGACGGCCATTTGGCTGGATAGTCTATAATTAGAATAGAAACCTGGGGGGAAATAGTCATTTTCTGTGATCTTGACATGGTTGAAAACCTTATGGTAATCTGTGGCCGCTGATAACCAGTGGTTTTAAACTCTGTACAGAGGGGGTTAATATGAAAGAAAGCATTAGATTCTGGATTGGTTTCAACCTGGTAAAAGGGATAGGTCCGGTACGACTGCAGTCCCTTTTAAAGGTTTTTGGGGATGTGGAATCAGCCTGGAACGCATCCCCCCACCTGTTAAGGCAAATTGGACTGCAAAATAAACTGGTTGAGCAGATTCTAAAACTCCGGGGTTCAGGAACACTCGATGAGGTTCTCGCCAAAATCGAGGACCAGGAAATTTCCGTGCTCACCTGGGAAGATCCAGCTTATCCAGAACGCTTGCGGGAGATACCTCAATCCCCGTTTGTATTGTATTTGAAGGGTGAGCTGTCAGAATCGGATTTGTGGGCAGCAGCTGTTGTAGGCACCCGGCGTTTTACAGGCTACGGCAAGATGGTCGTCGCAGAACAGGTTTCCAGAGAGCTGGCCAGGGCAGGCCTGACAGTAATCAGCGGGTTAGCCCGTGGTATAGATGGAATTGCTCACCGCTGTGCCCTGGAAGAAGGAGCCCGGACTATAGCTGTTTTGGGAAGTGGTGTGGATATGATTTACCCTCCGGAGCATCGAAATCTGGCCCAACGAATTGCAGGACAGGGAGCGGTGATCAGTGATTACCCCCCAGGGACACCCCCGGAAGGATCGAATTTTCCTCCCCGGAACCGGATTATATCCGGCCTGGCAAAAGCCGTGATTGTGGTGGAGTCTGGAAGCAGAAGCGGGGCTTTGATTAAAGCCAACTACGCCGCTGATCAAGGAAAGGAAGTGTTCGCGGTTCCTGGTGGGATTCATTCGCCCCAGAGCAAAGGGACCAACTGGCTGCTCCAACAAGGAGCGCACCCGCTGCTCAGCTCCCAGGATGTGCTGGATAACCTCGAGTTGTCCATGGTCCCGGCTCAGCGGCAGGCCCGGAAGTGTTTGCCGTCAACACCCCGGGAAGCACTGGTGTATAATGCGCTGGGAGTTGAACCGCTTCATGTGGATCAAATCTCTGCTGAAGTTGATCTCCCGGTCGAACAGGTTACATCAACTCTGGCGATGATGGAATTGAAGGGAATGGTCAAAAAAATTTACGGAATGAAATATATGGCTGTTCTCGAGAAGCAATTAGAATATGAACCAGGAACAAAACAAGATTGAAATTAAGCAAGGAATGGATCCCATGAACCCACATTACTATGCGGTTATTATGGCGGGCGGGGGAGGAACCCGGTTGTGGCCCCTCTCACGGAAGGAACGTCCAAAGCAAATGCTTTCTCTGGTGGGGGAGAACTCTTTATTCCAAATGGCTGTCAACAGGCTGGAAGCTGTCTTTCCCCCGGAGAGAATTTTTATTGTCACTGTTGAGGATCAAGCTTCGGCCCTGCAGAAACAGTGTCCAGATATTCCAGCTGAAAACTTTTTATTGGAAACAATGCCCCGGGGAACTGCTGCTGTTGTTGGGTATGCTGCAGCTGTTCTGCAGGAGATAGATCCTGAGGCAGTGATGGCGGTTCTCACAGCAGATCACATCATTGGAAATCAAAGGCTCTTTGAAGACATTTTAGAAGCAGCCCGCCAGACGGCTGAAGAAGAATATTTAGTTACATTGGGGATCGATCCTACTTACCCGGCTACCGGTTATGGATATATTCACCTGGGATCGGATCTGGGTGATCATAATGGTCTCTCAGTCAGCAGGGTGTTGAACTTTACGGAAAAACCCGATTTAAAACGAGCGGAAGAGATGCTGGCTAACAGGAATTACGCCTGGAATTCCGGGATGTTTTTCTGGCGGGTGGAAGTAATACTGCAGGAAATCTCCCGTCAAATGCCGGATCTGGCACAGAAACTGGCCGTTATTGGAGACGCCTGGGGTACTCCAGAAGCAGAAACAACAATCCGGAAGGTTTGGCCAGAGATTCAGCGCCAGACAATTGATTATGGGATTATGGAACACGCGAAAAATGTAGCAGTTATTCCCGCTGTTGGTTTAAACTGGAATGATGTTGGAAGCTGGGATGCGTTATATGATGTCCTGGAACCTGATCAAGATGGTAATATTTCCCGGGGTGCGGACTTGATATCCCTTGCTAGCAGCGGAATGATGATATATACTGCTGAAAATCCCAGAACGGTGGTAACTATCGGAACTGAGGATTTAATTATTGTCAATACCGGTGATATTCTCCTGGTTTGCAGCCGGGAAAATGCCCAGCAAGTGCGGGAAGTCGTTCGAAAGCTGGAAAATGAATCCCGGACTGATTTGCTGTAAGCTGGAAATTGGATTGAGTAAGATGATTTTCCTTCATTCGGTCTGTGAGCATTAACCAGACCGAATGATTGTGAAAGAGATCAAATGAGTAAAATTTATTTGGAGGGTTGATTTTGAAGGCTTATTGTGTGAAATGCAAAGAAAAACAGGAGATGCTGGAACCTGAGGCGGTCTTTACTTCAACAGGTACTCCAGGAACGCGCGGTACCTGTTCTGTATGTGGGACGAAGATGTTCCGGATGGGAAAAACAGAAGCTCATCAAGGTTTAACTCCCCCGGAAAATACATCCAGGAAGAAGAAAAAGCGGAAACGATCGGGAAAATTGGTGATCGTAGAGTCACCGGCAAAAACCCGGACCATTGGCCGGTATCTTGGAAAGGATTACAAAGTTAAAGCTTCAGTTGGACATATCCGGGATTTATTGAAATCAAAACTCTCTGTGGATGTGGAGAACAATTTCGAACCCCGCTACCGGGTGCCCAATGAAAAACGGGATGTGATGAAGGAGATTCGATCTCTGGCACAGGGCGCCGAAGAGATCTACCTGGCAACAGACCCTGATCGGGAAGGGGAAGCAATTGCCTGGCACTTAATGGAAGCGGCTGAAATGGAACCGGATCGGACGAAACGGGTTGTCTTTCATGAGATTACCAAGCCGGCGATTGAGGAAGCATTTGCGGATCCGGTTGGGATCAATATGGATCTGGTGAATGCCCAGCAGGGACGCCGGATTGTGGACCGCCTGGTTGGGTTCAGCATCAGTCCGATCTTATGGTCCAAGGTGCGCAGCAGGCTTTCTGCTGGTAGAGTTCAATCTGTCGCGCTGCGCTTGATTGTCGATCGGGAGCGTGAAATTGACGCTTTTGACCCGGAAGAGTATTGGTCTATTGAGGCAGACCTCCGTCCTCAGGGTTTAAGCGTTCCGCCATTCCGGGCCAAAATCACTCATATCGACGGTAAGAAAATTCAGATCGGATCCAAATCTGTTTTGAAGCCGATCCTGGAGGATCTGGAGCAAGCTCGATTTGAGGTGCGTAAGGTACGAAAGGGATCACGGGTCCGAAATCCTTATCCTCCATTTATCACAAGCACAATGCAGCAGGATGCCAGCCGGCAGCTGAACTTTTCCGCCAAGAAAACGATGGCTATCGCCCAGCAGCTGTATGAAGGTATTGATGTCGGAAATGGCGGAGAAACGGGTTTGATCACCTACATGAGAACTGATTCTATCCAGCTCTCAGCTCAAGCGACCTCGGAAGCTGAATCCTTTATTCGGAATGTCTATGGGGAAGAATACCTCCCAGACCAGCCGCCAGATTATGTTTCCAAAGCCAAGCGGGCCCAGGAAGCGCATGAAGCAATTCGACCTACCTCTGTATCCCGGACTCCCAAAGCGATCAAGAGCCATCTGACACGGGCCCAGTATCGATTGTACAAGTTGATCTGGCAGCGTTTTGTGGCTTCCCAGATGTCTGCTGCAGTTTATGATACTTTGAGCGTGATCGTGGGGGCGGATGGTTCCGCCCACAACTATGTGCTGCGGGCTTCCGGATCGAAAATTCGCTTCCCTGGATTCTTGAAGGTTTATGATCGAAACAATGGAAAATCACGCCAGGCGAAAAAGGATCTTGAAAGTATTCCTGATCAACTTCAGAAAGGTCAGGTTCAGGATCTGGTTGAACTTCATCCTGAACAGCATTACACCAAACCCCCACCCCGCTATTCAGAAGCGTCTCTGGTCAGTGAACTGGAAGAGAATGGAATTGGCCGACCCTCCACCTATGCTCCTATCATGGGGACCCTGCAGCAGCGCGGGTATGTCACCAAAGATGGGAGGCGGTTGATTCCAACAGAAACAGGATTGATTGTGAATGATCTGGTTGTGGAGTATTTCCCCAATATTGTTGATGTTGAATTTACCGCCAAGATGGAAACGGATCTGGATCGGGTTGCCTCGGGAGATGCCAGCTGGCAGGAGATCGTGGGTGATTTTTACGGTCCGTTTGAAGAACGGGTGGAAATTGCGAAAGTAGAAATGCCGGAAATCAACGCTGGAGATCAACCTGTAGGTCGGGATTGCCCTAAATGTGGGAATGAGCTGATTATCAAGTGGGGACGTTACGGAAAGTTCATTGCCTGCAGCAATTACCCTGAATGCAAACATACGGAACCTTTCCTGGAGAAGATTGGTGTAACCTGCCCTGAAGATGGGGGAGATATTGTCAAACGCCAAACTCGAAAAGGGAGGGTATTTTACGGTTGTGCAAATTATCCAGATTGTGAGTTCTCCTCCTGGAAATTGCCAATTTCAGAACCCTGTCCTGAATGTGGTGGTTTGCTGGTAGTGAAAAACAAAAACCAGGTGAGCTGTATATCCTGTGAGAATGAATTTAATCGGGATCAAATTCAGCCGGTTGAATCACAAACAGTATAAATCCCTTTGGAAGGGAGAAGAGGGAAAATTGGATTCAAGAGGAAGGTGAAATCCCTTCCTCTCATTTTATACCCGATCGAGACAGGACCTTTTAAGGGGAAAAATTGAGAATTCTTTGTTTTTTTCTCCCGTTGGCACAATCCTTGCAATCTATATCAGCAGAGTCCAGATAGGTCCGAGCATTGCAGGATTGTAGGCTCTCGTCTACAATATCTTTATCTGGATTCCCTGCAAAATAACTTATGTTACGCATGGAGATCGCTTATGGAAAACATCCGCGAAATATTTCGAAAAGTTTTAGATAATCCTGCCGTTGCTGTTGCGGTAGGAGTTGTGATCGGCATTGTCCTTGGATTGCTGTTCGCTTATGTGCTCTTTCCTGTGGAGTATGTCAATGGGGATATCCCACAGCTGCGTGAGGACCTCAAAGTTGAGTACCTGCGCATGGCGATTGATTCCTATGCATTGAATCAGGATACTGCTCTCGCTGAAGAACGTTATGATAAGGTTGGTGAGGAAGCTGCTCAGTACCTGGAAACAATTGAGCTCAATCCTGGAGATCAGTTGATCAGTGATATTGCTGCCTTCCGAAGCACTGTTGAATATACCTCTCCTTTTGCAGAATTTGAAGAGGAATTAGAGGAAGAACCATCTAGCCGCAGTGGGAATTTCATAAAATGGGCTTTGTTGATTACCATCATCCTGGCCGGGGCTCTTGTGGCCCGCTACTTCCTCGCAAAAAGAAGCCAGGAAGGAGCTGTTCAGAAATCGGCTGCCAGTATGGCTCAGGAAATTACTTCAAAAATCACCAATACGGATTTCGAGGATGAAGGTGAAAGCCCTCCAATGCATCAATTTGTGACCACATATGTACTTGGTGACAATCTTTTTGATGATTCCTTCAGCATTGAATCTGCTGCCGGTGAATTTCTGGGCGAATGCGGGGTTGGGATCTCTGAGGTGATTGGCGTTGGTGAACCCAAACGGGTCACTGCCTTTGAGGTCTGGCTCTTTGACCAAAATGATATTAAGACAGTTACCAAGGTGCTCCTCAGCGGACATGCTTATTATGATGAAGGAGTCCGATCAGAGCTCGAAAAGAAAGGTGAGCCAATCCTTGCTGAACCCGGTAAAGAATTTATTCTGGAAACGAACAACCTGCAGATTATTGGGCGGGTAATGGATATGGGCTACGGCGAAGGTCCGCTTCCAGAAGAGAGCTTCTTTGATCGACTTTCGATTGAGCTTTCCGTCTGGCCCAGTGATGGAATCAGTGAACCCGAACCGTTTGATTTCGATGAGTTTTAAGTTCTAGCAAATTGAGAAATAAAAAGACTTCGGAAGTGGATCTATTTCCGAAGTCTTTGTTTTTAAGATGGGCCTGAATCTAGCAAATCTCCAAAATCTTGAGAACAATTTCTCCCCCGGGTGTTTTTACAGTCACTTCATCTCCGACTTTTTTATCCAACAGGGCTCTTCCAATTGGGGAGGCATGAGAGATTTTGCTTTCAATTGGATCAGCCTCCTTTGTTCCTACTAGAAAGTAAGTCTCCGGCTCCTGATTTTCTTCCTGGACTGTGATTTTGCTGCCAACAGAGACTGTTTCCCGATCCTTGCTGTTTTCTTCGATGATTTCTGCATGATGCAAAATATGTTTGATCTCCTGAATTTTTCCTTCCAGGAAACCCTGGTCCTCTTTCGCTTTATGGTAATCAGCATTTTCCGATAAATCGCCCATTTCTATCGCCGATTTTAGTCTTGCAGCCAGCTCAATTCGCTGGGGACCTTCCAGGTCTTTCAGCTCCTGTTCTAATTTTTCTTTGCCTTCTTTTGTGAGATATATTTTTCCGTCGTCCGACATAAAACAATTTCCTTTATGGTTTTTGATTTGGATCGAATAATTTTTGGTGTTCCTCCGTTGCGTAGCGGTCTGTCATTCCGGCAATATAATCGCAGATTGCCCGTTCCAGACCCCGCTGGTCAATGGTGTCTTGAATATGCTGGGGAAGCATCAGCGGTTCGGCGTGATAAGCCTGGAATATATCGCTGATAATCTTTTCTGCTTTGACCTGCATCCGGATTACCCGGTGGCTTTGATAGAGGTTTCGGAATAAAAAGTCTTTCAGCTCGCGGTTATTGACTTCCATCTCATCACTGAAACGGATGACATTGTAAGAAAGTTTTTGGAGTTCCTCAACGGATTGGACACCGCTGTCTATCAAGGCTTGATTCGTAGCGGTTATTAAATCACGGACTTCCATCCCAATCATTCTGCGGATCATCCGGTTCCGATCGAGCTCAGTTAATTCCGGGCCTTTCCAACCTATGCTTTCTACCAGTAATTTCCAGAGATTTAGATCTGAGAGTATGCTGGCGGAGATCAAGCCAGACCGCAGACCGTCATCAAGGTCATGTGCAGAGTAGGCAAGTTCGTCCGCTGCGTTAGCAATTTGAGCTTCTAAATGTCCCCGCAGCTCCGGGTCATAATCATCAGCATCTGAAATGTCATATTCGGTTTCGTGTTTGACAATCCCTTCCCGGGTTTCCCAGGTGAGATTTAATCCCGGGTAATCGGGATAACGGTTTTCCAGTTGAGTTACAATTCGCAGTGATTGTTTATTATGGTCAAAACCGCCATGACGTTTCATTAAACTGTTCAGCATTCGCTCTCCGGAATGCCCAAATGGAGAGTGTCCTAAATCGTGTGCGAGACAGATTGCTTCTTCCAGGTCTTCGTTTGCTCCCAGGGCTCTAGCAATCGTCCGTCCAATCTGGGCAACTTCAAGTGTGTGCGTCAACCGGGTTCGATAATAGTCGCCCTCGGTGTTGAGAAATACCTGGGTTTTATATTCCAGGCGCCGGAAAGCTGTCGTATGGAGAATTCGATCCCGGTCGCGCTGGAATGCAGTCCTGAACTTGGGCTTGGAATCAGGATACTTTCTACCTTTTGAATCCCGACTTCGGATTCCGTAAGGCGCCATGCACTGCTCTTCTTGATTTTCGAGTTGTTCTCGTTCGATAATCATCATTTCCTCCCCGTCTTTATCTTGAATTGCAGCTGAGGGTATCTCGAGCTTTCAGGAGCCGGGATCCGGGGTGATTTGGGACCTGAGCTGTTCGATTTCTTGTTTCAGACGCTGCAGTTCCTGGCGTGCGTGCTGGTTTTTCTCGTGCTCAGCGCGGACGAAGCGAGTATAGGGAGCGATGGTTGCCTGGATTTTGTGCAGGCTGTTTTCAATTTCCTGCTCAAAATGTTCCGACAGCGATTTTGTCAGCTGTTTTTTCATGGTCTTCAGCTTTTTTCTCATCGCTTCTTTGGCCTGGCGGCGTTTGGCTGGGATGATAAAGAATCCCAGAGCAGCCAGAGCTCCGGCCACTAGAATCCCTGTCACATCCGCCGCCAGGGTGGTAGCCAGGATGGTTACCAGGGTTCCAAGGCCTACCGCTCCGGCGCCGAGAGCGGCTGTGGCAGCAACAGCGTTTTGAGCCCCGCGGGCGATCTCATTTGCCTCCTGCTGTTTATCATAGCTGGCAACCACCCGATTGGCTTCTTTATGGATGCTGTTAATTAACCGTTCTCGATCATAATTAAAACTGCCAATATCTCCTATCATTCGACCTTTGTGCTTCTGTCTGCCCTCCGCAATGTGATCTGTAACTGCCTGCCACTGACGAAGATTGGCATCTACCAGCCAGTCGATGATCGAAGTGACTTTCCGCTCGATTTGCTCCGGTACATCTCCAATTACTTGATGTTCAAAATCAGATTGGATTTTCTCACGTTTGACTAAATCAAAGATCCGGGCCAGCCGAATGTACTCAGAGAAGAAATCTTCTCCTCTTTGTTCCATTTCCAGCAGGATCTTCAGAATATCCGACATCCTGAGCTGGAAGTTCTCCATCATTTCCCGCCGGTAAAAATCCAGCTGGTTTTCTACATCGGCGACAATTTGCAGATCTTGTTCAAGGAGTACGAGGCGATTCCGGAAATATTCACCATATTGCTCGGAAAGATGGCTTCCAACTCCGAGTGGATTCAGCAGTTTTAATTCCAAACGGCTTTCTTCATCCAATTCCTCCAGGATGAAAGCTTCCAGTGCCTCAAATTGGCTGGGAGCCCACAAATCAGGTTGACCTTGTTTGGCGCGCAGCGCTTGTTTGGCACTGACTGGAAAGATCTCCGGGCGGATCTGGAGTGTTTTTTCTACGTTTTCAACCAGGAATTGATTAATTTCATCCTGAGCCTCGCGAGAGTCCAGAATATCAACTTTGTTTAAGACAAGGACAACTTTTTTGCCCCAGGCTTTGATTCTTTTCAGAAATGTCCGCTCGCTTTCTGTAAAAGGACGATCAGCAGAAGTAACAAAGAGGATAAGATCGGAGCGCGGTATGAAGCGGGTTGTGATTTCTTCATGTTCCCGGATGATCGCATTCGTCCCCGGGGTATCAACGATGCTGATTTCTTTCAAAAATGGGGCAGGGGCTGTGCGCCCTTCAATTTGATCGCTGATCCGGAAACTTTCGGCTGATTCACCATAGCGGATGATATTCACCCTGGTTGTGGTTGGAGTAACACCTTCCTGTAGTACAGACTGTCCCAGGAGGGCATTGATAAATGCGCTTTTTCCAGCATTGAATTCACCAACCACAACCAACAGAAAGAAATCATCCAGCTGCTGGATGGATTCTTGAAGCGCATTTTGATCCTCGGGTTTGATGCCCAGTTCTGCCAGCGTCAGCTGGAGTTGGTTGAGAAGTTCTCTTTCCTGTTTTAACAGCTGCTGCTGTTCTTTAGTCAAGATATCCATAAGTTTCCTGGAATGATTTTAAGGTGGGACCCATTATACCTGATTGGATGCATTCCAGACCAGACACGGACCACCAAATTTCAAAGCTGGACGGATACTTTAATTGGATCTGCTGAATCCTGAATTTAATTTCTCGTGATCAGTCGGAAGCTGTGATCAGGGTCCCGGACTTCTCGGTTACCAGGGCTTCGGTCAGCTGACCGGCTTCCAGCGCCTGGAAAATGAAAACCTTTAGATTAGGATCCCCCTCGACTAATTTCAGCATCTCGGCTACCTTGGCAGCCATCCCTCCAGTAACATCTGGTGATTCCGATGGTTTAAGAGTACCTTTAAAGGTTGAAGCGTTTAATGGAGTGATGGATTCAATCACTTCAGTGCAATCAGGATAGTCCGCCCAGACCCCAGGGTCTTTTCCGGCCAGAAATATTTTGTCCGGATGTAGTTTCCCGGTCAGATGGATGAACAGGTCTTCTGTGGAAAGAATTGTTCCTCCAATTTTCAGATCGAAAACTGTGTCACCGTAAACAACCGGAACCAGGCTGCTGGAGAGGGCTGCCTGGATTGGATGCGTATTCCAGGTTACAACCTTGCCATCCTCCGCGGTCAGACTGCTGGAAGGGGGAAAACTCAGCACCCTTAATCCGGCGGATTTGAATGCTGCCAGAACAAGCAGGTGCAGTTCCCTGGCATCCGACCAAACTTCCCAGAAACCCTTCCAGTCATCTCTGGTTTTTACTCCCTGTTTTGTCCCATGCTTTCGAGCTGTATGGTGGCCGAAGGAACCGGAACCATGCCCAATCAGAAGTCTTACCCCTGGAAATTTTTTTTGATAGGCTGTGATCTCATTTGCCAGCTGGGAGAGAACAGCTTTTTGCGCTGTACGGGGTTTGTTTTTGTCGGTGATGAGGGATCCTCCCAGCTTGAGAAAGATCAACTGGTTGGATTCCTGTTTCGGGTTATTCATCAAAACCTTTGGATCAAGCTCTAGCGTTAGTTGGAGTGGCCGGAATTGTAGTGATAAAAACCTGCTCAGCACCTGCATTAAGCAGCGCTTGCTGGATTGCTTTCCCATTGTCATTATCAACCAGAGCAATTATATTGCCCCCCAGACCAGCTCCGGAAAGCTTGGCTCCCAATGCTCCAGCGATTCTGGCGGATTCTACAAGATGATCAATTTCCGGGATAGATACATTCAACTTTTGGAGCAACCTGTGATTTTCATCCAGTAAGGGACCGATATCCAGCGGTGATCCGTTTTCAATCAACCTCCTGGTTTGCCTGCTGATATCTCCGATAAAAGCAAAGAGGGTCTCAGATCGGAGAGGATCCTTTTTCCAACCATCACGGACCAGCTTTACACTCTGGTGAGTTGGCCCCTGAATTCCGCTGTATCCAATTACGAGCGTAAATGATTCTGGGATCCGGATTATTTCAAATGGTTTGTCTTTGGTAAAGTAGATTGGTTTTTTGTAGACCACCACGGTATTATCTATGCCGGATGGTGTCCCGTGATGAATCTTTTCCACCTCGTATGTCAGGGCTGAAAGCTGTTTCAGACTGAGGGTTTTTCCAACAAATCCTGCCAGAGCCCTAGCGACCGCAGCCGAAACCGCTGCACCAGATCCGAATCCACTGGCAATGGGAATCGTTGAAGTGATCTGGATCCGACAGGACGGAAAGCGCTGGAGATTGAGCTCCTTTTGTAAACCAGAGACGATCACCCGCAGAGGATGGTTTTCCCGTAAATTATCCAGACTGCTGGCAAGGCCCACATCTGGAGCTTCAAGGAGGATCCTTCCTTCCGGTCCGTCAAGCAGCGGACTGATCACTGCCCGCGCTTTGACTGCTTGAACCGGGAGGGCCAGCGCCGGCTCACCGTAAACAACGGCATGTTCACCGACCAGAATAACTTTTCCGGGTGAGGCTGCTGTGAAATTAGGCATAAGTTAGAAAATGTAAAAAATAAACAGGATGCTGAGTGCCCAGAGCATAATTGAGAGCTGAAGTGGTTTATCTGTCAGAGCAATCTCTTCCGGGGCTCCACCTTCTCCCAGCTGGATTAGGTAAAGATATCGAAAAATTCCGTAAACCACAAATGGAATGGTCAGCATCATAACATGGTTTTCCGGCAAGTTGGGAGCTGAGAAGGTGTACAGTGAATATGAGACAATGGTTGTGCCGGACACTATGCTGGTCAGTTGATCCAGCAGTTCCACAGAGTAACCATCGAGGACAGGCCGGTGTGAACTCTGGGAACTTGTGGTTAAGACCAATTCTGCCCGTCGTTTGCCAAGTCCAATGAAGAGGGCGAACAAAGTTGTTACCACATACAGCCAGGGGGAAAATCGTTTCACATCAATCAGGGTTACCCCAGCTGTTACCCGGAGTACATAAAATGATGCCAGTACCAGCACATCCAGGAGAGGGATATGCTTGAGGAAGAAGGAATAGCTGAGATTCAGCAGTAAGTAGATCAAGCAGATCATTAAAAAATCAGCAGCCAGCAAGTAAGCCAGGGGAAGTACAAGCAGGATCAGTCCAACTCCAGCTGTCCAGGCGGCCGGGAGCGGTAGTTTTCCAGAAGCAATTGGCCGACTACTCTTTTCCGGGTGATTTCGATCGGATTCCAGATCAACGATATCATTTAACAGATAGATTCCGCTGGCAAGCAGGCTGAACAGGACAGCCCCTGCAGCAGTGTGCAGCAGGGCACCCGGGTCGAGAAGTTTTCGATCAAATACAATGGCGGCAAATAAAAAGCTGTTTTTCGCCCATTGTTTGGGCCGCATGGATTTTATCAGGGGTTTGATCATATCAAAATAATAGCATGATTTTGATATCGAAGGTAGGGAAAGTTAGAAGCATAAGACTGATTTATTGTCTTGATGGCGTGTTAAAATTTGGGTATGGAGAAAGATATACGGATTGACCAGTTATTGATTGATAATGGATTGATCAGCAGTCTGGACCAAGCCAGGGCTTCGATCATCGCTGGGGAAGTCTATGCAAACGGACAGCTTGTTATTAACCCCTCTGAAAAAGTGGCAGCGAATGCAGATCTTCAACTTCAGGAAAAAAGCAGATATGTCTCCCGGGGTGGTGAAAAGTTGAGGGGAGCATTGGATGCCTTTGAAATAGATTTAAAGGGGATTGTTTGTGCGGATGTGGGGGCTTCTACTGGTGGTTTTACGGACTGTTTACTGCAAGAAGGAGCTCGACGGGTTTATGCAGTTGATGTTGGATATGGAATCCTGGATTGGAAGCTGCGGAACGACAGCCGGGTTGTTGTAATGGAACGGACAAATGCCCGTTATCTTCAGCAGCTGCCGGAACAAGTAGATCTTGTTACAATTGATGTTTCCTTTATTTCGATTAAGAAAATTCTTCCAGCTGCTAGGAAGTGGCTCAATTTTCCGACCGGTCAGATGCTGGTGTTAGTCAAACCTCAATTTGAGTCCTCCAGAGTTGAAGCTGCCCAGGGGAAAGGAGTAATCACAGATCCGGAGATTCACAAACGGGTTATTGAGGAAGTAATCCAGACTGGAACTGAAATAGGACTGCGAACATCTGGATTAATCCCATCACCGCTCTTGGGACCAGATGGAAACCGCGAATTTTTAATCTGGTTCAAGCTAGGGCAAGAGGGGGAAAAACAAATAAAAAATCCAGACAGGATCTCAGATCTTGTCCGCGAAATGTTCCCGTTGAGTGGGAAAGATTAAAACAAACCGAGAGATTTTAGCTGGTCAACCGGGGAGGAAAGTGATCGGGTATACTATTGCCTGCGTATGAATATTCAACGAATTAGAAATTTTTCAATTATTGCCCATATTGACCACGGCAAATCAACCCTCGCGGATCGTTTGCTACAGCTAACAAGCACAGTATCTGAGCGGGATATGGCGGATCAGATGCTGGATGATATGGATCTGGAACGGGAAAAAGGGGTCACCATCAAGGCGTCCGCTGTTCAGATGATGTATGAGACAGAAGATGGGGAGACCTACGAGTTAAACCTGATCGATACTCCCGGACATGTGGACTTTGGATATGAAGTGTCGCGTGCTATGGAAGCTTGTGAAGGGGCCCTGCTTGTAGTTGATGCGGCGCAGGGAATGCAGGCCCAGACTATTGCCAATTTGTATGCGGCTCTGGAAGCAGATCTGGAGATTATCCCGATCATCAACAAGATTGACCTGCCTGCTGCCAGACCGGATGAAATTGCCCGGGATATTGGAAATTTATTGGGAGTTCCCCCGGAAAAGATCCTCCAGATTTCTGCCAAGGACGGGGAGAACATCCTCCCGGTACTGGAAACAGTCATCCGGGATATACCTCACCCCCGGGCCGATCCAGAAGCACCGCTGAAAGCATTAATCTTTGATTCTCATTACAATTCCTATAAAGGTGTGATCGCCTATATCCGGATTTTTGACGGGGTAATCTCTCAAACAGACCTGTTACGCTTGATGGCTCCAGGAATTGATCTTGAACCTTTTGAGCTGGGAATTTTCAGCCCAGGCATGACCCCGGTTGACACTCTTCATCCTGGCGAGGTTGGATATGTTGCCACGGGTTTGAAATCTGTCGATGAGTGTCGGGTGGGAGACACTATCACATACGCCAGAAGACCGGCTGCTCAACCGCTCCCTGGTTACAAAAAAGCCAAACCGATGGTGTTTGCTGGTTTTTACCCAGTAGAAGCAGATGACTTTGGAGATCTTCGAGAAGCCCTCGAAAAGCTTCAATTGAACGATGCTTCCTTGGTCTACGAGCCGGAAACATCACAGGCTTTGAACTTCGGCTTCCGGTGCGGCTTTCTCGGTATGTTCCATATGGAAATCATCCAGGAAAGATTGGAAAGAGAGTACAATTTGGATATCATTGCTACCGCCCCCTCAGTAAAATATCGGGTAAAGATGAGGGACGGAGAGATGGTGGAGATTGACTCACCTGCTGAGCTCCCTGACCGGGGAGAGCTGCTCGAAATTCTCGAACCGTGGATGGGTTTGCAGATTTTTTCTCCTGTAGATTATTATGGTCCAGTTATGGAGTTAGTCACTTCCCGAAGAGGAGAATACATCAGCCAGGAATATCCCTCTTCCGATCGGGTC
The DNA here is from genome assembly GCA_964618295.1 of uncultured Anaerolineales bacterium. Classification (GTDB taxonomy): domain Bacteria; phylum Chloroflexota; class Anaerolineae; order Anaerolineales; family UBA11858; genus B10-G9. The sequence continues at coordinate 32,666 of CAZTWV010000019.1, read as the reverse complement.
CAGCTTAATTTTGAAATCCCGCTTTCTGAACTGATTGTTGATTTTTTTGATTATTTGAAGTCCGCCACTCGGGGATATGCATCCATGGATTATTCATTTCTTGAATACCGTTCTGGAGATTTGGTCAAGTTGAATGTTCTGGTCAATGGAGAACCCCTGGAAGGGTTGGCATCGATTGTTCATCAGGAACAGTCTTACCGGAAAGGGAAAAAGCTGGTCAGCCGGTTAAAAGACATCATTCCACCCCAGCAATTTGCAGTACCTGTCCAGGCCTCCGCAAATGGACGGATTATTGCCCGGACAGATATCAAAGCCCTCCGTAAGGATGTTACAGCGAAACTGTATGGGGGAGATGTGACCCGGAAACGAAAATTGCTTGAAAATCAAAAAAAGGGCAAGAAAAGATTGAAACGGATTGGTGAGGTGGATATTCCTCAGGAAGCTTTTATGGCAATTTTGAGGTTGGAAGATGACTGATCCGGATTCGAAAGCTAGAAGTCTCAAGCTGGTTTTTGGGATTGCTGTTAGTGCATTATCGATTGGACTCCTGATCTGGCTCAGCGATCTTCAGGTTTTGCTGGGGGCACTCCGGCAGCTCCCCATCTGGATTTTCCTATTGGTTATTAGTTTAATAATTATTTCACTGATTACAAGGTCGTTCGCCTGGAGGACGATTCTGTTGGATCGAGTTTCAACCGGGGATGCATTTTTTATCCTGAATGCAGGATATTTCCTGAATACAATTTTGCCCTTCCGGGCTGGTGAAATCGGACGGGCAGTGCTCTTGATTCCTCACGGGGTCAAATTTTGGGAAGGAATTCCCTCAATAGCTGTTGAGCGAATGTTTGATCTGATGATTGCCGCAAGTTTATTTGCGGTTGGGCTGCCAACAGCAGTTGATCTCGCCCCGGGTGGAGGGTATGCCTTCCTGCTTCTCAGCCTTGTTGTGGTTGGATTTGGATTCTTATTTACCGCAGTCAAATTCCAGGATCAAATTCAAGCCTGGATGATAAGAAGCGGGGGTAGATTTGCGAAATTCAGGAGTTGGATAGGCGTCCGACTTCAACCAGTATTTGACGGCCTTGGTTTTTTCCAGGATGGTTGGAGGATGCTTCGAACTTTTTTTTGGATGCTGGTCAGCTGGGGATTGGCTTTGTTTTTGCAAATGATTCTGCTGCGGGGATTTGTGCCGGATGCACCTGTCATGTGGGGTGTTTTTGCTCTTGGAGCGGTTTCTCTGGGAGTGATCGTGCCTTCATCTCCCGGGAATTTTGGAGTATATGAAGGCAGCATGACTCTTGCCCTGACAGCTGCCGGGATGGATCCATCGCTGGCGTTCGCATATTCGGTTACCAGTCATGCAGCGAGTTTGCTGGTAACATCTGGATTTGGTGGGTACTCAATCGGGAAGCAGGGCTATTCTTTGAAAGATCTGCAGCTGCTGACCCGGATGCATCGTAAGGAAGGTGAAGGATGACCGAGCGTGTGCTTATCACCGGTGGAGCGGGTTTTATCGGGATCAATTATGCCTCCCGGTTGATTGAAAGGGGAGATCAGGTCTTGATTTATGATAATCTCTCCCGGGCTGGAACACCGGGGAACATCAGCTGGTTGAGAGAGACCTACGGAGAGGATTCTTTCCAGCTTTTGGAGAAAGACATTCGAGACCCGGAGGCCATCACCTCCGCGGCAGAGGATGTGGATTTGATTCTTCATCTGGCAGCCCAGGTAGCTGTAACCACTTCTGTGAAATCCCCCCGGGAGGATTTTGAAATTAATGCGCTCGGGACCCTGAATGTGCTTGAGGCAGCCCGGACATCTCCTGCCCGGCCGGCGGTGCTCTATGCTTCCACAAATAAGGTATATGGTGAGTTAGAGGATCTGCATGTCCAGGAAGCAGAAACCCGCTATGATTTTGCGGACCATCCGGGAGGGGTCCGGGAAACACAAAACCTGGATTTCCATTCTCCTTACGGCTGCTCCAAGGGAGCGGGGGATCAATATGTCCGGGATTACCATCGGATATTTGACCTTCCTACTGTGGTATTCAGACAAAGCTGTATCTACGGTCCGCATCAATTTGGGATTGAGGATCAAGGTTGGGTCGCCTGGTTTGTAATAGCAGCTGTGACCGGAAAACCGATTACGATCTATGGCAATGGCAAACAGGTCCGTGATTTACTTTACGTCGATGACCTTTTGGATGCTTATGACCTTGCCTTCCAGAATATTGAAAAGACAGCAGGGCAAATTTATAATATTGGCGGTGGTCGTCCAAATTCGATTTCTATCTGGCAGGAGTTTAGACCGATTCTGGAGGAGGAGTTAGGGGAAAAAATCCCGGTATCCCGGGAGGGGTGGCGTCCGGGTGATCAAAAAGTTTTTTATGCCGATATTGAAAAAGCTGAGCAGGATTTCAATTGGGCTCCAAAAACAGATGTGAAAACAGGCATTAATCAGCTCTTCGATTGGGTGCGGGAAAATCGAGCACTCTTTCTATAAATTCCGGGAATCGGGTTAGTTCAGGAATTTTTTGTTATGAAAGTTTTGACAGTCCTGACATATTATCGACCTCATACAAGCGGGCTGACCATTTATGTCGAACGCCTGGCGACCTCGCTGGTGCAATTGGGTCACGAGGTAACTGTGCTGACCTCACAGTATTCCCCGGATCTGCCCCGAGAAGAGGTTAAAGATGGTGTTCGCATTATCCGGGCTCCAATCTTATTCCGGATCAGCAAAGGTGTGATCATGCCAACTTTCGGGATTTTGGCCTGGAAGCTTGCTTTTCAGCATGATGTGATTCATCTTCATCTTCCGCAGTTTGATGCTGCAGGTGTTGCCCTGCGGGGACGGATTCTCCGCAAGCCAACAATAATTACTTACCATTGTGATTTACAGCTTCCTATCGGTTTATTCAATCGGTTTGTGAACTTTGTTGTTCACCGCATGAATAATCTGGCTGGAAGTCTGGCACACCGGATAGCAGCCTATACTGAGGATTTTGCATCTCATTCCCCATTCTTGTCTCGATTTGCAGAAAAAGTTGAAGTGATATTACCTCCGGTTCAGATCCCGGAAACAAGTCAAGAGAAAACCGCAGCTTTTCGAGCAGATGTAAATCCGGAAGAAAAGACACCTGTGATTGGTATGGCAACTCGTTTTGCGTCAGAAAAAGGGGTGGAGATTTTATTGAATGCTCTTCCCAGGATTTTGAAAGCTTATCCAGAAGCGATGGTGCTTTACGCCGGGCAGTATCTTGACGTGATGGGAGAGCAGTCATATTATCAACGGCTGCTGCCGCGGATTCAGCAGTATCAGAATGAAGGCTGCTGGAAATTTTTGGGAATTCTGGAATCAGAAGAAATGGCACCATTTTATGCTAATCTGGATGTGCTTTTAGTGCCCAGTTTGAACTCCACAGAAACCTTTGGTTTGGTTCAAATTGAAGCAATGATGCAGGGTACACCGACAGTTGCCTCGAATTTACCCGGGGTTCGGGTTCCACCGACTTTGACGGGAATGGGTTTGGTGGTTCCCATTGGTGATTTCAAGGCTTTAGCGGAGGCAATTCTCCAAATTGTCTCTGAACCAGAATCTTACCAGGGTGATCTACCTGAAATTAAAAAAGCATTTGATCCATTGACCAATGCTGGAGCATATCTCAAGATTTATTCCGAACTGCTTGAGGAGTTTAATTGAAAGATTTTTTAGGACAGCAGTTACAAACAATTCCCTATTTCCGAGCTTTACTCAGAGCAGTCGAAGCTCGTTTCTATAAAGAACTTGATTTTCCGGCCCCCACATTGGACCTGGGCTGTGGAGATGGTCATTTTGCTTCGGTTGCATTTGATCGGAAATTGGAAGTGGGAGTGGATCCCTGGTTGGGGCCGGTTCAAGAGGCTGCCCAGCGGGATGTCTATCAAATGGTCACTGCTGGAGAAGGAGCCCGGCTGCCGTTTCCTGATGGATATTTCGCCAGCGCGGTGAGCAATTCCGTCCTGGAACATATTCCGGAGTTAGATCCTGTCCTGGATGAACTGAACCGGGTCCTCCAGGAAGATGCTGTTTTTTTGTTTTGTGTTCCTAATCAGCGTTTCCTGCCAACTTTATCCATTGGACGGGGGCTGGATAAGATGGGATTTCGCCGCCTGGGAGATCGATATCGATCCTTCTTCAACCGGATTTCCCGCCATTACAACTGTGATGACTACCCGGTCTGGAATAGCAGGTTGGTCAGGGCTGGTTTTATTATAGAAGATTGGTGGGATTATTTTTCTCCCCAGGCTTTGCGGGTTTTGGAGTGGGGCCATTATTTTGGCCTTGCCTCCTGGATTAGCAAGAAACTGACCGGGAATTGGATTATGGTTCAGACAGCATGGAATCTGTCTCTGACCCGGAGGATGATAGAAAAGCATTATGAACGAGCGCCGGTACACGATCTGGGCGTCTACACATTTTTTGTTGCCCGGAAGCAATCGGAGTAGGAATATTTGGAAAGTTGGTGGAAATGGACGAGCCGAGTGTTCTTGATTACATAATTGATAAATTGATATTTTGGAAGCAAGCAGAGATCTATCTCCCGGGTGAGGAAGATAAACTCTCAGAAGAGCTTGACCCAGCATTCTCAGCTCAGGAGAAAGGATCCTGGGATGGGCTCCTGCTTCTTCTTCCTGTCACGCTGGCACTGATTGGCCAGAGTCTGCTGGAACCACCTTACCGGGCAGCCCCTGCTGGTCTACTTTTGTACCTGATTTCAACTTCACTGCTGGTCTGGCTGGTTTTGCGTGGAACGTGGAAACTGAACCCTGTTTCTCCCGACCTGGAGAAACTTCCAACCCCCAGGGTCAGGTTTGGGCTGCTGGCTGGTGGTGTGCTGGTTTCAATCCTGGCTTATCTTCTTTTTTTAGGGAATCTGTTTACCATTATCAATTTCTCCCTCTGGGTTGTTGGTTTTGGCTTGATCTGGGTTTCGCTGCGATCTCCTGCAGATTGGTGGGGAGTGATTCGAAACCGATGGGAGAATTTTAAGAATGAAGGCTTTCAAGTAAACATCTGGCATCTGGCTGTGCTGTTAGTTTTTGCTCTCAGCGCTTTTTACCGTTTTTACCGCCTCTCGGAAGTTCCTCCTGAAATGTTCAGTGATCATGCTGAAAAACTGATCGATGTCACTGATGTGCTCCAGGGTCAATTTCGAATCTTTTTCCCCCGAAATACCGGTCGTGAAGCATTCCAGATGTATCTCACAGCTGGTGTGGCGAAAATCTTTGGAACAGGAATCTCTTTTGAAAGTCTTAAGATCGGCACCTGCCTGGCAGGGTTGTTCACCCTTCCGTTTATTTATCTGCTGGGGAAGGAGATTGCCGATCGAGAGGTCGGCTTACTGGCTATGCTTTTTGCTGGGATTGCCTATTGGCCGAATGTCATTTCCCGGGTGGCACTCCGTTTCACTCTGTATCCATTTTTTACTGCGCCGGTGCTCTACTTTCTGATCCGGAGCTTGAAGCGGAAACGCTGGAATGACTTCCTCCTGGCAGGCCTGGCTTTGGGTCTGGGTTTGCATGGGTACAGTCCATATCGGATTGTTCCAGTTCTGGTTGTATTTGTTGTTTTGATTTATATACTGCATGCTCGTACTCCAGATCAGCGCCGCCTGGCTCTCTCTGGCTTGTTTGTCATTGCCCTCATTTCTTTGATTGTTTTTCTGCCGTTATTGCGTTATGCGACGGCAAATATTGACAAGTTTACCTATCGAATGGGAACACGATTGACCGGTATAGAAGCTGAGATTCCAGGATCTCCTCTGCTGGTTTTCCTTGACAATCTGGGAAAATCCCTCGTCATGTTTCAGTGGGATAACGGAGGGATCTGGGTCCATTCGGTTCCGATCCGGCCGGCGCTTGGAATTGTGAGTGCTGTGCTGTTCACTTTCGGAGCCGCTCTGATAGTGATTCGATATCTGAAGCGCCGCCATTGGGTGGATATAACTTTGCTGCTATCGGTTTTGATCCTGATCTTACCATCCGCTTTATCACTGGCGTTTCCAGAGGAAAACCCATCTCTGAACAGGTCTGGTGGAGCATTGATTCCTGTCTTTATCATTGTCAGTATCGCCCTTGTCAGCCTGTTCCGGAATCTAAAGAATAGTTTTTCCTCGAACTGGGGTAGAGCTGTTTCGAGTGCGGTTCTGGTTGTATTAATCTATTTCAGTGCTTCCCAGAACTATACTTTAGTTTTTGATAATTATTACAATCAATTCAAGCGCAGCGCCTGGAATACATCTGAAATTGGAGCAGTGATTAGGGAATTCACTGATACAGTGGGCAATCCAACAAGTACCTGGGTGATTCCATATCCGCATTGGGTAGATACCCGCCTGGTGGGAATTCATGCTCAGGGAGCTGTGATCGATTATGCCCTCTGGCAAAAAGATATTGTTAAAACAGAGGACTATTCCAGTCCGAAATTGTATATTTATAAACCAGATGATTTTGAAACTGAGAAAATTCTCTCCGAGCTTTACCCGTCTGGAATTCGTAGATTGTATTCTTCTGATGTTCGCGGCAGGGATTTTGTGCTGTATTATGTTCTTGAATAGGTTGAGCCTATGATGCAAGTCGGGTCTGACATGAAAACAAGGAAAAATAGTATTCCAGTCTGGTTGATTGCCTTGCTGCTGATATCCATTCTGGCTGTGGGGGGGTATCTCCGTTTAGTTGGTTTGGATTGGGATGCAGAGCAGCATCTTCATCCGGATGAACGATTCCTGACTATGGTTGAATCCAGCCTGCTTCCAGTTGCGAATCTGGGGGAATATTTTGATACTGCAGCTTCTACATTAAATCCTGCAAACAAGGGTCACAGCTTCTTTGTCTATGGAACATTTCCGATTTTTATTGTTCGTTATGCAGCCGAATGGGTCGGTTCAACCGGGTATGGGAGCGTCTATCTGGTGGGCAGATCACTCTCTGCTGTTTTTGATTTGCTGACAATTTTTGTGGTGTTCATGATTGGCACCCGACTTTTAGACCGCAGGCTTGGATTGCTGGCTGCCGCATTTTATGCTTTTTCCGTTCTTCCTATCCAGCAGTCCCATTTCTTCACCGTCGATGCTTTTATTACTTTTTTCTCAGTTCTTGCCGTGTATTTTGCTGTGGAGGTAGCTGCTTGCAGTCCTGAAACAGTACGAATTTCTTCATTTATCTTCTTTGGAGCTGCTCTGGGAATGGCAGTGGCTTCGAAAATCAATGCGGCTCCCGTTGCTCTAACCCTGCCGTTTGCAGTGGCCATGATTCTGCTCCGGGAGGACAGAGAAGGAAGAAACCAACACATCGCCAGGTTATTTGTCTATCTGGTAGGTGCTGCGTTAATCAGCCTGGTAGTATTCCGGATTTTGCAGCCCTACGCTTTCCAGGGACCCGGGTTCTTTAATTTCCGGTTAAATGAAAATTGGGTAGGAGGATTAAAAGCACTCCAGGCTCAAACCTCAGGAGATGTCGATTTCCCACCGGCTTTGCAGTGGGCCCGCCGACCACTTTATTTTTCCCTGCAAAACATGGTGCTGTGGGGGTTTGGTATCCCATTGGGAATTCTTTCCTGGGTGGGATTTGTTTGGTTCGGTCTGGACCATATTCGCAGTAGAAAATGGGGGGTCGGGTTGGTTGTTTGGAGCTGGACCGCCCTCTATTTTAGCTGGCAGTCCCTGCAGTGGAACAGCACCATGCGGTATCAGTACCCAATTTATCCCCTGCTGGTATTGTTTGCATCCTGGCTGATATTTACGTTGTGGGAGCGGTCAAAAACGGGTTGGCGTCTGATTGGAGATAAACTGAGGATCAAGCCTGGAATTGGAAAAGTCCTGACCGTTGGGCTTGGCTTGCTTGTGCTCCTGCTGACTGCTGCCTGGGGATACGCATTTTCCCGAATCTACACGACTCCTCATCCTCGAGTGGCGGCAACAGAATGGATATTTCAGAATATTCCCGGACCCGCAAATTTAATCATCCAGACCGGGGATGGAGAAAAACAGCAGCTGGTTTCCTACCCGGCAGAAAGGATCATCCAGGCAGGACAGCCCTGGTCTGTCACTTTTTCACCGCGGTGGAGTGGAAGTCTGAAAGAGATATTTTTCCCCAATATTATTGCTCAAAATGAAGGTCAAGTGGTCAGGATGGAAGCTTCTATCCTGGCTTCGGATACCTCGCAGAAGTTCAGCCGAACTATCACCCTTGACCTGACCGAAGGAGAAACATCAGCTGAAATCCAGCTTGAAAAATTGCTCCCATTGAATCCGGATGAGTCATATCAGCTTCAGCTCAATATACTGGATAGCGCAGGAGCAGTCTCTTTGAAAGGTGCCGGGATTGCAAATGAAAGTTCCTGGGATGATGGGCTTCCTCTCCGTCTTGGGGGTTATGATCCATTCGGGGGAATTTATCAAGGCGGTCTCAATTTTGAGATGTACTGGGATGATAATCAGGAAAAGCTGAAACGGTTTTTGACCACGATGTATGAGGCAGATACAATATTAATTACCTCGAGCCGTCAGTGGGCTACGACAACCAGGCTCCCTGAGCGTTATCCATTAACTTCACGTTACTATCAAGAATTGATGGGCTGCCCCGGAGATATCAGAATTGAGCGCTGTTACACCCAGGCACTCCCCGGGATGTACGAAGGCCAGCTGGGTTTTGAGCTTGTTAAAGTTTTCCAATCCTCTCCGACTCTGGGACCGATCCAGATCAACGATCAGTATGCTGAAGAAGCCTTCACTGTTTATGATCATCCCAAGGTTTTTGTTTTTCAGAAAACCAATCAGTTTAACCTGACAGAAACCGCATCTATTCTGGGGGAAGTGGATCTGGATCGAGTTATCCATATCACTCCTAAACAGGCAGATAATCATCCGGGGGATTTAATGCTCCCCGAGGATCAACTGGAAATCCAGAGAGATGGAGGAACCTGGAGCCAGCTTTTCAATTCAGATAGTCTTCTGAACCGGAGTCAGGTGATCAGCGTGATTGTCTGGTACCTGGCAGTATTCATGCTAGGGTTGGCGGTTTTTTCTCTGCTTCGCCCTGTCATTGGGGGCTTGAAAGATCACGGATATCCGCTTTCAAGGGTTTTTGGGCTCCTGCTGCTTTCCTACCTGAGCTGGTTGGCCGGTTCCTTGAATATTCCATATCAGAAATCGACTATCGCTGGAGTAGGATTTTTGATCCTTCTTGCAGGGACAGCTGCAGCATATCTGCAGCGGGAGCAGATCCTGGAGCAGTGGAAAACCCAGCGAAAGTATCTGCTATTGATTGAAGGATTAGCGCTGGCAGTATTCCTGGTTGGGCTGCTGATCCGGTTTGGAAATCCGGATCTCTGGCATCCCTGGAAGGGTGGGGAAAAGCCGATGGATTTCTCCTATTTCAATGCCGTCCTTAAGAGTACAAGCATCCCTCCCTATGACCCCTGGTTTGCGGGCGGGTATATCAATTATTACTATTATGGTTTTGTCTTGGTTGGAACCCTGGTCAAGTTGTTGGGGATTACACCTGCAGTTGCATATAACTTGATCCTTCCTACGGTGTTGATGTTGACTGGAATTGGTGTCTTTTCAATCGTCTGGAATATCGCTGAAAATGAAAGAGGGCAGGCGGGTGGCAGTCAAAGGTCCCTCGCAGCTGGAGGAGCTGGTTTGCTGGCAATGATTCTCCTTGGAAATCTGGGTGTGATCCGGATGTTCCTGCAGGGTATCCAGCGGCTTGCATCCGGTGGGATTAATCCGGTTGAGGGTGGATTTTTTCAACGGCTGCTCTGGACCGCAGTTGGGTTGCTGCAGTTTTTCCGGACAGGGACTCTTGGCTACAGATTGGATGAATGGTACTGGAATCCCAGTCGGGTGATTGGAGCTGAGCACGGGGGTCCGATCACGGAGTTTCCATTTTTCACATTTTTATATGGCGACCTTCATGCTCATTTCCTGGCCCTGCCGCTGACTGTGCTGGCTCTTGCCTGGGTGGTTTCACTTGCGCTTTCACGGAAGAATGGACTCTTAAAAGAAGGATGGCTGCAATATTTAGCGCTGCCGGTCTTTGGCGCCCTGGTGGTAGGTGCTCTCAGGCCAACCAACACCTGGGATTATTATCCCTACCTGGCGTTGGGGATTGCAGCGATTGGTTTTTCTTGGATCGGGAAGCAGGATCACAGAAAACCAGTTTCCTGGTTGAAAGCTGGCGTTCAGATTGCTTTGTTTGTATTTCTGACCTCACTTCTGTATCAGCCCTATCTGAATTGGTATGGAGCGGGTTATACCAGTGTTAAAAACTGGTACGGTACAAAAACACCTCTCATTGATTATTTCACCCATTGGGGTTTGTTCCTGATTGTGATCTTAAGCTGGATGGCGGCAGAAACAATTCAATGGATGGCTTCTACCCCGGCGTCAGCGCTTAAAAAGTTAAAACCAGTCCGTGAGTTAATTCTGGGACTGCTGCTCCTGATGCTGGTGATTATGCTCAGCCAGGGGACAACAATTGAATCAGGATTTGAGCTGGGAGGAGTTCGCTGGATAGGCGCCGGGGTGCATGTGATCTGGTTTGTCCTGCCCGTCATGGTCTGGGCCGGTATCATGCTGCTCAGACCCGGACTTTCGGCAGCCAAACAAGTTGTGATTGTCCTGATAGGAACCGGGCTGGCTATTACCCTGATGGTGGAGCTGGTTTATGTGGAAGGTGATATCGGGCGCATGAACACAGTCTTTAAGTTCTACCTCCAAACCTGGACTTTATTTGCTGTCAGCGGTGGAGCCGGATTTGGATGGCTGTTATCCTCCATCAACAAGTGGCCCAAAAAGCTGAGTATGGTCTGGAAAGCTGTCTTTTTCGCCCTGCTTTTTGGGGCAGCCTTGTATCCAGTGCTGGGAGGCGTAGCAAAAATTAAGGACCGGATGGCACCTGAAGCGCCATCCACCCTGGATGGAATGTTGTTCATGAAATATGCAGATTACAACGATCTGAATACCGAACTTGACCTGGAGGAAGATTACCACGCCATACGATGGATGCAGGAAAACGTTCAGGGGTCCCCCGTGATTGTAGAGTCGAACCAGGTCGAATACCATTGGGGAACGCGTTACACGGTGTACACTGGAAATCCGGGAGTTGTGGGCTGGAACTGGCATCAGCGTCAGCAGCGGACGACGGTTCCGCATAACTGGGTTTTTGACAGGGTAGAGGATGTCAATCTTTTTTATGACACAACTGATCTGGGTTTTGCCCGGGACTTCTTGGAAAAATATCAGGTTGAATATATTGTAGTTGGGCAACTCGAACGGGCAAAATATGCGGGTGATGGTCTTGAAAAGTTTGCTGCCGCGGCGGGCGTGCTCTGGGAAGAAGTCTATCAGCAAGGTGACACGATAATTTACAGGACAATTTCAACCTCAATGCCCTGAAGGATATTAATATGCTGGATGCGATAATCTGGTATTTGATTGTTTTTGCTGCTGGCTGGACAGCGTTTCCGATTCTGTATCGACTGCTGCCTGTGCTTCCAGATCGAGGTTTTAGTTTTGCCCGGATTTTTGGTTTGCTGGTTTGGGGTTATATATTTTGGATCTCCGGCAGACTTGGATTTACAGAAAATAATCTCGGCGGAATATTGTTCTGTGCTGTTATTCTTGTGGGGACAGCTCTCTGGAGTCTCAGGGATGGTTTGCTTCCAGAGATAATTGTCTGGATTAAAGAAAATCTCAAACTTGTTGTGATAGTTGAGCTGCTGTTCATTACGGCATTTTCTACCTGGACCGTAATCCGGGCATTAAATCCAGACATCCTTGGTACAGAAAAACCGATGGAGCTGGCATTTATCAATGCCATTCTTCAATCAGACACCTTTCCTCCCCATGATCCCTGGCTTTCGGGGTACGCGATCTCATATTATTATTTTGGATACATTCTTGTTGCTATGCTTGCCAAGTTGGGAGGCACACTTGGGAGTGTGGCTTTTAACCTGAGTGTTTCGTTGATTTTTGGTCTTTCTGCCCTTGGTGCTTACGGCCTTGTTTACAATCTACTTCGTTTGAAAAAGGATCCGCAAGTATCAAATCCTGAACTCAAAGCACTTTTAGGCCCTCTGTTCACGCTGGTTCTGAGCAACTGGGAAGGCGCGCTTCATTTTTTCCATTCCCGGGGTTGGTGGTGGAGAACCGGGATAGATGGGCAGGTTGCAGGATTTTGGCGCTGGTTGGATATACAGGATCTCACCTCGGACCCGGCCTCCAACACTTTCGGTCACTGGTGGTGGTGGAGAGCATCCCGGGTAATTAAAGATTATGATTTCTCGGGTTTTGGATTTCCAGCCGGAAAAGAAGTGATCAGTGAATTCCCATTTTTCTCATACTTGCTGGGAGATCTTCATCCACACGTGCTGTCGATGCCATTTGTGTTTTTAGTGCTGGGTATCGGACTGGCACTTTTCCTCGGCGCAGGAGAAAATCGTCCTCAATGTCATACTATTTTTAACCTGAATATCTCTCCTCAGTTCCTTTTCCTGACGGCGCTAGTATCTGGAAGTATGGTCTTTTTAAACACCTGGAATTTCCCGATTTATGTTGGGGTCATCGCTGGATTGTACGCTTTGCGGAACAGGTTTTCGGCACCCCGTCCATCATTCTGGAAGACCATCCTTGATTTGATACTCTATGGGGTCGCTGTCGGTTTGGTTGGAGCAGTTCTTTATCTTCCATTTTTTATCGGATTTGACAGTCAGGCTGGAGGAGTGATACCAAATTTACTCTATATCACCCGCGGAAATCAATTCTGGGTCATGTTTGGACCGCTCCTGGTTCCGATCTTGATTTATCTATTGTTCCGGATCTGGAGTAAAGACACGGATCTAAACTGGCGGTTTGGTCTGACAGCAGCACTTGGACTGATTATTGGTTTGTTTATTTTCTTGCACCTGATGATCTTATTACTCAGCTTGCTGCCAATCAACCTGGGAGCTCTATCTATTGGGGATTCCAGCACCCTTCAAATTTACTTAGGCTCGATTGCTGCCCTGGACCTGGGAGATGCTGTATTTGAAGGTTTTCTCCGGCGCTTGAGCAGCCCCGGCACCTGGCTCACAGTTGGGGCGCTTTCCCTCATTACACTGGGATTCCTCTTCAAAGGAAATGACAACCCGGCTGGGGAACGGGAATCAGATCCGAGCGATGCTTTTGTTCAGGTCTTAATTTTTTCTGGTATTTTGCTGGTGCTGATTCCTGAGTTCGTATTTTTGCGGGATTTGTTTGGATACCGGATTAACACCATATTCAAATTTTATTACCAGACCTGGTTGATGTGGAGCGCAGCAGCGGCTTATGGGTTGGTAGTTATTTTTCAGGCGAAAAATACACCGTTGCGTTGGGTGCTCCGGATAACAGCTGTAACGGCTGTTTTTCTGGGGTTGTTCTATCCTGTGCTCAGTTTGCCCTCGAAAACAAATAACTTTCAACGTCAGGATGGTTTGACTCTTGACGGGGGTGCGTTTTTCCGCAGCTATTATCCGGATGATGCAGCTGCCGCGGATTGGCTTCGGGAACAACCATATGGTGTGATTGCGGAAGCGGTTGGCGGCAGCTACTCCACTGAGCATGCCCGAATTTCTACTTATTCGGGTTTCCCGACAGTCCTGGGGTGGGACTTTCATGAAGTGCAGTGGCGCGGGGGATCGGAGCTGGTGAATCCCCGCAAAGAAGATATCCGGGAGTTGTACTGCACCCACAACTGGCAGACAGCAAAAAAAATTCTGGATCAGTACCGTGTAAATTATCTGGTAGTGGGGAATGTTGAGCGGAGCACCTATCTTTCCGGGACAGATGCCTGCCCCAACGGATTGGTTGTGGATAAGTTTAATCAAAATCTTACCCCGCTTTTTCAGAATTCCAGTCTGGTGATCTACGGCTATCAATCTGATCAAGAAAGAGGCTGGAAGTAAATGAATTTGACTTCAGTGAGGCTAAGGGATATGAACAAGAAGGAATCCAATTATCTGGAAGTCATGCTCTTTTCAATGCTTTTCCTGTTCGCTCTCGGGGTTCGTTTCCTCTTTCTCGGCTCAGAAGCATTACTGGAAACGGAAGCCGTTCTGGCTTTCCGATCCTGGGAATTAGCGCTTGGAGAGATCCTGGCGCCTGGAGAGAGTGCTTTATATGAGTCTTTGACAGCACTCATGTTTTCGATTTTCGGGAGCAGCAACCTGCTTGCCAGATTTCTTCCGGCGGCAGCTGGAAGCATGATCGTCTGGCTGCCATATCTGCTCCGGGACCGCCTAGGTGGTCCCGCAGCTCTGGTCACCGCCCTGGGATTGGCGCTGGATCCTGGTCTTGTGGTTGCCTCCAGACAAATAGGAAGTCCGATGCTGACAGCAGTTTTGATCCTTTTTGCTGTTATTTTTATACTGAGACAGCAAACTTTTGCAGGGATCTTGCTTGTTCTTAGCGCTCTTTTTTCTGGAACAAATTTTTGGCTCGGGACAATTGGATTGCTTCTAGCAGCTGGAATTTCGAGTTGGGCAGGTCTTTTATCAATTCGAAACGTGGTAGATAAACAAATTGACCGGCTCTCGAATCTGGAACGAGCAGAGAGGGTTATTTATTTATCTCTGCCGCTTCTTGTAGCTGGAGCTGCTGTCACGCAGTTTTTCCAGACCCCATCAGGATTGAGTTCCTGGCTCCAGGGAGTTCCAATATTTTGGGAGGGATGGTTTTCTCCGGCAGCTGCTCCTGCAACTCAGCTGTTGATTTTGCTGCTGGTCAATGCCCCTTTGGCCCTGGGCTATGGTTTGCTGGATATCATTCAATCCTGGCGTGAAGGTGATGAGATTGGAAAGATTCTAAGTCTCTGGTTTGGAATTTCAATTTTGATGAGTTTAATTTATCCAGGAAGATCCGCTCTTGATCTGGTCTGGTCCCTGATTCCGCTCTGGATTATGGCGGGGCGGCAGATCAGCAGCTGGATACACAGAACAAGTGGTTTATGGGTCAACTGGGTCTTTGGGGCTTTTATTTTCATCATTGCAGTTTTGAACTGGTTGAGTATTACCGGTTTGCTTTACCGCCAGGGTGGACCCCAGACCATCTGGCTCCAGGTCGGGCTTTCTGGAGCCTCTGTGCTCCTGATTGTCCTGACTATGTTAATCATTGCATCCGAGTGGGGTTGGGAGGTGTCAAAAACTGGAGCCCACCTGGGTGCTTCCGCTGTACTGCTGGTGTACACCCTGGCCGCACTTAACTTTGGCGCCTATACTTATGCAGGAGATCCCCGCTCCCTCTGGGTCTCAGCAAAGGGAGCAGGAGAATTCAGCTTGTTGAAAGACACGTTGGATGAAATCAGTTTGAGCGAGACCGGCCGGCGGGACAGCATTCGCGGTGCAGTGTTTGGAGGGGGATCCTCATTAAAGTGGGAACTGCGCAGTTATCATAACCTTCAGTTTTATCCATCTTATCAGGAGGATGTACTTCTCCCGGTGATAATTACTGACCGCGAAAATGCATCGGCTGCACTGGAAGACATATACTGGGGACAAAATTTTCCTCAAGCAGCTCAAAAAGCATGGCAGGGTCTGCTTCCTGACCGATTTATATCCTGGTTAGCTTTCCGGGAAGGTCCAGTTGAGTGGGATCAGGTAATCCTCTGGGTTCGGGAGGGCGCCCTGCCCTGGGTGATTTCTGAAAGTGCTCAGTAACGTGTTATTATCTAAACTGGTAATCAGGGAGGGAAAACTGGAATATGCCCCAGACGATGTCGGATTCAATTTCAAAACTTCCGAAAATAGTGGCCATTGATGGACCAGCTGCATCTGGAAAGACCACGATCGCGAAAATTCTGGCTGATCGATGGGATTACCTCTTTTTTGATACAGGGGTGATGTATCGGGCGGTGACATACCTGGCAATCAAGCGGAAGATATCCACCAAGGATGAAGAAGCAATCACGGCGCTCGCTGAAGAAATCCAAATTGATGTGAAACCCGCATCACTGGACGATGGTAGGGAATATGACGTGATTGCAGACGGGGCTGACCTTACCTGGGAGATCCGGAAACCGAAGGTGGATTCAAAGGTCTCCCTGGTTTCTGCATACCCTGGAGTTAGAAAAGCTTTGACCCGCCAGCAGCGAAGAATTGGTCTGAGGGGAAAGGTGATCATGGTGGGGAGAGATATTGGAACAGTGGTGCTTCCTGAAGCAGATTTAAAAATATTTTTGGACGCCTCCGTAAAAGAACGGGCCCGTCGGAGATTTGAACAAAGAGCCCAGAGAGGTGAAGATCCAGATTTTTCTAAGATTCTCAAAATTCTTCAGAAGCGGGACCGAATTGATTCTACCCGGGAAGTCGCTCCGTTAAAAGCTGCCGAGGATGCAATCCATGTTAACACAGATGATTTAGATATAGATCAAGTCGTAACCCGGATTGAGATGCTTGCCCAGGAAAAAGAGGCCAAGAGAGATGAGTGAAACTTACCGGATTCCAATTGTTACGCAGATTAACCGCAGGATTTTGCGGATATTCTTTCGAGCAGTTTTTAACTTGCTGGGTGAGGTTCAGCTCCAGGGATTAGAAAACATCCCTGATGATAATCGGTACGTAATTGCAATCAACCATATCTCTCTCCTTGAAGTGCCTTTTATGGCAGCTTTTTGGCCAGTTATGTTGGAAATGATTGGCGCGGCTGATCTGTGGAAACGACCGGGTCAGTCAATCATTGTCCGGCTTTACCGTGGAATTCAGGTCAATCGAGAGCAATTTGATCGAGAAGTTTTTCGAACTGCAGAACAGGTTTTAGCCTCGGGAAAACCGCTGCTGATTGCCCCGGAAGGCGGAAGATCTCATACTACTGCGATGAACCGGGGAAAACCGGGGGTTGCTTACATCATTGATAAAACTGGTGCTCCTGTGCTTCCTGTCGGAATTCTTGGAAGCACCGAAGATTTTATTTCCCGCGGCTTAAGAGGGGAAAAACCACCCCTGCATATGTTAATCGGGAAACCATTCCAACCTCCTCCTCTGATGGGAAGAGGGAAAGACCGCAGGAAGATGCGCCAGGCAAATGCTGATTTGATCATGGCCCATATTGCAGCTCTCCTGCCGCCAGAATATCACGGTTTTTATACAAATTATCAGGAAATTCTGGATCAGGCGGAAGCCAATCCGGGAGAATAATTTTCATTGTCTGCCCTCCCTCACAGATTCGTGAGGGATACATGTCAGGGGGGCTATCCGTGCTATAATCCAGAATGTGATCCCAAATAAAAAAAAGTTGATTTCCCACGGATACAATGCAATTTATTGTCACATTAATTAATAAACCCGCATATCTGATCTGGCCGGTGGAATGGCCGGGAATTTTTGTGCTGGTTGCTATTACAGCTGCGGTGATCGTTGGAAATTGGAAGTGGCAGGGGTATCAACGAACGTTAAAAGAACGTGAATGGTTTTTGTTTGGGATTCTTCTGACATTGACCCCGGTTTTTGCATTGAATCTTGGAATCCGCATCCCGCAGTGGGGGGCACTTCCATTACCCAACATGAGCCTGGATCCGGCAGGTGGGGCTTTAATGTTCCTGGCCGCGTTACCTGCGGTGCTGGCTGGTTGGGCACTCGGGCCGGTGAGCGCTTCTGTACTTGGCCTGGTAGCAGGGATCTGTCTGGCTTACTGGGACACGCATTCTCCGTTCACAATCATGGAGTACACCATTGTCGCTATGCTGCTCTCGGTGGCAATTCGGCAGCGCTACCGAACGGTAATATTCAGCATACTTCGCAGGCCATTTCTGGCGACCCTGTTGATTGCCCTGATTCATTACATCATGTATGTGCTGGGAGCATTCGTCTGGGCTTCCGGCTCAATTGTGGAAAACCTGGATTTTGCAATTTCAAATTCGAAGACCGCTGTAGCAGCAGTAGCTGGATGTTTTGCTGCAGCAGGGTTGATCACAGAATTTGCTGTAGTGGCTTTTCCAGATGTGGATGGCGTCCGAAAAAAGACTATACCTTCTCCCGCGGAAAGCAGTCTCAAGGTCCGCTTTCTGAGTTATGTGGTCTGGCTGACCCTGGCCCTGATTGTCATTTTACTGGTAGTCAACTGGTTTATTGCCGGAGATTCGGCTGAAAAGATGGTCCGAACCCAGATGGAAAATATTGCCAGAACAACCACGAATGAAATCCCTTTCTTCTTTAATACCGGTCAGAGCCTGATCGGTCAGTATGCTCAAGATTTCTCCGGGGTTGAAATGGCACCGGAAGATCAACATCGAGCCCTAGAAAGAGATTTCAAGTCAATTCCATTCTTTTCACAACTGGTAATTTTCAACATTGAGAAAACCCAGATTAGCTCTTACCCGGAGATCGAGGAGAATGATTTTCAGCTGCCCTATGCGGTTCAAACAGGATTAACCTCTGCCTTAAACGGGGTTCCTGTCCAGGTTTATGTCTCTCCACCAACCGGTTTGGACGCTGGGACCATGATTAGTTTTATTGCTCGGATCCAAGATCAAGAGGGTCAGCCCCAGGGTGCCTTGCTGGGCGTGGCGGAAATGCTCAGCAATCCTTTTACCCAGCCAGTGATCAGCGATTTAGAAGGTATTGAAGATCTGGGAGGTGTTGGGTATTTACTGGATGAAAACGGTCGGGTGCTGTATTCCACCCAGGGCGAAGTGTATGGTGGCTACCTGCCGGGCTTTGATTACAGCCTCCAGGATTCATTTTTTAAGAGGACAACTTCAGATGGCACCCGCCAGCTAGTCTATATTCGATCGGCTCCTGGAAGACCGTGGACAGTGATGCTGACAATTCCGGCAGTCCGGGCCCAGCAGCTGGCCCTGGATTTGGCAGCTCCACTTTCAGCTGTTGTGCTGCTGATTGTTGTGATTGCTATGGCTGCCATGTATGTTGGACTTAGCTCAGTTGCTGACTCATTGCGGGTTTTGACGGAGGAAGCAGATCGGATCACCAAAGGAGAATTGGATCATCCCCTGCAAGTAACAGCCCGGGTGGATGAGGTAGGGCGGATGCGAAGGTCATTTGAAAAAATGCGCCGAAGCTTGATGAATCGAATGCAGGAATTAAACCGGCTGCTGACCGTCAGTCGGGGTGTGGCAAGTTCACTGGAGTTTCAGGATGCGGTGGATTCAATCCTAAAATCAGCTCTCGAGTTTGGAGGTGTTTCGGCCCGGATTGTATTGGATGCGAAAATCTTGCCGGATTCCGATCCCGACACCAACACTCATTCTCGAATTGGGCAGGGTTCAGAGACAGATACATACAGTTATCTGGATCGGCAAATCTTGGAAATTGCCAGCAGTCGTTCTCCTGTCGTGGTCTCTAATCCAGCCCGGATGCCTTTGCTGGATGCTGCGGACGGGAACCCGGTTCCCGGGGCAATTCTTGCTGTCGCTCTTCAGCAGGATCAACAATATTTTGGTGTAATTTGGGTTGCTTATGACCAACCCCATAACTTCCCGGACAGTGAAGTTCGTTTTATGAGTACCCTGGCCGGGCAGGCAGCATTGGCTGCTTCAAATTCCTTACTGTTCAAGAACGCTGAACTGGGAAGACAGCGTCTGGCAGCGATTTTGGCTTCCACTCCTGATCCAATCATCGTTACAGATCATCAAAATCGACTACTGCTCTGTAATCCAGTAGCAGGTGACTTGATCGATCTGGACCAGGCAGTTCAGCCCGGCAGCGATCTGCACCAAATTACCACCAATCAGGAGTTGATGGATTTGATCCAGGAAGATTCTGATTTTGAAAGAACCAAAGAGATTCATTTGGAAGGCGGTAAAGTGTACCTGGCCAGTGTTTCTCCAGTGATTGGCAAAGAACAGCAGCTTGGCAAGGTTTGTGTCCTTCGAGATATCACACAGCATAAAGAAGTTGAAGAACTGAAGTCTGATTTTGTCTCCACCGTCAGTCACGACCTGCGATCTCCACTGACCTTGATGCGGGGTTATGCCACAATGTTGGAGATGGTTGGGGAATTAAATGACCAGCAGCAAAATTATGTTCATAAAATAATTATGGGAGTGGAATCAATGTCCCACCTGGTCCAGAACCTGCTCGACCTGGGACGGATTGAAGCGGAAATTGGCTTAAAGCTGGATATGATTTCAGCCCCGGATATAGTTGCTGAAGTGGTTGATGCCTATCAAATCCGGGCTAATCAGAAAAAGATCACTTTACACGTTGATCCCCCGGCACAGACCATCCCGTTTATTTCAGCAGATAAAGCCTTGTTGACTCAAGCTTTGCGAAATCTGGTAGATAATGCAATCAATTTTAACACTCAGCATGGCGATGTTTGGCTCCGTTATCAGCTCCAGGAAGGCCAGATTGTATTTGAGGTCCAGGACACCGGGATTGGGATTTCCCCGGTTGACCAGCAGCGTTTATATGAAAAATTTTACAGGGTGGAAAGCAGAGAGAAGGATAAACAGCAGGGGACAGGACTGGGGCTGGCAATTGTTCAGTCGATTGCGGAACGGCACGGTGGAAAAACCTGGGTTGAAAGCGAACTGGGCCAGGGAAGTAAATTTTATCTTTCAATCCCAATTCGCCAACCTGAAAAGCTCAAAGGTGACCAGCCGGGGGTGAGGAAACTCCTATAGCCGGACCTGGTTGGTTATGGTAAACTGAGGCCTGTCAGGGGGAATTAAGTTTGATAGAAAAGAAAGGTCCCTCCTCTGAAGAGGAACAGGTATTGACTGGACCGCCTTGAACCTGTATAATTACTCTTTGCATGTTCAATTATCAACGCCATCAAAATTTTGCGAGCGCTTAAAGAAAGAGGCTGAAGCGCTTGCTTTTGTGCGTTTAGATTACAAACTATCCGTTCCCTATGGCGGTGCCTGATTATTAGCTTATTTTTTTCTTTTTTGATTCAAGAAATAAACGAAACCCGGAGCAGATAAGTCTGCTGGTTGGGTTCAGGTCAGCATGTCATTTTGGGAAAAAGATTAACAATCAAATGATCGGGGCAGTTCTCTGGAGTCCCTTCTTCGAAGAGGTTTCACCAATTTAAATTCAGGAGGCACTTGCGTGAAAACAAAGGGGTTACAAAAACTTCGTATTGGTCTGGCATCACCTGAAGTCATCATGAGTTGGTCCTATGGTGAGGTTCTAGAACCGGAAACTATCAACTACCGCCGCCTTCGACCAGAGAAAGACGGTCTGTTTTGCGAGGCGATTTTCGGTCCTACCCGGGATTACCAATGTCATTGTGGGAAGTACAAGAACATCCGCTATAAAGGAATTGTCTGTGATAAATGCGGTGTAGAAGTTACCCGCTCATCAGTCCGACGGGAAAGAATGGGTCACATCCAGTTGGCTGCTCCCGTTGCTCATCTCTGGTTTACAAGAAGAATTCCATCTATTCTGGGGCGTCTCCTGGATATGTCCCGGCGAGACCTCGATCGAGTGCTGTATTTTGCTCAATATATCGTAACTCATGTGGATGAGGATGGCCGGACCAAAGCACTGGAAAATCTGGAAACCAAATACACCAGTGATGAAGGCGAGATCGGTGAGGATATCACTGAAGCCATCAAAACCATTGAAGAACAACGAGAACTGGAATTGGTGGAGCTGGAAGAGAAACAAACTGAAGTAAAAAACAACTTTGATGAACAAATTGCCGCGGATCTTGAGCCTGTAATTAAGCACGGGCAGCAGCTTGAAAACTCTCTCCGTGATAGTGAAGGTGAAGAAGCCAAATCGGAGATCGTTTTTCCAGAGACTGAAATTGTAATTGTCAATAAAGGCGAGGAAGTTGCCAAGTCTCATATCGCTGATATTCAAGATGTAGTTAAGAAAAGATTGAGCGAAATTGAAGAAAATTTACAGGAAGCCCGGGATAACGAACTCGAACATATCAAATTAGATATTGCCAGGGTCCGGGCAGAGACTTCTCAGCAGATCACAAACTTACGGGAAAAACTTGATGATGCAAAGGACTCCGCCCAGGCTGAGTATAAAAAACTGCGGGATGAACTGACCAATTTACAGCCGCTGACTTTCCTGGGAGAAGCTGAATACCGCGAGCTCCGCTCCCGGTGGGGACAGATTTTCCAGGCAGAAATGGGCGCTGAAGCATTTTACGATATCCTGAAGCGGCTGGATCTGGATGTTCTCTCTGAAGAACTCTGGAATGAAATTCGCACTACAGGAAGCAAGCAAAAAAGAAAGAAAGCCACCAAAAGACTAAAGGTGGTGGATGCCTTCCGCCATACAGAAAATCAGCCAGAATGGATGATTTTGACGGTTCTTCCTGTTATTCCTCCGGATCTGCGTCCCATGGTGCAGCTGGATGGTGGTCGGTTTGCCACATCTGACTTGAATGATTTGTACCGGCGTGTGATTAACCGCAACAACCGTCTGAAGAGGCTGCTTGAGCTTGGCGCTCCGGATGTGATTGTTCGGAATGAAAAACGCATGCTTCAGGAAGCTGTTGACTCCCTGATTGATAATTCCCAGCGCGGAAAAGCACTTTCTCGCCGGGGAAGACGGGAATTAAAATCTCTCAGCGACATGCTGAAAGGCAAAAAGGGTCGTTTCAGAAGGAATCTGCTCGGGAAGCGGGTTGACTACTCTGGCCGTTCGGTGATTGTTTCCGGTCCGAAACTGGAGATGTCGCAGTGCGGTCTGCCGAAAAAGATGGCCCTGGAACTTTACCGACCTTTTGTGATTGCCATATTGGTCAAGAGAGGTTATGCCTCTAATGTTAAAGGTGCCAAGCGGCTGATTGAACGGAATCGTCCGGAAGTCTGGGAAGCTCTTGATGAGGCAATTACCAGCAGACCGGTGTTGTTAAACCGTGCTCCAACCCTGCACCGGCTGGGTATTCAAGCGTTTGAACCTCAATTGATTGAAGGAAGCGCTATTCAGCTTCACCCCTTGGTTTGCCCAGCTTTTAACGCAGACTTTGACGGGGATCAGATGGCTGTTCATGTCCCGCTTTCTCATAAAGCTGTCAAGGAAGCCCGGGATCTGATGCTTTCTACCAAGAACTTGTTAAAACCGGCGAATGGTGAACCCATTATTGCTCCATCGAAAGATATGGTGATGGGGGTTTATTATTTGACCCGGATGGACGAACGCAGTTATCCGGGGGATGGCAGAGTTTTCTCGAGTATTGAAGAGGTTGAAACAGCGTATTCACTGGATCAAATCAAGGTCCCGACCAAGATCAGGCTTTTAGTTAACACCTGGTATGACGAAGAAGGGGAAAGATTAGAAGAGCCGGAAGAAAGAATCGTAGATACCACCGTTGGACGGGCTATTCTCAACCATTCCCTGCCCCCGGAGGTTCAATATGTCAACCGGGCCCTGGTCAAAGGCGACGTTAAAGATTTAATTTCAGAAATTTACGAATACTGTGATAACGAGACTACAACCCGGGCCGCGGATATGATCAAAGATCTGGGCTTTATGTATGCTACAAAATCCGGATATTCGATTGCGGTTGCAGATCTGATGATTCCTCCTGAAAAAGAGAAAATCGTTCAGGAAGCACTTGAAAAAGTCCGCTCTGTGGAACGCAGCTTCCGGCGGGGTCTCTTGACTGGCCAGGAACAGGATGAGCGGGTGATTGATATCTGGCAGAAGACAACTTCGGATGTTGGGGATGCGGTTCGATCGAATATGGACCCGCACGGGAATATGGCTGTGATGGCAGTCTCCGGCGCCACAAAAGGTGGATTCGGACCGGTATCTCAGCTCGCAGGAATGCGGGGTTTGATGGCTGATCCCTCCGGTCAGATTATTCCTCTCCCAATTCGGTCCAGTTTCCGGGAAGGTCTCTCAGCTCTGGAATACTTTATTTCCAGTCATGGTGCCCGGAAGGGTTTGGCGGATACCGCGTTGCGAACCGCTGATGCGGGATACTTGACCCGGCGCCTGGTGGACGTTTCCCAGGATGCGATTGTTAATACTGAGGACTGTGGGACAGAAGATTCGATTATCCTGGACCGGGATGAAGACGTGGCCGGGCAGAAACTTCAGGATCGGGTTTTCAGCCGGGTGCTGGCGGAGCATGTTGTCGATCCAGAAACTGGTGAGATCCTGTTTGAAAAGGGCGCCCTGGTATCCAGGGATATTGCCCGCCGGATTCAAAAATCAGATGTCCAATCTGTCCGGGTTTATTCTCCTCTGACCTGCAAGCTGGAACATGGTCTGTGTACCAAATGCTACGGCCTGGACCTGGGACGGGGTGAGCCGGTCAGTCTTGGCTCCGCAGTAGGGATTGTGGCGGCTCAATCAATTGGTGAGCCAGGCACCCAGCTGACCTTGAGGACATTCCACACCGGCGGTGTAGCTGCTGCCAGCGATATTACAACCGGTCTCCCCCGTGTTGAAGAGCTTTTCGAAGCCCGTAAAGCACCAAAAGGTGAGGCGGTGCTGACCGAGATTGCAGGTGTGGTCAGTGTTGAAAAATCTGATAAATACAGTGATATGCGTGTGGTGCGCGTCACACACAGTGAAATGGCCAGCGATAATTATGAAATCCCCAAAGGCTACCGGCGGCGGGTAAAAGAAGAAGATGTGGTGGAAGAGGGAGATATTCTCGCTTCCAAGAGTGAGGATGACCAGGTGATCGCCGAACGGGGGGGGCGGATCCGCTTTGAAGATCGAGACGTAATTGTTTCTTATGAAGTCAGTGATGAACGTTACTATGAAATCCCCAGTAACGCCCGCCTGGCTGTAGAAGACGGAGAACGTGTTGAACCTGCCCAACCGCTGACCGAGGGTTCCTTGAATACCCACGATATCCTCCGCATCAGCGGCCGAAAAGCCTGCCAGCACTACATCCTTTCTGAAGTCCAAAAGGTATACCGCTCCCAGGGACAGAACATTCACGATAAACACTTTGAGATCGTGATTGCAAAAATGATGTCCAAGGTCAATGTGCTGGATTCAGGAGATGCGGATGTCCTACCGCGGGAGCTGGAAAACCGGATTGGTGTTATTCAGAGAAATGAAGAGCTGCTGACGGATGGCAAGCAGCCGATCAAGTACAATGAGATCCTGCTTGGAATCACAAAAGCCGCTTTGAATACAGAGTCTTTCCTTTCTGCGGCATCCTTCCAGCATACCATCAAGATTTTGACCCAGGCAGCTGTGGATCGGGCTGAAGATCCGCTCTATGGTTTGAAAGAAAATGTGATCATAGGAAAATTGATTCCTGCCGGAACAGGATTTGTCAGGGGACCTTTCTCTCCGGAATACGTTGAAGAAGCAGAGCCGGACCAACGGCCGCTGGTTGCTGCTCCTGGAGATCTTGAAAATCTGGAAGACCTGGAAGAAGCTGAGGAAGAAGTAGAAACAGATGCGGTAGCTGAGTAACATTCGTTTACAAAAAAAGTTAAAGAGCCAGCGGTGAGCAAGCCGCTGGCTTTTTATTTTCTTAATCCCCTTTTGGGGTAGCTGAAAAATCATGAGAGAAAATCGTGATATAATCCTCTGCGTATTAATTCAGAGAAAAATCAAAAATGAAGATAAGGACGGAATACGCTGGGTGGGGAGTGCTGATCTCCAACTGTATTCCGTGTTGTGTTGTTATTGGAGGAAAGTATGGAACTCGGGATGATCCAGCAAATTGATATTGATGATGAGATGCAGCAGGCTTATCTGGACTATGCGATGAGCGTGATTGTCTCTCGAGCTCTTCCAGACGCTCGGGATGGATTAAAGCCAGTTCACCGCCGAATTCTCTACGCCTTAAATGATATGGGGATCGGACCGGAAACCTCCTATAAAAAATCAGCCCGGATTGTCGGAGAAGTCCTTGGAAAATACCACCCCCATGGAGATATGGCCGTATATGATTCGATGGCCCGGATGGCTCAGGATTTTTCGATGCGCTATCCCCTGGTGGATGGCCAGGGAAACTATGGTTCGATTGATGGGGACTCTCCGGCAGCCATGCGCTACACCGAAGCCCGCATGGCCCAGCTGGCCGGTTTGATGCTGACGGATCTTGAGAAAGAAACAGTTGAATTTCGGGATAATTTTGACGGCACTTTACAGGAACCAGCGGTCCTGCCTTCTTCCCTGCCTAATCTGTTAGTAAACGGAGTAACCGGTATTGCAGTTGGGATGTCAACCAGCATCCCACCGCACAATCTCGGAGAGGTGGTCGATGCCTTAGTTTACATGCTGGAAAACTGGAAAGGAATGGAAAAGATCACGGTTGAGGAATTATCCGAATTTATCCAGGGCCCGGATTTTCCAACAGGCGGGGTGGTGATCCAGGACCAGCGCAGAAGTGGTTTAAAAAGTGCCTATGGGAGCGGGCGTGGGAAAATTCGGGTTCGGGCCAAAGCGATTGTTGAGGAAATGTCCCGGGGCAGAAACCGAATTGTGATTACGGAAATTCCCTATCTCACCAAGAAGATCACCGTGCTGGAAAGAATTGCAAAATTGGTGCGGGATGAAAAGTTAGAAGGAATTGCAGATTTAAGGGATGAATCAGACCGCCAGGGAATGCGGATTGTAATTGAACTGATGAAATCTGCTGACCCCGAGGAAATCCTGGAGATTTTATTTAAGCGGACAACTTTAGAAAATACCTTCAGTATCATTATGCTGGCATTGGTGGAAGATGAACCAAAACTGCTGAGTTTGAAACAATCCCTGCAGGTGTTCCTGGAACACCGCCAATCGATGGTGAAACGCAGCAGCGAGTTTGATCTGAAGAAAGCTGAAGCCAGGGAACATGTCCTGGAAGGGCTTACAACCGCGCTCGATAACCTGGATCAAGTCATTGATATCATCCGGCGCTCACGGACTGCTGAAACGGCCCGAAATAATTTGATTCGGGAATTCAGCCTCAGCGAGATTCAAGCTCAGGCGATCTTAAATATGCCCCTGCGCCGCCTGGCTGGTTTGGAACGGAAAAAAATTGAGGAAGAGCTGAAGCAGATCAAAAAAACCATCAAAGCCTTGAAATCGCTACTTAAGTCTCCGAAAAAAATGCGGGATGTGATTGCCGCTTCTCTTCTGGAGTTGAAAGAGAAATATGCAGATCCGCGGAGAACACAGATTGCCATGGTAGAGGGTGGTTTGAAAGCGGCCCCGATGAAACTGAACCAGCTTACACCCTCGGAAAATGTCTGGGTGATGATCAATCGTGAAGGCCTGATCGCCCGGACACCGGATGACGACACGCCCAGGCCCAGTGGCTGGGATGTACCTAACTGGTTAGTTCGGGTTAATACCCGGGATACTCTATACCTGGTTGCAGAAGATGGGGAAGCTGCTGCAATTCCTGTTCATACAATTCCGGAAGCGGAAAAACCTTCCCAGGGTACCCATTTTTCGAAGCTGACCCCTTTCACAGATCAGGTGGCATTGAGTTCTGTCTTTGGTCTCCCGCCAAAAGCGAAACGGGATGAATCGTGGTTTGTGGTCACGGTAACTGAACAGAGCATGATTAAGAAAAGCGAGATTTGTGAACTGCCTGGTCCATCCGCCCAGCCTTTCACACTGGTGAAAGTCAATCAAGGTGACCGCCTGGTTTCAATTCGCCTCAGCAGCGGGGAGCAGGATATTTTTCTGGCCTCAAGATCCGGGATGGGAATCCGCTTCTCCGAAGAGGATGTCCGTGACATGGGATTGGTTGCAGCGGGCGTCAATGGAATGAAGTTGGAAAAAGATGATCAGATTATCGGAATGGAAATTCTCTCTGGAAAACAGGAGATGTTCTTCTTGACTTCCAGCGGGAGGGCTAAACGGGTAGAGCAGGCGGACTTCCCTGTGCAGGGTCGATATGGAAAAGGTGTGATTGCCTGGAAGCTTCCAGAGGAAGACAGCCTGGCCGGAATGACTGTAGGTAAGGGGAATTTACGGGTAACGATTCATTTGAAGGAGTATGCTCCGAAATCTGCTCGTCTTGATTATGCGCCGCTTCAGACTCGAGCTGCTCAAAAAGGAAAAGATGTCGTTGAGGTCAGGGAAGGGGATCAAGTCACATTGCTGACGATTCCCTGGGACATCGTCAGACCGGTTTCTGATGATTGATTCTTAGACAGCATTCCGGGGCTTGATAAGTTACTCAGTGAGACTGAATTCGGAAAAATGGTAAGCGATTTTATCTTCCATTAACCCGATTGTATCGCTCCCGTTTTGAACATTTCCGTTTTTTGAGGATGCAGTCCAGCTCAGATGGCGGATACTGCCTTTTCCAGAATATCCGGCCAGGGTGAATGAACCGTCAGGAAGCACTTCATTCAGCAGGGAACTGTACCAGCTTTTGATGGCTTCTACCCCCTGGACAGATCGTTCCGGGGTAATGTGCACAGCATTTTCTCGATACAGAGAAGCAATTTGATCTACATTTCCCGTGTTGAGGGCTTCGATA
Organism: uncultured Anaerolineales bacterium; assembly: GCA_964618295.1. Lineage (GTDB taxonomy): Bacteria > Chloroflexota > Anaerolineae > Anaerolineales > UBA11858 > B10-G9. The sequence continues at coordinate 4,276 of CAZTWV010000019.1, read as the reverse complement.
AAAAGCTCGGCAATATCAGAGGGGACTTCAGGTCCTGAACCCCAGGGGAAATCGCGAATTGTTTGCCAGATCTCCCTTGGAAGATATTTATACATATTGCTCCACTCCCAGAAATTTACAGCGCTTAAATTCATATCCTGGGCTTTTTGCATGAACTCCAGGACTTCACTGGCGTGAGGCATCCAACCCCATTCTGTGAACGCTGCTCCAGTTGGGATGATCGGCGGCGTGTAGGCCATATTTCTGAACTCAGCAACACATTTTTGAAGTTGAGCTCCTGGGTTGTGGGACTGCATCCAGTACACCTGGGGCATGTTGTAATCTACTTTCTTCAGAAATTCATTCCAGGGCAGCTGGGGGTGATAGGAAGGATAGCGGTATGAACTGAGCGCGATTGGAATATCCTTGATTGAATTGGTCAAGGAGTTCATAAATATTTTTGCTGAATTGTATTTCCCTTTGTAATGACCCTCAGCATCCAGCACGTAACCGTCCACGCCTAATTCACGAATTCGGTTGATTGCTTTTTGTGCTTCCTGTTCAGGTTGATCTCCAAACAGATAGTGCCAGCCCCAGGCTTCAATCCCTTTGCTTTTGAGAGCCTGTACAAGGGGGGGAACCAGGTCCACTTTCCTTTCCCAATCGATATTGTAGTTGTAGATCCCATTTGCGATTTTTATTAATACATGGGTGTATTTAGCTTTGATTGCTTTGTCCAGGATTACGCTAATGTCTCCATTGTGGCATTCCTGGATTTTCCAGATGTACATTCCTTTTCCCGTTAACATCTTTCCACCCTCCTCTGGGGTGTTTCTTGATCAACTATTCTGCATAAGGGCTGTTTAATGCCTGTTTCAAAATGGAACGGATTTTTGCATAATTTGGCAGCAGCACCTGTGCACCTCCAGGTGTAACCCAATCGGTGACGACTGAATCATTAATATAATACTGAGTAATCCGGTTTTGGTCTTTTAATTTTAATGCGGTTGGTACCAGGTCCAGGACTGTTCCCAGGTCAAGGTTGGTGACTACATTTTCTTTATATGTCCCGTACAGGTCAGGGATCTTCCCGATAATATCCAGTGAAAAAAAGCGGTCAAGAATCGCTTCCAGAGCCAGCTGCTGGCGGACGTTGCGGTCAAAATCGTTGGTCGTTTTCCGGGTTCGGACATACCAGAGAGCTTCTTTCCCGTACAAATGTTGAGTTCCGGCATAAACGCAGTGATAATTGGTTCCAGACCAATTGTTGTCGCAAACCGTGCGGGGGACATTGATATTTATTCCTCCCAGATCATTCACAATATATTCAAACGACCAGAGATTGATCAATATAAAGTAGTCAGGACTGACACCAAAATTATGACTAAATGTTTGTTTAAGAGTGTTAAATCCACCGTGAGGATAAGCTGTATTAATCCGCTGATCAGTCCAACCAGGGATATACAGATAGAGATCCCGGGGGAAACTGGTTACGCTGACAGTTTTATCTGCTTTATTGACCGTCACCAGAATAATCACGTCAGTCCGGAATCCTGCTCCATTTGGAAGTAAATCTGAACCCAGCAACAATATGTTGACCTGATCCTGGGGCTGAAGAATAGATGTTACCGCTTTATTTCTGGTGGGATTTACAATTTCCGGACGGGGGGTTGGGGTTGGCGTGGGTGTGCTGGTCGGATAATCTGTAGGCAAGTAGGTGGAAGTTGCCGCCTGGGGCTTGAAAGGGGTGGATGTGGATTGGCTGCTGCCTGGGAAAATGCTGCTTTCTTGGTCTGGAGCAATACCGGGAGAAAAAAAGCTGCGGCCGCCCAGGAAAGGAAGCAGAAAAACAGCAGCCAGAAGCCCAACTGCAGCCAGGCTGATCAGGATGATGGTTTTGAGTTTCAATGGATCCTGCCTTTGTTTATGCCCTTCTTTCATAATCTGTTTACGACATATCTGTCCAAATCTTTGCAGTATCCGTTTGCATTACCCCGGTTTATTTTTAACCAGATTAAGAGCCGGTCAGCTGAATTCGGGTTCACTTCCAGCAGCATTGATTTCAATGGATATTGTGCAAGATTTATTCCAGTCAGTGGCTTGGCGGCTTAGATCTTCAGCGGAAGAAGCAGACTGACCGTTGTTCCTTCTCCAGGTTCACTTTCCACCCATAATCGGCCGCCTTCATTTTCAACCAGGTTCTTAGAAACATAAAGATTCGTCATCTGGCGGGTTAGTTTTTCCTGTTCTTCGGCGCTGAGTGGATGGTTAAGCACTGCAGCCAGTTCATGAGGATAATAACCCGATCCCTGATCGGAGATTTTTAGGTGAGCAAAACGCTGGTTCTCATCCTCATCAAAAATTTGAGTCAGAATGCTGATTTCTCCCCCGGAAGTTGTTTCATCTACTGCGTTGGTCAGTAAGATAGTAAGTATTTCTCGAAAAAGGCCAAAAGTCATTTTCAGGGGTGGAATATCTGCAGGCAGTGAAGTTGAGTGTTTTATTTGTTTATCTTCCAATATCTGGCCGAGATCCTGGGTAACAGTTTCAAGCACAACCGGTAAACTCGCATTCTTTTTGTCTGATTGTGGTTCGTCCGGTTCCTGGCTGCTTTCTGAGGATGTTTGTTTTACGCGCTTGATTTCCAGTTCTTTTTCGACCATACTGAGATATTTTTGATAAGCTTCCAGTGATTCCCGCTCCGCAAGATTTGAGAGCATTTTAATGTGAGTTAACAAAGCTCCCTGATCTTCTTTTAGATCTTCAATTGTTTTCTGTTGCTCCTCGTTTTTCCAGCGGATTTGCTCAAACTCCCGGGCGACCTCCGCCAGATCCTTCTGCAGGTTCTGTTTATCCTGGGTCAGCTGGGTCAGTTTGGATGAAAGTTCCCGGATGGTTTTCTTGACTTGATCTGGTTCTTCATGTTCTAGTGCAAAATGGTGCCGGAATGCTGCTGAATAAAAATTTGTTAGAAGAACAGCATAGTCTTGATCCGATTGGGACCAGGGCCGATTGGAAAATGGTGAAAACAAAACCAGACCGATCTTTTTATTTCCGTTCGGAATCTGGATTGGAGCAGCTAATAAATGTCCAGGGGCTGTTAGCTGAAGTGTATGAGATAAATGAGATAAATCGCGGGATGTGCTGCTGGCGGGCAAATGGAGGACTTTGCCGTTTTCAATATAATTTGACAGTAAGGGGATACTGCGCGCTTCCAGGGTAAATTTTTGAAGTATTTCTTCTCTAATTAGATCGTATCCAGCAATGACACGGACTTTCCCGTATTTGTCGGGTGTATCAAATAACAAGGTCAGGTCTGACAGCATCAGCTCCGAGGCACTGCGGGCTATTTGGTGGAGCAGATCACCAGACGGCTGTTTGGAAAACAGTCCCTGGATTAAACTCATAAGGTTGAAATCCACTGCAGTTCGACGGCGAATTTCTCCTTCCTCTCCCTCAGATTTTCCAGGGAGTGGTTTTTGTTGATCTAAATGAAAACGATCTACCAGGATCATCAACAGCGGATAAGCTGCCAGTTGACTCAGTTGAAGCACGTCGACAAATTCTGCAGTAGTGGGTGGAAAAATCCAGTTTAAAACTGTGCCAGCTGTCAGAATTCCCCCCATCAAAAGACCGCTTTCCCATTGATTTGGTTTTCTAATGATGATCAGAGCCAGGCTGACAGCCATGAGGCCGAAGATCAGCAGCTGCCAGAGTAGCTTGGATGCTAAAAATGATGTCAGGAGTTGAGGAAAAACCACAGCTGTGAGAATGACAGCAACAGCGGCTGTCCCACTGGCAACAGCCCCGGCTGTATCAACGATTCGGCTTGGTTCTGGGAAGTTCCAAATCCAGAAAATAATTAAAAAACAAATAAAATCAAAGCTGATGTTGAACAAGTTAAATCTGGGAGAAAATCCATTTTCGCCCTGCCACATGAAAACTGCCATCAGCAGGATGATAACCCGGATGATCGTCAGTATGCTCAGCCCGAATACCATCCTGGATCCTTGCGGGAATTTCCCCTTTTTCCAGAGCAAAAAAGCTTTGATCAGAGCAGCTGCGCTGAGCAAGATCAGGATCAGATAGTAAGCTGCAAAACCGGAAGTTATCATAGAACTCGAAAATTATGTGAAGTTTGCTCTCGAATCTGAATTGAATTATAGCACGGGTTGGTCGGTGGATAGATCTTGTCCTGGCTGGTATTTTCGCATGTTTTCTAGATCAGGCAGGTCGATAAGGTGTTAGGCAAAGATGAAAACTGGACACCTATAAAGTTCAAAAGTGGACACTGAAT
>CAZTWV010000018.1:0-51874 GCA_964618295.1 uncultured Anaerolineales bacterium | reverse complement strand
AAGTTAGGTATTGAGTTGTTAAAGTTCTACTTGACTTCTAATAGCAGGTCTTTTTCTTGATCAAAGACTCCACCGCCCCGACGGCCTCAGGAGTCATTTCAACCTGTGTTTTTTCGGCAGGTGCTTCTGCCATGGTCAGATCAGTCATAAAGTTCTCCTGTACGAATAAAAGTTAATTAGGCTCATTGTAGGTGAATTTTACCGTTCTTCCTTTGTCACTCAATAAATATTAATCAATTGATAATTTTCTACTAACCAGAAGCCTTCAATTATCTCTCGGGGCCAGATTTTTGTTCCCCAGGATAAAGATAACCATAGAAACGGTGCTGCAGATCATAAAAAAAGGCTGCTGAAACCTGACAGCAGCCTTTTTGAAAAATCCATTTATAAGACTGGAGTGCCTCTACAGCCCGTAGACTTCTTTTATTTCAGCAATCTGATCCGCTGAAAACGGTTTCGGTTCTCCCACCAGAGAGGCTTTATGATAAACCTCCAGTCCGATCTCTGCGTTGTAAGCCATCTCGTAAGCTTGATACAGGGAGGTACCCAGCGCGACAAGACCGTGCTGCCGGAGTAACAGTACGGACAGTTCCGGGTGATTCTGGAATATATCCACTGTGACCTGGCCGGCTTTTGCCGTTCCCGGGCTGGCCCAGGGAGCGACGGGAATCGGAGCCCCGCAAACCATCAGTTCCACACTCGCCAGGGGAATATCCTTTTTAAGATGGGCAAAAACCATAGCATAAATTGAATGAGTGTGCACAATACTCTGGGCCCGGGGAATTTCACGGTAGATCGCCGTGTGCATGGGGGTTTCCGATGATGATTTGGGACCCTCAATTTGATTTCCGTCCAGATCGACTATAGAAATATCTTCCGTTTTCATCCGAAAATACTTGATACCGCTGGGTGTTATTGCTACATTTCCGTCCGGAGTTCTGGTGCTGATATTTCCAGCTGACATCCGAATTAAATCCGATTCATATGCCAGTCGGACGGTATCCAAAACCTGTTGTTTTTCATTCTGATAATCCATTTACTGCTCCTCCTCAGCCTGAACAGATTTTTTCCTTTCCGATTCATTCCGGGATCATTTGGACAAAAAGTCGATGGCCCGAACATCTGCCTTAATTTCCTCTTCATCGAGCAGGAGTAAATTGCCACTATCGAGATGGACCTTTCCGTCAATAATCACAGTGTCCACGTCAGATTTTACTGCCGAATAAATTAGATTTGCGGACGGGTCAAAATTTGGAGTTAGGTGGATCCGATCAAGGTCAACCAGCACCAGGTCAGCTTTTTTACCAACTTCCAGGGAGCCAATCAGGGAATCAAGGTGATATGCCTTCGCACAATTGATCGTGATCATTTCCAGCGCCTGCTCGGTATTTAATAATTCCGGATTGTGATTGACTCCTTTTTGTAGCAGTGCGGCTGTTCGAATTTCACTCAATAGATCGAGATCATTATTCGACGCAGCCCCATCCGTTCCCAGGCAAACATTAATTCCTGTTTCCAGCATCGCGGCAACCGGGGCAATCCCGGAACCCAGTTTCAGATTGCTTTCCGGGCAGTGAGCCACATGAGTGCCCGTTTGATTTAGCAGCTCAATTTCCTCCTCGGTTACTTTCACACAGTGAGCCAGAACTGTGGAATCGTCTAACAGTTGATGATCATGTAATACTTGAATCGGTGACCGCTGATACATTTCATAGACATCATCCACTTCAGCCTGATTTTCTGAGGCGTGGGTGGTGAAACTCACCTGATATTTTTCTTTAAACTCACGAACAGTCTCCATCATCAATGAATTCGTGGTGTAGGTGCTGTGAGTTTGCAAAACAGGGTGGACATAGGACAAATCGTCTATCCAGGCCAGTGTATCTTCTGCTTTCTGAAACATTTCATCAAAATCTGGATCCCCGAGCCGGGTGATAGGAGGTCCAGAAAGCAGCCGGAACCCAATTTCTTCTGCCAGCTCAATTGTTTGGTCATAATGCCAGTACATATCATGGGCACAGGTGATCCCACCTTTAATCATTTCCGCCAGCGCTAATTTGGAACCTGCTCGGACCGCTTCAGCATCCAGGGCACTGAGTTCATATTTCCAGACTTTTTCGAGCCATTTCTGCAGAACCAGATCTTCCACAAAACCCCGGAACAAGGTCATCGCCAGGTGGCTGTGGGCATTGATCAAACCCGGAATCACCAGCATTCCATCAGCGTTAATTATTCTTTTTGCTTGATAGTCATCTTTCAACTCGCTGGATTTCCCAACAGCGATAATGCGATCCCGGGCTGTAAACACTACCCCATCAGGGATCACACGCCGTTCCTGATCCACGGTCAAGACTGTTCCCCCTTTTATACACAGATCGGCTTGAAATTTTTCCATAGATCTTCCTTATAAAATTTTCTTCAAACAATCCCCGGATAAGAAATCGGGACGGGTTCTCCCGTCCCGATCTTTTGTTCCTGATGATCGAATCAGGTTAGAGTGTTTCTTCTGTGAACTGTTCCTGACCCGAGAGCATTAAGGATGCGACCAGCACCAGGAGGATGAAAGGCAGAACTGCCAACCAGACAGAAGTCTGTCCTGATTCACCTGCAAATCCATAAAGCTGCTGACCGGCAGCACCGGTTGCAACCAGGATCCCCACAATCAAGCCGCCCAGAGAACCGACAATCATTAAAATCGATCCCAGGTTTGTGGCGAAACCCTTTGCGACATCTTCTTTTTCCATCACATCGGTCCAGTACAATCCCCAATTTTTAACCCGGGTGTAGAGGAGTGCAATCAAGATCGGTCCTAAAACTACTGCAGCTGCGAAGTTGTTGACAGTGATGGTGATCCCCAGGAATGCAAAGGGGACAATTCCTGCCAGATCGAGGTACCAGGCGATGATAATCGCGCAGGCTGCTGCGCCGGTCAGGGCAACGATCTCAAAAGCAGCGATTTTTTTCCAGTCGCTCATGTCCAGGGACATATCGTCTTTCTTCACCAGACCAAAAGTGGCTCCCCACATCTTGTAAGGAACGAAGCCCAGGAAGAAGTTTCCGAAGAAGCCAAAAATTGAACCAATTCCCAGACTGCCGCCGAACATATCCCCAATCAGGTTGCCAATTGCGGATCCCCAGGCACCGGCAGGACCAAAGAGCAAGCCAAACACGGGCGGGAAAACATTTGCGGGGCGAACTTCGGTAATACCAGGAACGAGGACTATGCCGCCTTTAAAAACAATCAGAAAGGCTGCATAAATTGCGGCAGAAAGAGCCACCAGAATAACCATCCTGGTGTTCTTCCACATAGTAATAACTTCCTTCATTTTTCTCTCCTTATCATAGTACGGATGAATATAAAGCTAACAAATGCCAGGAGCAGATTATTCAATTTCAAATTGAGATGGGATATCACCTCCTTTTTATTTCAGGTTGGCATCCGCAGATCGTTGGATCTACAGCAACCTGCTTGTTACTCAGTACAACACTCGGAATCCGCTGAGGATGCGATAACCTCCATCAGTAAATCCAGCATGTCTTTCTTCATTTTTTTCAAGCCATCCGTATCAGATGTAAACTCAACCGTCTCCTGATACCCGGCAGCCCAGTTGATTGAGAAAGCCACCGAGGCGTAGCAAATCCCCAGTTCTTTAGCCAGAACGGCTTCCGGGATTCCTGTCATTCCGACCACATCTCCTCCCAGCTGATCATACATCCGGATCTCTGCCGGGGACTCCAGTCGGGGGCCATTGGTGCAGACGTAAACGGATTCCGGGTGAACTGGGATTTCCATTTCATCAGCAACCTCCAGCAGCGTCTGCCGGAGATATGGACAGTAAGGAGTGCTGACATCAATATGTTTAACTCCCAATTTTTCTCCATCGAAGAATGTTGATTCCCGGTCCGATGTGAAATCCAAGAAATCACTGAGAACGGCCAGGTCCAGCGGAGCAATTTCTTTATTGATCGATCCCACAGCATTGACTGCCAATATCCTCTTTACACCTAACTGCTCCAATGCTTTAAGGTTTGCCCGGTAATTGATCTTGTGTGGTGGCGTATCATGCTTGAGACCATGCCGGGGTAGAAAAAGCACATCAGACCGGGCCCCTTTCACCTCATAAACTAATGCCTCGCCGTAGGGTGTTGTGATAATTCTTTCCTGGAGATCCATTCCAGGTATTTCATACACCAGAGTCCCCGCAATTATGGCTGCTGGCATTCTTTACTCCTTTTCCCTTTCTTGCTCAAAATGGGGAGGTAAATCATAAGGGCTGAGCACACCGTGCCTGGTGATCACTCCGGCCACGAGATAGGGAGGAGTGATGTCGAACGCCGGGTAATAAGCTTTGATCTCATCGATCGTTGTCGGTGTCCCCCGGCAGGAGCGGATTTCAGCTGGATCGCGGTATTCAATTTCAACGGAGGCTCGATCCGGGCTTTTAAAATCTGGTCCCCACATGAACACAAAGTAGGGGATAGCATGATGATGGGCGGCGATAGCGTTCTGAAATGTTCCAATCTTATTTACAACATGTCCATCCATTGTGATCAGATCAGCGGCAGTAAAGAATTTTTGGATTTTTCCCTCAGACATCACAAAAGCCGGCATATTATCGGTGATGATTTGGACCGGGATATCCAGCTCATGAAGGCTGGGAGCTGTCAGCCGGGCTCCCTGTAAATACGGTCTGGTCTCCGGTGTGAAGACCTGAATTTGCTTTCCATCCTGCTGGGCCATCGCCATCGCCAGAATAAAAGCGGTTTCAGCAAAACACATGGTCAGGATTCCATCACCGTCCTTAATCAGATCCGCTCCAAGGCGGGACCGGATCGCATAACTCTCGTAGGTTTGATCCCTGAGGTCCTTAATCCAATCCAGAAGTGCTTGTTCCATTGATTGGCCCGCTTCACGAGCCTGGCTGGCGACTTTTACGCTGTCACCCAACCTGCGAGCCATTGCTGTGTTGGTAGGACGGGTGTTAATCAGCCGTTCCCGGGCCCGGGTTAAATAATCCAATGCATCCTGATCTGACATGGACTCGGCCGCTTGAGCCGCCATCACCATCCCAAAAGCAGCAGCCACCCACGGCCCACCTCCCTGAGTCACCATCCCTTCAATTGATCGGGCAACACTCTCAATATCCTCACATTTCACAAATTCCTTTTTGAACGGATATTTCCTTCTATCACCAATATAAACTATTCCGTCCTCATAACGAGCGACATTATTTCTTTTTAATACAAATGGCAGCAAATTATCTAATTCCTGAAAATCCATACCGGCTCCTTAGTCTTTTTATACTTTGATATTTAAAATTTTGTCAGACCCGCGATGTTCCCGAATCCAGCAAACTTCAAATACAAGGCTGTCCCCACAACCAATATCGAGAATGCCAGCACGAGAATATCACGCTGTTCCATATTCATCTTCAGATAAAAAGAGCGGTCCTCCCGGGCCCCAAAACCTTTGGATTCCAGCGCCATTCCAAAGACATTCGTATCCCGAATGGTGGAAAGGAACACAGGAATCAGAATTGGGATAAATTTCCTGAGACGCTCCAGGATGTTTCCACCCTCCAGATCCAGGCCGCGGCTTTTCTGGGCCTGAGAAATCGTATGAATACTGGACGATATGGTAGGAACCATCCGTAAGGCGGTTGAAATCGCAAATCCCACCCGGTACGGCATACCCAGCTTAATCATCGCCAGCACCAGCTCCTCATTCCGGGTTGTGCTCAGTAAATTCATACCGCTGATAATCATTAACAGAATCAGCATCGTCCTGGCCAGGCTGTACATCAGGGATTCAAGATCAAAAAACCAGAATAAATCCGTCTCCCCACTGGCAAATATATTCCACATAATCACACTGGTAACTGTCAGCAAGAACAGCAAAAAACGTATCCGCCAGATATTGACCCAGGCTCTTGCGAGGAAATTTTCCAGCAGGATCAAAAATGCAATCGGGAGGATATATAGTGGATTCTCAAAAAGCACCAGAGCAACAAAAGAAGCCAGGAAGATAATCATTTTCGTTCGTCCATCCAATCGATGAATCGGTGTGTCAATATCCAGATAAAAATCTATATTCATGGTTTACTTCCCTTCCATGCAGGTCAGCATTTCATCCGCAGAAAGAAATGTTTTACCAAGCAGGTTGCTGAATTGGACAAATTGCGGAGGACGCAGAGAAGAATCTTTCAAAATCTTCTCCTGGGCGAAAATTTCTCGGGTTAATCCCTCCAGTAATATTTTTCCGTATTTGATGACATAGACCCGGTCGGCATATTCAGCCACCACCCACATATGATGAGTGATGAAAATGATTGTGCTCCCCATTTGATTTAGATTGACCACCATGTCCATCATCCCCCGCTGACCGAAGTAATCCAGACCCGTGGTTGGCTCATCGAGTATCAGCACATCAGGCTGAATAGCCAGAACAGATGCTACAGCTACACGCTGGCGTCCAGATTTTGTCAGGCTGAATGGATCCGCCTTTTCGAAACCTTCTAAACCAACAGCTGACAAGGATTCCTGGACCCGCTGGTCTACCTCATCCTCATCAAGATCCCGAAGGCGAGGTCCAAAGGCTACTTCATCGTAGACCACTTCAGAGAAAATTTGATGATCTGGATTCTGGAAAACATACCCCACCTTTTTTCCGATTTCAAACACTCCCTGCTCGGTGGTTGATCTACCGTAGACCTCGGCGGTTCCGCTGGTGGGCAGCAGAAGAGCATTGAGGTGCTTGGCCAAAGTAGTTTTCCCGCTCCCATTTTGACCAACAATCGCGACGATTTCCCCTTTGTATATATCCAGATCAGCGCCGCTTAAGGCCTCAACTCCATTCGGATAGGTATGTGTTAAATTCCGACACTGGATGATCGGTTCTGCTTTCTTTGAGAGCAGAACCTGTTCTTCACCGGCAACCAGTTCCTGATACTTTTCATCAGAGATGGACCAATTTTCCTGGTCAAAGGATGTCTTTCCTTCCTGCGGGGTTAGCGGTCTGAGCTTACTTCCCATATTTTCAAAGAAGCGGGGAATACCAAGCGGCATCACACCAAGATCCTCCAACAGCGAGCTGTTGCTGAGAATTTCCCTCCCCGTGCCAATCTTAGCTATCTTTCCATCCCGCATCAGGGCAATTCGGTCTGCTTCGAGAACTTCCTCCGTGTCGTGCTCTACCACCACCAGGGTCATATCCTCCCGCAGCCGCAGCTTATTTGTAATTCCATACACGCCCTTTTTGCTGATCGGATCCAAATCCGTGGTTGCTTCATCCATTGCTAAAATATTGGGTTCCATCGCTAAAACCGAGGCAATGGCCAGCTTTTGTTTTTGTCCTCCAGAAAGGGTTACCGGAGATCGCTTTCTAAATTCCTCCAGACCAACAAACTCAAGATTTTCATCAATCCGTCGTTTAATATCATCCCGTTCAATTGCAAAGTTTTCCGGTCCAAAGGCAACCTCCAGCTCAACATTTGTGGAAAACAATTGGGCTTCAAAATCCTGAAAAACAATTCCTACATCTTCCGCCAGTTCGGGTACTTTGCTCTCTTTTGTATTCTTCCCCCGGACGATAACATCGCCCTCCATAGGTCCCCGCATGTAATGTGGAATCAATCCATTTAAAAAGGAAACCAGGGTGCTTTTTCCCATTTCATTGGAACCCATGATCACCAGAAATTCTCCTTCTTCTATTTCAAGATCAATCCCATCCAGCACAATGTTTTCTTTTCCTCGATAGCGAAATCGAAGTTTTTTAATTTCAATCGCAGTCCCTGTCATAATTTCTCCTGATAGATATTATCAATTTTGATCTTGAAAAGAGGGTCGATCCATCATGGCTCCCCAGATCAGCTGATCCTTGGCCACAGCATCTGAAATATTTCTCATCATCAAACCTACAAATAAAGCATGGGCCAGGGCGTACTGGGCAATCCGGGATGACATTGATTCAATTCTGGTTTCATGAGAGACAGAGAGCAAAATCACATCCGCCAATTCTGTGAGCTTCGATCCGCTGTTCCCGGTAATAACAACCACAGGGCATCCCTGAGATTTCGCATGAGCGGCAGTCCGGATAGGATCGGTGGAATCTCCAGTCTGGGAAACTACAATCAGCAAATCATTTGAAGACAGCAATGCAGTCTCCATCATCTGGAGGTAAGAATCTGTCTGGACATGGCAGTTTAGCCCAAGACGAAAAAACCGATTGTACATTTCATGTGCAATCGGCCCGGATGTTCCAACTCCTACGATTAATATTTTTTGGGCGCGGGAAATCAGATCCAGAGCCCGGTTGAGATCCGCTTCCTTGAGCACAGCACTGGTATCCTCTAAAGCCTGGATGCTGCACTTGAAGATTTTCTTTGCCAGCACTCCAGATGAATCCTCCTCATCAACTTCATCCAGAAGCTGTTCCGAGGGAGATGGCAAGGATTGGGTCAGATCTATCTTGAATTCCAACCAACGCTGATAACCCAATGATCGACAAAACCGGAGTACTGTGGCATCACTGACCCCACTTTCCTGTGCCACTTCCGCCAGGGTCATCCGAATTACATTTGGGAGATGTTCTAAAACATAATCCGCCACTCTTTGTTCTGAAGGTGTCAGCGATGCATAATACCCCCTGATTACTGACCCTAATTTTGTCCTGGCGGAATCTAATCTTTCCATAATTATGTTGTAATACAACAAATATACAAAAGATTATGTAACTTTATTACATTTTACTGAGCTCCGGGGCGGCTTGTCAAGGATGAAAGTCACAGGATGAAAGTCACATGCTCGCGCTTGACCCACTATTACTGGAGCGTTTCACACGCTGGAGAAAATCAGGACTGTTTAAATGCCCTTCCAGGATATGGGTCAGATAATACTGCATTGAGGCTTCAAGAGCAGCCACCAACTCAGGAACCAGAGTTAAATTGATCAGCTCCCGATAACGGGTCCGCTGAAAATGCCGTAGAAACTTTAATTCCCGGGAGGTTACCCGGCGGACGATTTCCGGGGACATACTTCGGGCGCAAACTGGACAGACAACGCCACCCATTGATCCAGAAAGAAATTGATCTTGCTCGGTAATTTTTTCCCCGCACTCGACACATTGAAACAGCTCAGGACGAAAACCAACCTGATCCAGCAGCCTGAGTTCATAGACTCGCAGAACCAATTCTGGCGAGTGGTTCTGACTGAGTCGCTCGAGAGTTGATTGAATTAGATCGTACAGCTTAACATGGGATCCTTCTTCATACGTGAAAGCATCAACCAACTCCACCACATAAGAGCCAAGTCCAATCCCTTCCAGAGATTCCCTGAGGGGCTCGTAGCTGTCCAGGACTTCAGCCTGGGTTAAAATCTGCAGGTTGCGACCGCGGGCTATCAAAAACGAGGACCGCATGAAGACTTCTAAATGACCGGATTTTTTTGAGCTCGGTTTCCGCACCCCCTTGGCAATCACACTCACTTTCCCTAGCTTCCGGGTGAATAATCTCAAGATCCGGTCTGCTTCTCCGAAATCCCGGCGTCGGAGAACAATACCTTCCGTCCGTATTGACCGCTGTCGTGATGCCATGAATCACCCAAAAGCTGTGCCAGTCAGCTTCATTCCTCGTAAACTTCTTTTTTCAACTCTGCGATATATGGAAGGGTCCGATGGCGGTCTGCATAATCCAGTCCATATCCAACAACCCAGACATCGGGGATTTCGAACCCGACATAATTCAGTGGAACGTCCAGAGCATCCCGCGTTTTCCGGAATAATGTACAGGTTTTCAAGGAGGCGGGAGATCGACCCTGCAGGGTTTGGTACAGATAGCTCATGGTATGTCCTGTATCAACAATATCCTCCAGGATGATCACATGTTCATTTTTAATTGGTTTGCGGACATCCAGAATCAGACGGACAGCCCCATTGGTGACCGCCCGATCGCCATAGCTTGAAATTGACATAAAATCAACCATGTGCGGGATCTGGATTTTCCTGGACAAATCTGCAGAGAAAATAAATGCGCCTTTGAGAATGCCAATTAAATAAATTCTTTCGGCATCCTGGTAATCTTGATCAATTTCCCTGGCAATTTCTTTAACCCTGGCCTGGATATCTTCCTCTGAAATCAAGACTCTTTCAATATCTGGATGGAGGTCAGGCATTGTTTCTCCTTGGTTTGTAAGTGTAATTTTATAACTGATCAATCTAGATTATAACTGCGGAACAGGTTTCAAATAAGTCTCAATGCGGTTTGGTGAGGCGAAGGGCAACCCACTCACCGAGCTGTCTTCTTACTTCGATTTTCAGTTGATGATCCAGCAGCTGATGGATTAATGGAGATACTTGTGTCTCCAGCATTCCGGAAAGCACCAGAGATCCTCCGGGTTTTACCAGTTCTACCAATCCTTCTCCTATCAATTTTTCCAGATAGGGTGCGATCATATTTACGGCAACCAGCTCAACCTTTTCAGTTTGAATCTCTCCGCTCTGAAAAGAAGGCACGGAACCAACTGAAAACCTGGTCCGGTCACTAGTTTGGTTTAAACTGGAATTCTTTTGGGCAATCTCAACAGTTTTCGGATCAATATCAACCCCCATCACAAAAGTTAATCCAAGTTTGACGGCGGCAATCGCCAGGATTCCGGAACCGGTCCCGATATCCAACATACTCCGGACCCGGTTCTCATCCAAATATTCCTCAATCAAGATCAGACATAATTGAGTCGACGGATGTGTTCCAGATCCAAAAGCCATCCCGGGGTCCATTAGGACAGTCTGGCGGTCAGGATCCGGATTCTTCAACCAGCTGGGAACGATAATTAATTTCGATCCGAGAGGGATTGGCTGATAATGGACTTTCCAGGCTTCGGTCCAATCTTTATTTTGGATTGGTCGGTAATTTGCAGCCGGCAGAGGACTGATTCTTCCCAGGAAATAAAGAGCGCGGTTTATTTTATTTTTTCTCTCCTCCAGCAAGTCGTCAACCGGGAGATAACCGTAGACCCGAACCGGTCCAACCAGTTGATCCAACTGATCCGGAAAAACATCCAGGGAGGCTCTTTCCAGCACTACCCCGCCCGGTAGAATTTCCCCAAGAGCCGATGCCACAGCTTCAGCCGGCTCCTGGTCCACCTCCAGGCTGATTTCAATCCACTGCTTCTCGTTTTGGGTCATCGGTAAGAAAACAAAAGTGCAAATCCATGCCCGGAAGCAATAATTTGCACATTAAGATATTTGATCATAGTAAATGTATTATATCATTCGCTGAAAAGTTCAAACTGCAGGTCAGTGGCAAAACCTGCAGTTTGAACTTTTCTATTGTCTGAAGGTGGATTCTATCTATCCACCCAGGACATTTTTCAACCGGTCAAAAAATCCCCGTTCCTGTGGGAGAACTTCACTATCCATCTTATCTGCCAGCTGTTCGAACAGTTCGCGCTCATCTTCGCCCAACCGTTTTGGAATCGTGACATTGACAATCACCAGTTGATCCCCCCTCGAGTTATTCCTCAAGTGCGGTACGCCTTTCCCCCTCATCCTGATGATTTTCCCGGGCTGAGTCCCGGACGGGATCTTTAACATTACTTCACCATCTACAGTCGGCACTTTTACTTCAGCGCCCAGAGTGGCCTGGGGGATATTTACATTCAAGTCTAAAAGAATATCATTTTGCCTGCGGCGGAAATATTTATGGGGTCTGACCCGAACCACCAGGTATAAATCTCCAGGAGGCCCATTGTTTACTCCAGGCTGTCCCTCTCCAGCGAGACGAATTCGCGTCCCATCATCCACCCCAGCGGGGATATTGACCTTCTTTCTCCGGGTCTTTCTGACATGCCCTTTTCCAGAACAGGTGGAGCAGGGAGTACTGATTACGGTTCCCTGGCCGTTGCAGACCGGGCAGGTGGCAACCTGCACCATGGAACCCAGTAAGGTTTGCCTTGTCTGGCGAATTTCGCCCTGGCCGCCGCATTCCTGACAGGTGGTCGGCGAGGTTCCCGGTTTTGCTCCACTCCCGTTACAGGTCGGGCAAGTTTCATCTCGGGTCAGATCGATTTCTTTCTCTGCCCCAAAGACTGCCTCCTTGAAATCAATTGTGACCTGGTACTGCAGGTCAGCACCCCGGCGGGGTGCGTTGCGGTTTGCAGTTCTAGACCTGCCGCCTGAAAATCCGCCAAACCCAAACATATCCCCGAAAATATCTGCAAAATCAGAGAAATCAACTGTCTGATAACCGGGTCCACCATTTGGCCCTTTGACCCCTTCATGACCGAAGCGATCATAAGCTGCTCGTTTCTCCTCATCAGATAAAACACTGTAGGCCTCATTGATCTCTTTAAATTTTTCTTCTGCATCCGATGCATCATTAACATCAGGATGATATTTCCGCGCCAGTTTCCTGAAAGCGCTTTTTAGATCATCCTCTGACGCATCCCGGGATACCCCCAGAACCTCATAATAATCTCGTTTTGCCATATCAACGTCCAGTTACCTTGCTGAGCAAACCATCAAATAAAATAATTGCGACTGCTTGTACCGGGGAGCTTCCTGGGAAACTCCCCGGGGTAGATTTTCTTTCTTCAGACGAGGTTTATACGTCCTCGAATTCTCCTTCAACCACGTCGCCCTCATCATCCATGTCACCTGCCTGACCTGCCTCATCCGTATCCGGCATACCATCTGGAGCAGCACCGGCCTCAGGCGTTTGATAAGCGGCTTCACCGATTTTCTGCAGAGACTGAGTGAGAGCTTCGGTCAAAGACTGCAATCGGGCTGTATCAAGTTCTTCATTTTCCAGCTCACTCCGCAGTTCAGCAACCTTCCCTTCAACCTCGGTTTTGAGATCTGCGGGTACTTTATCACCCAGATCGTTGAGGGTTTTCTCTGCAGTATAGGCCAGATTATCCGCGTTATTACGGGTTTCAATCTGTTCCTTACGCTTGCGATCATCCTCAGCGTGCTGCTCTGCTTCCTGCCGCATGCGGTCTACTTCATCATCGCTCAAACCAGATGAAGCTGTGATGGTGATGTTCTGGCTTTTACCGGTTGCCTTGTCTTTGGCTGTGACTTCCAGAATCCCGTTTGCATTGATGTCAAAGGTAACTTCAACTTGTGGAATTCCACGGGGTGCCGGGGGAATTCCATCCAGGATAAATCGGCCCAAGGATTTATTGTCAGCAGCCATTGCTCGTTCACCCTGCAGGACATGGATCTCCACCTGTGACTGATTATCACTGGCCGTGGAGAAAGTCTGGCTTTCACGGGCCGGGATAGTCGTGTTGCGCTCAATCAAAGGTGTGGCAACACCTCCCAATGTTTCCACGGAGAGTGTTAAGGGAGTGACGTCAAGCAGCAGCAGATCGTCCACTTCGCCGCCCAGCACTCCAGCCTGGATCGCCGCACCAATTGCAACAACCTCGTCCGGGTTTACGCCTTTATGAGGAGCTTTCCCGAAGAATTCGGAAACAGCTTCCTGAACCGCCGGCATCCGGGTCATTCCGCCAACCAGCACCACTTCGTCAATATCCGAAGGGGACAGCCCGGCATCTTCCAGGGCCTGCTTGACTGGTTTCATGGATTTTTCAATTAAATCACCGGTCAGCTGTTCCAGTTTGGCCCGGGTCAGTTTCTTGACCAGGTGTTTGGGCCCTGAGGCATCTGCCGTGATGTAAGGCAGGTTAATCTCAGTCTGCTGCATGGTTGATAACTCAATCTTTGCTTTCTCCGCTGCCTCTTTCAAGCGCTGCAGAGACTGGCGCTGTTCACGAAGATCAATTCCCTCGTCATTTTTGAACTCATCTGCCAGGTAATCAATAACCCGCTGATCAAAATCATCTCCACCCAGAAATGTGTCGCCGCTGGTGGAGCGGACCTGGAAAACACCCTCACCAACATCCAGAATGGAGATATCAAAAGTACCACCACCCAGGTCGTAAACCGCGATAACCTCATTTTGCTTTTTATCCAACCCATAAGCAAGAGAGGAGGCCGTAGGCTCATTGATGATCCGCATCACTTCCAGACCTGCAATCTTCCCCGCATCTTTTGTTGCATTCCGCTGGCTGTCATTAAAATATGCAGGAACAGTAATCACTGCTTTAGTAACCGGCTCCCCGAGATAATCCTCGGCATCAGCCTTGAGTTTTGCCAGAATCATGGCCGAAATTTCCGGTGGAGAATATTCCTTATCATCCATCACCACCCGAACATCACCGTTGGGGGCTTCCTTGGTCTCGTAAGAAACCATTTTCCGGGCCCTTTCAACCTCCGGTGAGGCAAATTTCGCACCCATAAATCTCTTGATTGAATTCACTGTGTTTTCCGGGTTCACGACAGCCTGATTCCTGGCCGGTCGGCCCACCAGGCGTTCATGATTTTTGTTCATCGCCACAACAGATGGAACCAGGCGATCTCCTTCAGCAGACGGAATAATCGTCGGCTCACCACCTTCCATCACCGCCGCTGCTGAGTTGGTTGTTCCCAGATCAATTCCGATAATTTTTGCCATTTATTTCCTCCAGTTTTTATTGTTTCTTATTGCATTTACGTTCTTGTACTTTCATTTTTCAAGCGGCGATCCGGACCAAAGCTGGTCTCAGAACTTTTTCGCCAATCCAGTACCCTTCCTGCATGACTTCGATGATTTTTCCACTTTCAAAATCATCTGTCTCTTCCTGCATCAAGGCTTCATGAATATTTGGATCAAACATTTTCCCTTTTGCATTCATTGGTTTGATCCCATCTGCTTCTAATTTTGTCATTAATTTTCGATGGATAATTTCGATTCCCTCAGCCCAGCTTGCTCCTTCACCCTTTTCCGGTTTTTCTTCCAGGGCTCGTTCCAGATCATCTGCCAGTTCTAAAAAGTGCAGGATCACCTCGCCTCTGGCCCGCTGCTGAAATTCCTGGCGCTCGCGGTTGATCCGCTTTTTATAATTAGAAAACTCAGCCATCGACCGCTGCCAACCGTCAAGGTACTCTTCAGCTTTTGCTTTACTTTGCTCTAAATCCAACTCCAATTGATTGATTTCATCCTCCTCCTCGGTTAAATCCTCCTGATCTTCCTCTTCCAGCTCAATATTCTCTTGGGCATCGTCAGATGAATTTTGGGCATCCTGTTCAATGGCATCTTTCTTGGTTTCTTCTGATTTCATACCGCTCCTACTCTCCTTCCTACACTTCTATGACAACAATTAATTTCCAATTGATTCCGTAATTAATTCACTCATCAAATCTGAAACAAATCGAACTGTTGAAACACCACGGCTGTATGCCATCCGCAGCGGCCCCAAAATACCCACTGCTCCCATGGCATGGCGGGGAGATCCATAGCGGGCCAGGATTAGTGAACAGTCCTCCAATTCCTCCCAGGTGTTTTCTCCTCCGATGATCACATGGACCCCGGTGGCATCACCTTCAAAAACTGTCCGGGAAAAAAGATCATCCAGTAAATAGCGGTCTTCAAAAATCTCCAGGGTCTGCCTAGCTTTCTCAGATTCCGAAAACTCCGGTTCAGAAAGCACATTTGTCAAACCATCTCGATATACATTTCCCGATGAAACTGAATTTGACAGCTTGATTACATCCTGGATCACAGCTACAACTTCTTTTTCCATCGTGCTTTCAAGGTCAGTTTGAAGCTGCTGAATTTGCCCGGCATCCATCTCAACGACAATCTGATTGACGCGGGCCGCAGTTTGGGTCAGATGCTCCTGAGAGTAGATTTCTTCAAAAACAAGGGTTTGTTGATGGACTTCTCCGCTGTTGAGCACAATCACCAGCAGGACCTGCTTGCCCCGGGTTGAAAGCAGCGCAATATGCTTTAAACGCGCCTCCTCTGAGTGAAGGGCAGTAACCAATGAGGCCCCGTGAGTGTGCTGAGCTAAGATAGAAGCAGACAGGGACATCCAATCGTCCACATCATGCCTTGCCTGGTAAAACTGATGCCGGATCATCTGCTGGATGTGAGCTGGAAGTTCATCCGGGCCCATCAATTCCTGCACAAAATATCGGTACCCCTTTTTGGTCGGTACCCGACCGGCAGAAGTATAGGGCTGGGTCAGATAGCCCAGCTCGGATAAAAAGGCCATTTCGTTCCGGACCGTAGCCGAGCTAATCTCCAGCTGGTAATTTTTCACAAGCCGGGCAGAACTGATCGGCTCCACAGTATCCACATAATCGCGGACCGTTAAAGCCAACACCAATTTTTGCCTTTCAGATAATTTTTCCATCACTGACATCTTTTAGCACTCTATACACAAGACTGCTAATAACGCTACAATACTAACACGGGCCCTTTTAGCAGTCAAGAAGTCAAACTGCTAATAAGAATATTCTTATAAAAAATTAACACTGATTTGGAACAGAAGGATCAGGCTGAGATCAGGGAAAATTGGATCCCGTCTCCGGGTCTCTGTGTTGACCCTGTTGCTGCTTGTTTTCTTCCAGGGACGCAAGAAACTCTCGATCTTCCCCGGACAGATCCAGAGAGCTGAGCATTTCCGGCCGGCGCTGCCAGGTCCGCAGCAAAGCCTGCTGCCGGCGCCAGGTTTCGATCCTGGCATGATGTCCTGAGCGCAGAATTTCCGGCACTGTCCATTCTCGGAATTTTTCGGGGCGGGTATAGTGGGGATGCTCCAGGAGTCCAGCTGCATGAGAGTCCTTTTCAGCAGCGTCGGGATCCCCCAAAACACCCGGGAGAAGTCGGGTCAGACAATCGATCAGGACCAGGGCCGGGAGCTCACCGCCGGTCAGCACATAATCTCCGATTGAGATCTCTTGGTCCACCAGATGATCCCTGACACGCTCGTCAACCCCCTCGTAATGTCCAGCAATCAGACCCAATCTCGGCTGATTGGCCAAGTCCCGGGCCAGATCCTGAGTGAGCAGCTCACCCTGGGGTGATAACAGAAGCACCGGGTGCGCCGGGGGAGAACCCAACACACTTTCCACAGCCCGGAAGATCGGCTCCGGTTTGAGAACCATCCCTCCTCCCCCACCGTAGGGTGGTTCGTCTGTAACGTGGTGTTTGTCAGTTGTGAAATCCCGGATATCATGGACAGCAACCTCAACATGATTACGGTCCCGGGCTTTTTTTATAATAGAAGCATCCAGATAAGGAAAAAACACATCGGGGAAAAGGGTGAAGACATCAAAACGCATGGTGAGATTTTAGTTGAGAGCGCCGTAATAAGCAAGGTTGGAAAATATTTCTACCCAAAAATAAACCCGGGATGAGAGCTTTTCCGGTTCCTTGACGCTAATTTTACGTGAGTGGTAAGATGAGCACATGTATCTAAATGGCAGTAATTGGAAAATGACAAAGAAACCCCGGAAGCGTTCAAATCCCTGGCGGGTAATCGTCCTGCTGGTCTTGATCGCTGGTGCAGTCTACATTAACCAGACTGTTGTTCCGGCTACTGAACCACTTTTCATCCCCACAGTTACCCCCACTACAAATCCGGAAATTTACGTTAATCAAGCCCAGCAGCTCTTTCAGGAGGGGAAGCTTTCCCAGTCGATCCAGGCATACCGGGATGCAATCCTCGCAAACCCGGAAGATTCAACTTTATATGTAGAAATGGCCCGGGTCCAAATGCTGGCAGGAAGACCTGAAGAAGCCCTTGAAAACGCAGAACTCGCTCTGCTGCGCTCCCCAGATAACCCATTGGCTCACACCATGAAAGCCTGGGCCCTTGATTTTTTGGGAGACACTCTCCAGGCGGAAGCATCCATTGAAAAAGCGCTGGAGATCGCCGATAAGAACGCGCTGGCCCATGCTGTGCATGCGGAAATATTGACCGATATCCAAAACTACGAAGAAGCCAGCAAAGCTTCATTACGGGCTCTTGAGCTCGGTCCCAACAGTCTGGAAGCCCACCGCGCGCGCGGTTATGTACTGTATTGGACGGGAAATTACGAGGAAGCCATCCGCGAATACCAGAGTGCCTTGAATATCAATAACTCAATTCCCAATTTGCATTTAATGCTGGGTTACAGCCATTACGCCAATAACGATCACGACAAAGCAATTACTTCTTTCAGCCAGGCTAATGCACTTAATCCCCAGGACCCTACCCCGGATTATGAAATTTCCAGGATCTATCTTCTGGACGGGATCTACAACAAAGCCATCCAGTATGCTGAACTGGCTGTAGAAGACTCACCCGAAGATCCCCTCCTGCATGGGAACCTGGGGGTCCTCTACGCAAGGAACAATGATTATACGGAGGCTCTGGAGGAGTTGACACTGGCTGTCAGAGGGGGAACAGTGGAAGATGGCATCGTTGTCGAAGGGGTTCCGCTTTCGTATAAAGCCAGAGTAATTGAGATCTTTTCATCCTACGGACTAACCCTGGCCAGGACGGACCGCTGTGATCAAGCCGTTCCAATCTTCCAGCTTATGCTCAGTCAGGTCAGCGAAAATGAAATTGCTGTCATCAACGCGACAGAAGGATTGAACATCTGCACAGAACAGCTGGAAGAGATCACTCCTTCACCAGAACTTACAGAAACTCCCGAAACAAATTAATATATGGACCGCCGCCTGACTGGAAAACGACCAAGTTTTTCTAACTCCAGACCGCCGATAAACTTTAACCGGGTCTTGATTCTGACTGCTTTAATTGCAGCTGGGATCTGGTTTGCCGGGGAGGTTAATAAACCTGACGGGCAGTTTGAACCATTGTTCCTACCCACTCCAACCGCCACCCGGACTGTCAACTCCCTGGTCCAGGAAGGACAGGCATATTTTGAGGCAGGGAAAATTTATGACCCTGTCAGCAAAGATGCAATTGACGCTTACTATGATGTTTTAGATGAACATCCGGAAAACGCTCAGGTCCGGGCAGAGTTAGCCCGCTTACTAACCTACTCCTCTTCCCTGCTTTCAACAAATGAACAGCGCCGGGAACGGCTTGCTCTTGCCCGGCAGGAAATCGATCTGGCAGCTGAGAAAGCACCGGATGACAGTACAGTTCAGGCAATTCGGGCCCTGGTCATGGATTGGTCAGCCACTTCAGGAGCCAGCAGTGAGGAACAGAAAGAGGATTGGTTAACTGAAGCCCAGCAAGCCGCCAACCTGGCCATCACCCTTGATCCAAACAACAGCCTGGCCCTTGCATTCTACGCCGAAGTACTGCTTGATCAAAATCAGATCGCCCAGGCAGAAGAAAATGCCCGAATCGCAGTTGAAAAAGGGCCTGAGTTAATGGACACACACCGGGTGTATGCTACGGTTCTAGAAACCATGGGAGAATACCGTTTTGCGATTGAAGAATTTGAGAAGGCAGCTGAAATCAATCCAAATCTAACTTTCTTATACATCCGGATCGGAGTAATCTACCGGGCGCTCAAAGTATACGATGCCGCCCTGGAGTATTTTGCAAAAGCAATCTCAATTAATCAATCGAATGGAGTGGAAGACCCGCTCCCATATATCGCCATTGCCAAAACCTACTCCAGGGACGGGGAGTTCTTTGTAGCTGCTATCAATGGAGAAAAAGCGGTCCAAATTGACCCTGCCAACGCAAACACATACGGCCAGCTCGGAGATATTTATGTGCGGGCAAGAAATTATGAGGGTGCGCTTCCAGTTCTCAAATGTGCTGTGGAAGGCTGCTCTGCGGAGGAAAATGAAATTGGAGGCGTGGCTGTCACAGGTTTAAATCTGGACAATATTGATGTTGCTTATTACTATGCCCGCTATGGATCCGTGCTGGCTGCTTTAAGCCGACCCGGACAGGATTACTGCCCTGAAGCAATGGAAGTTTTGAACCAGCTGAAACGGACCTATGGTGGAGATCCAACTTTAATGGGGATTGTGGCTGATAACGAGGAGATCTGCAGATTGTTGGAAGCTACCCCGGCGCCCTGATTGACATTCTGCACGGACAGGATACCCCCCCCGTCCCAGATCTCCATCCCATATCTCAGAATTGTATAAGAATTTTATAAAATTGGACGGTGAAAACTTGACTTTCAACTGGAAGGAAGTTATGATAAACACCGCTAGTTAGCAGTCAGCGGAACTGACTGCTAATCACTTTGGTCAAATTTTATTTCAAGGTCAGAGTGAATGCACTCATCAAATTGATGGAGAAAATAAAATTATCGAAGGAGTAGAAATCTATGGCCGGAAAACGTATTGTTTTTTCAGAAGAAGCCCGACGCAAACTGCAGGTCGGGATGGACAAGCTGGCAAAAGCTGTCATTACTACCCTGGGTCCGAAAGGCCGCAATGTTGCCCTGGACCGAAGTTTTGGTAGCCCCACAATCACCCACGACGGTGTCACTGTAGCAAAAGAAGTAGAACTCGCTGATAAATTTGAGAACATGGGTGCCCAGCTTCTGAAAGAAGCCGCTACTAAAACCAATGACATCGCCGGCGATGGAACCACCACTTCCACCCTGCTGGCGCATTCAATCGTGACCGAAGGTATGAAAAACCTGGCAGCCGGCTCGAACCCGATGCTGCTAAAACAGGGAATCGAAGCTGCCTCGAAAGCAGTCTCTGAACAGCTCGGGAAAGAAGCAATTGACGTCACCACCAAAGAAGAAATTGCAAATGTTGCCAGTATTTCTGCTCAGGACCGCTCCATTGGCGAACTGATTGCTGATGTAATGGATAAAGTTGGAAAAGACGGTGTAATCACCGTGGAAGAATCCAAAACCCTGGCCTTTGAAACTGAATATGTTGAAGGTATGCAGTTTGACCGCGGGTATTTATCCCCCTATTTTGTCACCAACCCGGACGACATGGAAGCTGTAATCGAAGAACCCAGTGTTCTGATCCATGACTCGAAAATCTCTGCAGCTCAGGACATCGTTCCTCTGCTGGAAAAACTGGTCCAGATGGGCAAGCGGGATATTGTGATCATTGCAGAGGATGTAGATGGCGAGGCCTTAGCAACCCTGGTCCTCAACAAACTGCGCGGAATGGTCAATGTGCTGGCTATCAAAGCCCCCGGCTTTGGTGACCGCCGGAAAGCAATGCTCCAGGATATCGCCATTCTGACTGGCGCCACTGTGATCTCAGAAGATCTGGGACGCAAGCTGGACAGCGCCACCGTGGATGATCTCGGTTCAGCTGAGAAGGTAATCTCCACCAAAGACGACACCACAATTGTGGGCGGTCAGGGCGACAACGAGCAGATCAAATCCCGCATTCAGCAGATTCGCAACGAAATCGACGTCAGCACCAGCGATTACGATCGGGAGAAGCTCCAGGAACGTCTGGCCAAACTCTCCGGAGGCGTAGCCATCATTCGGGTGGGTGCAGCCACAGAAACAGAATTGAAAGAGAAGAAACACCGCGTTGAGGATGCGCTCTCAGCAACCCGCGCCGCCGTTGAAGCCGGAATTGTTCCCGGAGGCGGTGTAGCTTTGATCAACGCCAGTAAAGCAATCGAAAAACTGGAAATGGATTACCCGGATGCCCAGGTTGGTGTCCAGATCGTCCGCAAAGCACTGGAAGTCCCAATGCGCAAAATCGCTGAAAATGCCGGAAAAGACGGTGCTGTGATTCTGGATACCGTTCGCCGGCTTCAGATAGACAAAAAAGACATCAACATTGGATACGATGTGCTGTCTGAAGATTATATTGACATGGTCAAAGCCGGTGTGATTGATCCGGCCAAAGTAACCCGTGGAGCCCTTGAAAACGCCGCATCCATCGCAGCCATGATCCTCACCACCGAGGCTCTGATTGCTGACGAACCGAAAGACGATGATGCGTCGGCTGCCCCCGGTATGGGCGGCATGGGCGGCATGGGCGGTGGAATGCCCGGCATGATGTAATTCGCCCCATTGCATAAGTTTCAAGAAGTGTGGTTTGGGAACCCAACCCACACTTCTTTTTTTTCACCGAAACCTAAATCTAAAATGAAGATCTTCAGAGCCGGCACTCAAAAGAGTATAATTAATCAGCAACCAAGATTATCAGCATCA
Source organism: uncultured Anaerolineales bacterium (assembly GCA_964618295.1). Classification (GTDB taxonomy): domain Bacteria; phylum Chloroflexota; class Anaerolineae; order Anaerolineales; family UBA11858; genus B10-G9. The sequence goes on along the minus strand of CAZTWV010000018.1, from coordinate 29,922 downwards.
GGAAATAAATCATGAAATTCATTAAACTTATCCCGATCATCATCTTCTCCATCCTCCTTTCCAGCTGCGGGATTATGAATATTTTCCACAAGAATGTTGAATACACTCCCGGACCCACATCGATCCCACTTCCGACCCGGGAAGCAGAAGACACAACCTCCGAAAAGAATCCGGAAACTCCTGAAACAACTGAACAGCCAGCTGAGGAGCAATCAGCCCAGGTAATCGTTCCCCCGCAGGAACCCATCACTTTACCGGACGGATTTGGTATTTCTGTTTTTCAAAGTGGATTGAGCGGTCCCAGGATGATGGCTGTAGGACCGGATACTCAGCTGTATGTTGCTGAGAGAGGAAAAGGAAGAATAATTCGCCTGCCGGACAGGGATCAAGATGGTATTTCGGATGGAATAGAAGTGGTAGCTGAAGATCTCCTGGAACCAAGCAGCCTGGCCTTTTATAAGGACGGCTCGATTTATATCGGGGAAACAACCCGGGTTGTCAGAGTAAGCGACCCGGATGGTGACGGATACTTCCAGGAATGGGAGATTATAGTCGCCGGAATTCCTGCCGGAGGACACACCACACGAACGGTAATTTTCAGTCCTGATTATGAACACCTCTATGTTTCCATCGGCTCTTCCTGCAATGTCTGCGAAGAACGCGACGAGCGCAGGGCAACGGTAACCCGCTATAAACCTGATGGGAGCCAGGAAACAATCTTTTCAACAGGACTACGAAACGCAGTTGGTATGGCTTTCAGACCCAGTAATGATATTCTCTGGGTCACAAACAACGGCCGGGACTGGTTGGGAGATGATTTACCACCCGAAACGGTCTACGCAATTTATAAAGACGCAGACGCGGGATGGCCGGAGTGTCACGCCGGAAGGATCATAGACCCGGACTTCGGAGATCAAAACTCCTGTGACGAGATCCTGGTACCGAGAATTGAAATGCAGGCCCACACCGCCCCTTTGGGGATGACATTTTATTCTGGAGATCAATTCCCAGACATCTATCAGGATGATTTATTCATCGCAATGCATGGCTCCTGGAACCGGACCAGCCCTGTTGGTTACAAAATTGTCCGAATTGCTTTCAATCCCGGTGAAAGGGGTCCGGTCGAGGATTTTGCTGCCGGCTGGCTGCGAGAGGACGGCAGCAACTGGGGCAGACCTGTTGACCTGGTAAATGCCCCGGACGGCGGCCTGTTCATGTCAGATGATGGAGAGGGTAATATATACCGCATTTTTTATTCGGGAACTGATCGTTGAAAATGATTTTGACAAATGGGGGAAGGCGTGCTACAATACCGCCGGTGTCTAGAAGTATGAAAGACAGCCGGGAAGCCGGAAAATTGGTACCCGAAGACTTGAGTAGAAGATTGTTTATTGTTTGTTTGCAAGAACCAACACATCAATTAATCCACTGAAAAGTTTTACCCGGCCGGCAGATTCCGTCCGGGTATTTTTATTAAAAACAAACTATCTGTCTGGTCTCAAACCAGACAGGAGTACAAAGAAAACAAGGAAGAAAAATGAGTAACAACAGTTTAAGAATAGTCCCGCTCGGCGGTCTCGGCGAAGTGGGCAAAAACATGATGGTCTATGAATACGGAAATAATATCCTGATCGTGGACGTCGGGATGATGTTCCCCGATAACGATATGCTGGGAATTGATTATATTATCCCGGATTTTAAGTATGTGTTAGAAAGAAAGGATATTGTGCGCGGTATCGTCATCACCCATGGACACATGGACCACATCGGGGCGATCTCCCACCTAATAGAGGAAGTCAACGCACCGATTTTTACCACCCTTCTCACCCGTGGTTTACTGGAAGTCAACCTATCAGAAAAAGGCTTATTGGATAAAACTACCATCAAAACGGTTCACGCTGGAGATATGGAGCACATCGGACCGTTTGAGGTCGAATTTTTCCATGTCTGCCACTCCATTCCAGATAGTGTTGGCCTGGGTATTACCTCACCGGAAGGTCTGGTTGTACACACAGGAGATTATAAGTTTGATCCTACCCCGGTTGACGGATGGCCAACCGATTTTGCCAAACTGGCAGATTTTTCAGGAAGGGGTGTCTTAGCACTCCTGGCCGACTCAACCAATGCCGACAAACCCGGCTGGACTCCCTCCGAAATGGTTATCAATGATGGTTTGGATCAGGTTTTTTCAACAGCGCCCGGAAGAATCATCATCGCATCATTTGCTTCATTAGTTTCGAGAATGCAGCAAGTTATTGATGCTGCCGAAAGACACCACAGGAAAATATCTTTTGTCGGTTACAGCATGAAGCAAAATTCCAAGATGGCAAAAAAATTAGGCTATCTGGAAATTCCGGATGGACTGGAAATTGGTCTCGACGAGGCTCTAAATATGAAACCCAAGGATGTCGTCTTGATGGCAACCGGTTCACAGGGAGAACCCTATTCCATCATGGGACGGCTCTCCAGGGGAACAAACCGCCGGTTCGATTTGATCAAGGATGACACCATCGTTCTTTCTTCTCATGCCATCCCCGGGAATGAAGAAGATGTCTACAAAACGATCAACCGCCTTTTCCGAAGGGGAGCTCATGTCGTTTACGAACCCCTTGCCGAAGTTCATGTCTCCGGACATGCCAAGCAGGACGAAATGGCTCTGATGCTCAACATCGTCAATCCCGAGCACCTGATTCCGATCCATGGAGAACTGCGCCATCTTAAACAGCACGCGGTTCTTGCCGAAGAATCCGGTTTCCCATCAGAAAAGATCGCAGTGGTAGAAAACGGACAGGTGATTGAATTCAACAACGGAAAAATGGAAATCAAAGAACGGATTCCTGGAAGTTATATCTTTGTTGATGGATCCCGGGTGGGGGTAATCGGCCCCAGTGTTGTCAGAGAAAGGGAACAGCTTTCCTCTGATGGTGTAGTCCTGATCAGCCTGGTGCTGGACCAGAAAGGGAAACTCAAAGAAGAGCCCGAGATTGTTTCCCAGGGCTTTATCTACAAAAACGGAGATCACAGTGTCCTGGAGGAAACCCAAGAGAAAGTAGTTGAAGTTGTCAAACGCTCCCAGGGTGATATCCACAATGAAGTTGTCCGATCTGTCCGATCCTTCCTGTTCAGTAAAACCAGAAAACGTCCGGTTGTGCTCGTGACCATGAGTTTTCTGTAAACACACTTACAGCTTAAAAGAAAAGACCCCGCCTGGTAATAAGCTGGCCGGGGTCTTTTGTATTCACCCAGCCGATCATCAGGGTTCTTTCCACCCAAACTCACCAATTAAGGGCACAAACGCAACTGGTGAGAGAGTTTCCTGCTTGAGTTGATCCCCGGTTTTTTTCCATCTTTTCAAGACCTGACCGGATCTTCCACCAACCGGCATAATCAGTCGCCCTCCGTCAGCAAGCTGATCCAGCAGCGGCGGTGGGACCTCCGGAGCTGCCGCAGTGACAATCACGGCCTGATAGGGAGAAAACTCCGGCAAACCATGGGTGCCATCTCCCCGGTGAACAAAGATGTTTTGATAACCAAGTTCCCTGAGAAGATTTTCTGCTTGCTCTGCCAGTTCAGGATGGCGTTCGATGGTATGAACCTCACGCACCAGCTCAGCCAATACTGCAGCCTGGTAGCCAGAACCGGTTCCAATTTCCAGAACACGGTCCCCTTCTTTCAACTCCAAAGCCTGTGTCATAAAAGCCACAATATAGGGCTGCGATATGGTTTGTCCGCTCCCAATGGAAAGCGGGCCGTCCGAGTACGCGAACTGCCGCTGACCTTCCGGGACAAATAGATGACGGGGAACCGTTTGAAATGATTCCAGGATTCGATTATCCGTCAATCCGCGCTGGGCGATTTGACGATCGACCATCCGTTTCCTGGCAGCTCCAAAATCTTTAATCATTTTATCCTTCCAACAATCATTCACCAATAACTTTAATTGATCAGATAAGCCATAATCCATTTAGTTGTCGCCGCCAGAGCCTTTTGATGTGTCCGCTCATAGTTGTGGGAAGCATCCACACCCGGCCCGATCAATGCCACCTCCACATCACCACCCGCTCTCCAGTACGCTTCCCCGTCAGATCCGTAATGCGGATAAATATCAACCCGGTGGGGGATCTGATATTTTTCCGCCAGTTTTTTCAGACGCTCATTGAGACCAAAGTGATAGGGTCCTCCGGAATCTTTGACACATAAAGTTGCATGATATTCATCAGAAGTTTGCCCCTCTCCCACAGCGGCCATATCCACCGCAACCAGCTCTTTCATACCAGCTGGAAATCCCGAAGCTGCCCCATGGCCAACTTCTTCGTAGTTGCTGAAATGGAAAACCGTGTCAAGAGCGGGCTCCATTCCATTTTCCATCAAAGCTTGGATACCAGCCAGGATGCAGGCAACACCCGCCTTGTCATCCAGGTGTCTGGAGCGGATGAATCCGTTGTGCTCCTCCACCCGAGGCGTTAAGAAAACAAAATCCCCGACTTCAACCCCGGCATTTCGAGAATCAGATTCTGAACTGACGGGAATATCCATCCGGACTTCCATGGTATTTTCCGAGCGCTCCGTCTCTGATACTTTCTTGCTGTGAATATGAGCCGAAGCTTTAGTAACCAATATCGATCCCGGGATTAATTCCCCCTGCCGGGTCCGGACCCAACATCCCTCGCCCTCAATGGTGTTCCAGGCATATCCCCCGATGCGGGAAAGACGCAGCCTTCCGTTGGCTTTAATCTCTTTAACCATAGCCCCCAGCGTATCCAAATGAGCAGTCAGCCCTCTCATTCCTTCCGGACGGCCGCAATCCCAGGCTGCAGTCAATCCCCCCTTCGCCGTCCTGTTTATTTTTAATCCTTGATATCCTTTCAAAGAATCCTCTAAATAATTAAATACCTCTTCTGTAAACCCGGTGGGGCTGGGAATGTTTAACAAATCAATCAATTTTGAATTCAAATATTTTAGATTAATTTCAGGCAGGGAATTCATATGAGTCCACTTACTCCTTATCTACAAAAGATGAAATGCCTTCAAACTCTACAATTTTAGCTCTCCAGAGATCCGGAATTTTCCGGGGAGATTGACTTTGATAATCATAAGAAACCAGAATAGTTTTTGCCTTTGCAAAAATTTCTCGGGATTCTGCGTCCTCCAGGGAGTAAATCATATCCAGGCTCTTCGATCCCAGGCGCGATACCGCAGCCCCTACGTGAAGCTGGTTTTCCATTAAGATTGGAATCAGATAATCAACTTCAACCCTGGCGATAATAATACCCACATCCTGGAAGTTTTTCCCATCCCATAAATCAAGCTCCTGGACATATCCGACCCGGGCCTGTTCCAGATAAGTCAGGTAGCAGGCATTATTCACATGGCCCTGGGGATCCAGGTCACCATACCGGACCGGGATTGAGCAGTAATATTTGCAAGTTTTCATGCCTGCATTATACAAGATAAAATCAAAGAATTAATTCCCTCCCGGTTGCTACAAAGATCCAATTTTAGATCATGATGAAGTCAACGATTACAGTTGGTCCTCCGTCCGGGACTCCATAGGCTATAATGACCTTGTGTAAACTTCAACATTAATGGTTTTAGACACAATAAAGGATCAAATTGTATTCATGGATGTATTGACCAGTTTGTTGACTATTTTAATCATTGTCCTGGCCGGCTTTTTAAGCCGCAGAACGAATTTACTTGGGGCTGGTGAAGCCAAAACATTAAGTTCTTTTGTATATTATTTCGGTTTACCTGCTCTATTCTTTAGTAAAATTTCAGCTTTAGATCTGACCACTTTGAATCCCCAGGTCGTGATCGGCACCGTAGTCCCAACCCTGGCTGTGCTCCTGATTCTGCTGGGATTGAGAATGGTCAAAATTCTAAAGAAAGACACCTATATTTTACTGAGTCTGTCTGTCAGCTTTGGCAGTTATGCTTTTTTTGGTGTAGCTTTCTTTGAAACGTTTCAATCCGGCCGCTGGTTTGAATTGGCGATTCTGGCAGCATCTTTATTGGGAATCGTCGGGATCATTTCCACTATCACCTTATTTGAATTTGCCAACCGGAAAGAACAGGGTCTGGGTTTCATATCAAAAATCTTTACCAATCCCCTGATCCTATCAATCCTGCTCGGGATCATCGCCTCTTTATTAAATTTACAACTGGGATTCCTGAATAATGCCCTGGTTTTGATCGGGCAAACCGCCAGTGGAACAGCAATATTTGTTCTCGGGATGTTCATTCATGATCGTTTTGAATTCAGGGTGATTAAAGAGGCTTTATTCTATTCATTGTTCCGGGCCATAGTTCTCCCCCTGGCAGCTGTGCTCACCATTGCAGTTCTGATCCCCGGCGCAGGCGAACTTGGACAATTCATTCTGCTCGAAAACGGGATGCCGGCAGCAATCGCGCTGGTTGTCTTTGCAGAACGCTATGAATACAAGGTTGCGGAATGCGCCGGAATTGTCAGCCTGACTTCAATCATCAGCTTTGTGATCCTGACATCCCTTTTCTATCTGGCTGATTTCCTCTACTGAGTGATTTGTTTTTGGCGCTAAACCTCATCCCAATTAGCTTTTGCCCAGGGGTAGTCAGAGACTTCCTCTGCTTTGCGCCGGACCTCTGGATCAGAAGAGTATTTTCCGCGGTATTTATCTGGAAGGATTTCTGCAATTTTTTTCATGATTTTTTCCCCCAGCAGATCAAGCTCTTCCCGTTTTTTTCTTCCTTTTCCAGTTGTCTCCAGTGGGCCGTAAGGTTTTCCAATGCGAATGGTGACTTTCGCCTTATTTCGAAGCCGGAGAGGGAATATGTCCCGAAAGCCAGTAAAAGCGACCGGCAGAATTTTGGCTCCAGTCCTGACAGCAAGATAAGCAGCCCCGGGACGGGCTGGCCGGAGCATTTCTGCCCAGGCACCACCTTCGGGAAAAATCCCGAAAAATCCATTTTGGTTCAGAACATGCTCAGCATCCCGGATCGCCTGGCGGGAACCTGTTCCCCGGTAAACATAGAGCACACCCCACAAGCGAGGGAGCAGCTTGGCCCACCAGGGTGTGAAAGCTGCATTCCGGCCGGAAAACAATTCGATTGTTGGAGGAGCCAGATTAAGCATGGCCACAGAATCCGCGAAGCTGAAGTGGTTACCGGTAATAATAATCGGGCCTTCCTCCGGGATATTCTCCTCTCCGATCACCTCAAGATCCGTCAACAGCCAGAAAGCGACTTTCAGTACCTCTTGAATCACACGCCGGATAAATTGCCTTCTAGGATACTTAATGCTGACCATCAAAAACTCCTTAAAAATTGTTAACCTTATCAACGGGGTGAGGTGGAAAGCACCCAGGGATCCAGCCTGGGATAATAATAAAACACGTTTCTTTCTTCCTGATAACTTTCCGCCAGGGCTTGATCCGTTCTCGGTCCAATATCCCAGGCGAAGATCAGCTCCGAATCGAGATACGGCGAGGCAGTTTGTGCCAGGCTGCTGTAGGACATCCAATCTTTAGAATGGACAATCACCAGTGCCGGCGTTAAACCCCGTGATTCTAAATCTCGAAACGGCTCCTGATCACTGCGCTGAATTGTGTACAAGCCCTGCAAACTTCCCAGCCGGATCGGAAGGTAATAAAAAATATTTCCACAGATCAGCACAACCGTCATCCCGACAACAATCCAGCGGCGGATTTGCATCCATCTTGAACCAATTTTATCCTGAGCCCCGTCTGAGCCAAATGCCAGCCAGAAAACTCCTGCAGCTGTTAGAACGGCCGCTCCGGGGAGAGCTTCGAAATAGTATCGGGCGCCCAGCAGCCAGGACCCCACCCAGTACAGCATATAAAGCCCAACCACCGAAATAAATACACCTGCCAGGGGATAAATCTTCCACTGCTTCCGCCCGGCCCAGAGCCCAGCTGGCAGAAAGATCCAGGAATAGCGCAGCCAGCCAAATAAATCACCTGCCGCAGTCCGCAAACTGTGTTTTGTGTTCCACCAGGCTTGCTGCAGGCTGTGACCCCCTGGAGCTACACCAATCCCAGGCCCAAAACCCAGCCGGTCGTACGGCCACCATAAGGTATACGGGTTAGTGAAATAATCACCGGTAAGAGCTTTCTGCCAGACCAGGAGCAAAAAACCGACCAGGACAGCAGCTGTGCCAACAGAGAGTATTCTAACCTTCCGAAATCGATCTTTCTTGAAAAGTAAAATTAATCCGTGAATTCCAAATGGCAAAGCTACAGCGATCGCTGTCAGAGGCCTGGTAAGCACAAGCAGCCCCAGAGAAATCCCAGCTGATGCAGATCCGAGCCAGGCAGACATTCCCGTTTTCAGCTGCTTCGCGGTTACAATCTCAAACCAGCTGAGTGAAAAAATCAGAGTCAGGACCAGACTCCAGGTATGGGATAAAAAGGTTCCGGACTGGATTAAATGCAGAGGTGAAACCGCAGTCAGCAGTGCTGCCAGGATACCTACCCGGGGATCAAAAAGATGCTTTCCCAAACGATATGTCAGCCAAACAGCCAGACCTGCCAGTAAAGGATTGACCCAATTTTCAATCCCCAGCTGGAAACCCAGAGATAAAACCGCCGGCCAACCGGGTGGATATTTACTGAAACGCTGTCCCTGGTAATCGACCACAAACGGGACCAGAAAACTGGAAGAAAATTCAGGGGAGTCAATTGCCAGATCTCCCCGGGAATAAATTTCCGCCTGCCATAAATAAGCAAACTCATCTTCCAGATGAGCGATCTCTTCGAAAACCAGAGAAGAAGTCAGAACCGAACCGGCTACAGCCAAAAAGACAATCAGGACCGCAATCCAGTCAGCAGTTTTCATTGCTCAGGCCTGGACCTCACTTAATGCCCGGATTGCAGCAGAATGAAAATTCATGTTCGTGGCACAAACTCCACGGTTTGAAGCCAGGGTACGACCCTGGCTGAAATCCAGTTCTTTTCCAGCCAGGTCGGTGACTTTACCACCGGCTTCCTCCACAATGATCATCCCTGCTGCCTGATCCCAGACTTTTTCCTTGTAATCCGGCTTCTGGGAGGAAAGAAGTCTGAGATATATTTCCCCTAATCCAGCTGCCAGCAAAGCGTACTTAACCTGGCTGTCTAACCGGACGGGGGATGCTGAAGTACCAAATGCAGTGGCAAATTGATCAATCTGATCTACATTGGTGTGGCCGGACTCAAAAGAACGTACAATCCGGGCTTGAGCTGGATCCTCCAGATCAGAGACCCTGACTTGCTTAAATACCTGTTCGCTGTGGGGTTTTTTAAGGTCCGTTATCCAGCTTCCCTCTCCCCTGCGGGCAGCAAGCAAAGCACCGCCTCCCCCAAAATCTTCCCCCTTTTCAAGTTTTGATGACAAAGCTGGACATCCTAACACTCCCAGCTCAACTGCACCTTGATTTACAAATGCCAGGGCTGTTGCGTACTGGGCATCTCTTAGAAAACCTTTTGTGCCATCAATTGGATCCAGGGTCCAGTACTGATCTCCTGGCAGTTCATCCCCGCGGTCAATGTAAGCACAAACCTGGTCGGGTGTTACTCCCGGGATCACACGCCGGACAAATTCCGTGATTTTCTCCAGAATCTCTCGCTGCTCCAGAGTCTGCAGAGCTCTGGAATTCTCCTCTCCCACCAGGACAGCTTCAGGAAATCTCAACTCAAGGAAATAACCCACAACAGCCTGGGCCGCAAAATCAGCGACTGTAACCGGGGACCGATCGTCCTTGGTCAAGGCAGGTGAAACCATTTCAGCCCGAATTTCATCTGCCAGCATAGCCGCCTGCTGGACTGCAGTCAGCGCGAAATCCACTTGTTTATTCGCAAGATTGATCATTCATAACCCTCGCATCTAAATAAAATTTACTGCCGGTACAGCAGTTAGATCATACACCATGGCTCCACTTATCTCCACCGGAACTATCTCCCCCATCGGGAGCTGGCCTTCGATGATAACCATCCCATCAATTTCCGGAGCATCCCGGTAAGATCTTCCAACAGAAATAACTTCAGAAGATCCCTCAACCTCACCTTGCCCCTCAATCAGGACATCCAATTTCTTACCAATCAGCTTCTGGTTTCTGGCCAGGGAAATCGACTGCTGCAAAACCATCAATTCTTCTTTCCGGGCAACTTTGACAGATTCAGGAACAGGATCCCCGAGAGGCTCAGCAGCAGTCCCCGGTTCAAAGGAGTATGTAAAGACACCGACCCGATCAAATTGAATTTCTTCCACAAAGCTTAGCAAGCTCTGAAATTCAGCATCGTTTTCACCAGGAAAACCAACAATAAATGTGGAGCGTAAAGCGAGGTCAGGCATGGCCTCTCGCAGTTTGCCGATCGTCTTATAAACCCAGTCAAGATTGGAGGGCCTTTTCATCCGCCGCAGAACTCCCGGATCACCGTGCTGCAGGGGAAGATCAATGTATGGCAGAATCTGGGGGTTATCCGCCATCACCCTAATCAACCGGTCAGAAATATAACCCGGGTAGGCATAAAGAATTCGGATCCAATCTACATCAGGGACTGCTCTGATCAAATCTTCCAGCAGATCAGGCAAACCGTCTTTTAAACCCAGATCCGAACCATAGTCAGTCGTATCTTGAGCGATTAAGTTGATCTCCCGCAAACCTCTATCTTGCAGGGAGCGAGCATCAGAAATTATTTCAGCCCGGGACCTGCTCACTGCGGTGCCCTTGATCAAGGGAATTGCACAAAACGCGCAGGGACGGCGGCAGCCATCCGCGATTTTTAGATACGAACTGGTTCCCTGCTGATGTGTACTGAGAATGCCCGGCGGATTTTCCCCCATTGTGTGGGCTTCGGGCAAATGATAAAGCGTTTTCGGATGGTCAGTCTGGCGAATAGAACGGATAACTTCCAGAATATCCATCCAGCGCCTGGTTCCAATCACTCCATCAATCTCAGGAACCCGAGATACAAGGGACGAACTATCACGCTGTGAATAACATCCGGCCCCAATCAATTTCTGTCCGGACTTCTTTTGGGAAGCCAGTTCTTTTAAAATCTTAATAGATTCTTCCCGGGCCTGTTCAATGAAACCGCAGGTATTGACAATCAAAACCTCAGCATCCAGCGGGGATGCAGCCGGGTGGAATCCGTCCCGCTCCAAAATTTGAGCCATTGAGCTAGAATCAACTGTGTTTTTTGCACACCCTAAAGAAACCAGATAAAAAGATTTTTCTTTCATAATCAATACCGTGTGATCTACTCCTCGACCGCCAGCGTTGGAGACGGGGTTGTGGATGGCGTTGGGGTTTCAGTGATCGTTGGAGTCAGGGTAACAGTCGGTGTCGGTGTCGCAATTCCTTCAGATGTAAATACCCGACTGACAACTTCGCCAAATAACCCCAGTGCTCCCAGATCACGCTGGTTGAAAATAACCTCAATCCCACCGGCATTTCCTGTCAACAGTTCAATACTGCGTTCAGCTTCAAAGACTTCAACACTACCAGGCTGCAGGCGGCCCTCAAAAACAATCTCATCATCAACTGTCACCCGGACCCAGCTGCGCTGTAAAACAATAAGCTGGATCTGGACATTCGTAGAATCAAGGACCGCAATAGTTGGTGTTGGACTCTCTGTGACGACCTCCTCCCCTGTCGCTGGAGAAGGGGTGATCTCAACAGAAATCTCACCCTCTCCAGTAACGGGTGTCAGAGAAGCAGTCGCAGTCTGACTCGGCAGCAGCACATCCGCTACCCCTGGAATGGTAGGCGTAGGAAGCTGGCTTTCTCCTCCCTTTCTTCCAAATACCAGAAAAAACGATCCAGTCAACGCACTTCCTACCAGGATAAATATTAGAGCGCTGGCTAACCCGGGACCAGAAAATATCCTGCGCACTTGACCAGGAATTCTAATTTTCGGCTTTTGTCTTACTTGATCTTTTCCTGCAGCCCGGTGCATTTTCTGCAGTACAGCAGCAAATTGATCCAAAAGGGGATCCGGATCCAACCCCAGAAACTCGGCATAATTCTTCAACATTCCGCGTCCCTGAACCGGTGACGGCAGTCCTTCCAGCTGACTGTTTTCCAGGGTTTCAATATACCGGATGGGAATAAAGATCTCTTGTTCAATTTCCGAGGGTGAAAGACCAAGCCTTTCCCGCTGCTGAACTAAAGAATCTCCAAATTTCAGATGATCAGAAGGGGTTTTTTCCTCTCCGCTTCCAGCATCGGACTCGGATTCCGGGGATGAATCTGCAATCACTGCTTCTGAAATTGCATCTGTCTTTCCAAAATTTTCACCAGGCAGCAGCTCCAGCACTTCCCGGGGATCCAGCTCCACAGCCTGGGCAAAGGCCCGGATGAATCCCTTATGCTGGATAGGGGATGGGAGCATGTTCAAGCGATCAGCCTCAATTGCCTCCAGGTACTTTTCCTTAATCCTGGTTTGAATTGATACTTCGGTGATCGATAACTTCAGCTTTTCTCGTGCTTGTTTGAGCCGTTTTCCAACGGAGAGTTGTTGTTCATTCATCTTAGAATACAAAGACCGGTCTGGACAGCCAATGAGCTGAACCCAGACCGGTTATCCTCTCAGGTTTAATCTGAGGAAATATTACTCAGCTTCAGAATCCTCAGCTTCGTCGTCATCCTCCGGCAGATCCATCTCAGCATCCTCCGGAGCGTCAGCGGTCTCAAGTTCCGCTTCCGGGACCTCGTCCCCCACCTCGGAAGTCGTTTCGTCTTCCATCATCCCTTCCAGGGCCAGGTCAGCTTCCATCGCCTGCTGTTCCTCTTCTATCAGGGCTGATTCCGGTGATTCTCCTTCACGATGGACAATTACCTCAATTTCAGGGATCAGATCGACCGTCAACCGTACGGACACCTGGTGTTTCCCAATCAGGCGCAGCGGCTGAGATTCAATTTGTTTCGCCTCAACACTGACACCAATCTCTTCGCTGACCGCGTCTGCGATCATCTGGGTGTTGATAGAGCCATACAAACGACCTGTTTCACTGGCTTTAGCCGGGAAAGTATACAACATACCTTCCAGCTGCTCAGCAACGCCGCCCATCTCCTCATTAATCCGGGCTCGTTTTACCTCACCTTGTTTTCGAATCCGATCTGCTTGTTTTACTGCCCCGGGTGTGGCCAGCACAGCCATTCCCTGCGGCATCAGGTAATTTCGGGCATAACCCGGAGCAACCTTTTTCACATCCCCCGCTCGACCTAATTTATAAACATCTTCCAACAGTAGTACTTTCATTTTCAAGCCCTTATGGTCTAAATGAATATGATCTGCTGCCGCGAAGGGTACTACGCGACAGACGCCCGAAATTTTACCAGATCGAGGAAACATAGTCAATAAACAGGGAAATATAACAGTAATTCATTCCATTTGGATTTTCAGCTATAATTTCAGTCAGGACAAAGGCTGACCTATGTTAAAGCTCGAAAAATTTACCACATTAGTAGAAGTAGTCCCTCCTGCAAATGGAGATCCACAACCCATCCTGGATCAACTGCAGGATATTTCCCATTTAGCAATCCATGGATTCAATATTGCCACCAACCCGGTTGGAAAACCCCGGATGAGCGCTTTGGCCCTCAGTTCTTTAATCCAACAAAAAACAAGTAAGCCTGCTGTCCTGCACTGCACTGTTCGAGATCATAATAAAATCAGTCTACAGAGCGAACTCTGGGGGGCTAAAGCGCTTGGAATTCAAACAGCAATCATTACAACGGGAGATCATCTTCCTCCAGAACAAAAACAAGAAGCAAAATTTGTAGGGGATCTTGATGTGCTGGATTTAATTGGTATGGCTCAAGAAACAGGTTTACAAACAGGCGTGGTTTTCAGTCCCTCCAGCAGTGAAAATTTCTCTCTGGAAAAAAAAAGACTGACAAAAAAGATCCGGAAGGGGGCTGAATTTGTCGTGACTCAACCGGTTTTTGACGCAAATCAAGCTCACCAGCTTCAGCAGCTTTTGTCTGACCTTGAAATCCCCCTGCTGATGGGCGTTCTCCCGCTCTGGTCCTGCAAACATGCCCGTTTTATGGATCAACAAGTTTCCGGGATCGATATTCCAGGAGAAATCCTGCAAGAGATGGAAGACAACGCTCAGCCTCAGAAAACAGGCCTCAAACTGGCGCAGGATATGATCCAACTCTGCCGTGATTTATTTCAAGGGGTTTGTATCATGCCCCCCTTCCAAAAATATTCCCTGGTTGAAAAAATGCTGGAATCTTAAACCCTGGTCTGAATCACAAATCGGACCAGGATACTAACAACAACTCCAATCCCCCAAAAAACCAAATATGCCCTGATGTTATCCCGTTGATCCCTGAGGGTCAGGAGGGAAGGGGATCCCTCGAGTTTAAAAAGAGGGCCAGCCAAGAAGGTGAAAACCATCCCCCCAATCAAGCCCCCGATATGTCCCCAGTTGTCAATTCCAGGGGAAAGCCCAATTAAGATGTTGACCACAGCCACCTGAACAATCTGCCACAGCTGCTGGTTAAACTGTTTTCCAAATATCTTCCGATGCTGGTAAATAAAAACACCTTCAGCACCTAATAAACCAAAAATCGCGGTCGATGATCCCAGGGAGGGAGATTGGGTGAAAAAGAAGGAAAACACATTCCCGACAAAACCTGCCGCGATATAGACCAGCAAAAAACGGACAGGTCCAAATAAGCGCTCAATTCTCCGCCCCAGGATATACAAAGCATACATATTGAATCCAATGTGGAGAAGTGATCCATGGAGCAGCATCGGGGTCAGCAAACGCCAGTATTCCCCCTGTACTATCAGCTCATTGACCTTCAATCCGTACACTGAAGGCAGGTCCGTTCCAAATACAAAGCCGGAAAAAACCTGAATCAAATAAACAACTACCGTCAGACCAAGTATGAGATAGGTTAGAACAGGCCTCCGGTCCGGTAGCTGAACCTGGACCTGCCGTTGAATACTCTCAGCAGATTCCGGTTTTTGATCGAGCGATTCCCTTTCAGGTAGGGATTTCAGATCTTCACCAGAAAGTTCAAGATTAAAATGAACCGGACCGGTTTTCCGTACTGTCAGATATGGCAAACGGATTGATGATCTTCCTTGTTCCTGAATTTGGTCAGCAGCGTTCTGGGCGGCCTCCAGGATCCGATTCATTGCTACTTCATCCTGGCGAATATCTATCTGGTGACGATCCTGGATTTGGTCCAGGATCACAGCAACAATCCGATCTTTTAGAGCTGTGCGATCCTGGTGATCAGTTCCGGGGTTGTTCATAAATCCACTTCCCGCTGTTGAATTCGGTGCTGTTCAGCTTTGATAATCGCCTCAATCGTATCAACTGTCTTATCAAGCTCATCTTCCCGGTTGACCACAACATAATCAAAAATATCAATTTTCTTCATTTCCTGCCGGGCTGTGGCAATTCGCAAATTCAAACTTTCTTTTGTTTCAGTTTTTCTTTTCTTAAGGCGATCAACAAGCTCTATTTCGGTCTCCGGTGTCAGGAAGATTAATAATGCATCTCCCGCTAACTTCCTGATCGTCGCAGCACCCTGAACATCTATCCGCATAATGACATGTTTTCCACTATCTAATGCCTGACGAACCTGGTCCTTTGGGATCCCTTTATAATCCTGATATACGACCGCGTACTCCAAAAGCTCACCTTCATCAATCATCCTGGCGAAATCATCCTCGGATAAAAAGAAATAATCCACTCCATCCTCTTCTCCCGGTCGGGGATCCCGGGTTGTAGCTGTGATTACAAAATGGAACGGTAGTCCCCGTGACTGCATCTCCGCCAGAACGGAGTCTTTTCCGACACCGCTGGGTCCAGAGATTACAATCAGCAGCGGATTTGGAGAATACACTGCAAAAGGATCTTTTGTTTTTTGTGTCATGGCAAGATTTCCTTATCCGTTTATAATATTTTTTGTATAACCACAGCCTTAGGAGTACAAAATGCCTACTTATGAATACCGCTGTCTGGATTGTCAGAGTGCTTTCAGCGTTTTCATGACTTATGATGAGTTTGATCAGAAATCAGTTACCTGCAGACAGTGCGGAAGTAATCACATCACCCGGATAATAAAACCCGTCAGGGTTGCCCGCTCTGAAGAATCCCGGCTTGAAAATCTGGCTGACCCTGCCGCTATGGCCGGGCTTGAAGATGATCCCCAGGCTCTGGGGAAAATGATGCGCCGGATGAGCTCAGAACTCGGTGAAGAAATGGGGCCGGAATTTGATGAGGTTGTTGACCGCCTGGAAAAAGGTCAATCCCCGGATGAAATTGAAAAGGACCTCCCGGATCTGGGTTTAGGTGATGAAATTTAATTCAAGGTATTCATTTCAGACCACGCTTGATATCTTCTGGTAAGACATACTCTGCCTGATTCAAAATTTCCACCATAGTCTCCCACAGCATTTTCTGAACCACATCAAAGCTCTGAGAAGCATCCAAAATAATCCAGCGGTCAGGTTCTTCTTGAGCGAGCTGGCGGTAGCCTTCCCGAACCCGCTTATGAAAAGACAGGTCATAAGCATCCAGCCGGTTAAAATTTCCACCATTGATTCGGCGCTGGAGACCAATTTCCGGATCAAGATCAAGCAGTAAGGTCCGGTCCGGCGTCAACCCGCCAGTAGCGTAATTGATGATTGAACGTAAATCACTCAGCGAATTTTGGTGACCATAACCCTGGTAAGCAAGGGTTGAATCTGCATATCGATCACAAATCACAATTCCCCCCTGCTGAAAATGGGGTTTGATCAATTCCTCCACCAGCTGAGCCCTGGCAGCCTGATAAAGAAGGGCTTCAGTCCGATCAATCATTGCAGTATTTTTAAGGTCCAGCAAAGTACCCCGGATCTGGTTGCTGATTGATGTACCACCTGGTTCCCGGGTAGCCAGCACCGGTAAATTCAGTCCCTCTAATTTGGAAACGAGGGCTTTTAACTGGGCTGTCTTTCCGCTGCCGTCCGGGCCTTCAACTGTGACAAATAAACCACTTCTCATCCAGATTACTCTCCTTCCCGGAAAATCCGGACCCTCCGGTCCGGGTCCTTGCCATAGGAATGAGATTCCAGATTTGCCTGATGCACCAATTGATGCTGCAAACGTCGAATGTAAGCAGACGCGGGAGGGAGCTCGACCCAGCGCTCACCATTGAGAACAGCCTGGATCGCTCCCTGGGTCTGGCGCAGCGCTTCTTCTTCATTCTGAGAGAGATTGCCATTCTTTAAGTTAAAAACATCTTTCAGGAAATGCTCCATGCGTTTTCCGGTGTTCGAGCGCAGAACATAAATCGGTAAACCAAGTTCTTCCGCTTCCTGAATCGGTTTCGGCCGCTCCCGGTAATGGTGCTTCAGGGTCACTGCCAGCTGGGCATCCTTTACATTTTTCTCAATTTCAATCGGAACATCAAGAGCTTTTGCAGCCTTAATCATTCGACCCCGAGCCACACCATAGGTGAAAATTGAAACCGTTTCTAAACTATCCCGGTCACTTTGGAGCTGTTCCTGGATGGATGGAATTGGTTCATTGAAACTTAATCCCTGCTGCCCATCAATAATCCGGGTTGGCTGGGGTGTTTTCTTAATCCGAATTTCACCGTCTTTTTGCCGGGATCGAATTTCAGGAACAATCGATTGCCCCCGCAGGATCGAATCCACGGAGGTAGCTACATCCCGGTGAATGGAAAGTATATCCCGGGTTTGAATTTCAATTAAGACATGGAAAGTTGGATTGGATCTTCGTTCCAGGACCGTTTTTTGAGTTCCCCTCCGCCGGGCTTCCTCATCCGAGAGGGTAACAGATTCAATTCCTCCGATCAGGTCAGAAAGGGTTGGATTGATTAAGAGATTCTGCAGAGTGTTTCCATGAGCTGTACCAATTAACTGGACACCGCGTTCTGCAATTGTCCGGGCTGCCAGCGCTTCAAGCTCCCTGCCGATCTCATCAATCACGATCACTTCCGGATTATGATTTTCAACAGCCTCAATCATCACTTCATGCTGCAGGGCAGGAAGCGCAACCTGCATTCGCCGGGCTTTTCCAATCGCCGGATGGGGAACATCTCCATCTCCGGCAATTTCGTTGGAAGTATCAACAATGACCACCCGTTTATTCTCAGCCAAAATCCTTGCGGCTTCGCGGAGCATAGTTGTTTTCCCGACTCCTGGCCGGCCCAGGATTAAGAGGCTTTTTCCGCTCTGGATCAAATCATTGATAATATCGGTGGTACCGTACACAGCCCGCCCAACCCGGCAGGTCAAACCAACAATATCACCCGTCCGGTTCCGGATGGCTGCAATTCGGTGGAGAGTCCTCTCCAAACCTGCCCGATTATCCCCGTCAAAATCACCAATCCGATCAACAACATAATCAAGATCTTCACGGGTTACTTCATCGCTGCGGAGGACCATTTCCTCACCTGCGAAACGGGCTGTTGGGACCCGACCAAGATCCAAAATAACTTCGATCAGATCCTCATTTCTTTCCTCCCCATTGATTGACTTACTCAGTCCGTTAGGCAGGACAGAAAAAAGTGAGTCCAGGTTGTCAGTAATTCTTTGATTTGTCATAGGTTATCTGTTGTTTTTAGATTTGAAATCGGTGTCGTGATATCCGGTTGTTTTTCAAAACCCCGGTATCCAAATACTCTCTGGGTAGCATTATAGTGAACTGCCAGCTTTTTGACGACCGCTGTCTGAGAAGGACCGCAGAGGGCACTAATAGAATCCAGGGCGGATAAAACCGCCGACTGATATGAACGAACCCGGAGATAAACATCCCGGGAACCCCGCATCGCAAGCTGACGCCCTAACTCTTTCAGCTGTGGATCCACGACCTGCAAGGACGGATCCAGGATTAAATCCACCAACACCCCCCTTGGACCTATTTCAGTTCGAGCAAACCCGAGCAGATTTTCGCCCTCGAGCAAAACCAATCCCTGCAGTTCGGGTGTTTTCCTGGGAGGCTCCACCCGTTGAATTTTTTGCGGTACCGCCCGCTGATAAAGGGTATCGATCTTGAATTTATCAACCCCGGAAATTGGACACCAACTGGAACACTTTTCGCGATCTGCGCCGTTGAAAACTGGAAGTTTCCAGATGCTTTGATCTGCATAGGGTCGAAATCCGGCCTGGAAGAGAGTATCTGATGCTGGTTGATCCCGGGGTACTTCGGCCAGAATCTGGAACGCACCCATCTCTCCAGCCTGCTTGCTGAGATACGAGAGCAGTCTGGAAAAATCTGGATGATCCAGGAGAGCGGATGGAGCGATAAAAGTCAGCTTTGCTGAGGGCTGATCTGTTTGATGGTACAGCTGAGCGATCAAATGAGGATACGACTGTCCATTCATTTTTTGGAGCGAGGTTCTAAAGCCGGATGCCGGAGTGAGCAACGACGCGAGTGCGCTGGAAATCAGACCAGGCGTATACAGCAGCCGCAGGGTATTATCAAGATACAGCTGTTGATTGCGGTAACGCGGTAAGGAAATCAAATCCTTCCAGGCAATGTTTTGAGCCATACGGACCCGCATTCAGTCTTGGTTAGTTTTCCGGACCAGGTGTAAAAAATAGCGGTGAACACGGGTATCATCCGTTAATTCCGGATGAAATGCCGTGGCCAACAAATTTCCCTGCTGAGCTGCAACAATTCTGCCGTCTGGAAGAGCCGATAAAATTTCAGCCTCCCCATTAACAGAATCAATTAAAGGAGCTCGAATGAACACTCCATGGAAAGGAGCTTCTTGATCAGAGACCAAAGACAGCGCTGGAAAATCCAATTCTGTCTCAAAACTGGCGATTTGACGGCCGTAAGCGTTCCTTTCAACCGTGATATCCATCAATTCCAACAGGGGTTGTTTCCGATGGGCATCTTTTGAAAGCAAAATTGCCCCGGCACAGGTTCCCCACACGGCATAACTGCCGCCGAACTTCTTCAGCGGTTCCAGCAGCTGGTAATCTACCGCAAGTTTTCCTATCGTGGTTGATTCCCCACCAGGAATAATCAATCCATCCAGTCCGGTCAGGTGCTCCGGTAATCTCACCTTCCGGGTTTGAACTCCCAGATCCTGCAGGACCTGGATGTGCTCCCGAAAGGATCCTTGCAGAGCAAGCACCCCAATCAAGAGGGTTGAATCTGGCGCAGTGTCTAGCAGGTTTCCTGAATTCATTCCAGATTTTTCGTCCAGGATTCCTACCAGCCTCGTTCCGCAAGGCGCTCTTGTTCAAGCAGACCGGATACGTTCAGGCCGACCATTGCCTCACCCAGATTCCGGCTGACCTCTGCCAGAATATCCGGATTATCATAATGAGTCACAGCTTTGACAATGGCTGCGCCGCGTTTGGCCGGGTCACCGGATTTGAAAATTCCTGAGCCAACAAATACGCCGTCTACCCCCAGCTGCATCATTAATGCCGCATCTGCAGGCGTTGCAACACCACCGGCAGCAAAATTCACGACTGGAAGTGCGCCGAGTTCCTTGGTCTCCTTGACAAGATGATAAGGAGCGCCAATACTTTTCGCAAAACTCATCAATTCTTCATCCGGCATATTCTGCAGGGCGCGAATTTCACCCAGCACTGTCCGGGCATGGCGAACAGCCTCGACAACATCTCCTGTACCGGCTTCACCCTTGGTGCGGATCATCGCTGCCCCCTCACCAATCCGCCGCAGAGCTTCACCTAGATTCCGGCAGCCGCAGACAAACGGGGTTTTGAAATCGTGCTTGTTGATATGGTGGGCTTCATCAGCCGGTGTCAGCACTTCAGATTCGTCAATATAATCGACCTCAAGTGCTTCCAGGATCTGGGCTTCGACAAAATGCCCGATCCGAGCTTTCGCCATCACCGGGATGGATACGCTCTCCATAATTTCAATAATCAGCTCAGGATCGCTCATCCGGGCAACGCCGCCCTGGGACCGGATATCGGCCGGGACGCGCTCCAGTGCCATCACAGCAACAGCACCCGCTTCTTCAGCGATCTTGGCCTGGTCAGCAGTGACCACATCCATGATCACGCCGCCTTTTAACATTTGTGCCAGACCTTTTTTGGTGGCAAATGTACTGACTTGTGAGTTCATAATCCAACTCCTGACAGACGCTCAAATATTCTGACTGAAACTCAATGGGAACAGCCAGAGGGTGGTTCGAATTGAATTTCAGAACTGCAAATTCATTCTACCACGGTGGGAAAATCTAATCAATTTTCCACTATTAACTATTTATTAGATGGCGGAACAGGTGATGAAAATTGACACGTATAGAGATCGTCTTTCCAGAGTATTCAAAGAAAGCCAGATTTTTGGTTGATCCGGAAAAATTTGCGATGATAGACTAACGGGGGATCACGTTGATCCGGATGGCGGTCCGGATGTTTCCGTCGATGTCTACATCAACAAATTCCGGAATGCTGACCACATCATACCCATCCTCAGCCAGGTAATCCCGGGCCAGGGCAAGTGCCTTCACGGCCTGATTGACCGCGCTGGCACCGATTGCCTGGACATTCGCAAACTCCTGCTCACGGAAAATACCTGCAATTGCCCCCGCTACGGCTGAGGTCCGGGAAGTCGCTGAGACTTTGATGATTTCCACGCTGGTGGTATCCATGTCAAGCTCCCTGGGCGCACAAAAGCGAGTGGTTCAGTAATGAGCATGTACTCGGTGATTTTCATTGTACAAAACCTCAAGCTTAAAATCAATATCTTGTCTAGACAAGTTTTATCCTGTATTCACAACCCGGAAATAAAAGAGACTGCTGCGAACCAACTCAAATCCCTAACAAAATCGGCCAGAGTCAATTCCCGGCAGTCTCGCAATCAATAGAACCAGGAAATATTATTTTTGAATAAAGGTCAGCTGCTGGTTTGAATTTCCAGCATCCTCCCGGCTGAAGACCAGCTGCCCCTGGGCCCGCATTACGTCCAGCATGGGACCTGGATGGAAATTGGTCAGCAGTAAAACCACATCCCCGGACGATAACTCCTTCAATTTTTCCTGGATGAGTTCCAGCGGGTGTTCCCCCTCCGACAGCATCTCCACTCCATCAACCGTGATCCTGGGGGGTTTCCTGATCCAATCTGGATCTTGGGGCAGGAACTCCTTTGAATGGCTGGATTTTGATTTTTCTACTTCAATTCCAGCGGCCCGCTTCAGTTCATCAATCAGTTCGGAAACTTCCCACCCGGATTTGATCGCAACATGTTCAATATTTACCACTTTAAAGACCTGCTTCTGTAAGGCAGGCTGCTGTAAATCGGCTACAGCTGGCAGCACCCCAGCCAGAGTCAGTTCAAGATGAGGGTATCGTTCAAGCAGTTCAGTCAGCGTGGTCGAATTTTTAATTTCCATAGATTTCTCCTTCGGGTTCCCCATCATCGTAGGAAAGCAGTCTTCTCTCACCTTGGATGGATTGAAGATCAGTTATATCCTGGGTGACTTCTAGAGTTCCAAGATAAGATCCTGCTGAGTCTCGCAATGCATAATACTCAATTAAAATTTTCCGGACACCCATCTGGATCCAGAACCGGGCCTGATCCTGGTCGCCGGCTTTGAAGTCATTCAAGATCCGATTGACTGTCCGGACACTTTTCGGGGGATGACAGTACTGGACCTTGCGCCCCAGGATCGCCCTCGAGCGGTCAAAGACCCGGTCCACTCCCGGGGAAAAATAGCGCACGGTATCATCCCGATCCACAAATGTGATATCCAGCGGTAAGACAGAAAAGGCAGAAATTAATTCCTGAAGTTTGAAGGCCCCGGTTGGCATCTGGATCCGACCATTGTCATGGGCCGTTGATTCGAGTTCCCAATCCCCCAGACCTTCAGGCTGCCATTCAAATTCAGGAACATACAGACAGTAGCCAATTTCCGGGCTTTGCTGATAAATCTGGTACCACTCTTCCTCACCCAACAGATCCAGGGCGGTTGGAAAGAGAATTTTCTCATCTTTATAAATCATATCCTCTACCGCATTCACCGCAGTGATGACTGCTA
Organism: uncultured Anaerolineales bacterium; assembly: GCA_964618295.1. GTDB lineage: Bacteria > Chloroflexota > Anaerolineae > Anaerolineales > UBA11858 > B10-G9. Next base: position 6,941 of record CAZTWV010000018.1, on the reverse strand, counting down.
ACAAGCAGTACGCTTGGGCTTCCTCGGCCTGAATTGCATCAATTTCCGTTAAACCCTGAATCGCACCCTTCAGAAGTGACCGGGTTTGATCATGTTTTCCCCACATCACAGTTGGCGGTCCGGTAAGTCCTTGTTTTTCAAAGAAGGGAAAGAGTAAATTTTCTTTCCGGCGGTAGAGTTTATCAACATCCATCAGCTCATTCAGCAAAGACTGAATTTCCCGCATTTCTTCCAGGGAATCCTGGCCGGGTGCTAGATTATTAACCAGATCTATCTGGAGCCGAATTTGTTGAGCTTGCTTTGTTAATGCCCGGTTCTCCTCAATGAAAGTATGTACCGGGTGTCCCGGGATAGTCTCCGGGGTCTCCTGCAGGTCAAGATGACCGGACAGCACCCGGGTGTGAGTGTCGCACAATTCCCGGATGCTATCCTCAGAGATCCCTTCTTCAATCAGCTGAACCTCCATTTCAAACACATCGGAATAATCCGCTTCATCCAGCATCACCTCCAGCTGGCGCCGGATTTTCCCCTCCTGGGAACCATTATGCAGATGGCGCACCAAACTCTTCATGATCTGAATCCGCTGCTGCCGGTTATCAATCAATTCACTCATAGTCTTCACCTCATAACCATAAATATTCTACATCAAGGTAGAAGTTACAATTAAAAAAATTTCCTATTCCAGCTCGGAGACAAGATCTTGGAGGCTGGTTTGATAAAGCATCTTTTTGATTTCTTCCCGGTGTTTTACCCAGCGGTCATGCAGCTCACAGGGATTTTGATCACTGCATTCCTGAAAACCCAGGATGCAGCGGCTGTAATCCTCCAAACCTTCTACCAGATCAGCAATCTGAAAAAGGAAAATTGTCTCCAGGGGCTGCAGGATTTGATACCCACCCAGCTTTCCCTGTTCCACACTGACCAGCCCCGCTTCAGCCAGCCGGCTCATCAACTGGCCCAGATATTTGTATGGAATATCCAGTGCTTTATGCAGCTCCCGGGTGGATAAACGCTGGTCAGAATGTCTTGCTAGGTAAACCATAGCCCGGATCGCATATTCAGTTGTTTTTTGAAATCTCATATATCCTATACCAAGGTAGTATATTAATGCTATAATATCTTACACCAAACAAAACAGGAACGCAAGCATTATTGGTTTATTTAACAGTAAGGAGGTACTCCGTGGCCGATCAAGCAACTTATTTCAAAAACATAGCCGACCTGCAGGATCAGATTACAGAGGACAGTATTCTCAGCAGAACCTTTCACCAGATTGGTGGCTTTAAAGCTATTTTATTTGGTTTTGCCGCCGGTCAGCAGCTCTCGGAACATACCGCCTCGGTGCCCGCTGTGATTCAAATCCTGGAAGGAGAGGCTGATCTTATCTTGGGAGAGGAACATCAAGAAGGAACTGCCGGGACCTGGGCCTACATGCCAGCGGAGCTTCCCCACAGCATCACCGCCCGAACTCCGGTGACCATGCTGCTGTATTTGCTGCCGGGTTAAGCTTGATCTCCAAAGGTGAAATAAAAATGAATATTTTGGCCATTATCAATGGGGAATACGGCAGACGGCATGTGGAAAATATCCAGCACTACCAGCCCTCCTCCTGGACGCTGGCTACCTGGGAAGCGCCTCAATATTTTCCGCCGGTGATTGACGATCCCGCCGATCTTTTACCAGCCACCCTGCCCAACGCGGACCTGATACTATCGTTTGCAGAAGATAAGGGTGCGGCGGAACTGCTGCCGGAAATCGCCGCCCGGACCGGGGCCAAAGCCGTCCTGGTGGCGGTGGATGATGACAGCTGGCTCCCGCGCGGTTTAGAGAACCAGCTCCATGCCTGGCTGGATAAACTGGACGTAGCCTGTGCTACTCCCAGACCTTTGTGTTCGTTAACAGAAGACAGCTATGGTTTAACACGCCATCAAAGCGCAGAATATAACAGCAAGGAACTCTCAGCATTCGCTCGCCTTTTCGGCCAACCCTCCCTGGTGCTGGAAATTGACCCTGAATCCGGAACCATCACAGCGGTGGATGTCCTGCGAGATGCGGTCTGCGGCTGCGCCCGACATGTGGCGGCCGGGCTGATCAACCTTTCAGTCCAGGAAGCCGAAGAAAAGGCCGGACTCTTACATCATCACTATCCCTGCCTGGCAAGTATGCAAAAATTGGACGATTTCGATCATGACACCCTGATGCATGTCTCCGGCCAAATCATCAAAAACGATGTCAGCCGGCAGGTCAAACCCTTTCTCAAAACCCGCTATATCACACCAGGAAAACTTTCAGAGTAAACAATCGGGAGCTTTTTAACTTACCTAACTTTCACCTCATATCCGAATCAATCATGATCTTTATCCCTTGTCACCTCCCAATATTAATGTAACATTAATAAAGTAAGCTTTTTACAACTTTCAAAAACACCTCAGGGGAGGTTCTATGTCTCAAGCCAAGCAGAGCCGACTTTCGCTGTCCCGCTGGATGATCGCTGGGTTGGTGATTTTTGTTTTGATCATAGGAATATTACTAGTGATCTTTTCCGTCCGTCAGGCTGTATCCCCTCAGGGCAATGAACCTGAGCAAGTTGATGCCCTGGCATCCAGTCAGTACGACTGTGTCAGCTGCCACCGGGACGAAACTCCCGGAATTGTACAGCAGTACGGTTACAGCACCATGGCCGCCGCAGAAGTAGCCTGTCAGGACTGCCACGAAGTCGCTTCCAATTATCCTGCTGCAGTTGAACATGAAGGCACCTACGTTCTGGCTTCCCCCACTTCTGCGATGTGTCATGATTGCCACGAGCAGGAAGTAGCCGAGTTCAATGACAGCCGCCACAGTCTGCCGGCCTATGTCGCCGTGGCCGGGACAGAACCGCTGAGTGAAGCCCAGTTAATTCTTTACGAATCGATCCCGGAAGGCGGTTACGCTCCGGATAAATCCCGCAACGCCATTGCAGCCCTGGAAGGAGATGTTCTGACAAAATTTACCTGCTACGGGTGCCACAACATCGGGAAACCAGCCGCCGACGGATCGGTCGGACAATGCCAGAAATGCCACCTCAGGCATCAGTACAGCCTGGAGCAGGCCCGCAAACCCGAAACCTGCAACGCCTGCCACATCGGCCCGGACCATCCCCAGTACGAAATCTACCAGGAATCCCCCCACGGGATCGCTTACCACACCATGGGAGATGATTGGCACTGGGATGCCGAAGCAGGAACATTGAACACCGAAGATTTTCCCGCCGCAACCTGCGCAATTTGCCATATGAGCGGATTCGGAACAGAAGCCACCACCCATGACGTCGGAGATCGATTGACCTGGTATCTTTTTGCCCCTGTCAGCACCCGACGTCCCGATTGGGAAGACAACCTGGCTGCCATGCAGGGCGTCTGCCTGGAGTGCCATAATGAGAACTTCATTGATACCTTTTACACCGATGCCGACAAAGCCACAGAGCGGGTCAATGAATGGGTCCTGGAAAGTCGGGAGATCATTGCTCCTTTGCAGGAAGCTGGACTGCTGACCGAAGCAGCTTTTGACGAACCTATTGATTACACCTTCTTCAATCTCTGGCATCACTGGGGCCGGACCACAAAATTTGGAACCTGGATGCAGGGGCCGGATTACGCCCAATGGCATGGGGCATACGAGGTTCTGCACGAATTAGCCGAACTTCAGGAAATGGTCGATCAAAAACTGCAGGAAGCCGGGACGGGGGAATAAGGATGAAGGCTTATATCGTCCAGCTTTTTCCTTTCCTGGAGAAATATAAACTCCCTGTGACCCGGGATGAGCTGATGTTATTGATGGCAGCCATCAATGAAATCTTTTTAGGAATCGACATCTACCTGGCCCACAAAATCAGCGGGACGATTGTCCTTCGGGAATGGATACCAATCATATTCGGACCAGCGGCTGGAGTGATTCTGCTCGGAGCCGGCTGGCTGGCGCGCAGAATCACTCCAGCCGTGATTATCGCCAATTTAGTTTTCAGTGCCAGCATCCTGGTCGGGCTGCTGGGTGCGTATTACCACTTTGTTCGAGCAATTCTACCCACTGCCCCAGCCGGATCCCGGGTCTCGATCCAGCTCCTGGTCTGGGCTCCGCCAATTGTAGGTCCGCTGGTTTTTTCCCTGGTCGGCTTACTGGGAATCAGCGCCTTATGGCGCGAAAACCCCGTGGACAGCGGGAGACTTCAAATAGGACCCGGGCGTCATCTGCAGCTTCCTTATTCCAAAACCTCGGGGTATTTACTGATGGTCAGCCTGGGCACCCTGGCTACCTTAATCAGCAGTGTGCTGGATCACGCCCGAACCGATTTCCAAAACCCCTGGCTCTGGCTTCCGGTCGCTGCCGGGCTGCTGGGTGTAATTACCCCCGCTGTACTCGGGCTCCAAAAAACCCCCGGGAGGGGAGACATCGCTTTTCATTTCGCAAGCATGTTGCTGTTAATTCTGGTTGGCGTAATTGGAGCCCTGCTCCATGTTCTCACCAACCTAACTTCAGGTGGAGTTATCGTGACCGAAAGATTTATCCGCGGCGCCCCATTCCTCGCCCCATTGCTGTTCGCAAACATGGGAGCGCTGGGTTTGATATCCATCCTGGATCCCCAAAAATAACATCACCTTCAGCATAACTTACAAAACCCCGGCAGATGATGTCGGGGCTTTTATTTAACTGACTCCAATTTCCAGACCGCACTCAAAGGATATACTAGTGATATGAATTCAAATCAAAAACCAAAGATCATAATTGTCGGGGCTGGGTTTGGGGGTTTATTCGCGGCCCGGGAGTTTCGGAAGCAGGATGTAGATGTCTTAATTATTGACCGCCTTAATTATCACACCTTCACCCCTCTGCTCTACCAGGTAGCAACCAGTGCCCTGGATCCAGGGGAGATCGCCTATCCAATCCGCTCCATCTTTGGTCAGGATCCGAATATTCAATGCATGCTGGGGGAAGTTACATCCTTACACCCGGCTGATCAATATCTTGCGGTGGATATAGGAGGAGAAAGCAGGGAGGAAAGCTATGATTATCTCCTGCTGGCCACCGGAAGCCAACCGGGGTATTTTGGCAATAATCAATTCCGGGAGCACAGCTTTGATCTCCGGACCCTGGACGACGCTGTGGGACTTCGCAATCATATTTTGCGCTGTTTTGAAACTGCCCTCTGGACAGGAGATCCGGATCTGCGGGAAGCGCTGACCAACTTTGTGATTATCGGAGGGGGACCAACCGGATTGGAAACAGCCGGTGCGTTGTTTGAATTATTCAACCACACCTTTGAGGGTGAATACAAAAGTCCGGACAGAATTCAAGCCCGAGTCCATCTGGTGGAAATGGCCCCCCAGCTGCTCGGTACATACCCCGACACTCTCCAGGAAGCTGCTTTGGATCAGATCACAAACCTGGGCGTGAATGTAATTCTCAACAATGGCGTTAAAGACATCCAGGAAGATTATGTAGTACTCCAGGATGGGTTGAAAATTCCATCTCAAACTGTGATTTGGGCAGCAGGAGTTACAGGTTCCAGCCCCGCGGGACTAAATCAGCTAGGCAAAAACCATAACAACCAAATCGAAATCGAACCGGATTTGCGGGCTGCTGATTATCAAAACATATTTGCAGTTGGCGATACTGCTTATCTACCGCGGGAGGGTCAGGAACCATACCCGATGATGATCCCGGTTGCCCAGCAGCAGGGCATTCTGGCTGCCCAAAACATCCTGCGGGATATTCAGGGTCAGACGCGAAAGAATTTTGAATATCATGATCGGGGCATTATGGCGACTATTGGCCGCAGCCGGGCTGTGGCCTGGATATTTAATCGGATCCCGCTCTCTGGATTTCCAGCCTGGCTGGCCTGGCTTTTACTTCACTTGATGACCTTGATTGGCTTCCGGAACAAGCTTGTGGTCTTCATCAACTGGGTCTGGAATTATTTCACCTATGACCGCTCGGTGCGGATTATCCTGGATTGAGGACACTTAACGTTCTCCACCCTTCAGTTTCCCGGCTGTTTCTTTCAGCGTCCCCAGATCTTCAATCGTAATTTCCGTTCGGTTGATGCGGATTACTCCCTGGTCAGCCATTTTGTACAGCTGGCGGCAGACCATTTCCCGCGTGGATCCAATCCGGGCTGCCATCTCATCCAGGGTCAGATCCCGGGCCACCGTCGGCCCAGTCTGATCCTGAAATTGGTCCAGGATTAAATGGGCCAATCGCCCGGCAACTGGCTGAAAAGCAATTTCCTCCAGAATCTGGCTGGCGCGCAGCATGCGCTCCACCATCAATCCCGTCAGCTTCCATCCCAGTTTACCCTGTTCCTGCAAGAACGGAGCTAAACGCTCCCTGTCCCAGAGCCGGAGCTCGGTTGCCTGCTCCGCAATCAAAGCAACCGGCATTCCAATTCCCTCCTGGAAGAATCCTACCCCCCAGAACACTTCCCCTTTACCCAGCTCCATTACAACCAGAGTCCGGCCCTCAGGGGATTCTTTCACTGCGGTAATTTGACCTTTTTCCACCAGGAACAAATAAGGCCAATCTGAACCATAATGAGTGATCCATTGACCCTCCGGATATTTACGGACAATGCTCATTTCCCGCAGTTGAGCCAGTTCGTCCGAACTTAAATCTTGAAATAAATTCACCTGATTGAGAATATCCCCTTGCATCTAAGCTCCTTTTCATCCACACTTATCAGAGATACGGAGGATTTCATCCTCGCTTAAATTATACCCACGATCCAGACCCTGGTTTCGAAAATAAATCCTGCAGCACTAATCTTATCCAAATCCTAATCTCAGACACCGCTGCAAAGAGATTTTGAATGATGCAAGACCGATCAGTGGCATTCTTTTATCCTGATCTCAGCATTTAGTCAAGACCACCCGCATAGCGGGTGGCTTGACCTGAGGCTATAAGCCTCTTTT
>CAZTWV010000017.1:0-58799 GCA_964618295.1 uncultured Anaerolineales bacterium | reverse complement strand
CTTTCTTATGTTTTTACCAACAATAGGTTACAGGTTCGATTCCTGTGCGGCTCACTGCCCTCCAAAACCGCTCTCAGGAGCGGTTTTTTATGTTTGGATGGAAATAGACTTCCATCTGGTATCGTGAGATTTAAACCCCACCCCCCGTCAGAAAATTAGATTAAAATGTCAGGATCCAAACAGAGGAGTAAAACCATGGAATTTGTGGTACGTTTTTTCTGCCAGAATGAAAAGGAAAGCAAGCAGCTGGATAAGGCCGAGCAGGCCCTGAATGCAGCGGGAATCAAATTTGATATTGGCTCATTCGAGGGCTGCCGGGAGTGGTTCTTCGATAAATCAATCGAGGGCAATGTTGAGATCCTGGCCCTGGAGGATTATGAACCGCCCGAGCTGAAACCTTACGACGAGATCTAGATCAGTTAAATCATATCTAAACTATTGAAAATAAAATCAATATCAAAACAGCCCGCTTAGTAAGGCAGGCTGTTTTCGAATCTCCTGATTGAGATACCCGGTCTACTTTCCAAGCAGCTGCAGCATATCCTCCCGGTATTTCTGGAAAGCTTTTTTTCCCTTTTCGGTAATTGAAATCATGGTCCGGGGTCGGTTGTCCACAAATTCTTTCCGGACAGCGGCATAGCCTGCTTCTTCCAGTTTACTGATATGGGCTGATAAATTGCCCATGGTCAGTCCAATCCGGCCTGCCAGGAAAGTGAAATCAGCCCTATCCACCAGCGAAAGGAAAGCCAGGATTTTCAGCCTGGCCGGCTGATGAACCAGCCGGTCCAGCGGGACCTCCATTCCAGCACCATCAGCTGTAGCCTTATTCTCCTCCGCCATCACTGACCTTCCTGGTTTGCTGCCGGATATTTCTGTAAAAATGTTCCTAACTGGAATACACCAATCAGCAGGATCAATCCGCCCATGGCCATCACAGCCGTCAGAAAAAGATCCACTCCGGGAACCCGGGCATTGAGTGCCTCTCCAGCCGCCAGGGCCAGGAAGACCAACCCCCCATAAACCGGAAGCCGGAAAGTTTTCAGCAGCAGGCCCAGTAAACCAATCCAGATGCTGAGCATTAACCCAAAAATGGCCAGCGGGTAGCGGGCCAGCAGTCCTTGGGGACTTTCACCGCGCAGCGAATAAACCAAAAACACACTCAGTCCAATCAGCACCAGGATTCCTAGAATCCAAACAAAACGGCGTTTCATTCCGGTTTCCAGCTCGATCCTCCCGGCCCGGGGAAAGACCAGGAACTGCTTCCCCAAATACCAGATCAAAAGTCCCGGCAGGCTCAACAGACCAACGAATGCCGGGTAGCCGAGCAGCAACAGCAACCCAAAACCCAGCAATATCACCCCCAAAGCGAGATCAATCAAACCGTCCTCACTAAAATAAAGGTAGATTTGGCGCTGAATTTTCTTTAAATCGGTGGATTCTGCCATTTTTGTCTCCTTATTGTTTGCATCACTAATATGTTTGTGATGCAAAGCTATCTACATGATATACCAAATAATGGGTTTGTCAATATCTTTCCTACATGTAGCATCCACATAGCTGGTATCATCAAAATAACACAAACTGTTCAATTGAAAGGAATCAAAGATGACCCAAACATATGATGTGATCTGGATCGGAACCGGCCAGGCTACCGGAACAGTAGTGCCCCGCTTGGTGGAAGCGGGTAAAACCGTGGCGGTTGCCGAGGGTGGAAAATTCGGCGGGAGCTGCGTCAATTACGGCTGCACCCCCACCAAAACCCTGGTGGCCAGCGCCCGGGCCGCCCACATGGCCCGCCGCGGTCCTGATTTTGGAGTGGGGACCGGGGATTTTCAGATTGATTTCCAGCAGGTGATGGAGCGCATGAATCAGGTCCGGGATGAAAGCAGTCAGGGTCTGGAAAGCTGGCTGGCGGGGCTGGACGGCGTCACACTTCACAGGGAATATGCCCTGTTTGAGGATTCAAACAGGGTGCGGGTCGGCAAAGAAATCCTCCAGGGAAAAACAATTGTGATCAACGCCGGGGCCCGCTCCCGTTTGATCCCGATTGAAGGAATTCAAGAGGTGGACTGGCTGGATAACGCCCGCCTGCTGGACCTGAAAGAACTGCCGGAGCACCTGGTGATCATCGGCGGAAGCTACATCAGTCTGGAGTTCGCCCAGGTCTTCCGCCGGCTGGGAAGCCGGGTGACTGTGATGGAAGCCGGTCCCCAGTTGATGTTCCGGGAAGATAAAGATATTGCTGCCATTGCCCATCAAATTCTCAGCAAGGAAGGGATAGAGATTCACCTCAATGCTGGTGTGCAGAGGTTGGAACAGACCGGTAAAAAACAGATTTCCGTCTCCTTTAAACAGGAGGGAAGTGAAAAACTAATTCAGGGCAGTCACCTGCTGCTGGCTGTCGGAAGGGTTCCCAACAGCGACCGATTAAACCTAGAAGCCGCCGGGGTGGAAGTGAACAAACGGGGCTACATCCAGGTCAATGAGATCATGCAGACCAGCGTCCCGAACATCTACGCGGTGGGTGATATAAACGGGGAAGGAGCCTTCACCCACACCTCGGTCAATGACGGGGAAATTTTCTGGGACCATTTCAGGGGGGAAGCGGACCGCACTCTTTCAACCCGGATCCCAACTTACGCCCTGTACATCGATCCTCCGCTGGGACGGGTCGGGATGAGTGAAAAACAGGCCCGGGAGAGTGGGAGAGAGATCTGGATGGCCTCCCGGCCCATGTCCCAGATTGCCCGGGCCCGGGAAAAAGATGAAACTGCAGGTTTGGTGAAAATCCTAGTCGATATGGACAGCGAGGAAATTATCGGAGCAGCAGTCTTCGGTGTCGGCGGAGACGAGGTGATCAATGTCTTCACACCCTTCATGTATACCGGTCAGTCCTATAAGATTTTTCGCAAAGCTGTCCTGATCCATCCCACAGTAGCCGAGCTGCTGCCCTGGATCCTGGATGACCTGCAGCCGCTGGATTAAACTCCGACCCCAGAGTTCAGTCCGACCTCCGGGATTGAAACCATTTCATGCGGAGGGCTTCAAAACAGGGTGGAAATAGAACAAAATGGCGGCAATTAACGCCAGAGCTGCTCCAAACAAAAAGGGCGCAGAAGGGCCAAATCCCTCCCAACTCCCCGCACCCTGCCAGAGAATCCCGGCCAGGACTGAAGCCGGGAAATCGAGCAGTCCCAGGACAGCATTATAGGTTCCATAAGCAGTTCCCCGGAGAGCTGCGGGGACAAGATCGGCGACCATGGCTTTGGTCGTTCCGTAGGCCAGACCGTAATAAACTCCATAAAGGGCATATAAACCCCACACCTGCCAGCCGCTCCCGGCCAGTCCAAATCCAAGGTAAATCAGGGCATAGGCAATCCAGCCCCCGATGATCACTTTCCGGCGGCCAATCCGGTCCGAGAGTGATCCGCCCGGGGTGGAAACCAGGGCGTAGACCAGGTTGAAGGTGGCAAGCATCCCCAGAATTCCCAGTATATTCAAACCCCGCTCCTGGGCCCTGAGCACCAGGAAGGCATCCGAGGAATTTCCCAGATCAAACAACCCGACAATCACCATAAAGGCCAGGAAGGGCTTTCCCAGCCCCTTAAACGTGATCTTCACCCCCTCCCCCTCCTCACTGACCGGCAAATCACGGGCCCCGAGAGCAAGCGAGATCACCGCCAGCACGGCCGGGATCAAGCTGGCCAGCACCACGAGCCGGAAGGTCCCCAGCGTTAGTGTATTTTGATTGGACTGGGTCAGCCAGACCACCCCGAAGGCAATCAGCAGCCCGACCACTGCCCCGCCGGTATCTGCGGCGCGGTGGAATCCAAATGCCAGACCGCGCTGATCCTCGGTAATGCTGTCCGCCACCAGAGCGTCCCGGGGTGCCGTCCGGATGCCTTTTCCAACCCGGTCTCCCCAGCGGGCTCCGAGCACCGCGCCCCAGGTATTGGCCAAATAGAAAAATGGCTTTGCCAGGGTGGAAATCCCATACCCGATTACGGCCAGCCACTTGCGCATCCGCAGCCGATCAGAGAGCCAGCCGGAGAACACTTTCAGCAGGCTTGCGGTGGATTCAGCGACTCCCTCAATCAATCCAATGATCCCGGTCCCCACCCCAAGCACATTACTTAAAAACAGCGGGAGCAAATTAACCACCATCTCACTGGAAATATCCATCAAAAAACTGGTCAGGCTGACTGCCCAGACGTTGCGGGGTAATTTTCTGAAGTTCAGCTTGTTTTGTTTACGCTCCATAAAATTCTCAACCTTTTGATCTCTCACATATCAAAAACTATGATAGAGCTGATAGATTTGATAAAAACCCAAAAAGGGGTTATATTAATTGGGCATCTCTGATCCTGGATTATAATAGAATCACGATTCAGAAGTAATCAAAAAACAGGACTTCCACCCTGAGAACTTATTGATGAACAGGAAGCACCTATGAATATTGCAAAAATAGCCCTGATGATTATTATGACCCTGCTCGTAATTGTAATTTTCTTTGCTTTAACCGGAATGAATGTCAAGGATCCGATGCCGGCTGTGGAACGGATAATCGCCTGGACCGCCCGCCTGAACCGGAGTGTTAACGCCCGGCTGGGGGGCTTCTTCAGCAAAGTCCGGTCCTTCATCCTCGGCGCCGATCGCGATCTCAACGTACCCAATGTTGAAACAGAAGGAGCGACCCGCCCACTGCAGAATTTTGGCCGTTCCATTGGAAACTTTTTCGACCGGATCTTCAACCGGATGCGGGAAAACGCTGAACCGGACATCATTGAACCCATCACCCCCTGACCTGTACACTCAATTCAGATCCAGATCCAATTTCCAGCAGCAGGATTGGAAATCCCTGCCGCTGCAGACACCGTGTGCGGCCTGTTGTCAAACAATCAGACCATATCTGATTGAGTTACGGCCCCTGTAAACTACAACGATATTTTGCTCCAGCTCTGAAAACAGACAGCTTGTCCCCGCGTTTTATTGAATCCTGCAGCTAGCAGTCAACTTGGTATTCCAGATAAACCCCCACCCCATCCAATAGATTCTTGATGATCTCTAAACATTTCCTTAACACCCGAGGGATACAATCCAGTTGGAAGTAACCCATGTTTTCAGGTGATTAATATGAACAAACAAAAAAGAAACTGGCTGCTGGACGCAGCACTTTTGATCGGATATCTGTTCTGTTTTTTTACAGACTGGACCGGGGTCCACTGGCATCAATGGCTGGGGATAGTGCTTACCGCTGGCTGCTTTTACCATTTACTGCTGCACTGGAAATGGGTGGTCAGTATCACCCGGAGACTGTTTACCGGGGTTAACCGCCAGAGCCGGAATTATTATCTGGTTGATTTCACCCTGCTGCTTGGTTTTCTGATCATCCTGGTCAGCGGCCTGGGAATCTCCACCTGGCTCAATCTAAGCCTTGAGAGCTATCCAGCCTGGAAAAATCTGCATATTTATTCCTCCCTGATTTCCCTCGGGCTGCTGCTCTTGAAAATTGGGTTGCACAGGCGCTGGATCGTCTGCACTGCCCAGCGTCATCTCGGTCTCTGGAAACCAGACCGGGCCCAGACTGGGGTTGGCAGCCAGGTATTGGCCGCCAACCGGCCGAATTTGGAACGCCGGGAATTTATCCAGCTGATGGGAATTATCAGCCTGGGGTCCCTGCTGTCTGTTTCAAATCTGGTGGATATCTTACAAGAAGAGTCCGCATCCCCCCAAGGACAAAATCTGACCCCACTTTCCCCTGAAGATTCAGACTCAATCAGCTGCCAGGTAGTCTGCGATCAAGGCTGCACTTATCCCGGTCAGTGCCGCCGGTATATTGATGCCAACGGCAGCGGAATTTGTGATCTGACAGAATGCAGCATCTCCAGCTGTGCCAGCGAAGAAGTATTAGAGGAAGCTGTCCCACCCCAGGTCAACACACTGGAAAAGACAGAATCCTGTACGGTGATGTGCGACCGGGGCTGCTCGTACCCCGGTGACTGCGGGCAGTACCTGGACAGCAACGAAAATGCCTTTTGTGACCGGGGAGAATGCCAGGAATCCAACACAGCGCCGCTGGATTCCGGTTCCCTTTCCATCGGTCACGGCAAGGGAAGACGTCAGCGGGGGAATTAGCAAAATCCATACAAATCTAACTGATACCAACACGGGAAGGGAGTCCTCCCTTCCCGTATATTTTTTTTATTCATCCTGCAGGAAACATTCTTTCCCTATGCCGGCCAGATTTTACGGCCCCCGCCGGGCGGAACAATCTCATCAATCAGCGCCAGCTCCTCTTCGGTCAGGGGCGACAGCAGCCCGGCCTCCACATTTTCCTCCAGCTGCCGGACGGTTTTGGCTCCCGGAATCACGCTGGTGACCGCAGGATGGGCCAGGGTGAACTGCAGCGCCAGCTGGGCCAAGGATTTACCATCAGCTAATTTCTTCAGTTTATCCACCTTTTCCAGATCAGCCAGAAAAGTCTGGTATTCTGCCTCGTTCTCGGTCCAGCTCTGCCGGAAATCGCCCTCCGGGAAGCTGGCATCCGCATCAAATTTCCCGGTTAATATTCCCATCGCCAGCGGACCCCGGACAATGACCCCAATTCCGTTTTTCTGGCAGTAGGGAAAAATTTTCTTTTCGGCTGTCCGGTTCAGAATGCTGTAATCAATCTGCAGGGTAGCAGTTCCGCCGTCCGCGTTAAAGTTCTGCAGGTAATCAAAATCACTGGTGCTCACCCCGTAGGCTTTAATCTTGCCCTGCTCCTGCAGTTTCTGAAAACCTTCCAGGAAGTACTCCATGTTAGCTTCCTGAAAATCAATATGGCACTGCATAATATCGATATAGTCAGTCTCCAGGCGCCGCAAATTACTTTCCACACCGGTAATTAATTTTTCTGTGCTGGTGTAAACCGAGTGGTTCTCCTTGCGGTTGAAGTCAACCCAGCCGATTTTGCTGGCGACTATGAATTCCTCCCGCCGGCCCCGCATCGCTCGCCCCAGCAGCTCCTCGCTGTGACCCAGTCCGTAAACATCCGCGGTATCAAAAAAAGTTATCCCGGATTCCAAAGCGGCTTCGATCGTATCCAGCGAATTCTGATCCTCGACCGGGCCCCACTCATCCCCTCCCATGGCCCACAGTCCAATTCCGATTTCCGTCACCGGAATCCCGCTTTTTCCAAGCACTCTTTGGTTCAGTTTTTGATCCGTCATATTCTCCTCCTCATTTCTGAATCATCCAACAATCAATGGCTTTTCAGCTAGATCTGCTACCTATACTTTATTGTACCAACCCCTAAACCCAATCATTGTTATCCCTAGAAGTCTCAATCTTAATCTCCTGTTAGAAACCTCCTTTACTATTGTTACAAATTTGAGAATCTTGTATGATGATTTTATAGTCGCTTCTGATCAAGCTGAATATGGGATAGAAATAATGGATAATCACGAGCAACACAATCACGATCATCATCAAAATCATGCTGATCACGGGGGACACAACAGTCACGAAAGTATTTTCCGCCGGCGGTTCTGGTGGAGCACCCTGCTCAGCATTCCAGTCCTCTTCTACAGCCCGGCGATCCAGAACTGGTTGGGCTACACAGCACCGGAATTTCCGGGAAGCAGTTGGGTCTCTTTCCTGTTCTCTTTAATCGTTTTTGCAGTCGGCGGGATCCCCTTCCTAGACATGGCCCGGCCGGAAATCCGAAAACGCCAGCCGGGAATGATGACCCTGATTTCTCTGGCGATCAGCGTGGCCCTGGTGTACAGCCTTGCCGCCCAGATCTGGGGTCTGGGAATGGGATTTTTCTGGGAGCTGGTCACCTTGATTGATGTCATGCTGCTGGGTCATTGGATGGAAATGCGCTCCATCCGCCAGGCTTCCGGCGCGCTGGATGAATTGGCCCGACTGATGCCCGACACAGCTAACCGGATCAAGGAAGGCGGAGAGGTGGAAGAAATCCCGGCTCCAGAACTCGAACAAGGGGACAAAGTACTGGTGCGCCCAGGTCAAAGCATCCCTGCAGACGGAAAAATATTCCAGGGAGAATCCAGTCTGAATCAAGCCATGATCACCGGTGAGTCCCGGCCGGTCTCCAAGGGTACAGGTGACCAGGTCATCGGAGGCACAATTAACGGAGACGCCAGCCTGCGGATCGAAGTGACCGCCGTGGGCGAAGATACGGCCCTGGCCGGAATCATGCGGCTGGTTGAGGAAGCCCAGGAGAGCAAATCGGAGACCCAAAAATTGGCCGACCGGGCTGCAGGCTGGCTGTTTTATATCGCGGTCAGCGCAGCGGTGCTGACCTCCCTGGCCTGGATCCTGGCGATCGGATTTAACGTTGAAGTGGTCAAACGGGTAGCCACCGTGCTGGTGATCGCCTGTCCCCATGCTCTCGGCCTGGCGGTTCCTCTGGTGGTGGCTATTACCACTGCCAAAGGGGCCGGAAACGGGATCCTGATCCGCGATCGGCTGGCCCTGGAATCCGCCCGGAAGATCGATGTGGTCATTTTCGATAAAACCGGCACACTCACCAAAGGAGAGTTCGGCGTGGTGGATCAGTTCAGCGAGAGTCAGGATCAGGATCAGCTGCTCCGTTTAGCTGCAGCTGTCGAACGCGACTCTGAGCACCCGCTGGCCCGAGCGATTCAAAAAGCGGCCCGGGGAAAAGATCTTTCTCTCCCCGAGGTGAGTGATTTCCAGGCTATCAAAGGACGGGGAGTACAGGGGACTGTTGACAGCAGGCAAGTTCATTTGGGCGGACCCCAGCTGCTGGACATGCTTGACGTCCAGCTCCCGGATGATTTTCGAGCCTTTACCGACCGCTCGGGAGAAAAGGCCAGAACGGTGATTTACCTCCTCCAGGACGGAAAATTGCTGGGAGCCTTTGCGGTGGCCGATGTCATCCGTCCGGAAAGCCGCCAGGTGGTGGACCGGCTGCATGAAATGGGTCTTGAAGTTGCCATGCTGACCGGTGACAGCCGCGAGGTGGCTGAGGCAGTTGCGGAGGACTTGAGGATTGACACGGTGTTTGCTGAAGTGCTGCCAGAGCATAAGGACCAAAAGGTCAGTGAACTGCAGGGGGAGGGAAAATCAGTGGCGATGGTCGGCGACGGGGTTAACGATGCCCCGGCTTTGACCCGGGCCGATATCGGAATCGCCATCGGCGGCGGAACAGACGTGGCGATTGAATCGGCCGGTTTGATTCTGGTTCAAAATAACCCGCTGGATGTGGTCAAAATCATCCGGCTCAGCCAGGCCAGCCACCGCAAGATGATCCAGAACCTGTGGTGGGCTGCCGGCTACAACATTGTTGCCCTGCCGCTGGCTGCCGGCGTCCTGGCACCCTGGGGCATCTTGCTCTCCCCAGCCGTGGGCGCCCTGCTGATGTCGCTCAGCACCGTGATTGTGGCTGCCAACGCCCAGCTGCTGCGCGGAATTGATCTGGAACCCCGGACAGCAAATCCCTGATTACAAAACCAATTCATATCAACCAAACACCCGGTGGTCTTTTCTCCACCGGGTGTTTCATTCCCATTACCGCACATCCTATTTGATCACCGTCCGGACCTGCTCCCGCATGTAGCGCTGCAGGTAATGCGGTCCGCCGGCGTTGACCCCGCTCGATCCGCTCGCTTTCCAACCCCCGAAGGGCTGGTAGCCCGGCCAGGCCCCGGTCGTCGACCCCTGGGGACGGTTGACATAATTAACTCCGGCCTGAATGTTTTCAAAGAACCACTGCGATTCCGCTTCAGTCCCATAAAAACCGGCGGTGAGACCGTAAACCGAGTCATTAGCCAGCTCTATAGCTTCCTCCAGGGTGCCAACTTTTTGAACGAGGGTAATCGGCAGGAACAGCTCCTGCTTCCAGAGGGGATGATCGAGCGGAAGATCGGCCACCAGGGTGGGCTCCACGAAGTACCCTTTGCCAAATTCTCCACCGGTGAGCACTTTTCCGCCAGTCAAAATCCGCCCGGCCTGGGACAATTCCTCATTGTACTCCTGGTATTCCTGGTAGGGACCTTCCGCGATCACCGGCCCGAGATAGTTTTCCCGTTGGGTGGGGTCACCGATTTTTAATCTTTCGGTTTCCTCCACTAGGCGCTCTACAACCTGATCATATATAGGTTCTTCCAGATAGACCCGGGAGTTGGCCGAACATTTCTGGCCCTGCAAGCCAAAGGCGGAGCGCACAATCCCCTCCACCGCCCGCTCCAGGTCCGCATTGCGGGAAACAACCGCAGGGTTTTTGCCGCCCATCTCCAGGATCACGGGCCGGATATAATCCCGGCTAGCAAACTGGCGGTAAATATCCATCCCCACCGGATACGAGCCGGTAAACGTCACCCCGTCCACCCCGGGATGGTCCACCAGGGCCTGCCCCATCACGCTCCCGGATCCGGACCCAAAGTTCACCACACCGGGCGGAAAACCGGCATCCCGGAAAGTTTCCACCAACAGGCGCACACTCCAGGGTGTGGCCGTGGCTGGCTTGATCACAACCGTGTTGCCGCCTGCCAGGGCCGCTCCGACCGGCCCTCCGGTCAGGGCAGTCGGAAAGTTAAAGGGGCTGATCACCAGCCAGACCCCGTAGGGTCGGAGATGGGAATAATTGACCGCCGAGTAGCCCTGGAGGGGATCCTCGCCCATCCGGGTTATAAAACCCTGGTTTTCCTCCAGCTGCTGCACCGCATAGCGGATCAGGGCCGGGGCTTCGGCCACATCGCCCAGAGCTTCCAGCCGGTTTTTGCCGACCTCCAGTGAGGTCACTGCGGCCATCTCAAAGCTCCGTTCTTCCAGTAAATCAGCCGCCTGAAGGAGCAAATCCGCCCGCTCCTGCCAGGGACGCCGGCTCCAATCCTTAAAAGCGGTTCCAGCGGCTCGTACTGCCCGATCAGCGTCCTCTTTAGAACCTAGAGGGAATTTAGCGAGGAGCTGTTCAGTTTGTGCAGGGTTGAATTTTTCAAACTCAGAATCACTGAAGAATTCCTCACCGTTAATAATCATGCCGTGTTTCTGCCCCAGATCGTTCTGCACAGTCTGTAAAGCTTGTTCAAAGCGCTCGTGGAGTTCCTCCGGCGGGTCAAACATGGTTGCATACGTCAGTTCAAAATTACTCATCAGTTTTCCACCTTTAAAATGAATCGATGCCGTATTTTCATGATGGGTTCGGATTCCCCCATCTTTCGTTAACAAAAATAACCCGCCCCAGCGGGGCGGGTATGGGCTGCCAAAATGAAATATCCTCTTATCTACAATCCCAGTAAATCAGCTTCTTCCCGCATGGCTTCCAGTACGATACTGACGAATTCCTCCAGAGGGAGATCGAGTGTCTCCTCACAGCGCTGAATTTTCTCCCGATCAGCTCCAGCGGCAAAGGATTTTGAATCAAACTTTTTCAAGACAGATTCAACAGCCAGACCTGACAGCTTCTCCGGGTGCACCAGAGCCACAGCGACAATCAATCCCGTCAGATCATCAGAGCTGAATAAACTCCACTCCATCACAGAAAGCGGGTCCAGACCGGTGTACTGATAGTTATGGGATTGAATTGCCCGGATCAACTCCGGATCCGCTCCTTCCCGGTCCAGAATTTCTCCCAGAACCAGGGTGTGTTCCGCCGGGGTTTCCTTGGTTTGCTCGTAATCGGCATCATGCAGTAAACCAACGACTTCCCAGCGGTCCGGGTCCTGATCGAAATGAACTGCCAGCGCCCGCATCGCAACGGCCACCGCGTAATGGTGCTTCCGCAAGTTTTTGTTTTTAATATTATCATGCAGTATCTCTAGGGCGTGTTGTTTTGTGATCATTTTGAATTCACCTCTTTCCTGATTGTAGGACAAAATCCTTATTCCGGAAGGGGTCTCACACAGCCTAATTAAAGGGAAAAGCGGAGCTAAGTGCTCCGCTTTTCCCGCGATGAAAGGAGAGAAAACTATTGGGGAAGTAAAACGGCATCAATCACGTGGATCACACCGTTGGATGTCTCGAGATCGGCGATGATGACCTCGGACTCATTGATCATCACTTTGCCGTCCATGACGGAGATGCTCAGGTTCTCACCCAGCAGGGTTGGTGCTTCACTGAGTTCAACCACATCAGCAGCCATCACTTTCCCTTCTACCACGTGGTAGAGCAGGATGTCGGTCAGAGCCGGGATGTCGGCTAAGAGTGCGTCCACAGTACCTTCTGGCATAGCGGCGAAAGCATCATCGGTCGGGGCAAAAACAGTCAGGGGACCTTCTGCTTTGAGGGCATCGACCAAACCGGCGGCTTCAACAGCGGCTACCAGAGTGGTGAAGCGGCCGTCTTCCACAGCAATGTCAACAATGTCGCGGGTCTCGGGCAAGATCACAGCGTCGATAACGTGGATCACACCGTTGGAGGTTTCAATATTCGTGATGATCACTTCAGCGTTATCAATCATAACTTTGCCTTCCATGACCTGAATATCAATATACTGACCTTGCAGGGTCATCGCGGTAGCCAATTCAACAACATCTTCGGCCATCACTTTGCCGTCTACAACGTGGTAGAGCAGAATCTCAGTCAGAGTCGGGATATCACCCAGGAGAGCTTCTACTGTTCCTTCCGGTAAAGCGGCGAAAGCGTCATCAGTCGGAGCAAAAACAGTCAGGGGTCCTTCAGCTTTGAGAGCGTCTACCAGTCCGGCAGCTTCTACTGCAGCTACCAGGGTGGTGAAGCGTCCGTCTTCTACGGCAACATCAACGATATTGCGGGTTTCGGGCTGAATCACGGCGTCAATGACGTGAATCACACCATTGGAGGTCTCGATATCAGTAATGACCACTTCGGCGTTGTCGATCATAACTTTGCCGTCCATGACCTGGATATTGACATACTGGCCTTGCAGGGTCATCGCATTGGCCAGTTCAACAACATCTTCGGCCATCACTTTGCCGTCCACAACGTGGTAAAGCAGAATCTCAGTCAGAGCAGGGATGTCACCCAGCAGCGCTTCCACGGTCCCTTCCGGCAGCGCACCAAAAGCGTCATCGGTTGGAGCGAAAACAGTCATGGGTCCATCGGCTTTGATAGCGTCCACCAGACCAGCGGCTTCTACGGCTGCTACCAGAGTGGTAAAGCGACCGTCAGCAACGGCTGTGTCCACAATGTCCATCGGTTCGGGAGCCGGTTCTTCGGTCGGTTCCGGAACAGCGGTGGCTGTCGGCTGCGGTTCCTCTGTGACAACTTCTTCAGCAGCGGGGGCTGCACAGGCGGCTGCAACCAACATTACGGATAATACTACGGGTAAAAGGGTTTTCAATTTCATGATCTTCTCCTATATAAAGGTTTTGCAAACTTATTGCCCATATTATGACAAAATATACAGGTATTGTCAAGCCCTTTAAATTAATAGGAGATTAATTCTGTGCAATACCTTTACAACTTCCCGGGCTTGTAATTCCCCCAATCCGAGAATAATGGAGACTAATCCCGATTAAATCAATTCCTGGAGCCAGTGCAAATCGGACAGTTGATTCAAATCCGGAGCCAATCTGATATCCGCAGCTCCTAGATAAGAACCAAAATCCCGGAAGCATTCCCGCAGGGCAGATCGCAGCGGTTCACTGATTTCAATTCCGTCCTCCCACCACCAATTCTTAACGGTCAATATTCGTTCCTCAGAGTCCCAGCCCGGTTCAAAGCGGGCGCAGAACCGATCCCCGTACAGCACCGGCAGCACATAATAGCCATAAATCCGCTTCTCAGCCGGTTTATAAACTTCCCAGACATACTCAAAATCAAAAATCCACTTCAATTCCCTCCGGTCCCAGAGCAAATTATCGAGGGGGGCTATGATCGCTGCAGCCGGATCCTGGAGCCCGATCTCGCTGGATTTAATCAAGGATTCCGGATAGGTATAAAATCGCTTTCCAGGAATCTCATCAATCTCCACGGAAGCCAGGCTGCCATCCCGGTCCAGCTGATCCAGCAGTTCGCGGCGGGCCGCAGTTTTCAGGTCAAGGATGCCTCCCCAGTGCTCCCCTGCGCCGGGGTGCGCCAGACCCAGCGACCTCACCCGCCGCATCACATGCCAGCGCTGATAGCTTTTCAGGTCGGGGTGCGGATTGCCCCGATTGAGAACATCCTCAGGCAACAAGTTCTGGATCAGATCGAAATAGCGCCGGTTATTGACCCGGTGGTGAACCCCTAAATGCCCCATTTTGTACAGTCCTTCCAGCGCAGCCCGGGAAACCCGGGTTGGGCCCCAGGCCCATTCTGTCTTTCGAACATGATAAAAATCAAGGGAGGACTGCGGTCCTTCCCTGCGAATTTGATCCAGGACATCCGGAGCTAACTCCGTTACAACCTGATTGGGAATTCCGAAGCGGTCCTCCATCCGCATCCGATGGTGATGGAACAAAGGCCAATCCCCGACCGGATAAATACTGGCCATTTTGTCCCAACCATCCACCAATGCTCGATCCTGATAGAGCAATTCATCCAGCATTTCCGATCGATAGTTTTTCACCCGGGACTGCAGCACCAGATCCGGATTCCGCCCCACAATATTAATAGGATCGAATTGAATCGTTCCAACCTCAGCTAAAAATGATTTCACACCAACTTTTCCCCGCCTGATGCGGGGAGGAGATAAATCCTGGACTCTCAGGATTAACTTTCGAGCTGTATCCAAATCAACTGTTTGATCAACCGGTTTATATTTACGCATATGGGCACTTTACTTCCGAGGGCAGAGAACCAGATTGTAACACCACCCATCAAGTTAGCCCTGGAATCCTGACGATAAGTTTAAAAGAAAGCGGTGTGCTGGGATCCAGCCCACCGCTTCTGAGGAGGAGGACAAGGAGAGAACCAATTCATCCTCCAAGATTTTGATCAGGAAGATAACAAGAATCTTACCAGCGTCTTCGTGAATTACAATCTGCTACAATCAGATTTACATCAAGGAACTCAATATGAAAATCACAACCTGGAATGTCAACGGGCTGCGGGCGGCTTATCGCAATCAAGCCAACAGCTGGTGGGAAGAAACCAAACCAGAAATACTCTGTCTGCAGGAAATCAGATCTCGCCCTGATCAGCTGACCCAATCCCAGCTGGAAAAAATCGGAGAGCAGGAAGTATTCTGGCATCCCGCTGAACGGCCGGGTTACAGTGGTGTAGCCGCTTTGTGTCGTGAGAAACCGCTGACCCATCAAATTGGAATGGGATTTCCCCACTTTGACCGTGAAGGTCGGATCATTCAACTGGACTATCCAAGTTTCACAATCTTTAATCTTTATGTCCCAAACGGACAGAGGGATCTAGCCCGGCTTGATTTCAAACTAGATTTTTACCGGTCGCTGCTGGAAAAGTGCAATCAACTGCATCAAACGGGTCAAAAACTGATCTTGTGCGGAGATTTCAACACCGCCCACCGCCCAATAGACCTCCGGAATCCAAAAGCGAACGAAGCCAACACCGGCTTTCTTCCTGAAGAGCGGGCCTGGATTGACCGATTTCTAGAAGATGGATTTGTGGACATCTTCCGAGAGCTTCACCCGGAAAAGGAAGAATACACTTGGTGGACATACCGGGCCAATGCCAGGAGCCGGAACATTGGCTGGCGGCTGGATTATTTCTTAATTTCGGACTTACTCATCCCTGAAGTAATTGATGTTGTTCAGCACACCGATGTCCTGGGATCCGATCACTGCCCGGTTACTCTCGAGATCTCAACCTGATTCTTTCCCCAACAGGTTTAAGCGCTCTTCAAAAGCCGGGATCAGGTATAATTTTTATAGAACTCACAGGGAGTAAACCATGGGAAAAGAGACGACCCCCATCCGGATCCTGATCGCCAAAGTTGGTTTGGACGGCCATGATCGGGGTGCGAAAGTTGTAGCCCGAGCTCTGCGAGATGCAGGGATGGAAGTTATTTACAGCGGTCTGCGCCAAACACCGGAAATGATCGCCGAAGCAGCCCTGCAGGAAGATGTCCAGGTCATCGGATTATCCATTTTGTCTGGAGCGCATATGACCCTGGTTCCCAGGGTGATGGAAGAAATCGAGAAAAGAGGATTGTCCGAGATATTAACATTCCTGGGGGGTATTATCCCGGATCAAGATAAAACCAAGCTAAAAGAAATCGGGGTCCATCAAATCTACGGACCAGGAACCTCCACCCAGCTGATTATCCAGGACATTCAGAAAGCATGCAGGTGATTTCTCCCGAATCCATCCAGAAAGGCGACCGGCTGGCATTATCCCGTTTATTGACTCAACTTGAAAATCAAACGCCGGAAGGCCAGAGGGTGTTAAATGCACTTTTCCCGCACACCGGTCAGGCATATCTGGTGGGGATCACCGGTGCCCCGGGAACTGGAAAATCCTCCCTGGTAAACCGTCTGGTGCAGTTCTTTCGCCAACCAGCTCAGGATATGGACCCTGTAACGGTTGGAATTGTTGCGGTGGATCCGTCCAGCCCATTCAGCGGTGGTGCTGTGCTTGGTGATCGGGTCCGGATGGGGAGTGCAAATCGAGATCCCGGGGTTTTTATCCGCTCCATGGCCTCCCGCGGCTCTCTGGGCGGATTAGCCGCTACCACCTCCCAGCTCGTCCAGGCTCTAGACGCTGCCGGGTACCAGCTGATCCTGATTGAAACGGTAGGGGCCGGACAGGCTGAAGTGGAGATTGTCCGCCTGGCGCACAGCACCGTGGTAATCGAAGCTCCCGGCCGGGGGGATGAGATCCAGACAATCAAAGCCGGGATTCTTGAAATTGCTGACATCCTGGTAGTCAATAAATCAGACCTCCCGGGGGCTGAACAGGCTTACCGCTCCCTGGTCCAAATGCTAACTAACAGCACGCCTGATCCTGACTTTTCTTCTGATCACAACCCCGCAACCAATTCATCCATCAACAAAGAAAAAGTACCAGGGCAAAACAGGTGGGAGGTTCCCGTACTGATGACATCTGCTGTTAAAAACGAGGGTATTGCTGAACTGAAAAACGCCCTCTTGGCACACCGCAAATATCTAAATTCTAGCGGTGAGTATCAACTCCGGGAAAAGAGGCGAGTTCAGGCCGACCTCGACCGAATGCTTCAAAACAGATTGATTGCTCACTGGCGGGAAAGCATCCCGGAAGATACCTACCACCAAACCCTGGCTGATCTTATTGAGCGCCAAATCAGCCCTGATCAGGCTCTGCAGCTGCTGCTGGATGGAGGCAAATGATGATTCAAGGAAAACAGGTCCGTCTCCGGGCGATTGAACGGGAGGATTTACCCACTTTCGTCCGCTGGTTGAATGACCCGGAAGTCTCGCGGGGGATCTCATTATTTTTACCGATCTCGGAAACTGATGAAGAAGCCTGGTATGAAAACCAGCAGAAATTAGATCCCGCTGACCGTTCATTGGCGATAGAAATTCAGTCCGATCCCGAACAGGATGAGTGGGTTTTCGTCGGCAGCTGTGGATATTTACAGCGCAGTTGGCGGAACCGCTCTGCAGAAATTGGGCTGCAGAGCGGCGAAAAGAAATACTGGAACCAGGGCTTCGGAACCAGGGTTGTAGAACTGATGCTGAAGTTCGGTTTTCAAGAGCTGAACCTGCACCGGATCTGGCTTCAGGTTTTTGAAAGCAATCCGCGGGCAATCCGCGCTTATGAAAAAGCAGGTTTCCAGCTCGAGGGCAGATTCCGCGATGGATTTTACCTTGAAGGACACTACGTGGATGTTATGATAATGAGTATGCTGAAACCGGAATGGAAAGGATCCCAAAATGAGTCATGAACAAACCTCCAGCAGCGGAATGTACGGAGAGATCAAATTATTCGCCGGAACCGGTAATCCCTTTGTTGCCCAAGGGATTGCCAGTTATCTCGGGATACCGCTCAGCGGAAGGGACATCATTGAATTTCCAAACGAAAATCTCTGGGTCCGGCTTCACAACAGTGTCCGGGGACAGGATGTATATCTAATTCAAAACACTTCCCGACCGGTGCATCGGAATTTAATGGAACTGCTGATTGCCCTTCAGACTCTGCGGTTGGATTCTGCCGGGAGAGTCACAGCTGTGATTCCCTACCTGAGCTACACCCGATCAGATAAAAAAGATAAACCTCGGGTACCTATCACAGCCCGTCTAATCGCTGACATGATTGAAATTGCTGGAGCGGACCGCTACATGACGATGGACATGCACGCCGGACAGATCCAGGGATTTTTTTCCATCCCCGGAGATGTCCTGACAGCCTATCATGTTCTGATTGAACACCTGAATAACTTTCTTCCCGGGATGAAAGACCCTGTAGTCTTGACCGTTGACCTGGGATTTGCTAAGAAAGGCAGAAACCTGGCTGCAAACCTGGATGTTCCTATTGCCTTCATCGAAAAAAGGCGCTCAGGCAACAAGGACAGGGCAAAAGCATTATCTCTGATCGGTGAAACAAAAAACCGGGATGTGCTAATCGTTGATGACGAAGTTGATACCGGAGGTTCGATGGTTGAAGCAGCTCACCTGGCCCGCGAAAATGGAGCGAACCGGATCTTCTGTGTCTTTGTTCACCCGGTTTTTTCACATCCCGCCGTCGAACGACTGGCAAATGCCCCAATTGACCATCTAATCACAACCAACACAATCCCGATTCCTGAAGAAAATTTATTGATGCTTCGTGAGAATTTCCGGGTGGATGTGCTGGATATCTCCCCCTTACTCGGAGAGGTAATCCGGAGAGCACATGAAGGCCGGAGCGTTGGCGCCCTGTTTGACGAGTAAGTAAAATGCCCGAGCTTCCAGAAGTTGAAACCTTTCGCCAACAACTGCTCCGGGGAAAACCCGGTTCACCATCCATCCTTGGTAAAAAAATCCACAGCTCTACCCTGCTGTGGGACAAAACTCTCGCAGAACCAGCTCCAGAAGAATTTGCACAGCAAATAACAGGACAGTACATCACCGGGGTAGGACGCCGTGGAAAATATCTGCTGATCCATCTTTCCCTTCACACGCTAATCCTTCACCTTCGAATGAGCGGTGAAATTATCATCGAATCCCAGCTGGAACCAATCGGAAAACACTATCGTCTTTTGCTTGACTTTGAAGATGGGGATCGACTGGCATTTAATAATATCCGGAAATTCGGCCGGGCCTGGCTGGTTGTTGATCCGCAAAGCGTTGTTGGAAAACTGGGGCCGGAGCCACTGGATGATCAATTTTCATCCGATGACCTCCACTCCTTACTGCACAGCAGGAACCGACAGCTGAAATATTTTTTACTGGACCAGGAAATCATAGCTGGACTGGGAAATATCTACACCGATGAATCTCTTCATCAGGCCCATTTGCACCCAAAAAATATTTCAAGCACATTGTCTGAAGCAGAATCCCGCAGGCTGTGGGAATCTATCCGCCAGGTGTTAAAAACAGGAATAAAAAACCAGGGTTCGAGCATCGATTGGATGTACCGCGGAGGGGATTACCAGCGCCTGCTGAAAGTGTATAATTTAGAAGGAGAACCGTGCAAAACCTGCGGCACACCGATCATTAAGACCCGGATCGCCCAGCGCAGCACATATTACTGCCCTCATTGTCAACCAGTTTCCAAATCCTGAGGAGGCAAAATGCAAACAGCCCTGCTGATCTTTATTGTCATTATCTCTCTAGCGATAGGCTTTTTTGGCGGCCTTTTGATCAACTCAATGGACAATTCCAAACAAAATGAAAAAGGGGGAAATGAAAAAGATTCCCAAAATTCAAAATCAGCCGCTGGCAGGCAAAACACGCAGGAAAATCCTCCTCCTTCCGCCCCAACTCCTGAAATTGAAAAACCTTCACCCGGGGCAAAGCTGGTACTCAAGGTCTGGAAAGAAAGTGGTCAGCCACCTGTTTATCAATACCTGGATAAATATCTTCCAAAAGACGAACTGCCGGAGAATTTGCTTCACTTGATCACGATTCAAACGAAAACTGGTCCAACACCGGCACCCCAAACAGCAGAATCCTCAAAGGAGGTCAATTCTAACGAAGTAGAAGGACCGGAAGACGAGGTAGAACTGCTGAGCGTGATTGCTGAAATCGAAAAAATCCTCCAGGAAAAGCTGGAGAATTCTGATCTATTCGATAAAGGCATCCACCTCATGGAAAACCACAATCGGGAAATCCGGATCTGGGTTGGTTTGGATTCCTACGATTCAGTTGATGACATCCCGAAACCGGAAATCCGGCAGATCATCAATTCGGCTGTTCAAGAATGGGAAAAAAGAAATAACTAGCCCGTCTTCAGGAAAGCAGGATTTCGCTGAATTCCTGGGACAGCAGATAGGCCAATTGTTGGCTTTGATCCGCTTCAAGAAATGAACCCTGAGCTGCTGCGAGGACCCGCTCCTGAAGAACCGGGAGAGGTAAACCCAGCAGCTCCACAGCTACTTGATACTCATTGCTTAAGTTAATTTTTGAAATACTGGGATCATCAGTATTGATGGTCACATTCAATCCTTCCATCACCATTTTCATCAGAGGATGATTTTCCAGGTTGGTCACCACGCCTGAATGATGATTGCTGGTCACACAGACTTCAAACAGAGTCCCCCGCTCCCGGGCCAGGCTGACCACCTTAGGATCCTCAAGCACCCTGATACCGTGACCAATTCGCTCTGCTCCCAGAACCTCAATCGCCTCCCGGACATTTTCAGCTCCCCCCCATTCTCCTGCGTGCACGGTGATATGCAGTCCTTCCTGTCTGGCTTCAGAAAATAAATCCTGGAAAACAGACCCGGAATATTCTGCTTCATTTCCCGCCAGATCGATTCCGAGCACTCCTTGATCATGAAACCCTGCCGCAACTTGAACCACTTCCCGGGCCAGTTCCAGGCTCTCATGGCGGTTCATACTGGCGATCAATCCAACGTTAATTCCAGAACTTTCCGCTGCTTCCCGAACGCTTTCTATCACCCATTCCACCACCTGGGCAACAGGAAAACCTTCCGCTCTGCTGAGGGCAACCGGCGTAAAACGCAGCTCAAGGTAGCGAACGCCGTCGTCCGCTGCATCTTCCACAGCTTCTCTGGAAATCCGCTTGATAATTTCTGGGGAGCGGTAAAAAAGGCGGAGCGTGCCAAATTTCGCTAAAAAATTTTCAAAAGTATAGGGTTCTTGATGGTCCATCTGAACCAGCGGTCGAAGATACCCGGTATTTTTCACATCCAGATTATGAGCTCGAACAATTTCCATCATGGTCCGAACCCGAAGAGAGCCTTCTAGATGGCGGTGGAGATCCACTTTGGGTAATTTTTTAAAAATACTTCCGGTTTCAGGCCTGGAATCTGTTTCAGTCATGGCTGGGTCCTCTCCCGGGAGAGATTACCCCTATTGTAACTGAAAATCCGGGAGCAGGGCAGAGCCCGGAGTCAACATTCATACCGGCGGAGGGGGTTAATCTCCCGCTGCTCCGGCTTGAATACGGTCCAGATTGCGAGGGCGGAAAGTAAACATGCGATTGACCACACCGTAGCGCATATCCTCCATCAACTGCTGGAACATAGCGAACCCTTTGGTTTTATATTGAACCAGGGGATCCCGTTGGGCATAAGCTTCCAGCCCGATTGAAACCCGGAGGGCTTCCATTTCAGTCAGATACTCGACCCATAATTCAGAAATTACCCGCAGGAATAATTCGCGGTAGATCTTGGTCAGAGCAGACTGGCCCAGGATTTTTTCCACCACGGTTTGTGTGTTATCCGGTAAATTGGAGATCGCCTGACCCGCTAAGGTTTGGAATTCCTGATCTCCGATGGATTCCTGGATCCGCTCCTGGAGGTTTTCCTCCAGCTCTGCCAGGCTGGTTTCACTCAACCGGTTCAGTTCGCTCCGGCCCCAGGCTTTTTGCATCACAGTCTGAGCTGTCTGATAATGATCAATAATCCGCACCTGGAGCTCGTCCGGGGGGATGTTTTCCATTAATTGGGCGCCATAAAAAAGGTAGTTCAAGCGTTTTGTGCGAAGCCAGATGCGTTTATGACTCTTTTTATCAAAAGCTGCCCGTCTCCCTTCTGCCATCGCAGTCAGCAGGGTGATCACTCCGTCCTGATCCAGGGATTCCGGGTTGAGATCCTGCCCAGCCCGATCTATACTTTTCTGAATTAAAGCCTGGTCTGAATCCTCCAGGTACTGGATGTGACGCTCCTGAAAAATAGTTTGAATTTTATTCTGCAGGATTTCTCCCAGATCTTCCCACTCCAAACCGGCGGAATCAATATCTTCCAGCTCAAGTTCCGTACCCAGCACACGCTCAACAGCACCAATCAGACGCCGAATTTCAACATCTCGCAGCCAGTTAACAATTTGATCCTGGAGTTTTTCTTGCACTTGATCCAGCTCTCCAGCACTTAACTCCCGGATATCATCTGCTGTCAGTTCAACCCGGACCCGAAGAAGCTCCTGAATTTCTGTCCGGAAATCACGGGGATCAGGATTTTCGTCCTCTGCATAACGCAGCCCATCCAGATACATATCCAGATTTTCCATCCTCCCGTCCACCAGATCCTGGAAGTGGAATTCACGTTCCTGCCAGAGGCGGTCCACCGCACCCTGGATATACTCTTCCTCGGCGTCCAGTGTCTTAGCTGCCGTTTCAAAAAGCGCCGGCTTGAGCTGTTCGAGGGAGATCTGCTGCCCATCCGGCACCAATTCTCCCAGAATCAACTGCTGGGTGAAAGATGGATACTGCCCCCCCTGAAAATTCATGGTTGGTTGGATGCTCTCCACCCAGCCCAGCAGCCGCCAGGCTTCATCTTCCAGCAAAGCTGTACCATCCTCATTCAAAACCGCATTGACCCGCTGGCTGACTTCAATCTCAAGCATTTCAAATAAATCTTCCCGCAAATCCGTCTTGGTGAACACCCGTTCTCTCTGCTGGTAGATTTTTTCCCTTTGGGTATTGAGCACATCATCGTATTCGAGCAGGTGCTTCCGGATATCAAAGTTCGCACCCTCGACCCGGCTCTGGGACTGCTCCACAACCCGGTCCACCAGGGGATTAGTGATTGGCATCGATTCATCAACAGCCAGACGGGTCATCATCGCTTCCATCTGCTGTCCGCCAAAACGGACCATCAGTTCATCCTCAAGTGAGAGATAAAAACGAGAGGACCCCGGATCTCCCTGCCGGGCTGCCCGGCCCCGGAGCTGATTATCAATCCGGCGGGCTTCATGTCGTTCTGAGCCGATCACATGCAGTCCTCCGAGTTCCTTGACCCGAACCTGATCAACCATATGCTGGAGGAAAAATTCAATCTCCGCTTCATAAATCCCATAATCTTCCGGGGAAAGCTGGCGGATCAAGGTCTCCAATTCTTCCATAGTTAAATCATAAGGATCCTCGACGCCGGATCGATTTAATACCCGGATCACATCTGCTAATATTTCCTCAGCCAGCTCACCGCCGAGTTTAATATCTACACCACGACCTGCCATGCTGGTGGCGATTGTCACAGCGCCAAATGCGCCCGCGCCAGCAATAATTTGGCTTTCCTCAGTGTGCTTTCGGGCATTGAGGACATTGTGTTTGATTCCCCTTTTGAGGACTTCCTCAAGGCGGGAAACCTGATCCCGGGGTAATTCAAGAATATCCAGCAATAACTCAAGGTTTTCAGGAGATTTGATATTTAAATTCAGATCAAGATCCAGATCTCCTGCAATCCTTCTTAAATCAGCAACACTCAGCTCCGGAATCGGCGCCAGCAGCGGACGTAAATCTGGAATACGGCGCCCGTCCGCAACCCGGTTATTTTTCCGCAGCCAGAACTCCCGGATCATCAACACATACGCCAGGGAGCGGATCATGGGTCCATCCAGGCGGTTTGACAGCTGATCAGAATTCTCGACAGAGGTAGTCCCCACCAGCAGCGGCCGCCCCAGGATATGATATTTCAAGATTTCTTCCGCAATAGCTCGCAGTTTTGCTTCCTCGCTCAGAAATATCAAGTCTGAATAATCTTTTCGCTTCCAGAATAGGGGTTTATCCTCTTCACTGGCGCTGTCTACGTAGTAAGTATATTCAAAACCAGATTCTGGTTCTTTTCCCTGCCGGGTTTCGAGCGGCGAATCGGGCAAATCGGCCACGTAATCAAGATTGGTTGGAATCGCAATTGGATCCAGATCATAGATTTCATTGAACTCTTCCGACTCGGTCACGGCTGTACCGGTCATACCAGAGAGTTTCTCATACATCCGGAAATAATTCTGAATGGTAATGGTCGCATAGGTGACATTTTCACTTTCCACCTTGACATTTTCCTTGGCTTCCACCGCCTGGTGGAGCCCGTCTGACCAGCGCCGACCCGGCATCAGGCGGCCGGTGAAGTCATCAACAATCACGACCTTACCACCCTGGACCAGGTAATCCTTATTCCGCTTAAAGATATATTCTGCCCGCAGAGCTTGTTCCAGGTAGCCCAACAGCCGCGCCTGTTCCGGGGTGATATCCTCGGGTCGATCCGGATTGCCCAGCGGCTTACCGAGCAGTTCTTCAACATGCATCTCACCCAGCGGAGTCAGAGATATATTTCGATCGCGGATGTTAATCTCATAATCTTCTGGTTTAAGTTTTTTAACAATCGAAGCCATCCGCCGGTACCATTCTGGATCATCATGAGAAGGACCGGAAATAATCAAGGGAGTCCGGGCTTCATCAATTAGCACATTATCAACCTCATCGATAATCGCATAATGATGGCCGCGCTGGACTCTATTTTCCAGCTGCATCGCCATATTGTCGCGCAGATAATCGAAGCCAAACTCGTTGTTTGTGCCGTACAGGATATCTGCCTGATAGGCCAATTTTCTGGGAACCATCTCCAGCTGATCGCGGTCTTCCTGGGTTGATTTTGTTTCTAGGTCTACCCGGAATGCTTTTTTCCCATGCTCAGTCCGGGCTGCCATTTGCAGTACACCCACTTTCATACCCAGCAGATCATAAATCGGGGTCATCCAGCGTGCATCACGCCGGGCCAGATAATCATTCACGGTAATCAGATGAACTCCCCGCCCCACCTGGAGTTCTCCCAGCGGTTCAAACCGCCAGGAATTCGGATCATCTCCCCACTTCTTGCGGGCTTTTTCCATCCAGTCCGGATTCAATCGGAGCGCATTAAGATAGAGGGGAAGGGTGGCTCCCAGAGTTTTACCCTCACCGGTTTTCATTTCAGCCACATAACAGCGGTGCATAGCGATCCCGCCGATCATCTGCACATCGTAATGACGCTGTCCAATGGTCCGCTTGGAAGCTTCCCGAACAGCTGCAAACGCCTCAGGAAGCAGGTCATCCAGCGTCTCTCCCAGGGCTAATCTCAATCGAAACTGATCTGTCAAAGCCTGAAGTTCTTCGAGGCTGAGAGTTTCGAACTGCTCTTCGAGAGCATTGATCGTCTGGACTTCAGCGACAAACCCTTCCATGATCTCTCGATGTGGATCCCCCCCGATGAAGCGAATAATTTTTTCAAACATCAACTCACCTGTTTTTTGACCGAATTTTGGACTAATGTTGGTGTTATTTCCACCCGAGGGGATTATAGCATAATGGCGTTAACATCATCTTAGATCAGTATTGTTCTGAAAGAAGGCCTGGGCGCAGTCCAGCCGCTGATCCGCGGTGTTATAATTCTGGATTGTGAGCAGTCAAATTCCAAATCCAGAAGCAAAATCCGCCAATCTTCAAATTGCCCGGGCAGCCGGGTTGGTAACCCTAGCATTTATCATCAGCAACCTGACCGGATTGGTGCGGCAGATTCTGATCGCAGATGCTTTCGGAACCAGTGCTGCGATGGAAGCCTTTAACGCAGCTAACCGGATTTCTGAAACCCTGTTCAACCTGGTTGCTGGAGGTGCCCTCGGATCTGCATTTATTCCAACCTTTGCCGGGCTGCTGGCCCAGGATCAAAACAAGAAAGCCTGGCGTTTAGCCAGCTCAATTGCAAATCTGGTGTTAATCATCCTCACCGTTCTGGCTGGTCTCGCTGCTGTCTTTGCACCACTTCTGGTTCGGCATGTGATTGCTCCCGGGTTTGTGGTTGACCCTGCCAAAGAAGCCTTAACAATCGCTCTGACCCGTTTGATGCTGCCCTCGGCAGTCATCTTTGGGCTCAGCGGATTGGTAATGGGTATTCTCAATTCCCGGAATCATTTTTTTATACCCGCCCTGACACCCGCACTTTATCAGCTGGGTTTAATTTTTGGCGTTCTGGTTTTATCTCCCACAATGGGAATTTACGGCCTGGCCTGGGGGGTGCTGATCGGAGCTTCAGGACACCTGCTGCTCCAGCTGCCCTTACTTTTTCGACAGTCAGGGAAATATACCCTGACCCTGGGATTGAGATCCGCTCAGGTCCGGGAGGTCGCCCGGCTGATGGGACCCCGCTTGCTAGGAGTGGCTGTTGTCCAGCTCAACTTCTGGATTAATGTTCGACTTGCTTCCCGCCATCCGGAGGGAAGCGTGACAGCGATCACCCTGGCTTTTGCGCTGATGCTGATGCCCCAGGCAGCCATTGCCCAATCCATCGCCACAGCAGCCCTGCCTACTTTTTCAGCCCAGGTTGCCCGCAATCAGCTGGAAGAAATGAAGCGATCGCTGGGTGCCACCCTCCGGGGGGTGTTGCTGCTCTCAATCCCGGCCAGTCTGGGGTTGATGATGCTCCGGACACCGCTCATTCAGCTTCTTTATGAACGAGGTGCCTTCACAACCGAATCAACCCGCCTGGTCTCCTGGGCTCTGCTCTGGTACGCAGCCGGTCTGGTGGGCCACGCGCTGGTTGAAATTTTGGCCCGGGCTTTTTATTCCCTGCATGACACAAAAACGCCGGTCCTGATCGGAACGGCTGCTATGAGTCTCAATATCATTTTCAGCTTTATGTTCTCAGGTCTGTTTGAGAGGATTGGCTGGATACCCCACGGAGGGCTGGCACTGGCAAACACCCTGGCAACGGCTCTGGAAACCATCGGCTTACTGTGGTTGATGAACAGGCGTCTGAAGGGTTTAAAGGGAAGTCGAATCCAGCAGGGGGCAGGAAAAGCTTTTCTTGCTGCCGGGGCAATGGGGGCTGCCTTGTGGATCTGGATCCAATTAAGCCTATCTCAGCCTCCCTGGTTGATTGCTGGAGGGGGAATCCTGATTGGTGTTTCAGTATATCCGCTGGGATTAACTCTGCTGAAAACAAAAGAGGTCCAGCAGGTCTACCAGTTAGCTGCCCGCAAACTAGGATTCTGAGGGAAGCTCAATCTGGAACCAATCTGCCCGATTCCATTTTCCCAGCAGCTCATACAACTCCTGGTGGTCGAGCGGTTTGGAAATATAATCGTCCATCCCGGCCTCCAGGCAGCGTTCTCGATCTCCTTTCATAGCGTGAGCAGTCATAGCAATGATCGGTATCCGCTCCCCGGCTTTTTCAGATTCTCGGATCGAGCGCGTGGCTTCAAACCCATCCATTTCCGGCATCTGAATATCCATCAACACGAGATTGTAATACTTTTCCTGGACTGCACGGACTGCTTCCCGCCCGGTGCCCACTACATCAACTGGAAAATGAGCTCGTTTCAGCAAAGCCACCGCCAATTTTTGATTTACCAGGTTATCCTCCGCAAGCAAAATCCGGGCTGCGTTTCGTTTCTGTTCGGAAATCAATTCTTTCGTAACAAATATTCTCTCCGCATCCAGCGGCTCTTCCCCCGATTGTCCTAACACAGTCCCAATAATCTCCACCAACTGCCGCTGCTGGATTGGTTTGACCAGGTAACCAGCACAACCCATTTCCTGCAGGCGGGCTGCATCACCGCGCTTTCCCATTGAGGTCAGGATGATCACCTCTACTTCTCCTCCAAAGGGGGAAGATTTAATCAGCTCCAAAGTTTCTTCGCCGTCCATCTCCGGCATCTGCATATCAAGTAATATTATCCTGTACTGGTCCCCGGCTTTTTCGGCCTGCTCCAACTTTTCCAGCACCTGGGTTCCTCCAGCGATCATATCAATTCGTGCCAGATATTTCTGGAGAGTTTTTTCAAGCACCAACCTGTTCGTTGGGTTGTCATCGACACCAAGAATCCGGACCCCCCGCAGCGGCATGGGAATCGTCACAGGTCTGGTCTTTGATACCGGCTGCTTCTCAAATTTTACGGTAAACCAAAAACAGCTTCCTTTTCCAACTTCACTTTCAACCCCAATTTCTCCCCCCATCATGCTTACCAGCTGGGTGGTAATTGCCAGACCAAGGCCACTGCCGCCAAATTTCCGGGTGGTCGATCCATCTGCCTGCTGAAAGCGTTCAAAAATTGCCTGGACGCGATCTTCCGGAATTCCAATCCCGGTATCTGTGACAGAAAATTTCAAAAATACATCTCGCTCAGATTCAGAAAGCATTTCCGCCCGGATGCTGACTTCGCCGCTTTCTGTGAACTTAATTGCATTACCCACCAGGTTCAGCAACGCCTGACGCAGCCGGCCAGGATCACCTCGCAGGCCGCTGGGGAGTTCCGGTTCAATCAAACTGGTCATTTCCAGGCTTTTTTCATCCGCTTTATGGGCCAGGGACTGGGCTACCCCCTCGACTGTGCTGATCAAATCAAAATCAATAATTTCCATATCCAGCTGACCAGCTTCAATTTTTGAGTAATCCAGAATGTCATTGATCAAGAACAAGAGTGCTTCTGCGCTTTCCCGGGCAGTGCTCAGAAAATCCCGCTGCTCTTTGGTCAGCTCACTGTCCAGTGTAAGTTCAATCATCCCCATAATCCCATTCATCGGGGTCCGAATCTCATGACTCATATTTGCTAGAAATTCGCTTTTTGCCAGGTCAGCTTTTTCAGCTGCTTTCTTAGCCTGGAGCAGCTCGGTTATATCATAATAAATCCCCAGAACACCAATCATTTCACCCTTGATCATGATCGGAACACCGTATATTTTCAGATCCAGCACCCTACCATCCCTGGTGATTCTCTGGCCGGTTCCAGATATTGTCTCACCTGCTGCAACCTGTGAGGTGTAATTCCGAGCTTCGTTGATATTTTCGGGATTTGAAATTAAAGGATCCAGGGGTTGGTTCTTAATCTTCTCCTCTTGAAAACCAAACATCTTTTCAAAAGCCGGATTGACTTCCTGGATACAATGATCATGATCCAGCACCACGATCGGGATCGGGCTGCTTTCAACCAGTGTCTCAAAATATAGTTTTTCCCTTTCGAGGAGTTCATGAGACCTGGATAATTCTCGTGTTCTCTCCTCAATGGTCTCTTCCAGGGAGTGATTGATGGTATTTAATTGATCCTGCCTGACTCCAATCCAGGAGCCGGCTAAACCAAGGACCAACGGCGCCATTGCAATGATCCAGTGCAGTGGCTGATCGCTAAATACCAGGATCAAATTTCGAATTGAGAAGGGTAAGTTTTGGATCGCAAAAAGATCTACCAACAAGCCAGCAGCAGGAAAACAGGCCCCAAACAGTACTCCACCCACCAGGTAATAATTGGCAATTCGCCTGGTACTTTTCTCTCTACTCATCAGGACCTCCTGGAAATCCCAGACTAATTT
Source organism: uncultured Anaerolineales bacterium (assembly GCA_964618295.1). Taxonomy (GTDB): domain Bacteria; phylum Chloroflexota; class Anaerolineae; order Anaerolineales; family UBA11858; genus B10-G9. The sequence goes on along the minus strand of CAZTWV010000017.1, from coordinate 29,258 downwards.
ACCTGCTGTTCAAGAAAACCCTTAACTAAGGACTTACCAAAACTTCAACGCTGCTAAGATGCTGATATCCAGACAAACGTCCATCCCGGGCAGTGACCTGAACTCTGACCCAGTTTGATGACGCGACAGTGATAGGCACATCTCCAACAAAAAAACGATATCCCTGCCCGAGATCTTCCGAATCTACCTCCAGAATTTTTGAGCCAACCAAACCCCCTCCCCGGTTGTAAATCTCCACCAAAACCTGATCACCAGGAGCGCGCCGCGTGAAACCTTTCACCAGCATTGATTCTCCCTGGATCAGGTTGCTGGGCAGCGGTTGTTGGATAATGATATTTTCATATAAATCACCCAATGGATTTAGATCGGTTTCCCCGCTTGAAAGTAAAATCAAATCCGTGCTGGCCAGGGCTGCCGTCCTTCCATAACTATCCTGGGTGCTGACCTCAAGGCGGGCGGCTTCAGCAGTTCCGCTGATCTCAAAGGATAAATTCATTTTTAAATGGACCCGCTGACTGGATGAATCCTGATACGACTGCTGGTGCCGAACCAGCAGCTGATCGTCTTTTCCATAGAGCGAGATTTGAACCAGCCGCGATTCTCCGGGATTCAGAAATGCGTGAATAACAAAAGGAGAGGTAACCCGAGAGAGGGCTCCAGGGGAAATCAATTGAATCTCCCCGTAAGGCAGGGGGTCCGGCAGTGCCAGTGGTCTGGGGTCCTCCAGGACTACGGACATGGTCGGAGACGGAGTAATCGTTGGATCCTGATGTTCCAGAGTTTGGGATGGTGTTGGGGTCAGAGTTGGTTCTGGAAAAGGGGTTTTTGTGATCAAAGGAGGCTCATCACTCTCTCCCGTAGGAACCGGGTTACCGCTCACTGCCAGAGCTTCTGCAGTTAGAGCCACCGCAGTTGGAAGATGATCTTCCGGGATAAATGTCGGCATTCGATTTTCTGAATTAAGGCTGCCGCAGGCTGATAACCCAAACCCCAGCAAAGAGAAAATCAGAACCAAAGATAAATCTAGCTTCATAGTGGAACGATCGCATGAAGTAAAAAGCTTCTTAATCACGATCGTAGAGAGCAATCACTTCCAATAAATCCGAAAGGGAAACAGGTTTGGAAAGAAATCGTTTCGCGCCGGAATCCAGAACTTGCGAAATTAGTTTTTCTTCCGGCAAAGCGGAAAGCACCATGATCGGTGATTGATCCACCAAGCGGTCTTCAGCTAGTTGATGGATCAATTCCAATCCAGACACATCCGGAAGGTTTATATCTACAAAAATTAAATCGAAATCCTGATTGCGAATTAATTCAAGAGCAGACGCAGCATTCGAAGCGACATCAGCGTGATGATTCGCCAACGCGACCGCTTTCTGATACGTTTCCAGGGCATCCAGATCATCATCTACAAATAATATCCGGCCCACTTATTCTCCTCTTCAAACCCAAAAAACTACAGGCCGTAAACCTGACTGAATTTTCTCTCCAGGTAGCGCAGGTAGGCATCGGCCTGAATATCTGAGCCAATTATTCGCTTCACCAGTTCCTGTGGTTTGTATTTGGCTCCATGTTTGTGTACATTTTCAGTGAGCCAGTCGAGCAGCTCCAAAAATTTTCCAGATCGAATTTGCTCAGGAAGGTCCGGGATTTCCCGGTTTATTTTTTCCCATAACTGAGCTGAAACCAGATTGCCAAGAGCGTAGGTCGGGAAATACCCCAGAATTCCAGCAGACCAGTGGACATCCTGCAGAACACCGGAGGCATCATCATCCGGCCGCAATCCCAGGTAATTCTCCATCCGCTGATTCCAGGCTTCTGGGAGATCAGCAATTTCCAGTTCCTTTTCCATCAAGGCTATTTCTAGTTCCAACCGGAGCATGATATGCAGGTTGTAAGTTGCTTCATCTGCCTCAACCCGGATCAAAGAAGATTCTACTTTATTGACACCTTTATAGAATGTGTCTAAGTCCACATTTCCGAGCTGGGTCGGGAAAATTTCCTGGAGCCGGGGGTAAAAATAGACCCAGAAATCATAGGAGCGTCCAATCAAATTTTCATACATCCTGGATTGAGATTCGTGAATGGCCAGTGAAGCTCCAGTACCAATCAGGGTTCGTTCCAGGTCCTGAGAAACTCCCTGTTCATAAAGAGCATGACCGCCTTCATGCAGCGTACCAAATAAGGCAGTGTTCAAGAATGTGGGATCCACGCGAGTGGTAATCCTGACATCATTAATGCTGAAGTTGGTTGTAAAAGGATGAGCGGATTTATCCTGCCGACCGCGATCCCAATCATAGCCAAATTTTGTGATCGCCTCGACTCCGAAATCCCACTGACCCTGTCCATCATATTCCAGGTGAAGGAAGCTGTCGTCGATCTGATCCTGTTCTCCAATTCTTTGCAGCAAATCAACCTGCTGAGGACGAAGGTCTTCAAAAATTTGTTTAACCTGACTGGTTTTCATTCCAGGTTCGAAGTCATCCAGGAGCGGATCATAGACATGATCATAGGGAGCAAAGAAATCTGCATACTGGCGCCGCATCTCGACAATTTTTTCAAGGTGAGGTTGGAAATGGGCGAAGTCATCGGCTTTGCGGGCTTCCGACCAGGCGCTGTGAGCTTCAGCGGTCACCCGGGAGAATTCCGCTACAAAGGAGGACGGAACCCGGGTTTGCTTTTTGAATTCCCGGGTGGTAACTTCAATCAATCTGGAATCATCAGCATCCGGATCAAGAGAATCCTGATAATCCTGCAGATCCTCAAGCAGCTGACCGACTTCCAGGGCTACAAATTTGCTGTGGGCCAAACCTTGAATTGTACCCAGCTGGTTTCCCCTGGCAGTCACGCCCTTCGGCGGCATATAGGTCTGCTGATCCCAATCCAGCAGTGCAGCTGCATGCTGCAGATCAACAACTTCTCCCAATCGTTCTTTCAGTAGTGCCAATTTATTTTTCATGGAAAGGGTCATCCTTTGGCTTGAGTTCCGGTTATTCTGATCTTTGATTGCTTTCTATTGCTGTTTGGTCCCCTTCAACGCAAGGGGTTTACTAAACTCATATCTTACCACGAGTTAAGGGGCTGACCACGATTGAGACAGGAGTGGAGTTGAGGTGAGAAATCCATTCTCGGCTGCTTGCCAATGTCTCTGATCATTTACCCGGTTTCAGTCTCAATCCATTTTAAATACGGATCCGCACCCATCCTGATCGGAAGGGCAATTACCTCCGGATTCTGATAGGGATGGTCCTGCAGGACTTGTTCCTTGAGGTCTTTGAAAAGTGATAACCTGGTTTTAATAATCAGGAGAACTTCCTGATCTTTTTCCACGCTATCTTCCCAGCGGTAAAGGGAGATCAATCCCGGAACGATATTCACACAAGCAGCCAGTTTCTTTTCTAACAATCCCCGGGAAATCAGTTCAGCTGCTGCTTGATCCGGTGCGGTTACCAGGACCACTCCAAATTGAGCTTCATTCATATCATCTCTCCGGATATCGTTTATCCTTCCTCCAGGTGTACTGATTGGGCTTTTTTTCTTTCACCGCCCAACAAGCCAAAGGATAATTTGTGCAGGAAAAAGTCCCCGGTGTTTCCCAGTAAATTTCCCATCCGGATCATCCTGAGGATGATTTGGATCGAGTGGAAAGTTTCCTCACCGTAAACTTCAATCATTTTTCGATCATAATCTGGATCTGGGACTGCGTTATATTCCGCCCAGTGTTTGGCATAAACCAGTGCCAACTTTTCCCGTTCTGGAGTGGATTCCGGCACAAGCCCTGCCAGCAGTTCGAGCAGCTCTTCCTGCGGAACCCCGGCTTTAAATGCCTGGGGAGCATGAAAAGAGCGGCAGTAGCGGCAGCCATTGACTTCTGTTACGACCAGCATCAACCGCTCCCGGAAAGCTGTTGAAACTCGCTCTGGAGCCATTGCTGCTCGAATCTGACTCCGCCGGGAGATCAAAAACTGATAATCATCCCGAAAATCTTTCCAGCGGGAGTAGTATTTTTTTTGGAATTTTTTCATTTTTTTTTGACCTGACAAGTCCCTTATTCATACCGGAGGGCTTCCACCGGCTGTAAACTGGCCGCTCGATTAGCAGGATAGATTCCAAAAAACAAACCCACAGCAATCGAGAACAGCGTGGCCAGCAAAACCGCATTGAGGCTGATCTGGGGAACAATATCAACATCATTGGCTGCTGCGATGGATCCTACAACCGTTGACAGCACCCAGCCAAATCCAATTCCCAGTAAGCCCCCGGCCAGGCTGAGCAGCAAGGATTCTGCCAGAAATTGGATCAAAATATCCAGTTTTCTGGCACCCAGCGCTTTGCGAAGACCAATTTCCCGGGTTCTTTCAATGACTGAAACCAGCATAATATTCATGATTCCAATCCCACCCACCAGAAGGGAAATCGCCGCCACCCCCCCGAGGAAAATGGTGAGTACATTGGTGACTGATGATGCGACCCCGATAATGTCATCCTGAGAAATAATTGTAAAATCATCTGCCCCGAGCTCAGTCCGGTGCCGTTTCCGGAGAATTGCAGAAATCTCCTGCTCTGCTTGCTCGATTGAATCCGTGTCAAATGCCTGAACAAAAAGTACATCCACCTGGTTATAATTTGTGCGTTTGATCAGTCGGGTTTGAGCTGTAGTTAACGGCAGAAGAATTTGATCATCCTCGTTGTTAAAAGCAGATCCACCTGCTTCTTTCTTGACACCGATGATCCGAAATGTTTGACCTTCAATCCGGATTTTTTCACCAACCAATCCATTCTTCCGACCAAACAAATCTTCCCCGACCTGGGTACCAATCACAACCACCGAGGAACGTCCAGCCACTTGATTCTCTGTAAAAAATTGGCCTTCCTGCAGTTCTACGTTGCGAACAAGTTCATAATTGGCGGTGACTCCCAGCAGAGAAGTGAAGGTAGATTCTCCCTCGCGGGTCACCTCGCCTGAACCCTGGATGGCCGGAGCCACCGAGGAAACGGAGGGAGCCTGTAATGGATCATTAATCGCTTCAGCATCACCCAATGTGATTGGTTTTGGATTGCGGACGTCATCGGAACTGTTCTGAGCTACAAAGAGCAGATTGGTACCAATTCCCTGAATTTCGCCGGTAATGGTATTTTCAGCTCCACTGCCAATAGCCAGCATGGCAATCACTGCTGCCACGCCAATAATAATTCCCAGGATGGTCAGCCCGGAACGGAGCCTGTTGGCTGCCAGACTTTCCATTGCTTCTAAAATTGCCTGCCAGACATTCATAAGGTCTCCCTGCTTTCTACCCGTCCGTCGCGGATGTAAATAATCCGATCTGCAAGATGGACAATTTCCGGGTCATGGGAAACAATAATTAACGTTGTCCCGGTATCACGGTTCAGGTTCAACAGCAGTTCCATGACTTCTTCGCCAGTTTTGGTATCCAGGTTGCCTGTTGGTTCATCAGCCATGATAATGGCCGGTTGGTTGACCAGCGCTCGGGCGATCGCTACCCGCTGCTGCTGACCTCCGGAAAGTTCATTTGGCTGATGATCCATGCGGTCTCCAAGGCCCACAGAGATTAATGCCTCTTCTGCCCGCTCCCGGTGCCGATCCCGATCATGTGAATACCGCAAAGGAAGAACGACATTGGCCAGGGCAGTTGCCCGCGGCAGCAAATTAAAAGTCTGAAACACAAAACCAACTTTTCGATTCCGAATATCAGCCAGCTGGTCGTCAGATAATTCTGCTACGCTTTCCCCATCCAGATAGTATTCCCCGCTAGTTGGGCGGTCGAGGCAGCCCAGGATATTCATCAAGGTTGATTTTCCGGATCCGGAAGGCCCCATAATTCCAACAACTTCTCCGGCAGAAATCCGGGTCGACAGCCCGCGCAAAGCATGAACCTCTACTTCTCCCATTTGATAAACTTTGGTGATATCTCGTGCATCAACAACAAAGTCTTGTTTGGCACTCATCTATTCACCTCAAATCTCCAGCAAAAATCTTACCTGCAGAAATCGTTTTCAGGCCTGGATATTTTTGATCAAACACTCAAACCCGGCTCTGAAAACATCCTGCGGTGCAATACCACGCTAACCTTCCATACAGGAATAGAAAGCGTAAGTTCCAATCTGATCGTCCCCTTATCGACTATTATATCGAAATTCACCAGGATCGGAAGTCTCTCAAATGGGGGTTAGATTAGAGTGTGATCACCTTGTCTGCCCGGAATTGAGCCTCAATAATATCCGTCATTCCCCCCTGGATCCCGACAGCAATTTTCTCCCCCAGCTGGTAGTGATTAAGACAGGTCCCACAGAGAATGATCGGCACCCCGGCGTTTTCCAGAACTTTAAGTTCCTCCAGCACAGGAGAACCATCGACAGCCATTTTCACTCCTGCAGCATAGAAGCAAATCGCACCCGGGTGGATTTCTGCTTCCCCCAGCAGATGGAAATATGTCTTTAAGAGTTTGTGACCTAACTCTTGATCTGTCTGCCCCATCCCATCTCCTGTGACCAGGATAACTGCGTCTTTTGCCCGAAAATCTAAAGTCATGATAATTCCTCCAATTTTGTTATTTTCCTCCCGCATTTTACTGCATTTCTTCAAACAAAAAACAGGGATCGGTCTTATTCCTGTGATATACTTTCGATATATCAGGGTTTCGTTGTTACAATCAAGAAGTATTGACTGCAGTTTTCAGAGCTAAGATCCTGCTGCAGAATTGATCTACGTCAGCCATTACTGGCTGGTTGATCACCCCGGATTGTCCCCACTCTTTGAATCTCTCTCCAGGAGAAAAAAATGTACAAAATTATTTCAAAAACAAAACTCGCCCCCAAGATAACCCGCTTTTCAGTCGAAGCCCCCGAAGTAGCAGTATCAAGAAAACCCGGACAATTTGTCGTCATCCGGGCCGAAGAAAAAAGCGAACGGGTGCCCCTGACCATCGTTGATTCTGATCCTGAAAAAGGCACCATCGACCTGATCATCCAGGATGCCGGATTCAGCACCCACTGCCTGACATGCTATGAGGAAGGCGATGCTTTCCAGGATGTGCTGGGCCCCCTAGGAAAACCCACAGATATTGAGGATTACGGCACCGTGGTTTGTGTTGGCGGCGGGGTTGGAACCGCAGTTCTCTACCCGATTGCCAAGGGATTGAAAGAAGCAGGAAACACTGTAATCACCATCAACGGCGCCAGAAATAAAGAACTGGTAATCCTGGAAGAAGAACTTCAGGAAGTCAGTGATGAGCTGATCATCACCACCGATGACGGCAGCTATGGAATTAAGGGTTTTGGTTCCACCGTACTGCAGAAGATGATTGATGAAGGGAAAGAAATTGATTTCGTTGTGGCCATCGGCCCGACAATGATGATGAAAGCCGTGGCAGAAGTTACCCGACCCTACGAAATCCCAACGATTGTCAGCTTAAACGCAATTATGATTGACGGCACCGGGATGTGCGGCGGATGCCGGGTGACAGTTGGAGATCAGGTAAAATTTGCCTGTGTTGACGGACCAGAATTTGATGCCCATCTGGTTGATTTTGATGAACAAATTGCCAAACATCATTATTACGATCATGAACAGGAATGCATGATGGATAAAATGATCGATCAAGCTGAACAGGAGAAAGCATAATGGCTGAGAAACGCAGCTCGCGAAAACGTCGCCCGAAAAAAGAACGTGTCCCGCGCCAGGCAATGCCCACCCGGCCAGCTGATGAGCGGATTCAGGATTTTAATGAAGTTGCTCTCGGTTTTACACCGGAGCTGGCATTGATTGAAGCTGAGCGCTGTTTGCAGTGCCCTACCCACCCTTGCATTGACGGCTGCCCGGTCTCGATAGACATACCCGGGTTCATCAGCCTGATAAAGGAGGAAGATTTTCTGGGTGCAGCCCAAAAAATCAAGGAGACCAACACCCTTCCGGCAGTTTGCGGCCGGGTTTGCCCCCAGGAAGAACAGTGCGAACAGCTCTGTGTGGTTGGAAAGATTGACGCCCCGGTAGCCATTGGACGCCTGGAACGTTTTGTCGCTGATTATGAGCGCAGCCAGGGAGCTGTCTCCACCCCGGAAATCGCACCGGATACCGGGAAGAAAGTCGCGGTAATAGGCTCCGGTCCAGCCGGAATTACCGTCGCCTATGAACTGCTCCAGGCCGGTCACCAGGTGACCATGTATGAGGCCCTTCACGAACTCGGGGGTGTGCTGGTTTATGGTATACCAGAATTCCGGCTTCCCAAGAAAATAGTGGCGGCCGAAATAGAAACCATTAAGGATATGGGAGCAGAGATTAAACTGAATATGTTGATCGGCAAAACAAAAACAATTGACCAGCTCCTGGATGAGGAAGGATTTGACGCAATCTTCATTGGTACCGGGGCTGGACTGCCGATGTTTTTGAACCTCCCAGGTGAAAATTTGAACGGGATCAGCGCTGCGAATGAGTTCTTAACCCGTGTCAACTTGATGAAAGCCTTCCGGGATGATTATTCTACCCCCGTGAAAGTTGGCAAGCATGTCGCTGTGATCGGAGCCGGAAATGTGGCCATGGACGCCGCCCGTTCTGCTCTCCGGGTCGGAGGAGAGGACACAGAAGTCTCAATTGTTTATCGCCGGTCAAGAGAACAAATGCCTGCCAGAGAAGAAGAAATCCACCACGCTGAGGAAGAAGGCATAAAATTCAATCTCCTCACCAACCCCCTGCGGTTCGTCGGGGATGAGCATAACAACGTGATCCAGATGGAATGCATAAAAATGGAGCTGGGAGAACCCGATGCCAGCGGTCGGCAGCGCCCGGTAGCCATAGAGGGATCCGAACATATGGTGGAAGCTGACACGGTGATTGTCGCCCTGGGAACCATGCCCAGAAAATTCATTTCCGAGACCACTCCTGACCTCAAAACCAGTGATTGGGGTACATTCCTGGTAAACGAAGAAACTGGAGAAACCTCCAAACCCGGAGTTTTCGCTGGCGGTGATGTCGTCACCGGATCAGCAACAGTGATCAAGGCCATGGGGGCAGGTCGGGTCGCAGCCCAGGCAATTAACGAATATCTCGAGACAGTCTGATTAATCCAAAATAATGAGCATTCAGCCCCCGGGAAAACACCGGGGGCTTTTTGGTTATACGAAAAAACAGGGGGGGCAACCCCTTCCGGGACCCCCTGGAGTGGTATAATTAGACCAGTGTGCTCCCTTCGCGCAGCACGCTATTTAATTTCTGGAAATACCCTCAAAAGGACCCTTTTTTATGGAAACAGGTTCGGTGCAATCAATCAATATTGACCAGGAAATGAGAACATCTTATCTCGATTACGCTATGAGCGTGATTGTGGCCCGGGCTCTTCCGGACGCCCGGGATGGTTTAAAACCAGTGCACCGCCGGATACTGTATGCAATGCACGATATGGGGATCAGGTCCAACAGCTCATATAAAAAATCAGCCCGGATTGTCGGAGAAGTTCTCGGAAAATACCACCCCCACGGTGACAGTGCCGTTTATGACGCCATGGTCCGACTTGCGCAGCCATTTTCAATGCGCTACCCCATGGTTGACGGTCAGGGCAACTTCGGATCCATTGATGGAGACGGACCCGCTGCCATGCGGTACACCGAAGCCAGGATGGATGCGATCTCGGAAGAAATGCTGTCGGATATTGACAAAAACACAGTGGGATTTGTCGATAATTTTGACGGATCACTGCAGGAACCCGATGCGCTGCCCGCCCGGCTCCCAAATCTCCTTTTGAATGGCACCTCAGGAATCGCAGTCGGGATGGCAACCAATATTCCCCCTCACAACCTGAATGAATTAGCTGCGGGAATTAACTACCTGATCGATCATTATCAGGAGCTCGAGCAGGTCACCATTGAAGATTTACTGGAATTTATCCCCGGACCGGACTTTCCAACCGGCGGGATCATCATCGGTGATGACGGCATTCGTCAGGCCTATGCCACAGGACGGGGACGGATTCTCCTCCGCGGGCGGGCCCACATTGAGGAAATGGGCACATCCGGAAAATTCCGGATCGTAATTACAGAAATTCCCTATCTCCTCAAGAAAACAACCCTGATCGAACGGATTGCCAGCCTGGTGAGAGAAGACAAAATCAAACACATTTCTGATTTGCGGGATGAGTCAGACCGGGACGGGATGAGTATTGTAATTGAACTTAAGCGCAGCGCTCAACCCCGGAAAGTACTCTTCCAGCTCTATAAATATTCTGCGCTGCAAACAACTTTCGGGGCCCAAATGCTGGCCCTGATTGATGATGAACCCCGGCTGCTGTCATTAAAGCAAGCATTGACCATATATATTGATCACCGCCTGGATGTTATCCAGCGCAGAACTCAGTTCGAGCTTGATAAAGCTGAAGCCAGAGCCCATATCCTGGATGGTCTTTTGATCGCCCTCGCCAATCTTGATGATGTGATTGACACTATCCGCAATGCACCGGATGCCGATGAGGCGAAAACCACCTTGATGGAAAATTATAATCTGACCGAGATCCAGGCCCAGGCAATCCTTGACATGCAGCTGAAACGTCTGGCTGCCCTTGAGCGTCAAAAAATTGAAACTGAACACGCCGAACTCCTGGAAAAAATTGGCTACCTGAAAGGTCTGCTTGCCAGCCAGCAGCAGCAGCTGGAGATTATCAAGGAAGATCTGTCAGATCTGGTTGAAAAATATGGAGATGAGCGGCGAACGGATATCGCACCCGATGCTGAACAAGAAATCGACGAAGAAGACCTCGTTCAAGATCAACCTGTTTTGATCAGCCTGACAGAACGCGGATACATAAAACGAGTTACTGCCAAAACCTTCCGGGCTCAAAAACGGGGCGGGATCGGTGTCAAAGGGCACAGCACCCGCGATGAAGATGAGCTGATGGCCTTGATCCGGACCAGAACACTCCATACCGTCCTCTTCTTCTCAGACCGCGGGAAAGTCTACTCCGCAAAAGCCTACCAGATCCCGGAAGCGAGCCGGACCAGCCGGGGGCTCTCGATTATCAATGTGCTCAACCTGGATCCGCATGAAAAGATCACCGCGATTGTCCCGGTAGCAGATTTCAAGGAAGCAAAATACTGCACAATGGTTACCGAGCGTGGATTAATCAAGCGGGTAGATCTTTCGGAATTTGAATCAGTCCGCCCCTCCGGATTGATCGCTATCACCCTCAAGGATGGCGACAAACTGGGTTGGGTCCAATTATCCAGCGGAAAGAATGACATCATGATGATCACCCGGAAGGGGTATGCGCTGCGTTTCTCAGAGACAGAAGTCCGTCCCATGAACCGTCCGGCGATGGGTGTGATTGGCATCCGCCTGCGGGAAGGAGATTCTGTGGTCGGAATGGATATTGCTGAACCTGAGGCCGACCTGCTGGTAATCACCCAGAAGGGATTTGGAAAACGGACGGCTTTGGATAATTATCCATCCCGGAGCAGAGCAACAAAAGGCGTCTTGACCGTGGACAAAAAAGCGATCCCGACAATCGGTGAAATTGCAGCTGCCCGTGTGGTTCAGGCAGATACGGATCAGATCACAATCATCTCGGCAGAAGGTACTGTGATGCGGACTCTGGCGAAAAGCATTTCACGCTACAGCCGGGTTGCACGGGGCGTTTCAATTATGCAAATGCGGAAAGGAGACCAGGTCGCATCAATTGCAAGGTTCTCCGAAGAAGAAGAAGAAGAAGAAGAAGATCAAGATCAGGAAGAAAACCAAGATTGATTCACCCCATTCGCAAATATAAAAAAAGCCACCTGGCCAGGTGGCTTTTTTTAATAGAATCTTCTATAACTCAAACTGGAAGGGCAATTTTTCCCGCTATCAAAAGGCAAAATGTGCTCAAAATCAGGGTAGTAAGAAACAGCAGCAGAGCCAGGATAAATCTCTGAACTGGGGTCATTCCTAAAAATTCAGGTTTTGGTTCAGGCTCTCCCCAAACTTCTTCTTCTGAAAAATCGAAATCATCGTCAAATTGATTGCGAATATCATCAATGGACATCCTGGTTCCTCCTGGAGATCAATCTGCTAGTAGTGTAGCGTATTTTCACTATCTGTCAACCAGACCCAGCTGGATCTCCCCAATTTTGAAAATCAGCTCCTCTCCCCCCGGGGTCTGAAGCCGAAGTCCTCCCTGGGGCGTTAATCCTTCCAGGTTTCCCCGGGCAAGTTCCTGATTCTCTTGAGTCAAAATAATTTCCTGCCCCAGGTATGCCAGATTCCGTTCAATCTCCTCTACCAGGTTTTGAGAACCGATCCGGGTCCGGTGCTGCAGAAATCTATGAATGATGCTCTCCATGAGAGGCAAGCGCTCAACCCTCTGTTTAAGATGTTGATCCAAGCTGGTCGCCGGGAACCGCAGCTGATTCCGGGGCGGGACACCTGGCCGATGGACATTCACTCCAATTCCGATTACAACAAACTCTAAATCTTCACCCTGCCAATGAGCTTCCGCCAGTACTCCACAAACTTTTTTATTCTGGAGCAGTACATCATTGGGCCACTTGATCAGGGCTGAAAGTTTATAATCCTCTTCAAGGGTCTCCGCTACAGATAGGGCAGCAGCCATTCCAAGCCAACCAAGATTATCCTGGTTTACCTGCTCAGGGTCGGGGTGCAGAAGCAGACTGAAAGCGAGAGCCTGCCCCCGGCGGGTGATCCACTGCCTTCCCCTCCTGCCCATCCCTGCTGTTTGCTCATCTGCGGCAACCAGGGACAGATCAGGAGCACCGACGCGGGCCCAATCCTCCAGGACTCGATTGGTTGAGCTCACACTTTGGTAGATCCGGATCGAACCGATTGGAAGCTGATCCAGAATTTTGACCCATTCGTGTTGATCCATAGAAGAATTGTAATTCAGGAAATATATTTTCTTTTAATTAAAAAGAGCTGTTTTGCTCTTCTCACAAAACAGCTCTCGTTAGTTTTTCAATATTTTTGACGGTCAGACAGCGTTTTTGACCGGCATACCACCATTTTTCTGATTAGGAACCGGGAATATTTTATCCAGCTCGCTGCTGTCCACCGTCTCCTGCTCCAGAAGCAGTTCGGCCAGGGCATCCAGTTCTTCCCGATGTTCATTGAGGAGTTCTTTGGCCCGTTCGTACGATTCGCGAACCAGTTCCCGAACTTCCTGGTCAATCTTCTCCGCAACCGATTCAGAATAATCGCGCTGCTCTGAAAAATCTTTGCCCAGAAAAACCATTTCATCTTTTTGACCATAGACCATGGGTCCTAAAGATTCACTCATCCCAAGCCGGGTAACCATCTTCCGGGCCGTTTGTGTCACCCGTTCCAGATCATTGGATGCCCCGGAAGTGATATCACTGAAGACCAATTCCTCGGCGGCTCTCCCTCCCAGTAAGCTGACCATATCAGCCAGCATCTTGTTGCGGGAAACCAGCATCCGATCGGATTCCGGCAGAATCAGGGTATAACCGCCAGCCTGACCGCGGGCAATAATCGAAACCTTGTGAACATGGTCCGCCTCGGGTAAGGAACGAGCAGTAATCGCATGACCTGCTTCATGATAAGCAATTATCTGCTTTTCTGTGTCACTGATCAAACGGCTCTTCCGCTCCGGTCCGGCAATTACACGCTCAATGGATTCCTGGAAATCATCCTGTTCAATAACTTTCTTTTCCCGTCTGGCAGCCAGAATTGCTGCTTCATTGATCATATTTTCCAGATCGGCACCGACAAAACCAGGAGTAGCCTTGGCCAGAACCGATAGATCCACATCCGGGCTGAGTGGTTTGCCGCGGGCATGAACTTCCAGAATCGCTTCCCGGCCCCGGATATCTGGCCGATCAAGGATTACCCTGCGGTCAAAACGTCCAGGCCGGAGGAGAGCGGGGTCTAGCACATCAGGCCGGTTGGTAGCGGCAATAATGATCACATTGGTATCTGTGTCAAATCCGTCCATTTCTACCAGGATCTGGTTTAAAGTTTGCTCCCGTTCATCATGGCTTCCGCCAAGGCCTGCACCTCGATGGCGTCCCACTGCGTCAATCTCATCCACAAAGACGATACAGGGAGAATCGGATTTCGCTTTTTCAAACAGATCACGGACCCGGCTGGCGCCAACACCCACAAACATTTCCACAAATTCGGAACCAGAGATCGAATAAAACGGAACCCCGGCTTCGCCGGATACAGCTTTTGCCAGCAGGGTCTTTCCAGTTCCAGGGGCTCCCATCAGGAGCACCCCTTTCGGAATTCTAGCCCCAAGAGAGATAAATTTCTCAGGTTCTTTTAAAAATTCAACAACCTCTGCCAATTCCTCTTTTGCTTCCGGAATCCCAGCCACGTCATCAAAGGTGACAGTTGGATTGTCACCAGTGAATTTCCTGGCGCGGGACTGTCCGAAGTTCATAGCCGCGTTTCCACCCCCGCGGGCCTGCCGGAAAACAAACCAGAATAAACCAGCAATCATAATAAAGGGCAGGATGTATCCGAGAACATTGATAACCCCGAACCATGCGCTTGGGGGTTTTATCTCGATCATCACCCTGTCTGGAGTTAAGTCTGAAGCACTAACACCAAGCTCACGGAGCTGCTGTACAAAAGTTGCATCCGGTTCTTTCTGAGCTTTACCTTCAGATCCATCCGAGAAGGTCAGCTGCAGCTCATTTTCACTGACCTCAACCCGGGTAATCTCACCCGTTTCAATTTGCTGGGCGACTTCCCCGATCGTTATCTCCTGATTGCTGACAGCCTGCTGTCGAAAGCTGTAAAAAACCAGCACAATAATTCCAACAAAAAGCAAAACATAGATAATTGATTGACGATTATTTGACGAAGGGTCCACAACTACCTCCAGATGGGCATTGCCCTGTGTGCACTAAATCATCCAGATCGGCAGCACGCACACGATGCTTGTATTACCAGACTACATCAGAACTAAAAATTTGAGCAAAGTCATTATACCAACCGCAGTGATGGTTGACTATTCAAGCCGGTTAAATTAACAAGCTTCTAACACTGAAATCAGGATCAGCTCTCTAATCTGAGGTCTCTAACCCCGAGAATTCCAGACTCTGCCAGATTTTTATGTAACATTTTCTAGAAACTCCGCGTCTGATAATATGAAGAGGTTATTATTAATGAGGAGACAAAAATGAATTTAACTGGATTACACCACGTGACAGCCGTCACGGCAAAAATTCAAGAAAATCTAAAATTTTACACCCAGGTTTTAGGGTTGAGATTAGTAAAAAAATCTGTTAATCAGGATGATGTCTCGGCTTATCATCTTTTTTATGCAGATAAATTGGGAACTCCCGGGACAGATTTGACATTTTTTGATTGGCCCCAGATAGGACCCAATCAAGAAGGGACTGACAGCATTCTTGGCACTGCTTTCCGGGTTTCTGGTTGTGATGCCTTAGAATTTTGGTCTGAGCGGCTCAGCAGCCATGGCATAACCCCGCTGCTCTTTGATTCTCCAGCAGATCGGGAATTAATTGCATTTGAAGACCCGGAAGGAAAACAGTTATTTCTGGTCAACGATCAGGACGCTCCCAGCGAGGGTGAAATTTGGTCTACTCCAGAAATCCCCAGTGAATTCGCCATAAAAGGGATTTACAGTACAATTATCTCCACCCCTGCAGCCGATGAATTAATTCCAATTTTTTCCGATGTTCTCAACTTTCAGGAATTGAAAAGAGGAACCTGGATTGACGGTCACACACCAGTTGTCGTCTTTCAAACCCTTCCCGAAGGGGGTCCCGGGACCGAGATCTGGCTATTGCTGGAACCGGATAAACCGCGCGCCAGACTCGGTGCGGGTGGTGTGCATCATGTAGCATTCCGGGTAGATGACCTTGAGACTCAAATGGAATGGCAGAAGCGGCTCAGAAATTTTCGGCTCCATGTCACCCAGAGCATTGATCGATTCTGGTTCCGGTCAATTTATTTCCGGGTTTCTGAAGGAATTCTATTTGAAATTGCGACGGATGGACCGGGTTTTGATATCGATGAAAATCCAGAAAGCCTGGGAGAAAAGCTGGTTCTTCCACCGTTTCTGGAGGATCAACGGGATGAAATCGAAGCAAACCTGATTCCAATTGGAGATTGATGATAAAACACATCCATGATCCTGAGAATTATATTACTGCAGGTGCCAACCTGGAAGACGCTGACCGGACTTTGATTTTGGTCCATGGGAGAGGCGCAACAGCCCAATCCATGCTGCCCCTAGCCGCGGAACTCAAAATGAATGACGTCTGTTTTTTGATCCCCCAGGCAGCAGGAAACCGCTGGTATCCAGAAACAGCATTTGGTCCCCTCGAAGCCAATCAACCTGATCTGGATTCTGCGTTAAATAACATCGCAGAACTGATCCACCTGATCCTCAAGGCGGGGATTCCAAAAAAGAAAGTTATCCTGGGAGGTTTTTCCCAGGGTGCCTGCCTGACGGGAGAATTTTACGCCCGCAACCCAGCTCAATACGGGGGCCTCTTTATGTTAAGCGGAGCCCTGATTGGGCCAGGGGAACAGATCCGAACACCAGTGGGGAGACTTTCCGGCACGCCGGTTTTTCTCGGCTGCAGCGATCATGACCCCTGGATACCCGATGGCTTTGTCCAGCGAGCAGCTGACCATTTCACTGAATTGGAAGCTGATGTTGATCTTCGGATATATCCTGGTCTCGGTCATACCATCAACAAGGATGAAATCCACGCAGTCCGGGAAATCATCAGCAGAGCCTGAACTCAAGCGGGAAGATTATTTATCATGCCCGCAGTGGGTCAATCTTATTGATCCTTTTGCTTCCTCGCGCAATAAATTTGGACTGCGTCCCGGATAAACTCGGCCCCTCCCTCCCGGACCATGTCATAATTGACCACAAATCTCGGATCTTCAACCCACATCTCTGACAGCCCCCGGAAAAAATCCCGATCCATCCGATAGAAATACCGATTGAAATATTGAAAATATTCCTCCACAGCAGCCTGTACTTCCGGAGATTCTGGATCAGTTTCAGGATCATCTGTGATAATCTTTTCCACAATTTCTCCACCTTGCTGCAGGATTTGCTGTTTTTGCTTGCCGGAATATTCCGACCAATTTTTGATTGATTCTGCATATTGATCTGTTTTTCCCCACCGCTCCCGGACTTCATTCTCATAGCGTGCCTGGTTAAACCCGCTGAAGTATTCTTTTTCAGACATTTTCCGATCTCCTTTAATTTCTAAAATTGATTGCTCCAGAGTTTCCAGGAGCTTATCAAGCCGCTTCCGGCGGGCAAGCAGTGCCTTCCTGTGAACTTGCAGTGCCTGCAGCGGCTGAAATTCTGGATCATTCATTATCTGCTTTACTTCTTTCAAAGGGACATCCAGTTCCCTGAAAAACAGGATCTGCTGTAAACGCCGGAGGCTTCCGCGGTCATAATATCTGTATCCATTTTCTCCAATCAGGGGCGGAAACAGCAAACCAATTTGATGATAATATCGAAGCGTTCGGGGAGTCACCCCGGCTAAATCCGCCAACTCTTTCACTGAATAACCCATTTTTCCACCTCACTGGTCCCATTCTACACCCTTACGTTACGTTAATGTCAAGGCTGTCTGAGTGGAAATTAAGTGATTAAGTGAAAAACCGCTCCATCAGGGAGCGGTTTTTATGAATATCAGTCCAGATAGTATTACTGATGAGTTTCAATCATCTGCAGCAAGCTGCCAACTTTCTGTTCTGAGTAAAGCCCTTCTCCCCGCCAATAGATTTCTCCCTCCCGATCAACCAGGAAGAGGTAAATAGTCTCCTCAGAAGTTATGTCAAGTGCATTCTTGAAACTTTCCTTATCCAGATAGAGGGTGACAGTCCTTTCCCGGGAATTGGTATCCGGGATCCCGGCCCGCATGCCTTCATTGATAAATGTTCGAGAAAGCGCTGGTAGTTCATAAATCGTTGGCAGCTCATAGTACATGAAGTTACTGAAACGCCGCTCTAACTCCTGGGCTGCTGGAAGCCAGGTATTGACATCCTGCTGCTGACGCTGCTGGAAAGGGACGATCACCAGATTCAGCTCACCGCCAAAATCTCGCGGGAATTCTAATTCTTCGCGCTGGAGATTGAAACCGGATACCACTGGGAACCGGGCTTCCGGTTGGATCAACAATCTGCTTTTTCCAACAGAGACCCGGGTCAGCAGGTACAATCCCCCTGCTGCGAGAAGGGCGATAATTCCGATTGTAATCAGCATGATCTTTTTCCTTTTCATAAATCCTTTTCCAGTCAATTGCTGTATCTGCAAAATCGACGTTCCAGTTTATTTATATCTTACCGGATTGCTTTTTCCCGCTTTTGTTAATTTTTGAGGAGACCTGATTCAGAACTTCCCGCATGAAGTCTTCCTCAACAAGACCCAGAGAAGAAGGTGTTTCCAGAATCCTTTCCGGGATCCGCTGCTGATTTAGATCAAACCCCTCCCGGATTTTGAATTGGTGCTTTCGAAGCAGGATATCTTCCCCCATCTTGTGCAGCTCAGAAACAGATCGATCAATTCCCACCGTTTTGAGCGCCTGCTGAACAACTTCCGGGGAATATACCTTCCTGGCAAAGAAACAAATTACAAGACTGCTGAGAATCTGCCTCCAGGATTCTTCTTCCCAGAGCTCACGGGCAGTTTTTTCCGGATTTAATTCACCATTGTCCGCCAGGGTCTTCTGGTCCAGGCTGTACCCGGCACTATCCAGATGACTGTGGCGCGCCCCACTTAAATACCCCAGATGACTTGCCGGTCCTGTGTGATAACCGGGCATTTCATTACCCCCAAACGCGAGAGCAAATTCTCTCCCTCCGTATATCCCGGAAGCGTGATCCACTCCGCGAGCCAGGGCCTGGTAGCATTCCGTTGGTCGGTTGACAATTTTTCGCAAGGCTTTGATATATGTCTGAGCATCTCCCCAAACGAGATCCAATCCGTCCAGATCCTCAACGGTAATTAAATCCTTTTCCAGGGCCTCCGTCGCCCAGGCCAGGGTGACTCCTGCACTCATCACATCCAGCCCCTGAATTTCAGCTTCATCAATCAGCTGAAGCATCCCTTGAACATCTCCAATTCCGAGCATGCTGCCCATGGCATAAATTAGTTCATGATCATAACCCAGCATCATCGTCTTGTAAAAATATTGGTCATTCGGATATCGGATTCGAAGGGCTGCCAGATGAATACAGGCTACGGGACAATGAGCGCAAGCCACCCGGCGGCCGAGGTAATTTTCCGCCAGATTCTCCCCGGATATTTCTTCAGCCTCTTTAAAAAAGCCCGCCTGCAAATTCCTGGTTGGAAGACCGCTGATCTGATTCAGAGGATTTATATTCATGGCAGTTCCGAGATCATGATATTTTTTCATCAGGGAAGATTCTGTCGCAGCCTGGAATATTTCGTCATATGTTTTCCGGTAAGACCTTCGATCTGCAACTGGAAGGGATCTTCTGCCGCTGATTAACAATGCCTTTAAATTTTTGCTTCCAAAGACAGCCCCCAACCCCAGCCTACCAAAATGGCGGTAAGTTTCCGTGGTCACGCAGGCATAGCTGACCTGGTTTTCTCCTGCCCGACCAATTCGCATGATGGACCGCAAACCTCTCCCTGATTCCCGGCCCCGGATCACAGATCCCACCGTATAGCTGGAGCGCATCCCCCACAGCGCTGAGGCATCTTTGAAATACACCTTGTCTTCCTCAACACAGATGTAGACTGGAAGCTTGCTTCGCCCCTGGATCACAATCGCTCCATATCCAGCCATCCGGATTGCAACCGCAGATCGACCCCCAGCGTGACTTTCACCCAGGTTACCAGTATGAGGAGATTTATACAAAGCAGTTGTTTTGGAGGCAAGCGGATAATGGCCAACCAGCGGTCCTACTGTAAAGATAATTGGGTTTTCCGGACCCAATGGGTCTGCTCCTTTCGGGCAGTACTCCTCCAGGAGCCGAATTCCCACTCCGGTGCCTCCCAATCCATCCAGAAATAGATCCGGTCTGGGTCTCACGCGAAAATTGAGATTATCTAAATCAATTAGAAGGACGTTCGCTAATGTTTCCCCGGGATGATTAAACATGTGTCGACTCACTGATATCCTCCAAGGCTATTACATCATAAGGACAGTAAGAAGCGCAGTATCCACAGTAAACACAAATCTGGGGTTTGTTATCCCCCCGGTCCCAGAGCACCGCTCCAAATGGACAGGCCTCCACACAGTTTTCACAGCTGATACAGAGTTCTTCGCGGAATTTCACGCCCCCTCCTCCGCGTGGGGTTAATGCCTCTGTTGGACAGACCCTGGCGCAGGGAGGATCGGAACAGGCCCGGCAGACAATCACCACAAACCCTTTCCTGATCCCGCCGGCAGACCGGACATGGATGCAGGATTTATCTAAACCCCCTTCACCTAATCTCCGGACACAGGCAAACATACAGGCCTGGCAGCCTACGCATCGATCTGGGTCAAGCACCGATAACCGTTTTGCCATAACCTGCTCCTTCTGGATGTTTTTGATTCAGGATTTAATTATAATTGGAATCCAGCCCGGAAGCATAGCAGGACCTTGATCCCAGTCCCCGTGATATAATCCGCTCCAGAAAGATTTCCTACATATTCCATTTTACCTGGTGCTTCTTGGATCTTCCTGATATTTCATTTAATCCCGTGGAAAACTTAAAAAAAATTCGATTCATCCTCCTGATCTGTAGTTCTGGGCTTCTTGTTTTCAGCCTGGTCTGTCCTTCCTCCGTCCAGGCCCATCCAGCAGATATGTATTATCAACTGCACAATCTCATACTCCTGGAAAATGGGATTAGGGGAGAATGGCAGTTTAATCCCGGGATCCTGGCTTCTCCAGTCCTGTGGGGTGAAGCAGATTTAGACCGATCTACTGATATCAGCCCGGATGAAGCGCGGATCTGGGCCAAGAAACGTCTTGATGAACTGGATGTTTTCCTGGACAATCAAGCTCCTGATCAGGTGGAAATTGTTTCGGTAGACTGGCCGGAAGGATTCTCCACCCTGGAAATGGGAAAAAGCACAGTTACCGTCCGCTACCAGCTTTCCTGGTCAGAGCTCAATCCGGGCGACCATGAAATCATTATCCATAATCGCTATGCTGAAGGCGCCAGCGTAAACTGGTTTACGCTCGAGGTGGGAAATCATTCCGGGTTTGAAATCCCGGATCAAACAAGAGGACAGCTGGCTTTTGTGTGGGTGATTCCCCCCGCAGAAAACTATCCAGAAATGGATGATCTGCTGATAACCTGGAACAGCGGCACCCCCAGAATACCATCCACCACAAACCAACCAGAAATCACTGTCGAGGTCATCACCAGGCCTACTCCTACCAGCGCCGAAGGAAATATCCTGGCTGAGGAAACCAGCCCAGCAGGTGGAACCGATGTGCCAAAAACTCCCACGCCCGGATTTAAATCTTCCCTGCCGTCGGAAATAAATCGCCCGGCTGAAATGCTCTCGGGCTTGCTGGTGGGGCCCAGCCTGACGCCTGGCCAGATTGTTTTGATGTTTGCGGCAGCGCTGCTGCTGGGAGGAATCCATGCTCTGACGCCCGGTCACGGCAAAGCTCTGGTCGCTGCCTATCTGGTAGGCTCCAGAGGAACCCTTCGACATGCCGCCACACTGGGAGGAATTGTCACCCTGACCCACACAGGATCCGTAGTTCTGATTGGCAGCCTAATTCTCCTGGCAGCCAACTTATTACTACCTCAAATCGTAATTCCAGGCCTGGAAATTTTATCCGGGATAATTATATTTTTCCTTGGTTTGCACCTTTTTTATCGGGGTTGGCGATCTTTTAAATCTCTGCAGCGGGCCCGGCAAAACTCCCCGGAGGATGGAAATGATAAGTCCCAGAAGATTTCAATCAACCAACCGATCAATGTCAGGATCTTTGACGGCGTCCTATCCGAAGGAGGGAAAATAGCAGATAAAAAAAGCTGGCGTTCATTAATTGCGCTGGGCATCAGCGGAGGTCTTGTCCCCTGCCCCGATGCAATTGCCATACTGTTCGCTGCTGTGGTTATTAACCGCATCGTTCTTGGCCTGAGTGTGATCCTGACCTTCAGCCTGGGGATGGCTGTTGTGTTGATTCTGATCGGAAGCGCTGTCGTTCGCAGCCGAAGTCTGCTGGACAAAAGCAGTCTCTTACAACGTTTCAGCCATCTTGTCCCAATGCTGAGTGGTTTGATCATTTTAGGACTCGGCCTGGGGCTCAGCATCCGTTCCATTCGCAGCAATCCAATTCAGCAGTCCCTCCCCCCTGCAGTTACCACCCTGGAGACTGCACAAGAAATAGAAAAACCCCAGAACTCTCCTGCCCCATTGGAAAGTACGCTTCAGCCGGAACAATCAGAAATCATCCCCGGGGATATCCTTTACATCGGGCCGGATCAGAATAACTATTACCAGTTACAGATTTTTGAAATTGAAAGTGGGATTTCACAGCAGCTTACATTTTCCTCAAGGGGAATCCTGGATTATGCACTGGCTCCAGATGGAGAGCGGGTAGCATATGCAATCATCCAGCACAATAACCAGGGGGAAATCCGGGAAATCAATCTGACAAATGGAGAAGATCGGCGGCTGACCATCTTCCCCAATGCTGTATGTAAAAGTCTAACCTGGTCCCCGGATGGGACAAAACTGCTGTTCGAAGTAATCGATCAAACTGAAGGAAGCGGTCTGGGCATCAATTCCCTGTGGTGGATAGATCCTGAGTCACTGGATAAAAAACCTGTTTTCCAGGAAGCCCAGCTGCCGAGCTTTGGTGCCAGCTGGTCTCCAAATGGAGACTGGTTGAGCTTTTTATCCCCCGGCACAACTACCACCATGATGCTCTACAACATCAGGACCCAGGAACAGCTGACTGTACCGGTTCAATCAGGAATTCCCGCGGTCTGGAGCCCTGACAGCAGCTCTCTGATTGCAACAAACCTGGTCAGTCAGACTGGGGAGGTTTTTTCCCAATTAGTGCTTTTCGATTTAGAGACAGAGCAATTAAGGGACCTGAGTGGTGGGCAGAATACGATAGACGCTTATGCTGCTTTTTCACCAAACGGTAGGTGGATAGCTGTCGTTCGAAGTTTACAGGGTGCAGATGCAAACCTCACCGGAGACCAGATCTGGCTGATCAGCCCGGACGGCTCAGAATCAAAGCAGCTTTCATCCCTGAACAACAGTGTGCACGGTCTTCCCGTTTTTTCTCCCGACGGCAGGAAAATACTTTACCAGAGGATTCCACTTACGGACTCGCTTTCAGAATCCACAATTGAAACCATTGACATAAAAAGCGGGGAGATCACAACGATTACCGCCCCCGGTGTGCGTCCCGCTTGGATTCCAAAATAAACACAGCGCCTCCGGAAACCGGAGGCGCTGGAAAGCGATCAGTGCATTAAAACCCACCTGCTATCCGTTATCCATCTCAGGCAGCTTTACCCCGGGGTTTCCCCCGCCCAGCTCAGATCGGACCAGGCGGTAAATCATTACAGCCGTTTCAACAGTTGTCACAATCGAGGCGACCAAGAATGCCAGCCAGAAGGCAGCCATCCCGAGTATTTCCCACCCTTTTTCAACCATGGCAGGGATTTGATCAACCACGCTCAAAAACGAATCTACTCCCCGGCTTACCAGCCATTCACTGTGTCCCTGCAGCAGGAGTAGCAGAACGGCAAGACTGAGAAAATTAACTGCTATTTTCAAGATCCTTGATGATAATGTCCAGCGGCCCACCCAAAGTAAATATAGATCCAGAGCTATTCCAGCCATCAGTGAAGCTGTGATCCATCCCAGAAATCGCTGGATAACAGGATTGGGGTAGAATTTTCCACCCGGGATATTGACAAATCCAATCCACTCGGGAAAAAAAACAACAAGAACAAGGATCAACAGGCCAAATACCAGTCCAACACTGAATTCCCGTCTCTTGATTTCATTTTCTGCAGCAATTTCCGGAAGATCTGCAGGATTCCAGACCGTTTCATCCTGGTCCGGTTTAACATCAAACCGCTCTAAAACCAGAAAGACCAAAACCAGCCATCCAAGTGCAATTGGGACGCTGTTGATCAAGGATGCGATCACCTCAAGAGGCTGAATGGATTCTCCTCCCAGGAACACAGCAACACCAAATGCTAACAACTGGGCCCCGAGGACCGCTGCAAGAGCGATCCCCAGAACAAAACGGAAAAGGGGATAGAGAGAAGGACCAATTAAATATTGGCCTTCCGGGAAATAAGAAGCAGCCACCTCTTCCGGGGATCCCCACTCTTCGAGTAAAGCAATCTGATCCGCCTGGTCAGGATCAGGACCAAAACGGTCTTCCAGTGTATCCACCAGGGTAGATCTCATTTCTGCCACAATATCTGCTTTATTTTTTCGGGGCAGCAAACGAGATAACTGGTAAAGGTATCGATCAATATACGTCATGGCTTCCTCCTGCAAATCAGTCATCTAATAATTTTTGGATAATTATGGACAGTTCTTTCCACTCGACGGTTAATTCTTCCAGCAGCTGCTGACCATCAGGACTGATCTGGTAATAACGGCGGGGACGGGATCCTTCCACATTCCACTCACTGGTCAGCAGGCCCTGCTCTTCCAGACGCCTCAGTAAGGGATAGAGTGTCCCCTGTTCAATTTCCAGACCGTGATCTCCCAGCCGGCTGATCAGATCATATCCGTAGCGCTCCTGGTCAAGCCTGCTGAGAACAGCCAGCACCAGAGTCCCCCTCCGCAGCTCCTGAATTAATTTATTTCGAGCTTCTTGGTATTGTTTGTTTTTCATCATGCCTCGCATTATACATTGTATTACACAGTATTGTCAAGGTCTAATATACAGGATTTAACAACAAAAAAACCACCCTTTTCAGAGTGGTGTCAAATTAATTGATAAGATGTGATTGATCAAATTTCAGCAATCAATTTCTTCATCCGTCGGGACAACAATTTCTCCAAGCGAGCTTTCTGTTCCGGCTTGAACCTCAAGGCTTTTTTCGACAGCAATCATTCCGGAAGCAATCACAATTTGCCGCTGACCGACCGGAACCCCTTCAACCTTGAACTTTCCCGTGGAATCTGATTTAACGAGGATATCGTTCCAAATACAATCACTTCAACCGGAACGGGCAGTCCACAGGCATCCACAGCTAAGCCGGTTACAACCCCGGACCGGGACAGAATCCTGGAATCTGGATCTGGATTGAGCAAAAAATCTAACTTATTTCAACTCGTAAAGATAATAAACATCTCCAAAGGAACTTGGAGCTGACAATTGATTTAACAATTCATCCAGGGAATCCCAATCCGTTGGAAGATATTCCGTCCTAGATTGCATTTCAAAATCTCGGGCTTTACTGGCAATTAAAAGATGAGTGTACCCTTCTTTCAACCAGGATTCCAGCACTGCATCGGCGGATCCATGACGCCGGAGGCCCAAATACCATTGATCAATCCAGACATCTGCTCTCGAGTTTTCCGGCGCATAAAATCCCCTTGGTTCCCACAAGAACAAAGTTTGTGAGTTTTCCGGAAGTTCTGAAACCGCCTTCACAGCCCGGTGGTACCATCCGAGATTCTGATCAAAATATTCCTCTTTTGAACGAACCCCAAGCAGATATCCCGGAGCACCGCTGGAGACAAGTGAACGCAGATCCTGGAGTACGGCAAAACCTAACACCAGCAGAACCAATCCAGCAGCGACAATCTGAAGTCTTGCCCCGCGGAATCTGATCCTTTTAAGATCCCGCCACCCAAATCCAGCAAGGATGACAGCTGCTGGAATCAACCCGTAGTAGAGTCTAGTTTGCCATAATACAGCTGTTCGCATCCCTCCCAGAATCATTGCCAGCCAACCGGTTCCAATCCAGATCAAAGCGTTCCGGATTTCCCTGCTTATTTTTCTTGAGGTCAGAGAAAAAAAACCCAGCCCCAGGAGCAAAGGTCCGATATCGGTTGCGAAGAGAAGCTGATCTTGAACATAAACTGTATCCAAGCCATGCCAGGTAGCAGATAAAGGAAGCCAGAGAGCTCTCCACCCAGGAGATGTCCCGGGGGTTTGAAAAAACTGGTAGCGGACAGAATCAACCAACCCGGACTGAAAAAAATGAGGGTAAATAAAATTTCCAGTAAAAACCTGGAGAATCACTAACCAGGGTAAAAATACAATCAATCCAACTCCGGGCGCAAGCAAACCTGAGAACCATTTTTTTTTCATTAATATGTTTTCAACCAGGATAGAGATACCAATTACAACCAGAAACAACCCATTTGTGATTTTCACCCAGATTGCTAATCCTGAAAAAATCCCAATCCAGAAACTATGGCGGGGTTTCCTGGTTTTCATCCAGCGCAGCAAACTGATCCAAACCGCATATCCCATAAAAGCGCTGACACCATCTACATAACCGCTGCTGTGTGAAACCCGAAATGTCTCCCCTACCATCAGAGCAACCAGACCCACCACTGCCGCTGTAGAGTCATGCGCAGCCAGGGTTTCGCGCAGCCCAATCAGCAGAATTAACAGGAGCAGCCAGCTAAATACGGTCGCTGTCTCCCACCGGAACAGAGCCCCGCACAGAGTGAATATCATCTCCACCAATTGAGGCTGTCCCCAGTAAACATTTTCAGGGATAAGCGTAAACCTTCCCGCAGCGAGATAATCGCCCGGAAGCGCCAAGTGATACATTAAAGCATCCCAGGAAACCGCTGGTGTCAGGGCATTCAGGAGTTGAACCGCCAGCAGAAATCCCAAACCTGCTCCGAACAACTTCTCCAGGTTTCCCCGGAATCTGATAGTCTGCAATGCATCACGGAGATCTTTTCCCCAACCAGCGATCTGCTTCCAGAACAGGATCAGTCCAACTAGCAGGAACAACCAGGCTGCCCAGGTTTGAAACAATCCGGTCAGACCTAAAACCAACCAGGTAATAGCCAGCAAACCAATTCCAAGGGCTACCTGGACCGTGATTCGTTCCCCGGGCAGCAGATCCACCAATTTCAACAAACTCCGGCCAATCCCCCCTGCAGTTGAAAGCAAAACACACGAAATCAAAATATCCAACAGCCCCGATCCGATCAAAATTGCCAGATTCTGGTTCAGGGGTGTGTGAAATATGTAATAACCAACCACGACCAAAGCTATCCAGGCGAACCCGCCCAAAAACCACAAAGGCTTGTTATTTTCGTCGGGAGTTTTTAAATCACCCATCATATGATCCCCAACTGAATTAAACAGAAAAAGAATAGGACAAAACAAATATTCAGACCATCAACTTTGAATTCTTATGGTAATTCTAGCATACTTCAGAAACGGACCAGCTTCATAAAAAATATCCTCCCCTTCACAATTTTGATGGGGAGGATAGAAAGAAATGGTTATCGGATTCGAGAGGACAGGGGTTCAACCCCCGAAAGTCTGCAGTCCAACTCCTGTTATTTCAGATTGATCCCCGAGCAGGTTTTGAAACACATTTTCAACATCTTTGTCTCCCCGGCCTGAAAGATTAATAACAACCAGATCATCCTGGGTGTATTTTTGAGGATTCTGAAGCATGTAGGCAACTGCATGAGCCGATTCCAGGGCTGGAATCACCCCTTCCAGACGGGAGAGCATCAGCATCCCACTCACCGCTTCCTGGTCTGTCACCTCACCTAATGTCAAGCGTCCTGTTTGTTTTAAATGGGAAAGTATCGGACTAACTCCTGGGTAATCCAGACCAGAAGCAGCACTGTAAGACATCTTAATTTCCCCATTTTCATCATTCATTACCAGAGTTTTGAATCCGTGGATGACTGCAGGGACCCCGGTACCCAGCGCTAATCCGTGTTTTCCACTCAGCTTCCCCTTTCCGGCAGGTTCAACTGCCACCAGTTCTACACCCTGATCGGGAACAAAAGCTGTAAATGCACCCAAAGCATTGCTCCCTCCCCCCACACAGGCGATCACCGCGGAGGGAAGCTTACCCTCAGCCTGCTTCAACTGGGATTTAATTTCCTCACCAATAATTTTCTGAAAATCAGTCACCATGGTTGGGTAAGGATGGGGACCTACCGCGGAACCCAACAAATAGTATGCCCGCTCCGCTTCGCCTGTATAAGCCATTAACGCAGCGTCAACAGCATCTTTCAAGGTTCCCTGCCCCTGGGTGACGGAGATAACATTCGCGCCCAGTGCTTTCATCCGGAAGACATTCGGTTTTTGAGCCTCAATATCCCGGGCCCCCATAAAAATATCACATTCTAATCCCAGATAGGCGGCAATGGTTGCCGTGGCTGTTCCATGCTGCCCGGCGCCGGTTTCAGCGATTAATTTTTGCTTACCCAGGGAGCGAGCAACCAGTCCCTGACCGATCACATTATTGATTTTGTGCGCCCCAGTATGATTTAAATCCTCCCGCTTGAGATAAATCTTTGGTCCACCAATTTTGTCGGTCATCCGGGCAGCAAAATAAAGCAAGCTGGGCCGGTTGGCATATTCCCTGTACAGGGTTTGCAGCTCTTTCTGAAATTCCGGATCCGCTTTTAGATCCTCATACTCAGCAGCTAAACCAGCCATAATCTGATCTAAAACTTCCGGTAAGTAAGCCCCGCCGAACTCGCCAAAAGTTCCCTTGCCATTTGTATTTTTTGTTGTGTTCATATTCAACTCCTATCAAAAAAATAAATTAAGTGGTTTTCAATCCGTTCCAAGTATTCACCAGCGAATATTTACCATCTGCCTGCCTCCTTGATTCCTTTCAGCCTTCTCGATAAAACAAAAAGCCTTCTCTTCGATCAAGGACGAGAGAAGGCTTTCGCGGTGCCACCTTGGTTAGGCTGATATGCGGTTATTAAAAAACAAATCCCGCCGATGAAACACGACGGGGAACCCGCAAAAGGCCAGCCTCACTTAATTACGCAGTCTTGGTCAAGGCTGGAAAATTCAGCCTACCGGCAACTGCTATACTCTGATAACGGTGTATCTCCGGCCCGGGCTAGTTTGAGTTTTACTCATTTCGCCTGGCAATTCCGAGGGCCATTCAACCTCAACGTGTGGGTGAGGATTCCACCTTAGCCTCACTCTCTGTACCACCGGTCTGAGGTCTACTATTCCTCTTCAAAATCTTTGATGTATGTAATTGTCACTAAATTTAACATGGCACTCGGCTGTTGTCAAGTAAAATAAAGATGAGTGTTATTTAAACTTGAAAACTGGACAGTTTAAACCTGAAAAGTGGACAGTTTAA
>CAZTWV010000016.1:0-63032 GCA_964618295.1 uncultured Anaerolineales bacterium | reverse complement strand
TTTTCGGTTTCAACCTTTCAACATTTCTCTCTGATAGGTTTATTCAGGAGAGCCATGCTTTATGTTATTAAACCATTGATTCTTAATAAATGATGAATCCAGAGTTTATACGGTTTGCCACTGGTTCCGAGAGCTGCCTTGATACCGGCCCGGTCGGCTGCAAAATGATCCGGGTTCTGGAGCTTGTTGCAGTGGAAAACTGCCAGCGTGGATTGACAGCAATCAGGCTGGGAGCTATGGTCGGTTTTCTTCCCAATTTTTTTTTGATGTTATCCTGACAGATCGAATTAAGGGCCTGAAAGTCAGATCTTGTTCCGCAGATAACGCAGGACGCAGTCCCAATCCGGAAATTCCCGGGATCCAAAATGAATCCATTCTCCTCGGAACTCGCTGGCGCCGTTCTTTCCGCGGTCATCAATCAAAAAATCTCCCCGGTTGAGGTCTTTATGGTGGGTCAGGATCAGCCGTTTATAGGCTGGTTTTCCAAGGTGCTTTTTGATCCACTGCAGCTTATCCGACCAGGCGGTGGGATTCTCCCAGGGAGCAGTGGAAAGAATATAGGTCTCAAAACTTTGGCTCAGTTCCAGGAAGGCATCCACGGCGTGCGGCAGGGGATCCATCAGGGCAAAGATCCCGGGTATCTCATCTTCATTTCCTTGATACTTTTCCAGGATTACTGGATCAAGTTTTGGAAAGGCGGATGGAAAATCCACCAGGACATTATCCAGGTCAATGTAAAGGGACTTTTTCATGGGTAACACCTATATATTTTTATACTGATAGGCTCAGGAAACAGGAATTCCTGTCCTGTAGATGATACCAATTAGTAATGGTCAGCGGCAGAAATTTGGCAGATCTTCTTCAGCCGGGTTGACAGCCAGCAGCAGATCGTCAAGGTACAGCGTGGTCTCCACGTTGGTGGCTGTGATACCCAGCTGCATCCGATCCAGCACAGCAGATGCTTTGGGTAAATTTTTGCCCCGGGCATCGACAATTAGCTGGCAGTCCTGCCAGATCTGGATTACTCCATCCGATCGATTGCTGAGCTCCAGATGGAGGAGGATGTGCACCCACTTCTGTCGCGGAAACGGGATCCGGTTTCCTTCCTGGCGGTAGGTTGGTTTGAGACCGTGCTTGAGTTCTAATCCCAGATGCGGATCCCCAGCCAGATCACCGAGCAGGATCAGCCTTGGCCCGGGACCCCACTGCAGCGCGGAAGTTTCAAAATCAGCCAGGGTGCGGGGCATTCCCCTTGCGACATAGTAGTAGCCCGAATACCAGACCTGATCGCCTTTGGTCATATGCAGCAGGGTGGTATCGAGCGATGTTTTTGAAACATATTCTCCCCCGGGGGGAACTGCATACAGACGGAGAGCCTGTTCACCGCTGTGAGCCAATTGATCTGAAAGATTGATCCTGTTATCGACAAAATCACAGTCTCCACTGAAAATGCATTTTCTGAGCTGGACATATTCTTCCACAGTGGGAGCTGCTGGAGATTGGAGCGTGAACTGGGTGAATTGACTCAAGCCAGCCTGGGAAAACAGGTCCAGAAATTCTGCCTGATCTTCAAAATTTTCTCTGACTTGGAACAGGACCGGGATCTTGGTTCCATGGGAAGAGACCATGATTGTGCCTTCTGATTCGAGAAATGATTGAGGGTTGATTTCAATATAATTAATACTGAGGACTCCGACCGCAGCCAGTAAAATCAATCCAGCAGATAAGATTTGGATCCATTTTAATAAAGATTTCATAGCAGTTAGCTTGAATCGAGATTTTTTATTCCTGTGTGCCGCCTCTTTCAAGAAAAACATCCACCATCTTTCACGAGGATTGGCGGCGGGTTATCTGTATAACAGCAGCCACAATAGTCCACAGCAATCCAGCCAGGATCAGATAATAAAGCAGTAGATTTTTTCCTGTAACATCCGGAGCGAGGATAAACAGCGTGCTGGCAGTCAGGCTGGCGTGCATCAGCATGGTGACCAGCAGACTTTCCGTCCCGTCATAGATCCAGACCATCAGCATCCGGTAGGGCGGGAGGACCGCCAGATAAAAGAAGAGGGGCGGCAGCAGGAGGTCCATGGATAGGTTTCCAGCTGCGTCACCGCTGCCCCAGTAGGTGGGCAGGATGTGCCACAGCCCCCAGATCAATCCCAGGATAATCCCGGACTGAAAAACTCCGAAACGTTTCCTGAGACGGGGGAGGGCAAACCCGGTCCAGCCTGGTTCTTCCATCAGGCCTCCGCCAAATACTCCGATCATCAGCCCGGTCAGCAGCAGGGAGGCTGGATTTTCAACAGTGAAAATTGCCGGAAGATAAGCTCTTGAGAAACGGGAGAAGATCAGCAGCAGAACAAGGGTCAGCAGAGGTGCTGCCAGAAGGGCAGCAGCATACCAGCGGATCGACACCTGCCAGCGGGTGATCCGGATCCAGAGTTCCCGGAACCCGATTTTCCCCCTGGTTAAACCGATCAGTATCAGACAGGAAAGAAGCGGGCCCAGCAGGTAAGGGATAAAAACCAGCGGATAATTGGCTTCAAATTTAGCCTGGGTGGTGGGAAATCCGTACGGAGCTGCCAGGATCAAGACCCCGCCCCAGGAGATCAGGAAAGTCAGAAGAAAGAAGGTCAGCAGTGGTTTGTTTTGTGCCAGATTTTTCATCAGGGATGTCCTTGAATATGTAATGGTTAGCTTTGTTAATGTCTAAAACCAGCCAGCAGAAAAAGGGCCTCCTTATCCTACCATTGATTTTTCTTACCTGTTTTTGGTATTGATCAGATAGACCTTATCAACAATAACTGAAAAGGTTGAAGCATGAAACCTTATTAGAAAAATCCGACAAACCTGGACTGAATGGGCATTCGATTTTTAGAGGGGTTATCTCCCCTGGAGCCAGGCTTCAGCACCCTCCCGGCTGGCAAAGGAACGAATCTCATCCCCGCGGTTGGCTTCTGCCAGAAAAGATTGAAAGGGTGTGGAGTATTTCTCCGGCTGGGATACGACAATCGCCAGGGGCAGGCGGTAGGTGGATAATTTGTGGAGCAGTTCTCCCAGCAGCCCGCTGCTGAGATCGAAGAATTCCCCCGGAGCGCTGGCTTCATCCAGCAATATCCCTTTCCGATCTTCTTCTATACAGCGGATCACCGCATTTGCCGGGTCTTTTCCATTGGTTGGATTAATTTCAAGGTAGGTCATCTCTCTGGCATTCCTTAAGAATTATTTGGTTATGGTTATCAGCTGGCTGGGTCGTCCCGGGGTCCGATCCAGGGGAACGGGTTGTGGGCGATCTCCCACAGATGTCCGTCCGGGTCTTTGAAATACCCGCTGTAACCGCCCCAGAATACTTTTTGAGGAGCTTTGACTGCCTCCGCTCCCGCTTCCAGAGCCTGGTTATAGACCTGTTCAACCTCCTCCTCGGATGGGACATTATGCGAGATGGTGAAGCCCCTGAATCCGGAACCGGTGGAATCCACCCCGGCATCCGCTGCCAGCGCCTCCCGATTGTACAATCCGAGCCGGGTCCTGGACCCCAAGTGTGATCATGCTCATGCGTGGTTTCATGCCAGCTGTCCTTTTTATTCGATCTTAGTTTCTCAGACCCGGAGAGCACCCCGGAATCCCCTCCCGCTGTAAAAGGATTTTGCGGTATTGTGAAAAACAAAAACACGGTTAAAGCGCCGATCCCCGAAAATCGCGCCGCCGAGTTCGCGGACATCGTCCGGGGTTTTTAACCAGCTCTCGGTTTTTGTGTCAAAATCACCCAGATCCTGAAGCTGAAAATACTGCTCCTCATCCAGCAGCTCGATTCCCATTGCTGCTGCCAGATCCAGCGCATTGCCGCCCGGTGTGAGTCCTTTCTTGATTCTTTCCTGCTCACCCTCGCTGTCATAGCAAATCTTGCGCCTTCTGGCGGGACTCTGCTCCGAGCAGTCGAAAAAAATAAACTCACCCGTCTCCCTGTCAACACCTACCACATCGGGTTCTCCGCCGGTGCTTTCTATGGCAAACAGGGATGATAATTTGTCATCATCCGCTTCAAGCCGGGTTTGGATTTCAATCCAATCCAGGTCAGGGTGGCGTTTCATGTGGTTTTTAAAGCGGGTTTTCAGAGTTTCAAGCAGTATTTTTGACCGCTCCGGTGTGAGGTTTCGATTGACTTCAACCCTTGGGATGTTTTTCCCGCCACCTTTGGGTGCCATGGGGATCTCCTTATCTACGGGTAAATAGTGATGAGAAGGATTGTTAAATCCAATCAGACAGAAGGGGCTGACTTATTTAGGTTCCAGAGACATAACATAATCATAGCTCTGATTCAGATAATCAGCCAGCTGCTCCAGATCTGAGAACATCTGCTCCGGGATCAGTACATAACCCTTCATCTCTGCCCCATAAGAGCTAAATTTGGAGGATCCGAATTCCTTAATATATTTTTCCTGGACCGGTTTTGAATAGCGGAAGCCAAGTTCGCCGGCTTTATTGAGCAGGGAAAACATATGGCCATTGGTGGAGGTGTATGGCATGGTCTTGCCCTTACGTTCAAAGCGGGGACACTTTTCGACTATTTGATCATAAAGTTCGAGTTTATCTTGCCACATGTCTTTTTATCACCTCCCATTTTCAGTCAGGTCTGGTCGCTGCCCTCGATGTCCTCGATTTCCCTTCTGTATTTCCGGGAAATTTCAGAAAATCCCAGATTGGAGTAGAAGCCGATTGCTTGATGATTGAATGAGTAGACATTCAAATCAAGGTATTCTGCACCTCTCGATCTGGCCCAGTTCTCGGCAGCTTGAACCAGCTCCTCTCCCAACCCCTGCCGCTGCTGATCCGCGCTGACAAGCAGGCTGTCAATCACCCCGTAAACTCTGGGAACCAGGATTTCTATCGCGGGGGTTTCTTGAAGCATAATCTGCACAAATCCCAGGATTTGATTCTTTTTCTCAGCTACAAATAGAGCGGTATCTGGATCGGCCAGCAGCTCACAGTAGAAATCCAGGCTGCGCGCATTCCCGACCGGTTTTTGAAACTGTTCCGGCAGCTGGGTGCGGTGCAGGGAATCAAGCTCCTCAAATAATGGAAGTAGATCGGCGAAATCTTTCTTTTTTGCTTGCCGGATCAGGAGATCACCTGTCATGCAATGGATCATAACATGTTCCTGAAATGGATCTCAGGGGTGAAGATGAGAGGAGAATAATTTTAACCATGGACCACAATAGTCTTGGTGTGTCAGGTTCAGGTCAGACCTGATTGAGATTGTGTTTCCGGTTCGATACGAGGGGAGAAAATGCCAGCAGGGCAATCATAAGAAGCAATCCGCCGCCGATGCGGTAAACGCCGCTGATAGAAAGCCAATCCGCCTCGATCAGACCTAAAGCTGCAAAGGGACCGATGGTAGCACCCAGATCTCCCGCTGTATTGATTAATCCTAAAGCCCGGCTGCGCATATTTTCCGGAACCCGATCTCCGGCGATGGCCGGGATCAAGGTTTCGGTAGTGCTTCCGGCAACCGGCACCAGAAAGGCGCCCAGCAGGGTGATGAGTTGAATCTCTCCGCTCATCAGCCACAACCCCAATCCCCCCAGGATGGCTGCTGATCCGAGTACAGGCCACCTGCGGCCGATCCTGTCGGAGATGGATCCAGCCAGCGGGGTGCTGAGAATACCGGTCAGGCTGCTCAAAGCGGTGTAAAGACCGGTCAGAGTCGCAATTGGAACGAAATAGGTTGCGATCCGGGCTCCCTCCCCGAAAATATCCGACAACCAGAGAATTGCGGTGGCGGCGATCACGCCCCAGGCTAAAAAGCGGGTGATAAATATTGTGACCGAGGTCAAGCCCAGCAGGTTCCAGGGCAACCGGATTTCCTCTTGATTAGGGGACTTTCGCTGTGTTCCTTTCGGTTGATCTTTTTTCCTTCTGGTTTCCGGCAGGAAGAATAACCAGATCAGAGCAGTGGCAGCGATCACCGCAGCGCTGATCCATTGACCGCTTCGAAATCCAAATTTATCGGTCAGCACCGCGCCTAAAAAAGAGGAGGCTGCCACACCAATGATGAACCACATTTGATAGACCCCGCTGTTTTTCCCCCGGTTTTCTGGGTTGGAGATATCCAGCACGACTGGATTGCCGTCCACCCACAGCAGGGATCAGGCCAGGCCCCACAGCACCCGGCCCAGGAATAAGGGCCAGAAACCGCTCCCAAGGGCATAGAAAAT
Organism: uncultured Anaerolineales bacterium; assembly: GCA_964618295.1. Classification (GTDB taxonomy): domain Bacteria; phylum Chloroflexota; class Anaerolineae; order Anaerolineales; family UBA11858; genus B10-G9. The sequence continues at coordinate 56,817 of CAZTWV010000016.1, read as the reverse complement.
ACTGGAGCCAGCTCCAAGCGATAGGGCTGAAACCAGCAGCCCCCGCCGGGGCAGGCGGTCATATAATATTCCAATCGGCCCATTTAGAAGCAGCCGGACGGCGCGATTCGCACCCAGTAAGAGACCTACCATGGAAAGTGTGATTCCCAGCTGGGCTGAGATATCAGGGTGCGGGAGCACCGTGTAGTGGGTTGCATCACCCAGAAGCGAAATCGCGGTTCCAAAGCCTAAAAGGTTTAATACAAAGCGTGGTGTCCTGGATGTATTCGTCATATTCTCTGGGGTGCATTATCCCACAAAGAGGTGGAGAATCCCCCTGGATCTTTTTGGGGCTTGGAAATCATCCAGGCTGTTTCTATAGATTCTGAGAGAAGTTTTGTTTATGTGTAATTTGCGGTATGGATGGAAAGTTTGTAATCAAGTTCGTTGATACCCGGTACATTTTAGTTCTGCTTTATAATCACATGCTCAGAACTTGATACGACATCAAAAATTAGATCTCTTGATTCAGTAAAGAAATCATCATAATAAAATACCCAGACATATCTCCGGATTGGGGTAAGGATTAATTCGATCCTGTCCGGCCATTTGAAATCTTCAGGGGGATATTTTGAAAGTAAATAACTTCGGGCGATGATAAATGCTTCAGGGGCTGTTGTTGTGGGAGTCACGGTGAAGTTTGAGGAGCAGTTGTAATCATATGTTTCTGCAGGGTTTAAGTATTCTGCCTGGTAGCCGTTTAGGAAAAATGGGTTTCTACTTACTTGAATCTCAAGTTCTAAAAACCAATTTGGGTTATCGGGAGAGCAATATATAATAACCGGGTTATTTTTGATTTTGTTTGGTTTTGAATTGACGGAGATATATGAAATTGAGATCTCTTTTGCATCCCCCTCAATATTGGAAATCAGATATCGGGCATTGGATAAGAATTCACTTGAGAAGGGAAAACACACCCTGTCAGGGATAATTATTAAGGATTCTTGATCAATTTTCCCATTTTCCCTCGCGTACAGATAGGAAAAATATAAACTGATCCCAGTAACCGCGACAATCAGAAACAGCCAGAAAAGAGCACGTGGTCTTGAGTCCTTTGAGGGATATGGTAAGGGGTGTCCCTATCTTGGCTTAGGCCGATCTTCCATGTATCAGCCCCCGATTTGTAGATTTAATGTTGCCTGATTCCCACTAACGGTTACACAAAGGGCAGCTGGGGAAGATTTTGAATTTTGAGACCATAGAATTCCCCCCGGATTGAAAAATTTTGGATGTTTTATATCTAAATTGTAACATATATTTAATGTTCGGCGCAGGAAGAACGGTGGGTGTAATCAGTCCAACCAGGCGAGGGCGTCTTCCCTGGAATTAAAACATTTGATCTGCAGACCCCGATTGACGCCGGTGGTCTCCAGAAGCTCTTCATCTGGGCCCAGAGATGAGCATAAAACAGCGAATCTAGCGTTCTGCAGAGAATCCTTAGCAGCCACTGATGAATTATGGAAGAGGATTGTAGCCGGGGAAGGCAAACTTTCTAATTTGGAGGTATCGACCAGCACTTTCTGGATCTCGTTCTAAATAAAAGCATCACCAACTTGCTTCCTCTGCCGGGCTAAATCCTGCTTTGAGACAGTCCCGGGCTCGTAAGTTACGAGAGCTATCTGCCTGTTGTTCAGAATTGATATGCTGATTGCCATTTTGGATTTCCTTCTATCCCTGCCTTATAAACCCTTCAGCACCAATCGGTTTGGATTCTGTCTCAGAAATCCAGGACCCTTTTTTTGTTTTCTGGATTCTAGCATATCTTGCTGCCCTGCACCCCGGACCCGATAGGGTTTGTCTGCTAGGATCAGATCTGTTGGGCAGCTGTGCTTCTAACATTAGGATTCTTTGATACCGTAACCCGATGTTATCAGCACCGGTTCTGCCTCTACCCCCCTTTTAAAGGATGCTGCTTTTTGGATTTCACTCCGGGTTCACACCCAAGTCTCCCCAGATTTCCTCCCAGCTTTCATTCTCCAGGCGCTCCAGCAGTGTTTCTACTTCCTGATCCTCAACCAGTTTAGTGGTTTCAAGCGCAAGCAGGATGTCGCTGAAAGCATCGCCTCCACAGTACCAGGTCATCACCTGCTCGTAGCTGACCTCAAATTTTTCGGCTATACTTTCTCCCATTGGGTGCGGATCAGGATCTGCGCAGTGGATATCGCTGATTTTTTCCTCATCCGCTGTTTCGGTTTCGAGAATTTGTTTCCGACCCGGCGGTTCGAACGAGTTCTGCTTGATTTCTTCCTTGCAGGCTCCTAGCATGACACCAAGCAGGAGGGTGATCACAAGGGATGTTTTCCAGTTCATAATCTGAATCCTCGGTCAAAAACAGGCACCCGGCCTAAGCCAGATGCCTGTCAGTAGGTTTATCTGATCTTGAAAATAGTATCAGCGGTTTTTCTTCTGCTGTCCGGGGGGAATCCAGTCCGAGTCCAGCCCCCATTTGCTTTCCTCGCATTCCTCGAAATCTTCCCCTGCCGGACACTCGCTCTGTTGATTCTGAAGTCCGGGGGGCAGTTCACCATCGGGTTTTCCCTGCTTGTCCTCTTTCTTTTCCTGTCCGGGCGGCAGCTCACTTTCTTCTTCGCCCTGTTTGTCTTCTTTCTTGGCCTGTCCGGGGGGATCCTGCTTGTGCGGTTTTCCGGGTTTTTCGCCCACTTCCTGCCAGATCTGTCCCCAACCCAAGCCCTCTTCCCGGGCGCCCAGGTAAGCCTCAACCGATTCTCCAGTCAGCTCAGCGGTCTGCAGAGCGAGCATGATCTGTCCCAGCCCGTTCCGATTTTCGCCATCTTGATTACAGAACCAGCCGATGATCTCTTCGTAGGACACCCCATAGGTTTCGGCCATGCTCTCCGCAACAGGGTGTGATTTCTCACCTTCGGTGCAGAAATTGCCGTCACTTTCACCGTCCATTTCTTGCTCCTGGTCCCGGGCCCGCTCCTGAATTTTTAGTTCGCTCACCACCAGATTTCCATCAGGATCCGTGGTTCCCTTAAGTTCAATCAGGTCGCCGATAGCGATGGACTCAAAATCGAAATTAAGACCAACCTGGACCGGGTAGGTCTCGATTTCACCCAGATCGTTTTCGACTTCAACCTCCAGTGTGCTGCTGTCAGGGTCAATAGCAGTCACTGTACCTTCGAGTTCAAATTCTGCTTCCTGGGCTGCCGCGGCGCCAGTTATCAGCAGGGCAGCTGCCAGAACGAGGACCAGACTCAAATATTTTTGAAAATCTTTGCGTTTCATAGAACTCTCCTTGATTTTTCATCTCAAGCGTGCATCGGATTATGGTTTGCTGTTGAAACCTGTTTAGTGGTTTTTTCCTTTACCTTTTCCAGGCGTGAAATCCGGGTCCTGACCGGGAGGTACCTCCCAATTCTTTCCTGGATCCTGAGTCTCTTCTCCTGACTGCTCAGGCTTCCCGCTGCCGGGCTCGTGATCCGGGTCCTGGCCGGGAGCTTGATCGGATTTACCTGGTATCCCGGACTCTTCTGCCGGATTCCCTCCGGGTCCTTTTCCGGACGCCTCTAGACCCAGCTGGATCTTTTCCTGGACCTGATTCAGGGCTTCCTGGCCCTGTCCCGGGTTTTCAGTTTGAAGCTTGATCATTTCCTGGTTCATTTCCTGAAAAGAGGCTCCGACCTGATCCATGCCTCTGCCTTCCCCGCCTTCTTGAAAGCGAGAAGCCTGGAGCAGCATACCGTCGAGGTGGTCCTGAAGTCTGCGCGTGGCTCTTTCTGGTACGTCGCGGCCTTGTTTAATCAGAGTCTGGATTTCTTCCAATCTCCGCAGAGCAAAGATGGTTTCCAGTTCTAATCTTTCCTCAGGGTCTTGTTCCTGTCGGAGGCGGGTGTCCTCTACAAATATTTTCACTGGATAAAGAAACTCATCCGGCAGACTGTTCTGGGAGGCATACACGGATCCCCCCACGCTGCCCAGGGCTAAAACTAAAGCAGCCAGGATTCCGATTGCTGTAGGCAGCCAGCTTCTCCCCAGCCTGCGCGTTTTTGTGCGGGTTGTGGGGATCTCCGGCTGGCGGATGCCCTGCTTCTGGAGCGCTTCCGCCTGAGCTAAAAAAGCCCCCCGTCTGGTTGAGACTTGTTCAGGTTCCCGGACCGGGACCTGCTTCAAGACGGTTAACTCTTCACGGACTTGTTCAAAATTGTGATCTTTTTTCATGACAATTCCTGTCTTCACTATTTACGACGCAAAAACGGGGGAAACGTTACGGGTTGCGCTGATTCACTTGGAAATTTTGAAATCGTTGGATTAATAGAAAGTACTAGGTTTTCTTATTGGGCTCAATCTCATCTTTGGACAGGATTCGTTCCAGAGACGCCAATGCCCGATGCTGCTGAGCCCGTACTGCACCGCGGGTTTTTCCAAGGCCCCGGGCAACCTCTATTGTGGACCAGCCTTCCAGAAAGCGCAGCATGATCACCTGGCGCTGTTCATCGGTCAGCAGCCGCAGTGCAGCTCTCATCCGGGTTGTTTGTTCAATTTCCTCCACGATCCGGTCGGGTTGACTTCGATCTTCCGGGTAGCGGTCTTCCTCCAGCTGAAGCGGGGGCGGGGGTTCACGCCGGTAATGATCGCTGATAAGGTTGTGCGCAATCCGGTAGAGATAAGCCTGAAGGTGGTCGTCTGGTCCTCCCCCGCTGTGAAGCGCTTTCAGAAAACGTTCAAAGGTTTGAGAAAGGATGTCTTCTGCCAGCTGCTGACTGCCGAGATGGCGGTAGGCATAGCCGTAGAGGGCTTCACTGTAACGGTCGTATATTTCGCCCAGGGCCGCTTCTTCCAGCTTCCGGGCCCGGGCGATCAAGTCCTTTTCTTGTCTCATCTGCACATATTGTACGACGCAAAAAAGGCTCTCAGGTTACGATTTTGATAAATTGAAATCAAAACAGGGTCCTGAAAGGGACCCCGTTTGATAATAATTGATTACTTTGCCCTGGCCTGGTTGTAGTTTTTAGCTATTCCTCGGGCGCAAAACCAAGTTCGATTTTATTCAAGGTCTGGTCCAGCTTGATAATCAAGATCATTTCCGCTTCGCTCCCGTCCGGGATCTTGGGGGAAGGAACATGCAGCTCGGGTTGGATCTGGTAGGTGTTGGGTTTAGGTGGAGGCGGAGCGTAGCCGCACCAGGCGGGAGATTCTGCAGAGCTGGCACTTACCGGCTCGCAGTAGCCGACAACCAAGGCCCGGTCCACATCAATCTCTTCACCGGCTGGGGCTATCTGAAGATCCCGGTATTTCAACAGTGTTTCCCGACCGCTGGTGTTGGTGTAGCGCAGGTAAATCTCGTACAGCTGGTATTGATCAGCTTCCCCCTCTTTCAAGGTCAGCTCCCGATCTACCAGGATTTTGCTCTCGATCGGGACCATTTCATAGGCTGTGACTGAGAAGTTCGCATTGGAAAACGAAACCTCTGAATCCAGGGGAACTGGAATAACTTCCGATGTCGGATTTGCTTCTTCTCCTTCGCAGGCGGTCAGGGCCAGCAGACTGATCAGAAAGATGAGACTGATAAATTTTTTCATGGCAGATTCCTCCTCGGTTGTTTTTTGTCAAACCGGCACCCCCACCGCCGGTTAACTCTGAACTCCTTATTATCTTGACATTAAACTTTTTTGCATTGTATTTTATTTATACCCTAGATAGAGTTGAAATGCATTAACCGGCTAATATATAAAAATTTTTATAAACAAGGCTAAACTTCCGTTTTGTACAACCCTGACTAACATCTCTGCAGATTGATTTTAAAAACATGCTACAATATCGGTATCATGACAGAGAAAAAAACTGTAACCTCTGCTTCAGCATTCTGGCAAGTCACCCTTCCGGTGATTGCATCTTTCCTTGTGGTGCTGGGACTCGGGATCTGGCTCATTTTGGCCGGCAGCCGGGGAACAGTGCTCCGGCTGGCTGAGATTTCCACAGTGTTTCTGGTCATTCCAGTTCTATTCTTCTCATTAATTCCCCTTGTGATTCTGGGGGCGTTGGTCTATGGGGTATCGCGTCTGATTGGTGGACTGCCGAATCTGACCGGGAAAATCCTTTCCGGCCTGGAAACTGTCAGAGAGTGGGTCGGAAAATTTTCCGATGCTGCTGTGGAACCGATCATCAAACCAGTTTCCTGGTGGGGAGGTATCCAAACTGTGCTGAAGCGGGAGACTCCTGTAGAAGAGGATATTCTTCTTAATCCCGAAGATTCAATTGAAAAGGCGGTAAAAGGTAATGACTGATCTCAAAGGACAGGAAAACACTGAATCAGGAAAATTTATTCTTCTCGGTGCAATTCTAGGAGCATTGACCGGGGCTGGTGCCGGTTTTCTCCTGGCACAGCGAATCGAAGAAGGTGATGAAATCCAGCTCACCCCCGGTGACGGGATAAAAATCGGCGGCTCGATTATTGCCTTCTTACGGCAAATTTCCACCCTCGGGAAGTAAACTCCTGATTTTCATTTGTTAAATAAAGTTCATGGCACCTAATTTTTCCATTCCCCGGGACCTGATGATAGGTGAGCTCCACCGGGAATTTTACCTTGCTAAGGATGGTTTGCAGCAGGGGGATATTCCCGGTGGAAATGCGCTTTACGCTGCAGTAGGGTACATGCTGTGGGAAGATGGGTATCAGCCGGGACTGCTAACCAGGGTTGGAAAAAACTACCCGACCAGCTGGATGGAAGAGCTGCAGGCTCGAGGAATTCACACGGCCGGGGTGCATTACCTGGAGCAGGATCTCGAGCAGCGGATCTGTTTTGGATATAAAACGGACCGCTACCTGCCTCTATCAAATTTACCTGTCTACTGTGGGAAAAATGGTTTCCCGATTCCCTCCGAGCTGCTTGATTTCCGTCCTGAGGAGATCTGGATCTCCAATCGCAGGCAGCGAAAACCAACATCAATTCGTGAGGAGGATATACCTCCTGCCTATATCGGAGCAACCGGGGCCCATATTTGCCCAGGAGATTATCTCAGTCACAATTTGATTCCAGCCATCCTCCGCTCTGAGGGTTTCACCACGATCACTTTGGATCCTGGACCGGAATACATGGATCCGGAATTTCTGGGAGATATCCCGGCTCTGATTACCGGTCTTTCCGCCTTTCTGCCTTCTGAAGATGAGGTGCTGAATCTGTATAAAGGTCAGATTGCCAACCTAATGGAAATCGCCGAGGAGCTCAGCCGTCACGGCTGTCCGCTGATTATTATTAAGCGGGGAGAGAAAGGTCAGCTGCTGTATGATGCCAATCGGGAGCAGGGCTGGGAAATCCCGGCCTACCCTTCCCGGGTTGCCAACCGGGCTGGAGCAGGAGATGCTTTTTGTGGGGGTTTTTTAGCAGGTTTGAGGGATTCGTATGATCCCCTGGAGGCTGCAGTCTGCGGCAGCGCTGCAGCTTCGCTGGTGGTAGAAGGCTGCGGTCCGTTTTTTGCATTAGATGCGGTTCCGGGTTTGTTAAAAGCCCGCCAGCATGTCATCCGGGAACAAACCCGCTTGATCTGAAGAAAAAATCCCCTTCTGTTTATTTCATCGGATGTCTGGGTTTGATCACCAGTGATTCATTCCCCTGGAAGAGCCCCTGTAAGGATTCCGCATCTAACTCCAAAATCCTGCTGTTTGCAAAATAGGGGAAATCAAACTGGGTCCGCTGTCCTATCTGACCTCCAGGTATGGGCATCAGCCGGGCGGTGAGCGGTTTATCCAGACGCAGGGCCAGGGCAGCCAGATCGAACAGCACCGCGCTGATTTGCTCGGGGTTGAGATCGCCTGGGAGCGGGATCGTGTCCAGTCCGGTGCCGCACACCGCAGAATACAGCAGCAGGTCTTTCACACCAAGGGATCCCTGCGCTCCGCGGAGAGCCAGAATTGAATCTTCCAATACGGGCAGCATCAATCCTGAAAATCCGGTTCGCGGAAAGCGAGCCTGATCAATGGTGTCGGCCAGGAAAGCAGCTGCGGCAGTGGATCCATGCTGCCCCAGCGACGGCAGCCCCAGAGCTTCGAGGGCAGCCCCAATCGATTTTTGTTCCTCCGGGAAAGGTGCCAGCGAGAAATCGATTCCGCCAAATTCAAGGTCCATGGGTTGGGTAAGCTGTTCTGCAGCATCTTGCAGCTTTTTTCCTGTATGCTCCAGTTTTTTGATTAATGCAGCCCGGGCTTGTGCGAAACTGCTGGCACTTGAAAATGCCTCAAGAGCCAGATCAGCCCCTTCCACCGCAATTGCCATGGTTTCCTTTCCCGAACCGTGATATGCGGCTGGAAAGAACGGCGCTCCTGGAGGGACATTGGCCGAGGTTGTGAAAAACAAGTTGGCGAATCCATCAGGATCCTGCGGTCCAAGGGAATAAATTACCTCTGCGCAAGCCCGCACAGCAGGCAGATCTACACTTCCATCTTCCCGGGTCATCAAGCCTGAACAGAAGACCTGTTCTGTGGCCTGGATAATCTCTGGTATCACCAGGTAGCTTTCTGGAAAATCAGGCAGCGCTGGTCCAAGGGCCAGATAATCAAAGCCTGCGGAAGCTGTCTTTTCTTCCAGGGCAGCGGCATAATCAACCACGGCTGACTTTTCCAGGGATTGAAGCTCTGTTGGATACGGGGGAGCAGCAAAACGCAAGGTTTGAACCGGGAAGCCCGTTTTCTCAAAGGGGTTCCTGGCGCTGTCTGCAAATTCAGCAGATCTTTTTAAAACATCATCCCGGATCGGGTCGCCCGGTTGGGCAAAATAGGTCAGTGAACGAATTTCCATCGGTATTTCTCCCGGATTAACTTAATAGCTCCGGCTTTTGAGAGGTTAATGATTCCAATTTATCAGGTCTGGGACCGCTGCCGGACAACTTCAAAGAGGATCACCCCGGCCGCGACAGCCGCGTTTAAGGATTCTGCGCCTCCCGGCATTGGGATCTGGATCCAGCTGTCAGTCAGGGAGCGGGCCTGATCTCCGGGGCCGTGCGCTTCACTCCCGATAATCACGGCTGTAGGTCGTGAAAGATCTGCCTCCCAGATCGGAACCCCACACCTCATACCGGCGCACAAGACCTGCATCCCGGTTGTTGCCTCCCGGATTTGATCCCAATCCATTTCCTGAATAGAGAGCTGGAAGTGGGCTCCCATACCGGACCGCACTACTTTAGGGGAATACGGGTCCACCGTCCCCGGGGGGAGGAGAACACGGTCCGCGCCTGCGGCCAGCGCCGAGCGGAGTATGGTGCCCAGGTTGCCCGGATCCCGGATCTGATCCGCAATTACCAAAAAATCGGCTGGTATCTGGTCTGAGGGGGAGGGAATCTGCATCACAGCCAGGATCCCCTGGGGGGTTTCTGTATCGCTGGCAGCCTGAAAGACCTGGTCTGAAACCAGGTCTGCCTGAATATTTTCTTTCTGGAAGGCTTCCAGCAGCTGTTTACCCCGCTCGTCCAGAGAATTCGTATAGATCAGCAGGTCTGGACGGAGACCCTGCTGGAGTGCTTCCTCTACGAGGCGGATTCCTTCAATCACATAGCTGTTCTCTTCCCGGCGGGCCTTACCGCGGCTCTGCAGGTGGCGGATGTTTTTTATCTTGGGATTGCTGGTAGAAGTGATCATCTGATTAATTTATCCCAGGCCTGGAGAAAGGCTTCCCGGGCGGGTGGATTGTAGACGTAGACCTGAATCAGCTTTAAGCTTCCAGGGTTTGACTCCTGACAGTCTTCCCGCAGGGCTTTAAGGATTACCCGGGCAGCTTGTTCTACTGGATAACGAAATACACCGGCGGATATTGCGGGAAGGGCAAGGGACGCCAGGTCAAGCTCCCGGGCCAGCCGTAAGCTTCCCTGAACAGCCTGGGTTAGGCGGGCTTGTTCATTTCCTGTGCCCCAGACCGGTCCAACTGCGTGGATGATCTTTTGAAATGGAAGCTGTCCCGCATCAGTGAAAGCAGGTCGGTTGTGAGAGATCGGACCATGTTCAGCGATCCAGGCATTGCTTTCATGCTGCAGTGAGGATCCGGCTTTGCGGGCAATGATCCCGGCCAACCCCCCTCCGTGCTGGAGTTTTTCATTAGCCGGGTTAACGATGGCTTCTACCGGTGCCGTCGTGATATCACCCTCCAGCAGCTGGAGAGCGATCGCAGGTGCAAAGACAGTTTCCCTCAGTAATTCAGCCATCAAGGATGATTCAACCCTTCTTTTGAATTTTCTGATTCGATTGTAGCATTAAAGGAAAAAAGGACAGGCAGCGCCTGTCCTTTTGATCTTTCAAAGTCACAGATTAATTGATTGCGGCTTTAGCTTTCTCAACTACTTCAGTAAATGCCTCGGGGTGGCGGACAGCCATGTCGGCCAGCATTTTGCGGTTCAAATCAATCTTGGCCTGTTTCAGACCGTAAATGAAGCGGCTGTAGGGCAGACCATTCTGTCGGGCGGCGGCATTGATGCGGGTAATCCACAATCGGCGCAAATCCCGCTTCCTGGTCCGGCGGTCCCGGTATTCATACCATAATGCGTTCAGCATGGCTTCATTCGCGCGCCGGTACAGTTTGGACCGGGTCCCGTATTTCCCCTTGGCCATCTTTAGAATTTTTTTGTGTCGTCGCCGACGATTTGCTCCTGTTTTTACACGTGCCATTTTTTACTCTCCTGCAGTCCCCTGGGCGCCGGTTGCCGGTTTGAGCTGGTACCTGTTGCTGCACCCAACAGCTGCACTATAGTGAATAAGCTTTCTTCCAACCTATCGGACTGCGCATTATATCATGGACACACCAATCTGCCGAGTGGTTTCGGTTGGTGAAAACCACGGCACGATGGTCAGTTATCTATTCAGAAATTGGAGTTATTCTTTGGAGGGAGCAATGACCATCAGCATCGAATAACCTTCGCGGGATGGCCGCTGCTCAATATTACCAACATCACTGAGTTCTTCAGCGATATCTTCCAAAATTTTCATCGCAATTTCAGGGTAATGGACTTCCCGACCCCGGAATTGGATCCGGACGTTGACCTTTTTGTTATCATTCAACCAGCGGCGGGCATCCCGGACTTTGAAGTTGCGGTGATGCTCGGTGGTTTTAGGGCGGAGGCGGATTTCCTTGACCTCAACAGTCTTCTGGGATTTCTTAGCCTTTTGGCGTTTTTTCTCCTGCTCATAGAGGAATTTCCCTAGGTCCATCACTTTGCAGACAGGTGGGTTGGCGTTAGGTGCAACCTCGACCAGGTCAAGTTCTGCTTCCCTTGCGATCTCCAGGGCTTCTTGAATTGGAACTACTCCTATGTTTTCCCCTTCGGGATCAATGAGGCGAACTTCGGGAACCCTGATCCGGTTATTCGCCCTGTAGTTTATGTTTCCTATTTTTCTCTCCTTATTGATTAATACGCTGTGAGTTGATATTTGATCTTACCATATGGAAGGAAAAGACGTCAACGGAAGAATGTCTTCCCCCAGGAGTATCCGGGAATTGCCAGGGGGTAACAGGGCACTCCCCGGTTACGGGTTAAATTTGAGCGTGATCCTCGATTTCCTGCAGCATACGTTCCAGTAAGTCTGGGATTTTAATTGGATCCATCTGATCTCCGGAGCGCAGCCGGGGTGCCAAGGTTTCGGCTTCCTGCTCTCGATCGCCTACCACCAGCATGTACGGGATTTTTTTCTTCTCTGCATCCCGGATTTTGGCACTCATCCGGTCGCTGCGGTCATCGACTTTGACCCGGATTCCGGCCTCCCGGAGTTCTTCTGCAGCCTGTTCCACATAGGGTATATTTCGATCTGTGATTGGGATCAAGACTGCTTGAACCGGAGCTAACCAGAGCGGGAAAGCACCTCCATAGTGCTCGATCAGCACACCCATGAAGCGCTCCATGGAACCCAACAGGGCCCGGTGGATCATGTAGGGGCGGTGCTGTTTGCCGTCTTCACCAATGTAGGTCAGGTCAAAACGCTCCGGAAGGTTGAAGTCAAACTGAATGGTGCTCAGCTGCCATTCTCTGCCCAGGGCGTCAATCATCTTTAAATCGATCTTGGGCCCGTAAAACGCTGCCCCGCCTTCATCGATATCGTATACCAGCTCAGCTCGATCCAGTGCAGCCCGCAGTGCCTCCGTGGCATCATCCCATCGTTCTTGATCTCCAGCCGCTTTATCCGGATTGCGGGTTGAAAGATATGCGTGAAATTCGTTCATCCCAAAACCGCGCAGGATATGCAGGCAGAAGTTGAGCACCCGGTCGATTTCATCCGGCATTTGATCCTGGCTGCAGAATAGATGAGCATCATCCTGGGTAAATCCCCGGACCCGGAGCAAGCCGTGCAGCACGCCGCTCCGTTCGTAGCGGTAGACGGTTCCCCACTCCGCCCAGCGCAGGGGAAGATCCCGGTAGCTGTGGAGAGAGTTTTTGTAAATCATGATATGAAAGGGGCAGTTCATTGGTTTCAGGAAATATTCTTCCTCGTCAATTTCAATTGCCGAGTACATATTTTCCTGGAACCAGGTCAGGTGCCCGCTGGTGTCCCAGAGATGCGAGCGCCCGATATGGGGGGAGTAGACGAACTCATAGCCGTTAGCAAGGTGTTCGTTCTTGCAGTATTCCTCAGCTTTATGGCGGATCATCGCTCCGTTTGGATGCCAGAGTGCCAGACCACCGCCCACGTCCGGGCTGATGCTGAACAGATCGAGTTCCTTTCCCAATTTTCTGTGATCCCGCCGTTTGGCTTCTTCGAGCTTGTGCAGATGCTGTTTGAGCTCTTTCTTGGAGGGGAAAGCTGTGCCATAAATCCGCTGCAGCATTGGTTTGTTCTCGTCGCCCCGCCAGTAAGCCCCTGCTACGTTGAGCAGCTTGACTGCCTGGGGGTTGATCAGCTTGGTGCTTTCGATGTGGGGACCCCGGCAGAGATCCTCAAAGTCATCATGGGTGTAGGTGGATATTACCGGTTTCTCATCCAGCGGTTCACCATACTCATCCACGCTGCCTTCCTCGAGACCGTCAATCAACTCCAGCTTATAGGGCTGATCCGCAAACAGCTCCCTGGCTTCATCTGCCGAAAGTTCGCGGCGGATAAACTTGTGATCTTCATTAAAAACACGCCGCATGCGCTGTTCGATTTCTTCCAGGTCCTCCAGGGTCAGGGCTCGGGGTAGATCAAAATCGTAATAAAAACCATCGTCAATCGGCGGACCAATGGCGATTTTCACTTCCCTTTCAGGAAAGATATCCCGCACAGCTTGAGCCATGACATGGGCTGCGGAATGTCTGATTTTCCATAAATGGGATCCCACATATTCTTTTTTAGCCATCCTGTACCTCCAAAAATAAAAAAACTCCTGCCCCCCCCTGGGGCAAGAGTTACTCGCGGTTCCACCCAGATTTAAGCCACTCCTTGGGGAGCTGGACTTATCTCATTGAGCCGGTAACGGGGCTTTCCGTGCTGCCTTAATCCCGGTCTGGTTTCTGGCATCCGCTCGCGGGGGGTTTTCACACTGGCTGTCCTGTAAAGGTTTCCAGTCGCTGACCTTTACTCCCTGGTGGAGCTGACCTGTGCTACTCGTCCCGGTCACCGCGTTTATGAACTTTTCTATTATTGATTCATTATAGCCGGTTTTTGATAAAAATCAAGCAGACGGTTAAACGGCATCCAACTCAAAGCGTGCCATGTAGGCTTTGATCTGCGGCACTGTAGTCAGCTTTTCATAGAAAAAGTTATTCACCAGGTTGATGACTTCATCCCTGGCAGCTTCGACTGCCCGATTGTGCTCCTCACCGCGGTTTTCCTCTTCCATTGCACTGCGAAGCTGGAGCAGATGGCGGACTACAATTGATTCTTCTCCACCTTCCAGAGCTTCAATTACATCCAGAATTAATCCATCGGCTTGTTTTCGAACGCTGTCAAGTGAGATGCTGGAACCCGGTTGAATGCTTTCATCAATCGTTCGGATCAAGGCCCAGACTTTGTAAAGAAGGGTGGTGGGTTCATCAAAGAGTTCCCGGATAATTGCTGCTTCTTCAAAACGGCCGGTCAGGCGGAAAATGTTGTACATCCGTTTAGCGGCTTTGCCGTAGTTGATATCCCGGGTTAAATACTTGCTGACCTCTTTTTCCAGGTGTCCGACATAATCGTCCAAAGCGTTGCCGGAGACATGCTGGGAGAGCTTGGAGAAAATTGGAGCTGAATCCCCGTCCAGGTAGATCTCCTGGAAATAGGGATCCAGGAATCCGTCCAGGGGGGTAATGGAACCATCCGGCGCTTCCCAGGTAACATCCAGCATATTGCTGGTGTTGACCAGCTGACCCCGGACCGGATCTGCAACCACCCAGTCTAATTTGCACCAGCCTGGATCGGCGCCGGCCTGGTCCCAGCGGATGGTAATGGATTCACCGTCCGGAGTTTGGGCTTTTTGATATCCCGCTTCGATTTGTTCCGGACTCCAGGCCATTGAGCTCCCACCTTCCCGGAGCTGACCGTTGATGATCACATTCTCCGGGTAAGTTCCAAAGCGGACTTCCATTAACTGATATGTGGGTCCTTCCGCGGTGTCGAGTGCTTTTTCACGGATAATGTCGCCCAGGATTCTGCAGGCAGTTTCCCGGTCGCAGGCCAGGATGTTAATACGTTCAAAGTAATCGGCATCGCCCGGGTAGGTTTGAATTTTTGATTGTGCTGCGGATCCGGAGAGGGCCAGCGCGGTTTCGACGGTTCCTGGAATATCTTCGAATTCCACCAGCTGACCCAGTTTCCGGAAGTGGGCCAGGTCATCAGGGCTGAAATCGAGCATGGTGATTTTATGACCGAAAATTCCCTGCCGGTGGTCAAATACAATATCGTCTTGATCTCCGGCAGCGCTGATCGCTGAAAGCCACTGCTCCGCTTCCCCTTCATTGAGCTCTATCCCCAGCCTCTGGGCTGACTGCATGATCTCGGTCAGACTTTGTTTTTTAGGAGGAAGGTCTTTGGTCATAAAGTGCTCCTTGGGCTACAGATAATAAGTGTTTGTCTTGAACTCCTCTTTCTGGAACATGTTTGGTCAGTAATTTCCAGGTCAAGCAGAAAAGCAAAAATACGAATATTTTTAGGACATCGGATTGATTCCCGTTTAACCAATTACGGTTATGTTTTTTTATACCATAGAACCAGGAGTAGGAGGCGGATGGGAATGAGGGGTGCTTAAGAAATGGTCCCCGACACACTGAGGTGCCGGGGACGGTAACACCGCGCAGGGGGATGCATAGGAATAAAGTCGGGCATCCCGCATTTTCACGGTGGAACTGCTGGATGAGTTTGGTTGTACTAACCCCAAATCCTAACCAGCCGCAACTGGGGTGGTTTGGGGTTGGAGATGGATGGGATCACCAGGTTCATCTGCCTGATTGCTTTTATTTGAGAAGTATGCGGATATGTGCTCGGGACCGGAGATCACTTCCCGCTGAACATATAAAGCGCCGCTCTGGTCCGGTTGAATCCGCCAGCGAATCAGCATCATTTCACCCTGATCTATTTCAATCCCGGTGATCCAGCGGGGGTGAACACAGCTCCCGGTATTAAAATAGGGGGTTTGGCCGGGCTTGGGGAAATGAGCACAATGGGTATGACCGCAGAGCAGGGCTTGCTGATTTTCAGTGACCCAGGACAGCAGATCCCGTTCAATATCCTTCCGGATATCGGGATTGGTGGATACCCGGTAGGGGTTTTGAATCCCGAGCAGCTGGAGGGGGCGCCAAAGACGGCGAAGGAGCAACTGGCTGATTTTCCAGAAGCGGTCATTCAGCAGCTCGCCTTGATGGCCGTGAGTGACAAAAATTGATTCCCCGCTTTCCTGGTGGATTAACTGCAGTCCTTCGTAGATAAAGATATCCGGGAAAAGAGGCTCGAGTTCGGCCCGATAGTGATGATATGTGGTGTTTAAATTTCTGGCGGCAAAATCTTTTTTGCTGTACTGGATGTCGTGGTTTCCGTGCAAATAATAAAAACGACCCTCAGCATAAAAATTGCGAAGAGTACGGTAGATGCTGGAATGAGCGCTGTGGATCAATTGAGCTTTGCCGTTCTTCATCAGCTCATCCCCATCCCCGACTTCAATATAAGTGAATCCTTCCTGGAGGTAATATTTCAGGGCGTAAGAATACACCGCCTGATTCTGGGCAAATTCATCTGCCCAGGTGTTGTCCCCCCGGTGGATATCGCTGAAAAAAATCAAGCGAGATTGGTTGTCGAAAACCACTTTTTCTGATTTTTCCAGTACATCAGATAAGCGTGTTTTCTTGGTAGATGACCGTCGACTCATAAGCTGTCTCCGAACTAACAATATCATATTCCAATTGTTGGGCAATAAACAAATTGTAAATAATCAGTTAAGGTCCGATTAACCAGGAGGGCTAACAGAAAAGCAAAGGGAAACTACCATTTTGATAAGGTGGTCACTTATGTTTTTCGATTACAATTAACCATCAGCTTATCCGTGACATTTGCCTGTGGGTACGTGAATGGCAGAGAACTTTTGTTGGTAAAGACTTTATGCAAAAAGATTTTGACTCCTGGATATTTCAAGACTCATCAGCTCCCTGGGTTCTGCTGAACGGGGAAGGAAATGTTTTGCGGGTCAATCCGGCTGCCAATCAACTCCTGGAGATTGAACCTGCTGAAATCCTGAATAGAAACTTCGCAGAGTTTTTTTCTGAGTCTTATCGCGCCACCTTAATAAAGACGCTGGAAGATATCAAAGCTTCCAATCCAACTGCAGATTTGCAGATCCAGTTCAATTCTGCCCGGGATCGAATCATCCCAATTCAACTCAAAATAATCCGGGAATCCAGCCCTGCACCGGGTGGAACCAGATTTCATATCTTACTGGAATCGGAAAACTCGTCCGGGATGGAAGATATTCAATGGCTGAGTGAGCAAGGGAAAACTTTGCTGACACTCACAGACGAGGATTTGATCTATGATCGCGCCGGACAGGCACTGCAACAAAAACTTGGCAGCTGTATCGTGTTGACTCTTTCTAATGTAGATCCAGATACCTTGAAGTTAGAAGGTGTGTATGGTCTGGTTGAAGGGACTTGGTCCCGGGTCCAGGATGTAATTGGAAAACGACTTGTGGGGCGCCGTTTCCATATTGAAGAGCGATTTCAGCAGATTTACCGCAAGCGGAGTTTGTATCATCACGCCGAGGGCCTGGAAGATTTCGCCAGCTCGGAAATTCCCGGGTCCATATCCCGTCAATTGAAAAAGCTCTATGGCTTGGAGGATATTTTCACAATTGGGCTGGAAGGTGAGCAGCGGGTGATGGGCTGTCTGTATATTTTCACCCGGGTTCCAGGTATGAAACTTGATTCGACTCTTGTCGAATCTTTCAGTTTCCAGGTTGCCTTGGCATTGGAAAAAGCTCAGTTCGCAAACGATCTTCGTGAGAGTGAAAAACAATTCCAGGCGGTGTTTGAATTTGCTCCGGATGGTTACTACATCACGGATCCGGAAGGAAAATTCATTGATGGAAATCGGGCAGCGGAAAAGATAACCGGTTATTCCCGGGAGGAATTAATTGGACAAAGTTTCCTGACAGCTGGATTGATCCCCAAACGACAGCTGCCAAAAGCAGGCAGACTGCTGGCAGAAAACCTGCTTGGTAGATCTACCGGACCGGATGAACTGACTTTGACCCGGAAGGATGGTAGTACGCTCCCGATTGAAGTCTCAACCCATCCGGTCAAGATCCGGGACCGGTCTCTTGTGCTGGGAATTGCCCGGGATATCTCGCAGCGGAAGCAGACTGCTCTTCGATTGGATCAAGCCCAGGATACCCTTAAGCTGGTGTTGGAAAGTGTTGACGCCCATATCTATGTTTCTGATCTGGAGACCAACAAGATCCTGTACATGAACCAGCGCATGATTGATGACTACGGGGAGGATTTTACCGGCGAAGTCTGTTACGAAGTTTTCCAGAAGTTTTCGGAAGCCTGTGATTTTTGCAGGAAAGATCAACTACTGGATGAAAACGGTGAACCTGCTGGAGTCAAGGTTTGGGAAGCAAAAAACAGGATTACTGGAAGATATTACATGAACCATGATCGGGCAATCCACTGGTCTGATGAAAAAATGGCTCACTTGCAAATTGCCCTGGATATCACAGAAAGCCGCCAGGCAACGGAAGCGTTGCGGGCCAGCGAGCAGCGCTACAGGAAGTTATTCGATTCCTCTCAGGATGCATTGATGACCATCGCCCCGCCCGATTGGGAGATTACTTCTGGAAATCCAGCTTTGGACGATTTATTCAGGATCGATCAGGAGGACGGATTTCTTGGGAAGCAGCCCTGGGAATTATCCCCGGAGTATCAACCAGATGGGGTGTCCTCCCGGAAGAAGGCTTTGGAAGTTATTGAACAGGCCATGGAGCATGGTTTCAGTTTTTTCCAGTGGATTCATAAAAATATGGACGGAGAGGAGTTCCCAGCGACTGTTCAGCTGGCCCGGGTTGATGGAGAGCAGGGACCTTTTCTACAGGCAACAATCAGGGATATCACGGAACGAATATACTCACAGAAAATCCTGGATCAGCAGATGGATGATCTATCTTTGTTGAATCTATTAAACGAAAAGGCAAACCAGGGAAAAAGCCTGGATGAGATCATCAATCTTCTTAAAAAAGAAACCCAGAAGATATTCGAAAGCTGGGACACATCAATATACCTTCTGGACAAGGCAGGTGAAATTCTCCAACTGGAGAACAGTTACCTGGATAAAAGTTTTCGGAAGTCACTTCAGCGATTGATTGGAGTGGAAGTAACCGGAAAGATTGAGATCCCATTAAAGAAAACAGAATACTATCAAAAAATCCTATCTGAAGAGCAGCCCCGGATTGTGATTGACCCGGACATTATTCAAACCCAGATCTCTGATTTTTTGCAGTCGGAATTTGTCCCGGATGGACTCCGTCCCAGGATAAAAGAGCTTGTACCGCAGATTTTTAAGCTTTCAGGGATTGCCTCAGTTATTTCAGTGCCGCTGATCTCGAAAGGCAAAGTCATTGGTTTAATGGAGATGTCCGGTACTAAACTTTTCACAGAAGATGTCAAAGATCGGTTCAGCGCCCTGGCTGGCCAGCTGAGTGGGATCATTGAAAGGCTCCGGGCGGAGCGGGATCGGGCAATCAACGTTCAGGAATTGGAACTGATCAACAGCCTGATTGTGGAAGGAAGCCGCCTGGAAGATATTGATGACATTTGCCTGATGCTCGCCAATCGAATCCAGGATGTCAACCCGGATGCTTATGTAATGCTATCGCTTTATGATCCAGTTCAAGATTCGATCCGGGTCCGGGCCCTGACCGGTTTTGGAAATCGGGTTGATCGGGTTTTTGATTTATTCGGTGTTGCGCCAACTGACCTGCAGGTAAGTGTGGCGGAGTTTGATCTGGAACCAGAGCTGCAAGATTTATTTACAAGCGGCAGCATGGTTCGTGTCCCACAAGGGATATATGATCTGACCCGCGGGAAATATCCCCGTTCAGTATGCCGGTCCGCGGAGAGATTGCTTGGTGTTACGGACACCTTCATCACCGGTTTTGGATTGGGTGGGGAGTCTACCGGGGGAGTGACCCTGTTCATGCGTCATGGCGCTGAGGTGCAGTGTAAATCTGCAATTGAGACAGTTGTAAGCCATTTTTCAGTGATCATCGACCGCCGACAATCAGAGAGTGAGATCAAAAAGCGTACTGCTCAGCTGCAGGCTTTGCGTGAAGTAGAGCTGGACATTACCAGTCAACTGAATTTGCAGGATTTGCTGTATTCAATTGCTCTTAGAGCCTCTCAGATGGTTGGAGGAGAGGCCAGTGGGTTCAGTATTTTTGACCCAGAAACCGATTTCCTGGAATTCCAATCTTTCACAGGAGATGGGCCGCTGCCAGTGAGAACCAGAATGGAAAAAGGGGAAGGGCTGGCTGGAAAAGTATGGGAAAAACAGGAAACACTTGTTGTCCAGGATTACGCGAATTGGAAAGGCCGAGATCAGTCCTGGGCTAATACGCTAGGAAATTTTTCTGTAGCTGGGATTCCAGTCCAGTGGGGAAATGAATTTCTTGGTGTGCTGGAAATTGCCTTCCAGAACGCACGGGAAGTCAATCAGGAAGAAATCAGACTGCTTGAATTATTTGCCACCCAGGCCGCAATTGCAATCCAGAATGCACGGTTGTTTACTAATGAGAAAAAGCGGCGCCGGGAGGCTGAAACACTGCGCGAGGTTGGATTGATGATCAATCAGGTCATGGACCGCTCCGATCTCTTGGATATGATCCTGGAATCGCTCCAGAAAGTTGTTCCTTTTGACAGCGCTTCAATTCAATTTATTCAAGGACCGGATCTTGTACTGGAAGCTTTCCGTGGACCGGGTAATGGGGAAGGGGTGATTGGAAAACGCTTTGACATTGAGGAAGACGAACTGATTCACCCGGTGCTTTTTGAAGGTAAGAAAGTTATCCTCGGTGATGTCACCAAGGTCGGAGACTGGATAGCGGGGCCGGAAACAAGTAATATCCGTTCCTGGATAGCGGTTCCCCTTCAGGTCAGAGATATGGTAGTAGGCGTTCTAACGGTAGATCACCACAAACTTGATTTCTATACAGAGCAGGATGCCGAATTGGGAATGAATTTTGCCAATCAGGCAGCCATTGCGATGGAAAATGCCCGTCTTTTGGAACAGGCAAAAAAGAGGCAGCGGGAAGCTGAAACATTAAGAGATGTGGGGATGCTGATCAGCAAGAGTATGGACCGCGATGAGGTTTTGAACAGCATCCTGGATCAGCTCCAGTATGTGCTCGAGTATACCAATGCCACCATCCAGCTCCTGAAAGGTGATCGGTTGGTCATCGAAGCAGTCCGGGGGTCGGAGAATGCCCAGGAATATTTAGGTACTTCTATTGCTGTAGATCAAAAAACCATGATCCGCTCCATGTTAATGGAGGTGGAAGCAGTGGTGATTGAGGATCTTCAGCAGTTGACAGATTGGGCTTCTTTCCCGACTGAAGAGAATATCCGGTCCTGGCTGGGGGTCCCGCTTGAAATCCAGGGAAAGAGAATTGGGATCCTGACAGTGGATCACCATCAGGTGGGACGCTACACTGAACATGATGCTGAATTGGTGACAGCTTTTGCAGCCCAGGCGGCTATCGCCCTTGAAAACAGCCGCCTTTTCCAGGAAACTCAACAGCGCTTTTCCCGGATTGAGTCTCTGAGAGAGATCGACCTGGCAATTTCAGGAAGCTTGAACCTGCCAACCACCCTGGATGTTTTACTCGGTCAGTTAATTAAAACTTTGAAGGTTGATGCAACAGCAGTTTTACTGCATCAGCCCGAATTGAATGCCTTAGAATACGTCAGCGGGCGGGGTTTCCAAACTGAATTAATGATGGAAACCTCAATCCAGCTCGGTAAAGGATTGGCAGGAAAAGCAGCCTTAGATCGAAAAATTCTCCATATTTCCGACCTCAGGACCCAGAATGCCAGTTTCGAAAACTCTTCCCTGCTGGAGAAGGAGGGGTTCGTCAGTTATATCGGGGTTCCATTGATCTCCAATCAGGTAGTTGTAGGGGTCCTGGAGGTTTTTAATCGGACCCATTTGGATCCAGATCACGAATGGCTGGATTTCCTGGAAGCCCTGGCAGGACAGGCTGCGATTGCGATAGATAGGTTGAATTTGTATGCTGACCTGGAAAGATCAAACCTGGAATTAATCCGGGCTTATGATGCCACGATTGAAGGTTGGGCCAGGGCGATTGAGCTTCGTGATGGGGATACAGAAGGGCACAGTCGGCGTGTGGTCCAGCTGACAGTGCAGCTGGCAGAAATGATGGGAATCCATGGGAAAGATTTGGCCAACATCCAGCGGGGTGCTCTGCTGCATGATATCGGTAAGATGGCGATTCCAGATGCTATACTGCTCAAACCTGGACCGCTTACAGATGAGGAATGGCGGATTATGAAACAGCATCCGGTCCACGCTTATAAAATGCTTTCAGGGATTGAATACCTCCGGACTGCAAATGAAATTCCCTACTGCCATCATGAGCGGTGGGATGGAAGCGGATACCCCCGGGGACTGAGTGGGGATGAAATTCCTCTTTCGGCCCGAATCTTCTCTGTGATTGATGTCTGGGATGCTTTGCAGGCAGACCGCCCCTATCGAAAAGCATGGACCTGGAAAGAAGCCCTCAGCTATATCCAGGAACAATCCGGGAAGCAGTTTGATCCGCAAATCGTCTCCTATTTTCTAGAATTGATTAACTCTTGAAATGATATAGATCTATGTGCAGGATTGAGACCGAGCCAACCTGTGGAAACAGAAGCAGGAAAAGGTATAATGATAGATATCATTTGGGTACTGGTTATTGGAATTAAGCATGAGTAATCTTGAAAGGCTGTCCAGGATTTTCCGCTGGTTGATATTAATTACTGTGCTGGCGCTTATTCTCTATTGGATAGCAGTCCAGAGCGGCTTGAGAGGTGGGACAGGACTGCCTGCAGAGGTGTCCTACCGTGTAACGGGAAGTGCCAGTGTATCCCTGGTCACATATACAGGATCAGATGGTCAGGCAACAGCTCCTGAATTCCAACCTTTGCCCTGGTTGTATGGTCCGGTAAAGATTAGTGAACCAACCATGGTGGTAGTCACCGCTCATAATTCATCCCAGTACGGCAGTGTAAAGTGTGAAATTCTTTTGGATGGTAAAGTGTGGAAAACGGATCAGGTCAATAATCCAGATCTAAATGCCAGCTGCGGTGGTTATGTTCGCTGAGTTTTCTGTCAGTTCTCCTCTAGGTCTGATTTTCTCTCCCGGATATCAAAATCAGGATTATTTACGTAATCTTTATGGATTCTTCATGAGGGTCGTTTATGATCAGGGGATAGATCAACTCATTACTGAATGGGAGAAGTAAATGACTCAGATCCGCGTCATCGCGGCTAGCGCAAACCCGGCTTTCATCACAAAGATGTCCAGATCTCTTCCAGTTGATGAGATTGAGGTGACAGGTGCTGAAACGTTGGAAGAAATCCGGAATCATCTGAACCTCGGAAACAATTATATTGTTTTGCTTCACCATGATTTTCATAAAAAAAACGGATTAGAGATTCTGGAGGAAATCCAGGCTTGGGAAAACGACATTCCTGTAATTTGTATCACGCCTTCCGGTGATGTAGATTATGCAGTTCAATCCCTTCAAAAAGGGGCAGTTAACTATGTTGTGGAATGGGGAGATTATCCCAGAAAGCTCCCTGGTTTCATTAAAAAAGCCCAGTATTACCAGCAGCTGAAAATTGCTTATGAGAATGCTCAGGAAACAGTTCATTCTCAGGCACTGCTCTTGAATTATGTCCAAGACGCTGTTGTGGCTTGGGATACAGATTTGAAGATTACTTATTGTAATTACGCGGCTCGAAAGATGTTTGGCTTGAAGACCAAAGACTGCCTGGGGAAATCTGCAGAGGAGTATTATTTCACTCTGTTTGAACCCCGGGTGGAACTCGCAACGGAATTGGGTACCCGGGAGTTCCGTCAGGAGAGAAAACTGCTTCAGCCGAATGATCAGGAACTCTGGGTCAACAGTCGAGTATCATATATTTATGATCCAATGGATCCCCAGAAGATCATTGGATACATGGATATTTCCCGTGATATCACAGAGCGGAAGCGGATTGATGAGCAGGTTAAGATTGCCCAGGAAGAAATGGTTCAATCCAGGCGATTGGCAGAGCTTGGTGAGCTGGCGTCCGGAGTGGCCCATCAGATCAATAATCCTCTGGCTACAATTATTGCAGAATCCCAGATTGTTAAACGATTGATGGTGCCCGATCATCCGGCGTTTGATTCTATCCAGGCTATAGAAGAAGCAGGTTGGAAAGCCCAGCAGGCTGTTTCGTCTTTGCTTGAATACACCCGGAAACCGAAAAGCACCCATCAAATCCTGTTTGTTAACGATACCATTCAGGTCGCAGTAAGTTTGATTCAGAAGAATCAACCTGAATTGGCGAAAGATATCGAACTTCATCTGGCCCGGGGTCTTCCGGAAATCAGGGGCAACCCTCACCAGCTGGAGGATCTGTGGGTCAAGTTAATCACTGGAAAACGAATTCCAGAGGACTCAGTTTCCAATCAGCTGATCCGTATCCGAACTTCTGCCGAGAGTAAGGGAGGAGTGATAATAGAAATAGAGAAAGAAAGCGGTCAGCTGACCAGGGAGCAATTAGAGTTATTCTTTGAACCCGATTATTATCAGGATCAAGAAGGCCCGGGAAGTGGTTTGAGCTTTAGTATTTGCAGGGAAATTGTCAGGCAGCACCACGGTCAGATTAAAGTGGTCAATTTGGAGAGTAATGGGACCTGCATCCAGGTTTTATTACCGGAGGGAGAAAATATATGGAACCAGCCAATATTCTAGTTATTGAAGATGATGTGATTGTTGCCCGGACTATTGAAAGGAGTTTGCGGGGGGATGAGTTTAAGGTGACAGTCGCCAACAGCGGTGTGGAGGGATTAAAGATTGCCCGGCGGAAAACCCCGGATCTGATTATCCTGGATATTATCATGCCGGGAATGGATGGATATACGGTATGTAAAGAGATGCGGGCGGATATGCTTTTGGCTGATGTTCCTATCCTGTTTTTAACAGCGAAAATTAAAGATGATGATCGGATCGCTGGCTTTAAAGCTGGAGCGGACGATTATCTGACAAAACCTTTTAATGTAGATGAATTGATTCTCAGAGTCAGGGCGATTCTTCGCCGAACACGGCGAAAGCCAAGCATGCCGGATCAGAGAAATGTGATCCAGAATGAGAACCTCAGCCCGCGTGTAAAAGCGATTCTGGAACAGGCTGACTCGGGAACAAAAACAACCCAGAAGAATCAATGTCTGGTGATGGGAGAATATGTTCTGGATACTCGTTCGTTTAAATTTCACTCTCCACATGCCGGCGATATCCGCCTGACACCGGTCCAATTTGATTTGCTTTATCACTTGATGGTTCATCCAGGCCAGGTGTTTTCTCCCCAGCGCTTGCTGGATGAGGTCTGGGATTATCCAACTGACGCAGGAAGTCCGGATCTGGTCCGGGTTCATATCAAAAATCTGCGGGAACGGATTGAGAATGATCCCCGAAATCCTCAGTTTGTGAGAACTGTTCCCGGCTACGGATACACGGTTAGTGCGGATGAGGAATGAGATTGAATTATCACAAAACCGACGCCGTGATTGCTTCAAATCCGGATCTGGTTCATAAGCAATCTACCGGTCAAAGGTGATCAGGCAGGAACAGGCCGGAGTAGATTACAGGGATTGGTTATTGCAGTAAATTCTGAGTGAACCACATCGCAAGAGCGGATGAACTTATTAGTTGCAGGACCTTCCTTGTTGATGGATTTTGAGGAGGGGGTACGATTGAGGGGAAAAGGGTTTTATCATGTCTGGTCAAAATGGAAAAGAGATTGAAAGCTGCTTAGATCAGGTTCAGGAACTAAGCAATTTACTGACTGTAATTCCCGATCTGGACACTGCCCTGGAAGAATCTCTGTCCTATATTTTGAACGCAATTAATCGCGAGTCCGGTTCAATCCTGATCCATTCGTTTTCTAATCCTGCTCCGGTATTGATTATCTCTGAGGAACTAACCAACCAGTGGACCGTTCAGCTGAATGATAAGTATAGCGATCTCCGTGACCTAGCCCGGGAAACCCAGCGCCAAGGAATCAAACAGGAAGCTGATCCGACGCTATCATTAGCTGGAGCATTTCCGTTTATAATCGATGAAAGCTCACTGGGGGTTTTACTTCTCCACGGAAAGCCCGCTGATGATCAGGAGATCCAGCATCTGAAACACCTCAATCAGGTTGTGGCTCGCAGGATACTTCAAGATCAGTATGAAAAGAAGTCCAAACAGCCTAATCAGGATTTAGCAGCCATCCTGATGACCTCTGCTCAGGTCAATAAGGGGCTGGATCCCAGCCAGCTTCAGGCCCGATTGATGCGGATAATATACCGATTTTTTCAGGTAGAGCAGGGCGCTTTGATTTTGACAGATGAAGATGATCCAAACCTGGCGATTGTCAAAACTCTTCGAAATGATGCAGAGTGGAATTATCAAGTTTATCTTAATCATCAAACCAGCATCCTTGGGACCTGCATTCAAGAAGGGGAAACTCTCACTGTCAACAATCTGGAAATGCATCCTTCATTTAATCCTAATGTCGATTTGATCCGGGAAGCTGATGTCCGGAACATGATCTGTTCCCCGTTGATCATTGATGATCAGGTCAAGGGAGCGCTTGTACTTTACAATAAGAATGATGGGATGTTTGATGCCTATGACAAACGATTAATTTCCACGATTGCGAGGCTGATTTCCTTTACAATTTATGATATTGATCTTGTTCAACGGCTGCAAATTGCCAGTGCAGAACTTGAAGTAAACCGCTGGCAGCTTCTTCAATCCCGCAATACCCTCCGG
Source organism: uncultured Anaerolineales bacterium (assembly GCA_964618295.1). Taxonomy (GTDB): domain Bacteria; phylum Chloroflexota; class Anaerolineae; order Anaerolineales; family UBA11858; genus B10-G9. The sequence goes on along the minus strand of CAZTWV010000016.1, from coordinate 30,321 downwards.
GCTCTGTTTGATAACATCCCCCTTTCAATGTATATTATTGACAGCCGCTACAATCTGGCAGCTATTAATCTCAGTCGATCTAAGCGGGTGGGTTCCAAGCCCAGTGAGTTGGTAGGAAAAAAGTGTTATCAAGCTCTGTATGGGAAATCCGAACCTTGTTCCAGCTGCCTGGTGGACCAAACGCTATTTGGCGGTGAGAGCACCAGCCGGGTTGCGAAAGAGTTCCTTCAGGATTTATCTTTCCTGGAATGGGAGATTACCACCTATCCGATTCTGGATGAAAATGATCAGGTCCGGCAAGCTATCTTGATTGAAGAAGAAATTACTGAGAAGAAACGACTTGAAGAACATATGATCCAATCAGAAAAATTGGCTGTCGTGGGTCAGCTGGCGGCTGGTGTGGCTCATGAGATTAACAACCCTCTGACTGCAATTGTTGCAAATACACAGCTGCTGCGGCGGGAGTACTCCGATGATCAGGAGATGCTGGAGGCTTTAGAACTGATTGAGCATGCGGGAGATCGGGCAGCAAAAGTGGTTGGAAACTTGCTGAATTTAGCTCGAAAGGATCAGTATGATTACCAGAATGGAGATTTAAACGCACTGATTTCTGAATCTTTAAACCTGCTGCAGCATGAGATTAAAGCTCATGGGATCAAATTAATATTTCATCCAGATGATGAACTGCCTTATCTTCAGCTGAACAAAGAATCGATCAAGGGGGTTTGGACCAATATCATCCTAAACGGAATTGACGCACAGAAAGAACAGGAAGGCGGGGAGATCCAGATCAAAACCTCAGCAGATGGGGAATATGTTTACGTCAGCATCCGGGACCGCGGACCTGGAATAGAACCGGAAAAATTAAAAAGGATTTTTGAACCTTTTTACACCACAAAAGTTGCTGGAGAAGGGACCGGGCTGGGTTTGACAATCTGTCAGCGCGTTGTGAAACAACATGGGGGACAAATCAAGGTGGAAAGTGAGATTGACAAGGGGACCGAATTTATCATTCAGCTGCCCCATTCCTCCTGATCCGGCACGTTTAGGTTTTCTTTACACAGCTTTCACACATCCTTTATTCACGTCCCCAAACGGCTATGTTAAATTGATACTGAGCATCAGGTATGGTGCTGAATGCCGTAATTGTCCCTGCTGTTCGTAGGAGAAGCGGGTAAAAATGCGGCAGAGGGGTCCCCTTTTGGCAGGGCAGGTAGATGACAGGTTTTCAGGTGGCAGGTGAAAACATCACAAGACAGGAAAACAAACATGATTCCGGTGACACGCTTGAATGGAAAAGAATTCTATATTAATCCGGATTTGATCCAAACCATGGAAGCTACCCCCAATACTGTGATCACCTTTACAAACGATCAAATTATCGTTGTCAAAGAATCTCCACAGGTCATTGTCGATCGGATCATCGTCTTCCGGTCCAGGGTGCGCGATTACCTGGACCTTGAGAGCACTGAGGAATAGATCATGGATCTTGGCAGCATTATTGGCATTATCTCGACCATTGTAATTATTATCGCAGTTTTAATTATTGAGGGTGGAAATCCCGCTGAGCTGATTGGGCATCCCCAGGCGATTTTGCTTACTTTCCTGGGTTCTTTGATGGCTGCTGGTGTTTCTTCTCCTTTTTCTACTTTGTTGAGCACTCCCAAGTTGTTCATGCTTGCCTTTCAAAAGAATAACTTTGAAATCAGTCAGGTAATTGAATCATTAATTGAAATGGCCGGGAAAGCCCGCCGGGACGGTTTGCTGGCATTGGAAGAGGAAACAAAAGCTGTTGAAGATGATTTCTTGAAAAAAGGCTTAATGCTGGTCGTAGATGGTGTTGACCCTGCCCAGGTCCGTTCGATCCTGCACACGGAAATTGAACAGATGAAAGAGCGGCACGCATTGGGCGCAAAAATGATAAATGGGGCTGGTGGATATGCCCCAACCTTCGGGATTATCGGTACGGTGATGGGCTTGATCAATGTACTTAAACAGCTGGATGACCCCAGTACGCTGGGGCATGCAATTGCGGCAGCCTTCCTGGCTACTCTGTGGGGTTTGCTCTCTTCCAATGTGTTCTTCTTACCGCTGGGCGGAAAGCTCGTCACCAAGACGGAAGAGGAAGTTGTCTACAGAGAGCTGTTGGTTGAGGGCATTCTGGGTATTCAGGCCGGTGAGAATCCCCGCATGCTGCAGGAAAAACTAAATGCTTATCTGCCTCCCAAGGAAAGAATTACAGATGAAGAATAAACTCCTACAGGGAGAAAAGGACAGGGTTATATGAGCCACGGAGGAGATGATAGCAGCAGGTGGATGGTCAGTTATTCCGACTTTATGACCCTGCTGATGGTTTTGTTCTTGATTTTATACTCTATGAGCCAGGTGGATGTGCAGAAATATAAGCAGCTGGCTGAAGGGTTGAATGTGGCTTTCACCGGTGGAGATTCCACCGGTGTGATCAATCCCAGCATTGATCTGGGAGGAGTAGATGAGAATGAGGAACCTGCTCCGATCGTGATTCCAGGGATTCCCAATGCGCCGCCCACTTCGCAGGAAGTTGCCGGTGAGTTAACCAGTTTATTGGCCAGCCAATCGATTGGAGGGATGGTTTCGGTTCAGAATAATATTGAAGGGGTCTTGATCTCCGTATCTGAAAGCTTATTATTTCAACAAGGCTCTGCAGATCTTCACCCGGATGCTTATCCTGTTTTGGAAACTGTTTCAGGGATGATTAAATATCTGGATAATGACATTCGGGTGATTGGTCATACGAACACCAATCAGCCGGATAAAACTAAATATCCTTCCAATTGGGAACTTTCCCTGGCAAGGTCTATGACCATTATTCGGTATTTTGAGGAGGCGGGGATCGCTCCGGATCGCTTAATTGCTGCTGGACGGGGAGAATACGAACCCTTGTTTCCAAATGATACGCCAAGACATCGGGATTTGAACAGCCGGGCGGAAATTATTGTTATTTATCCCCAGGAGGATAATGTGATAAACCTGGATTTGTTGGGTGAATCGGAAACTGACACACCGGGTGAAACCGAACAACACGAGGAGTAATACTTTTCATGAATAAATTTTTATCCTCCCCAATCTTGAAAATAATTTTGATCGTTATGTTGGTGCCAGCTTTGCTGATTAATTTTTTCATGGCATATATAATTTTTGCTCCCAACACATTTCCAAAACCTTTTCACTTGGTATATGAATATCCTGTTGTACCTGAGGTAGCAGCTGCAGAATCCGAGACTGGAGATGGATCCCATACGAACGGGAGCATGGAGGCGGAGCCAGCTGCTGTTCAACCTGCAGTCCAGGTCCCAGAACCCGGCCATGGAATCATGTTTGATACAGGAACAAAGATTATCAATCTGGCTGAACCCACCGGCCGGAGATACATCCGGGTTAATATTGTGCTGGAATTTATGCCGACCAATCCCGATTACCAATCTCTGGAGCATGAGGAACAAAATCACTATTTAGATGAGTTCAATCAGGAAATCAGCGAAAAGCTGCCGATTATCAATGACAGTTTGATCTCCAAGCTTTCCAGTAAGACCTTTGAGGATGTCTACACGGCCGAAGGGAAAGAAATCATCCGGGAAGAATTGGTCACATTATTAAATGAACGGCTTCCAGATCATCTAATTTTAAACGTATACTTTACGGAGTTTGTGGTCCAGTAGTTCTTTTCCAAGCGGGGTAGATTTTCCTACCCTGGCTAATTGGAAGAACCTTATTATCTATTTCGAAGGTTTCTGCGGCGGAGTCATTTATGCTAAACCAGGATGAGATTGATGCCCTGTTAAGTGGAAAAATTGATATCGAAGACGCTGAGGGGATAGTTGAGGATACCCCAACTCCCCTGGCGGATTCAAGTGATCAGTCTTCCAAAAAACAGAATAACATCCGAAATTACAATTTTTGGTCCCCCGACCGCTTTTCCCAGGAACAGATGCGGGCGATCGGGATCATGCATGAAGATCTGGCTGAAAGGCTGAGCACTTCACTGCCGCCCTTTTTGCGGGCGAACTTAAAACCCCGTTTGGTGCATACCGAACAGGGACGATTGCACGACATGATGGAAGAGCTTCCCCGGGTGGTGCATACTGAACAGGGGAGACTGCACGATTTGATGATGGGCCAGGATCCCTCTCAGCTGTTCCATATCATCAGTATGAACCCTCTGCCCGGGATGTTAATTATCAGCATTACCCCGAACATCAACAACATCATTTTAGAACTTCGCCTGGGAGGAAAGCCTAAGAGTGTTCATAAACATGAAGCGCTGACAAAAATTGACCAGATGCTGCTGGGGGAATTTGCTGAAGTCATTCTCAAAGACATTAAATCCGTCTGGAGCAAACTGGTTGACGTGGATCCTCAGCTGGACGACTCAACGGGGAATACCCACTGGATCCAGATGACGATGGGCAATGATCGGGTGCTTCTAGTTTCCATTGAGCTCCGCCTGCATGAAGAAACCGGGGCAATGAATATTTACATTCCTTTCAAAATGCTCAAACCAATTGCCGCCCGCCTCCGGCCTCAATCCCTGCTCTCGGTAAAAGGGGACACCAGCCTGGAAAATAAGAAAAAAGAACCTTCAATTGAGCGGCTGTCCCGGATGAGACTGCCTGTTCGGCTCTTCCTGGGGGAGGCTACCGTTCGGCTTGGGGATCTGGCAGAATTAAAAACCGGGGATGTTATACCCCTCGAGCAATTTGTGGATGACCAGCTTTCAGTTCAGATTGTGAATCGGACCCGGTTTAATGCTATGGCGGGCCGGATTGGTAAGAGAATTATCGCTCAGATTACCAAGGCAGTGGATCAACCCTGATCCCTTCCTTATCAACCTTCAAGAGGTGAATATTATGTTAAATAATCTCGATAAACAGCCTGAGGAAAATGGACCTGAACAAACTTCGAATCCGGGAGAACCAATCCGGGAGCCAGAAGCTGCCGCTGAGGCTGAAGTTGACCAGACTGCTCAGAACTTTAAACCAACCTCTCAACCTCCGGTTAGCAGTCCCTCCAGCCCGCAAATCCCGACCCAGCAGCCCCAGAAAACATTCTCTATTGCTGAACTCAACGAAGTCAATTATGAGATGCTGGTTGATGTTCCTATTAAGGTCTCTGTTGAGCTGGGCCGGAGCCAGATGACCGTAAAGGAGATCTTAGCCCTGGAGAAAGGTTCCGTGATAGAGTTGAATCGGATTGCTGGTGATCCCGTAGATGTATTTGTCAATGATTACCTGATTGCAAAAGGGGAAGTGGTGGTTGTGGACGACAACTTTGGTGTTCGGATCACCCAGATCATGGCATCCCATTCTTTAGTTGGGAAAAATTGAAGTGAAAGACTTTTTTGAGAGATTGATTACCAGGGTGAAGAAAAAACCTGCCTTGTTGTGGTTTGCAGGCCTGGTCAGCTTCCTGGGGATCAGTTTAATTGTGGTTTTAATGAAAGATGGACTTCCCTCAGTAAATCAGACCGGGGAAGCTGTGGATTCGGTTTCCGCAGCAGGTTTATTTCTTGATGTTCTTTTGAAGCTGGGAATTATTCTGCTGTTAATCTATGGGCTTTACTGGCTGGTAAAAAAATTTCAAAAGGGAACTGCAGTTCAAAAAAACTCCCAGCTGAAAGTGCTGGAGACTGTCCGGTTATCTCCAGGCCAGTCACTGCATTTAGTTCTGGTCCATGATTCCTGTTTGTTGATCGGAGCAACAGATCAAAATGTTAACTGTTTATCCAGCATCGACCTTTCTCCTGAAGCTATTCGTTCGTACCAGGAATCCGATGGCGATCAACAGTTTTCAAACTTGTTCCAAAAATTGATCCAAGATCGTTACCAGCAGCCTGGAGATGGGTAGGGAGAAAAGGAATGAAATCAAAAAAAATTCTTTTGATCCTGCTGCTCAGTCTGGTGGCTGTCTTACTATCCGGTTGTGTTGGCAGCGAGGAATGGCAGGCGCCAGGAGTGACTCTCTCAGTCGGGAATGAAAATGAACCGGATCAGGTAAGCACTGGTATTCAGCTGCTGGTACTGCTGACGGTTCTGTCTCTGGCTCCTGCGATTCTAATTCTGGCAACCTCATTTACCAGGATTGTGATTGTGCTGTCGATGGTCCGGAGCGCGATTGGAACCCCAACTATTCCCCCCAATCAGGTGGTAATCGGCCTCTCACTGCTCCTGACATTCTTTATCATGACTCCTGTCTATCAGGAAGTCAATTCCCAGGCGATCGAGCCTTATCTGGAGGGTGAAATTGAACAAACTGAAGCCCTGGATATAGCTCAGGAACCAATTCGGGAATTCATGTTTTCTCAGGTGAGAGAAAAAGATCTGGAATTATTTGTCGGGTTAACCAGTGAGAACCGACCGGATACATTAGAGGATATTCCCACTGTAGTCCTGCTGCCTGCCTTTGTTATCAGCGAACTCCGGGCTGCGTTTATCATGGGGTTTGCGATATATGTTCCATTTTTAGTGATTGATATGATCATTGCCAGCATCCTGCTGGCAATGGGAATGATGATGCTTCCCCCATCGCTTGTCTCTTTGCCCTTTAAAATATTGCTGTTTGTGATGGTGGACGGCTGGTATTTGATCACCCGTTCTTTATCGATGAGTTTTTTCTAACATGAATGAACAAGCACTGATGCTCTTTGCCCAGAATGCTTTGACGGTGACTTTGATGATCACCGGTCCCGTGCTGCTGGTAAGCCTGGTGATTGGCTCTATTGTCAGCCTGATTCAGGCCGCAACCCAGATCAACGAAGTTACTCTGACCTTTGTCCCGAAAATACTCAGTGTGGTGCTGATATTTGTATTGCTTGGGTCCTGGATGGGACAGCAGATGCTGACTTTTACAGCTGATATATTCAATAATCTGACCACATTCATCCGGTGAGCAATGTTTAACTACCGATCTTCCCCCCCGTTTTCAGGAAAAATCCAGGAAATCCTGGATAATATCAAGCGTTTAAAACCACTTCCGGGAACCTGCCAGAAGATCCTCCAGATAGTTGAAAATCCGAACGCAACTGCTCTCGAGGTGATTAAAGTCATCAAAACGGACCAGGCGCTGGCTGCAGATGTGATCCGGATGGCAAACTCCGTCAGCCTGGGGTACAAAGTGCCCTGCTCGTCGATTGATACCGCTGTAGTCCGGATTGGATTTAAAAGGGTCCGGGCTCTGGCTTTGCGATCCTTTGCGTCCGGTCCGCTTACCCGCCGTTTGAAAGGTTATCGGATGGAGGAAAACTCACTTTGGAATCATTCCATGGCGGCAGCAAAATATTCTGATTTAATTGCCAAGATTCTCTCCTATCCTGATCCCGAGGACGCTTATGTAACCGGCCTGCTGCATGATATTGGGAAATTAATGCTGGATCAATATGTGCTGGATGATTATCAAAAAATTGTAGAAATGATGAAAACTGAAAAGCGCCCATTGTGGGAAATTGAGGAAAATCTCTTTGGCATTGATCATGCGGCGATCGGGGGGATTATGGCCGACAAATGGAATTTACCGCCAAAGTTAGGAGAGGGTATTCGATTTCACCATATGCCTTCGCTTTCAAAACGCCACCGTCAGCTGGTAGCTATTATTAATATTGCGAATGCCTTAACACCGGACACTTCCTCTGGATTATCCCGCCTTGAAGGAAAATTTGTTAACGAGGATGCCCTTCAGATCTTACATCTTAATCAAGACACTTTTCAAAAACTGCACCAGAGACTGAACAAACTTTTGGAACAGGAAAAAACTATCGCAGAACAGCAAGCCCAATCTCAGGCTTAAGCATCCCACAATACAGGATTAACTTTTTTCGTGACCGCTGTGCAAAAACTGTCCAGGATGAGTTACTCCTGGGATCATATTTTGAAACTAACAGTATCGGCGGATAGAAGGCATTCTTTAGGGGGTTTGACAGGAATTTATGCGATCTTTAGTTCTGCTTTACAACCCATTTACTGACAATCCAATCAACTGAGATTATCCTATTCAAAGCTAATCCAATCTTCAGGAAAAGATGGAATGATTATCTCTGTAGTACAAACCCAGTTCTTTGCTCTGGCCTTGACCAGGATTCTGGCGATCTTGATCAGAATTCCTGTGCTGGGAGGGACCCTGATTCCAAATCAGGTGAAAGCCGGGCTGGGAGTGATGCTGGCTATGATTATGATTCCCTGGCAGTTGGCTCCAGCGGAAGCAGAAGCTCTTGGTCTGCTTCCTTTTGGATTTGCAATCGCAGAAGAATTGATGATTGGTACGCTGGCAGGGTTTGCCGCTCAGTTGACCTTCAGTGCGATAGAAATGGCTGGCGAGATGATGGGACTTTCCAGTGGATTTTTTGCGGCAAAAATCATCAATCCCGCTTTTGATACTCAGGGATCTCCCCTTACCAATTTCTTTTATTTGGTGGCTTTAGCGTATTTTGTAATACTCAATGGGCACCACTTTTTCTTGATCGCTGTGCAGCGAACTTTTGAAATCATTCCATTAAATCAAGCTCTTCCGCAGTTTCCGCTTGAGAAGCTGCTGACCCTGACGGGTAATATGATTACATCAGGAATTCAAATGGCACTGCCGATCATTGGAGCTTTGATGCTCACCAATCTCACCCTGGGATTGCTGGCAAGGGTCGCACCCCAGATTCAGGTTTTTTTCCTGGGGATTCCACTGAAAGTGGGCCTGGGAATTCTGACGTTAATGGTAACCATGAGCAGCTTACTGTCGATTGTTGAGGAGATGTTTGCTTCCTCGCCAATCTGGATGCTTGAGCTGCTGGGCGGATCATAATCAATGTCATCAGAAAGAACCGAAGATCCAACTCCAAGGAGAATTCGAGAAGCCCGGGAAGATGGGAATATTGCCTACAGCCGGGAATTGAATGCTGCCGCAGCACTGCTGTTCGGCACCTGGCTGCTGCAAATTTTGGGACAAAAATTTATGGTGGATCTGCAGGGTTTGCTGAATTACTCCGTTTTTCATCTTCCTTCCCCCAGGGTGGAAGGACCCTGGGCCCGGACTATGATTGCTAACCTGCTTATTATGATTGGCCCAACGCTGGGAATGTTTGTAGCAGGATTGCTTCTGATTGGGATTATTGTATCCGTGCTGCAAACAAAATTTTTATTTGCTCATAAACGGCTTGGGTTTGATTTTAAACGCATTAACCCGGCCCAGGGATTTAAACGATTGTTTTCGATGGAAGGGCTGGTTGAACTCCTCAAATCACTGTTGAAAATTGTGGTCATTGGTTGGGTTGCATACGCATTTGTCAAAAATCATTACGGAGAACTTTTGGGACTGATTCGGATGGAGCTGCGGCCGGCTCTAGCGATTTGGGGTGAAATGGCCTTGAAACTGTCCGGGAGAGTTGGAGCGACTTACTTTGTGCTGGCGGCTGCAGATTATGCTTACCAGCGCTGGCAGTACATGAAATCTCTTCGAATGACAAAAGAGGAAGTTAAAGAAGAACATAAGCAGCGAGAAGGTGACCCGCATGTGCGGGCCAGGATCCGAAAAGAACGGATGAAAATGGTCCGCTCCAGAATGATGGCCCGTGTACCGGAAGCGGATGTAATCATCACCAACCCTACTCACCTGGCGATTGCGGTCCAGTATGATCCGGAACTGATGAAAGCCCCGGTTGTGCTGGCGAAAGGTGAGCTAAAAATCGCAGAACGTATTGTTGAAATCGCTCGAGAACACCAGATTCCTGTCACCCAGAACATCCCATTGGCCTGGGCTCTCCACGAAGCAGTGGAAGTTGATCAGGAGATTCCACCTGATCTGTATCTAGCTATGGCTGAATTGCTGGCTTATATTTACCGCCTGGAAGGAAGGCATCAGAATCCGAACTGACTATGACAACCACGACTGCAAGTACCTCTTCAGGTTTCTCTCTCCGATCATTAATGAATTCACAGGACATTGTTCTGGCGTTTTCCCTGGTCGCCATTATCGGTTTAATGATCTTACCCCTGCCGGGTTTCATTATCGATGTTTTGATCGCACTGAACCTGGCCCTTTCCATCGGTATCATCATGATCACGATGTACATTCAACAGCCAATGGAATTCAACTCTTTTCCCACTGTGCTGCTGCTGGTTACCTTGCTGCGTCTGGGAATCAATATCTCCACCAGCCGGAGAATCCTACTGGATGGGATGGCAGGCAAAGTGATCCAGACCTTCGGAAATCTGGTAGTAGGGGGCAATTATGTGATTGGTGTGGTGATTTTCTTGATGTTGATGATCATTCAGTGGGTCGTGATCAACAACGGAGCCGGCCGGGTTGCTGAGGTTGCAGCTCGTTTTACCCTGGATGCTCTGCCTGGCAAGCAAATGTCAATTGATGCTGATCTCAATGCCGGTTTGATCGATGAAAATCAGGCCCGGTTACGCAGGAAGCTTGTGCAAGAAGAAGCGGATTTTTACGGGTCAATGGATGGTGCCAGTAAATTTGTCAAAGGAGATGCAATCGCTGCCGTGGTGATTATGCTTGTCAACATTCTGGGTGGCTTTTTAATTGGGATGCTGCAGCACCAGATGAGCGCAATGGAAGCGCTCCAGAATTACACTCTGGTCACGGTAGGTGCAGGATTGGCAATTCAGATCCCGGCCCTCCTGGTATCTTCAGCGGCAGGTTTTCTGGTTACTCGCTCTACATCTGATGGTTCGATGGGATCAAATCTCACCGGACAGCTGTTTAACATTAATGGAATGATTGTGGTTGCGGTGATTATCTCTGCCTTGGCCCTCGTCCCTGGTTTGCCGAAAATCCCGTTTTTGGGGATTGGGGCGGCACTGGGAGCTGGGGCATACTTTTTATGGCAGGAATCCCAGGAGGAAGAACTGACTGAAGAAGAGGTCCAACCGACCTATCACGAACCGGAAACTCCCCAGGATATGCTGGAAATGATTGTTGTGGATCCGATGGAGGTTGAGGTCGGTTATGGATTGATTCCCCTCGTCGATAATCAGAATGATAATTTATTGGACAGGATTACTTATCTGAGACGGCAGGTTATGAATGAACTTGGGTTGGTTCTCCCTGTTGTCCGGGTTCATGATAATCTCAATATCCCTCCTCAGGCATACCGGATCAAGATCCGCGGTGAGGAAGTAGCGCAGGGTGAATTGATGGTGGGACGCCTGCTGGCAATTCCTGGGGCTCAGGCGGATGTGGATCAGCAAGGGACGGATGGTCTCCAGGGGATTGCGACCACCGAACCATCCTTTGGACTGCCTGCCACCTGGATTGCAGAGTCACAAAAAAGTCAGGCGGAGTTGATGGGTTACACTGTGGTCTCTCCCCTTTCAGTGCTCAGCACCCACCTGGCAGAGGTTGTTCGTTCGCACGGCCCTGATCTGCTTGGGCGCCAGATGGTCCAGGAGATGATAGATCAGTTGAAGCTGCAAACACCAGCTGTGGTCGAAGGAGTCATCCCGGAACTTCTAAGTCTGGGAGAAATCCAGGAAGTCCTCCGGAATTTACTCAGTGAAAGAATCCCGATTCGGGATCTGGGTGGGATTCTTGAAGTTCTGGCAAACAATGCCACGGCAACCAGGGATACGGATATTCTTTCTGAAGCGGTTCGGCAGACATTTGCCCGGACGATATCCAATCGCTATCGAGATCCGGCCGGTTACCTGCATGTCTTTACGCTGGCACCTCAACTGGAAGCTTATCTTCGAAATGCGCTGAGTTCGAGCGACGGAGGTTTTGTTTTTCAAATTGATGCCAACCTGGCTCAGTCAATTATTTCCCGGATTGGCGAGGAAATGGAGCGTGTTGCCCGGGAGGGCCATCAGCCCATTTTGATTTGTTCCCGTGAAATTCGTCTGGCTGTTTACCGCTTGATTCGACGTTCATTAACCAATCTGGTGGTGCTGGCTTATCCGGAAGTCAGCCAGTCCACGAAAGTGAAATCATACAGTATGGTCAATATCCCGCAGCTTCCAGGGGAGTAAACCACTATGAATACTCAAACATTTCGAGCACCTGATATGATGGCAGCCCTGGAAACGATCCAGAATAAACTGGGCCCCAATGCTGTAGTTTTATCTGTCCGCGAGGTATTTGATGAATCCTGCTGGAAAATCTGGAAGCGGCCCGGTGTAGAAGTCCTGGCGACTGTGGACCAGGATTTGCCTTCACAAAAATCTGTCGAAAAGCTTGAAAAACCACTCACTGACCAGATTAAACCATCTCTCCAGAGACCAGTTCCAGATTTGAATGCAGAGAACGGTGCCAAACTTTATGACCGCTATTTGAATCAACCTCAGAACCAGCAGCGAAAGCCAAGAAATCAAAGTTCAACTGTAATGCGGAAAATCCGGGAAGAATTATCTCTCCAGGATGTGATTACACCTTTTCGAGATCAATTAGTTAATACCTGTCTTGAAGTGCTTCCACCCCAGATCTTACAGGATCGATTCCGGGTTGAGAACTATATTCAGGAGTTAATTGAAGCAGAAATTGAAATCTTGCCTGAGGTAAAGGTCGGTCGAAGCCGGGCCATCTGTTTAATTGGAAGTGGTGGAAGTGGAAAAACCAGCATCACTGCCAAACTGGCTGCTGCATACCAGAGGAAAGGGAATCAACAGGTAGCCTGGATCTCGACAGATACTGTTCGGGCTGGAGCGATTGCAGAAACCAGAGCGTATACAGACAACCTGCAGATCCCGTTCTATAAGGCATACAGCCCGGATGAGTTCGGTCAATTGGTGCAGGATTTGGGGAAGAACAACGTCATGCTGATCGATTTTTTTGACTGCAACCCACACCGGAAGGCTGATGTTCAGCAGCTGGATGCATATTTGAAACAAGTTCAGCAGCGAGACACATATCTGGTTTTGTCGGCTAACACGAAAGTCAAAGATTTGATCTCTGCAGTGGAAGCCTTCCAACCTCTGCAGCTAAATGGTTTGATTCCAACCAAACTGGACGAAACCGAATCGTATGGGAATTTGATTTCTGCCATCTGGAAAAGCCGGCTTCCGATTGTTTACACTACTGCAGGTTCGAAAATTACTGATCCGCTTCAGAAACCGGATCTTCGTTTTCTGGTGGAAAAAATATTTAAAAAACAGGAAGAGTATCTGTAGCAGGAGTGCTGAATGTCCGACGAAAATATCAACCAAGAGGAAGCGCAGGATGAGCAGCAGGAGGTACAAAAAGGGAAAAAAGAGAAGCATCCGCTGCCTTATACTCTTGAAGTTAGTTTCATGATTTGGCGGATGGTAATTGTCGTGGTTGCTTCCTTGACCGCTTTTTTATCCTGGTGGAACGGCGCAGATCTGTTGGTGATTGGTTTGAGAAGTGGGGCTGCAATCTTGAGCTTGGGAGGAATCAGCATTCTGTTTAATTCAATTCTCAGCAAAAGTATGCTGGAAGCAGTCTTACAAGTTCGGGAATCGCAGCAAGACACACAGTAAATGATTTGTTTCAGAAGTTGAGAGATTCAAGAAATGACGGATCATAAAGCTGACGAAAAGGTTATCGCCCATTTTGCCCAGACCAGGGATCCTGGACTGCGGGAAGAGGCAATTCTTTGCTTCATTCCTCTGGTTCATTATGTTCTGGGACGGTTGGGTTTTAAGGCAAACAGCGAGATGGATCACGATGATCTGCTCAGCCAGGGAGTGGTAGGTTTGATTGAAGCTGTAGACAATTATGACCTGTCGTATGGGACGAAGTTTTCTACATATGCAGTGCCCCGGATCCGGGGAAAGATCCTGGATTACCTCCGCACGCGGGACTGGCTGCCCCGGTCGGCCAGGAATCGTGTCAAGGCTGTCCAGCGGGCCATGCAGGATCTAAGAAACCAGTATCAGCGATCCCCAACGGATCAGGAAATTGCCCAGCATCTCGGCTTGAAATTAGCGGAAGTCCATCAAGCGCTGACATACGCCAGCCTGGTAATTGTCTCCCTGGATTCTTTTGTGCCCTGGTTAGAAAAAGATGGTGAGACCTATGATGAATTTATTCCGGGAGATGAAAAACAGGACCCAGCAAATCTTTATGATGAAAAGTCATTAAAGCAGCGATTGGGGAATGCTATTCACAGACTTGATGAGCGGGAACAATTGATATTGTCTCTGTACTATTATGAGGAATTAACCATGCGGGAGATTGGAGAAGTGCTGGGTATATCTGAATCCAGAATCTGCCAGCTTCATGCCAGATCAATCCTTGAAATCAAGACCATAGTTCAAGAAGAATCCCGGGGTCAATTCGCTGGTATGAAGCGGGAACAAGAGGCGGTGAAACATGTCTGAAATATCTTCGGATATGCTCCACAATACTCTTCAGATGATTTCTTTGGCCCGGCAGAGTGCTGTAAACCAGGGTGAAAACCAGAAAGCTGAAATGATTGCCCCGGTCGAAGAACGTTTGCGGAATATTGTGGAACCTTCCCGGATTGAATCTGAAGTTCCAGTTTCATCTCCTGTTGAGCGGGATGCTGGATTTCAACATATGTTGAAAATAAAGGAACAGAATCAAACTGCCAATCATCCCGGATATGACCAGGATCGGAATCACATTATTCAATCCATGGCGGCTGCTGGAATGTCCGAAGTGGAAATTGCCCGCCAGATGGGGATCACCAGCGAAGAAGTTGAGATTGTTGTTCAATTGGGCAGGAGGTAAATGAGATGATCAAGGGATTTTACTCGGCAGCTTCAGCGCTGCTGGCAAGACTGGAGCAGCAGAAAATGCTGTCTCATAATATCTCCAACCTGAGCACACCTGGATTTAAACAGAGTTATACATCTCTGACAGAATTTCTTGAGGTAGATGCTTATGATCCAGCTGACAGGGCTCGAGGAAACCAGAAACCGGATTTGATTGGAAAGATGGGGCTGGGTGTGGCGACCACTGGAGACTTTATTGATTATTCCCAGGGCTCTCTCCGTTCTACCGGTCAGAAACTGGATCTCGCTGTAGAGGGGGAAGGATTCTTTCGGATTCAAACCCCGGAAGGCGAACGGTACACCCGTGATGGGCGGTTTCAATTGGATGCCGAATCTCAACTGGTAACTGTGGATGGGTTCTATGTGCTGAATGATGGCGGGCAGCAGATTGAATTGCCCGAAGGAGAAATTCGAATCAGCAGCTCGGGAGAAATATTTGTTGACGGTGCTGCAGAAGATCAGATTGGTCTGGCTGTCTTCGAGAATCCGGAAGAGGATCTCGAGCGAGGACAGTCGAATCTGTTTCAGTCAGAAACAGCTCCAGGAGGAGAGACACCAGGAACCATTCTGCAGGGTTACCTGGAGATGTCGAATATTGATCCTGCGGCTATGATGACTGAACTGGCGAAGGTAGCCCGCACATATGAAGCGGCTCAAGCAATGGTCCAAAGTCAGGATCAACTTCTGGGTCGGGCGATTTCATCCCTGGGCCGTTATTAAACAAGGAATGTATCATGACTTCTATCAACCAAATTTTTAATATCAATCGCAGTGGGATGCTTTCCTATCTTCAGGGTCTGGATGCCATCAGCAATAATATTTCCAACATGAACACTGTTGGATATAAATCCAGCCGATCCAATTTTCAGGAGCTGCTGGCCGGTGAACTGCGGGGAGGAACTCAGATTCGTTCCACGCAGATGAATCTTGCCCAGGGGAAAATCCGGGAAACAGGAAATGGTCTCGATGCGGCGATTGAAGGGGCTGGATATTTTATGATCCAGATGCCGGATGGAGAATCCGGCTATACCAGAAACGGCGAGTTCTTTTTGGACCAAGACTTGCAAATAGTAAACAGTGATGGAAATCAGCTGGATTGGCAGGGGAGCGTGCCCGCTGACGCGGAGGATGTTCACATCAATCCGGATGGAACCGTGATGGCTAAACAGGGCGATGTTTGGTCGGAAGTGGGCAGTATTTCCCTGGCTGTTTTTCCAAATCCGGATGGTTTAGAGATCCATGGACAGAACATTTTGCTGGAGACGGAAGTTTCCGGGGCACCCGAGGTCGGAAATCCGAATACAGCTCCCTATGGAAGAATTATTGGGGGAGCCGTGGAAGATGCGAATGTTGATATTGCGGTGGAAATGAGTGAGATGATCACCATGCAGCGCAGTTTTGAAATGTCTCTGAGATCATTTCAGCAAACGGATCAAATGATGAGTCAATTGATCAATTTACGCCGGGGCTAAAGTTTTTTTCGGTTTTACCGATAATAGACATTGAGAGACAGTTGTCTAAATAGCGCTGGAGGTCTGGAAATTATGAATATTAATCACACTGAATTGAATTCAACCAGTCATTCACAGGCGAATTCTCCTCAACGGGTTGATAACGAGCCTGGGATCCGAAACAGTGAAATTCGCAAGAAACAAATCCAGGAACGGGATGAAGCGGAGCTTTCGGATCTAGCCCGAGTGATGGGCAAAATCCATCCCTACCTGGAGGAAAATCCTGAAATTCGAACAGAGCTCATTGAAGAGCTCAAAACCAAGATCGAGGATGGCTCTTACAATATCCCGATTGAAGAAATTGTGAATCGGATGATTTCAGGGAAAGACTGAATCAAACTTTCGAAGAGGAATTATGGCCAGTTTAGACACTCATCTCTATGAAACAAAAGCAAATTTAATCACCACTCTGGAAGGGATTCTGGTTGAAGAGTTTCGAACCTGCCAATCACTTCAGAAGGTTGTCAAGCAGGAAAGATACTTCTTAATTGAAGCAGATGTCAATTCCCTCAGCGATTTGATTGAGGAAAAAGACATCCTGCTGGATGAATTGAGCCAGATTGAAGAACAGCGCCGGATGACGATCGAAAAGCTGACGGAGCATTATCCCCTGGTAAAAGAACTTACCACCGCGGAAGATTTATTCGAATTGCTGGATCCAGTGGTTTCTAAAAGACTGGAGCGTTTATACACCGGGATCCGGACCGTGATTGATCAAATTAAGGAATTCAATCTCGGGAATCAAGCCCTGGCCTTAAACGGCCTGAGCCGTGTGGATGCTGTTCAAGCTTATTTATTAAATATTTTTCAAAACCCACAGGACTATCAACCCCCAGGCAGTACTTCGCAACAGTCAGAGGTGCTGGTCTATGATTTGGATCAGAGAACCTGAAATATTATGTCATCATTAATTTCCGGCTTACAATCTGCACTGCAATCCATGCTTGCTCACCAGGAGTCCATCAAGGTGATTGAGCATAACGTGGCGAATGCCAACAGCCCTGGATATCACCGCCAGCAGGTCCAGATGGGAACCCATCCTGCCTATCCATCCTCTTCTCTCTTCTACAATGTTCACGCCGGACAAATAGGTAATGGCGTCTCGGCAGGGATGATCACCAGATTCAATCATACATTTTATGATGGTCGCTTCCGGGCAGAGGTTGCGATGGGAAAACGCTGGGAGAGCGCCCAGAAGGATCTCTCTCACGTAGAGGCTGTGCTCGGAGAGACCACTTCAGACGGGATAATCAATAAGCTGGATGCTTTCTGGGATGGATGGCAGACAATGGTCAATGATCCCACAAATCTGTCATTCCGGGAGGATCTCGTGCAGCGGGCTTCTGCCCTGGCGGAAGGAATCAATCGGCGGGCAGATGATCTCGGCAGTATTCAGCGGACAATCGATCAAGAAATTATCAATGATGTGGATGCTGTGAATGAGATCGCATCCAAACTGGCTGCTCTGAATACCGAGATTGCCAATATCACCGGGATGGATTTGCAGCCCAATGATCTGCTTGATGAACAAGACCGTCTGCTGGACAGTCTGGCAGAATTCACAGATATTGAAATTGGGACCCAGGAAAATGGGCAGGTGCTTGTCTCTATTGGTGGACATGCCCTTATAGTAGGAAAAGACACTTTTGCGCTGGAAACCAATCCAGACCCAGCTAACAGCAGTCTAGTGGCGATTACCTGGGAGGATGGAAAGTCCTTTAACCCTGTTCAGGGAACACTCAGCGGCCGCCTGGATACCCGCGATCGGGTAATTCCCGATTTGCTCAACGGCCTGGATGGTCTGGCAGGGGCCCTGATTACGGAAGTAAATACCATTCACCAGAGTGGTTATGGGTTGGATAATTCCACCGGCCTGGATTTCTTCAGCGGCAGTGATGCAGCCTCCATCGCCCTCAGCGGGGATATCAGTGATTCCCGATCCATTGCCTCTGCGGCCGGAGCGAATTCTCCAGGAGATGGATCAATAGCGGACCAGATTGCAGCTCTGAGGCATCAAAATCTCCTCTCTGGAGGTACCGAGACTTTTACTTCCTACTACACGAACCAGATTGCAGGGTTGGGTCTGGAAATTCAACAGGCTGATACCCGGAGGGGCAACAGCGATTTAATTGTGACCGCGCTAGCTACTCAGCGGGACAGCATATCTTCGGTTTCACTGGATGAAGAAGCTGCGAACCTGATCAAGGCTCAGCGGGCCTACGAAGCGACAGCCAGAATGGCAACAGCCCTGGATGAAATGTTAAACAGAATCATCAATGGGTTGGGTTTAGTCGGTAGATAGGAGAATGCATGCGTGTAACCAATCGAATGATCATTGACAATGCAATCCGATCCATGAGTGAAAACCTGCAAAAATTGGGCTCTCTGCAGTCCCAGGCAAGCTCTGGAAAGCGGTTTGAAAAAAGTTCGGATGCTCCCCGGGCATCGCGAGCTGCGCTTGCTCTGCGATCGAATCTACGCTCCAATGAAACATATCTGGACACGATTAAATCATCTGAGGGTTGGCTTGAAGCATCCGGAGAAGCACTGGGTCGGATGGAGGATCTGGCGTCACAGGCAATCAATCTGGGCCTGCAAGGAATTTCTGACAGCAACAGTGCTGCCAGGGAAACTCTTGCCTCTGATATTGACCTGCTGATTGAAGACGCTCTCTCTGCCGCAAACACCCGCCATCTGGAAAGCTATTTATTTGCGGGACACCAGGTTGATACCGAGCCTTTCCGGTTGGTTTCAGGGACACCGGACAGTGTTGCTTACGATGGAGATGCAGGTGTTATTCAGCGGACAATTGGTCCGGATTTAACCACTACGATTAATTTTGAGGCGCAGGCAGTGTTTTCTCCGATCTTTGAAGCTATGATTGCTGCCCGGGATGCCCTGGAGGCAGATGATGTCTCAGCCCTTCAGCTGGCTGTGAGTGATCTGAAGTCAGCTCAAGAGGGAGTAAAACAGCAGCGGGCGGTGAATGGTATTCGCCTCAAGCAAATGGAAGATAACCAGTCGTACCTGGAGGAAACCCGGCTGGCAATTCAAGATTTGCTCAGCCAGGAAGAAGATATAGACCTGGTGGAGGTTATCACTGAACTCCGTCATCAGGAAACTGTTTTCCAGGCGACCATGCAGGTAGGTCAGAGGACGCTGGCAACAGTAAACTTGTTTGATCTGATGAGATAGATACCGGATATCGGAAAAGGAATCCTGGGTACTGAAGATGCTGATTCTCTCCAGAAAAGCCAATGAAAGCATAATGGTCGGGGATGAAATTGAAGTCACCGTGCTGGCAATAGAGGGGAATTCCATTAAGCTGGGGATTACGGCACCGGAAGAGGTCAAAGTTCTCAGAAAAGAGCTCTGGAAAGCATTTCTGGAGCAAGAGGAAATTGCGCACCGGCTGGCTTCCGGGGAGGAACCGGATAAATTTGCGCAGCTCAGGGAACTGCTGGTTGAGAATCAAAAAAAATCCCTTGAAATTGAATCTTAGATAGCACGCCTGGTTTGCTTGGGAGTATCAGTCTTTCGAGAGCTGGACCAGTGTTCTGTAAAGTCTGCGTAATTCCGTGATGATTTCTAACTGGCGTTGAGAGACATAACTTGAGATCAAAGCCTGGACATCAGGTTCCGGTGAGATTTGAATTCCCAGGCGAAATCGGTGAGTGTCCTGGCTGGGAATTACATTGCAAACTTGTCCCATCACCTCTAACTCCTGGTTGGCAGCTGCCCCTAAATCTTCCTTGGGGATGATTAATCGAACCCTAACCGAGCGCCCTGTGGTGAACTCGCGAATCTCCGCCAGCGAGACCGACAAACCGTAAACACCGATACCTGAGACGGAAATGTCGATCATCTCGGCAGCGATTTTTAGCTGGTTGCTGGTTTTTGTCAGAACAACCGGGAGGGGAGATTTCGGTTTTACCCGGGTGATTTCCCGGTTTCCGATTTGTTCGCTGCTTAACGCGAGATTGCTCAGTGTAAAGTTTTGCTGGATGATATCTCCGGAAACCACATCAGCAGATATCAGGGGAGGTTGTTCCAGCTTGAGGTATGTTTTCCGGTTTAATTCCAGACAGACGGATTGGTATTGATGAGCTTTTACACTCAGGGTGGACGCATTTATCGCAATAACTTCTGCTGGATAAACGACCGGCATACCCCGGTAAGTGTTCACCAGACGAATTGGGCTTTTGACCTGAACCTGTCTGTGGACAAGATGAAGAAGATCCAGCGATTGTGTGGTCATTTAGGTCTGTTCCTGTTAAGATGAATCCGGTAAACAAAGGCCAGAATTTCCGCTACCAATACATAGAGGTCCGGGGGAATGGTTTCGGTCAGCTGAACCTTGCTAAGAGCTTCCGCTAAATATGGATCCTGGTGGATTGGTATATGCTGGCTTTGAGCCAGGGCGATGATCCGGTCCGCAAGATGATTTTTGCCAATAGCGGTCACCCTCGGGGCCTGATCTTCTCCCGGATGATACTCTAAAGCAATTGCTTTTTGATGAGTTGATCCCAAGCTTTGATCTTTATCCATGCATCACGCTTCCAGATTCAATTTTTTCCAGGTCAGATGATGAGGAATCTGCTCATTCTGGGAGGCGGCTGGTGACAGTTCAGATTGGATCGCAATCTCGGCATCCATCTGACATTTCATCTGTTGAACCGTGAAACCATGTTCACTAAGCTGGGTTTCCAATTCCGGCAGCTCTTGATCGGCCAGCTGCTGAATTTCTGGGGTTGAGGAACTGATTTCTCCCCGGATTTGTTTGTTTTGAATCACAAACTCAGCCCGGATGAACTCTTCAGGTTCCAGCTGGATGGTGAGATTAAAATGGATGGTTTCAGTTTCATCTCCTGGAGTGCTTGAAGGCTGACGGGTGTGCATTTTGAGTAAGGCGGGTGTAGATAAGGGTTGGTTAGAACCGTCAGGCAGGATGATCGGCAGTTCTACTTGCAGCCATTGAGCCTGGGGTATGTTTTCTGATCCAGCAAGATTGGAAAGAAGAGTTTGTCGGAGCCGGTTCATCAATTTACTGCTCAACTGGTAGAGGGTGGAGTTTTCTGGTTCTTCCTGGTCTAGAATTCCAAGCAGCGCCGCCAGTGAAAGTGTACTGTTATTAACAGGCGGGAGATCAGCTCCTTGCTCTTCAGTGTCTTTTATCCAGTCCAATAGCTGCCCTTCCAATGAGTTTGCCAGCAGTGGTAGACTCCTCTGCAGGTGCGCCATAAGGGCTGTAAAGTTGTCCCCGGCCGGGATGAATAAATCAGTCAGTTTTCCAGCAGCCTCAGTATACAGATAGCTCAAAGATGGTTTTGCTGAGCGGGCTTTTTTTTGAAGTTGTTTAATCAAGGTCTGGAGGATTTCACCCAGCGGGGAAATATCCTGGGTCATCAGAGCCAAGGACCCCGGAGATAATGGAAGTCCTTTTGCAAGCAGAGCAACCGCTGTGCTGATTTCGCTAGATGTAGGAGGATTCTCGAAATGGGTCTGGAAATAATTCCGGATTTCCAGGATAACTCTCCGTTTTATCGGTAGATTATGCTTTAGAAGTTCTTGAGCCAGCAGGACATTTTCCGGATCTGGGTCCAGGCCGACATTTTTTAGCAGCTCAGGAATAATCCCCACTGAATTTGCCGGAGAGCTTTCCTGGCTTGATTGGGTTCCAACCAGCTGAAGCAAGATTTCTTTTTGAGAGCTGTCTTTGACAATGAAATTTGCCTGGCGGCGCTCCATCAGTCGAGAAGCTTGATCAGATGAAGTCAGCCTGGCAACTACTTGTACCCCATTGATTGCCAGGTAAACCCGGTCCCCGGCAACCTGCAGCACTTCGGCTGAGATTCTCTCCTGGGATTGCAGGTTCAAATTTGTCAGATCTTGAGCCTGAATAGGGGGTAGGGAAAGGGGACCGGGCAAGGACATAAGTTACCTGCCCGGGCGACAGCAGTTTCAAGGATTCGCTGCTGTCACCCGGGACTTGCTTGTTTAGCGTTTGATATTGACCAGCTCCTGGAGCATTTCATCCGAAGTGGTGATCACCCGGGATGAAGCCTGAAAACCACGCTGGGCGATGATCATGTTTGTGAACTCCTGGGCCAGGTCAACATTGGATGCTTCCAGATATCCACTGTTGATGGAACCCCGTCCGCCGGTGTTGGCTTCACCCACGGAAGGATCTCCGGAGTTCAAACCCTGCATGAACATATTCTGGTTGATACGTTCCAGACCTGCCGGGTTGACAAAGGAAGACAAGGAAACCTGACCAACCAGCTGCTGTTCACCATTGGTGAACAGACCGTAAATCATTCCGGTCGGGTTGGAGATCTTGAAGCTGGTGAATCCGCCAGCTGCCAGACCATCCTGAAAGGTCGCGCTGGCGTCATTGCTGCTGGAAAGCATGGTGGTGCTGCTGAAATCCATGTCAAATACCGTGTTAGAAGCTCCGCCGGACCCGGTAACTGTAACCGTGTTGGCGGTCGCAGAATCAAACATACCTGCTGTGTCGAAAGTAACGGTACCTGATCCAGAAACACCGGTTCCGCTGGCCGTCCAATCCCAATCGGAATCACTGGCGCGTTCAAAATTTAGTGTGATATTCTGGAGTGCCCCGAGCGAGTCGTAAACCCCGAAGGTTACATCATAGCTGTCCCCTACGGCAGTGCTGGAATCCAGGTTGCCGCCGATGGTAGCATTTTCTGTGGTCCGGGCCTGGCTGGTGTTAAGGGGGAGCTGAATATCCCCGGTGGGCCGGCTGGTATCGATTGTCATCCCGGATCCAGTGTCTTCTGCGGTCCATCCCTGCAGAAAGTACCCGTTGGCTTCATTTACCAGGTAGCCGTCGGCATCGATCCGGGCCGCGCCGTCCCGGGAGTAGAAGATATCGGTGTCATTCCGGTACATAAAGTAGCCGTTGCCCTGCACCGCCATATCCGTATTGCGGCTGGTGGAATTGAGACTGCCTTGGTTGAGATTGGGCGTGATGGCTGTCATCCGGGCTCCCAGACCGATCTGGGAAGGGTTCATACCGCCGACTTCAGCTGTCGGCGCGGCTCCCGGGCTGATTAATTCTGACATCTGGCTCTGAAACTTGGCCCGACTGGTTTTGAAACCGGTGGTGTTGACATTAGCTATGTTATCTGAGACCACATCCATGTAGGTTTTGTGGGCAGTGAGAGAACTGATAGCGGTAAACATTGAGCGAATCATTTTTGCCTCCTGATGTTTACAGGCTTCCTTCAAGAGGGCCGGCCTGTAAGTGAATAAGATTAATTAACGTTCTGCTAGAACAACACTGTCTATGGCAGTGAACACATTTTCTCGGTCGTCAGTGGTATTCATGGCTGTAACGACCCTTCTTTCAGGTACATTGACGATAAAAGCCAGATCGTCCATCAGCACTAGCGATTCCCGACCACCTTTCTGAGCGGCTTTTTCCACGGCTGCGCTCAACCGGTTCATGCCGTCGGGTGAAAGGTTGATTTCCCGGTGGTTGATCCGATTTTGGGCGTGGTTGGAAAACTGCAGTTGGGCAGATTCCAGGGTCGATGCGAAACTTTGCTGAGGCTGAGTTTGCCGGGATGGCCGTTTTACAGGCTGATTAACCCGGACTGCGGCTGCTGCATTTTGCAGGGCTTGGACAGCTTCGTTCATCTCAAGCCTCCACCTGCTCTATGGAGCGGAGTGCAGACAGCGGATAGGGAACGTCATTGATCCAGAGCTCGATTTGATTCTGGTTCTGTGAGATGCTGGAAACAATTCCGTTTTGCTCGATTCCAAATTCGTTTGATACAGACACCTGCCGACCAATCAGGCTTGAAGCCTCTGTCAGGCTCTCTGAGCTGCTTAGCTCGGAGACGTTTTGGTTGATATTTTGAAGTTCCTCGAGCGAATTCAACTGGGTGAACTGATTAAGCATGGATTCACTATCCATGGGTTCCATTGGGTCTTGATATTTCAGCTGTGTCATCAACAGCAGCATGAAATCATCCTGGGTGAGTTCTCCAGACCCGGTTCCCACTGCTGCTTGGGTATTTCCGGTGCTGGACTCAGTGACGGTGGTTGGATATACTTCCATAAATACCTCCTAGATTAGATATTCCACAAGGGATGGTTGAGAGAGATTCTTCTTCTCTTGCATGTCCCCGGAAATATCTGGTTGAAAAGCCTGTTGTCGTTGATCCGACGCAGGATGCTGGTGGGATTGAAAAGCTTCCTGGTCCCCCTGTCCCACTGTCAGATCCTGAAGTTCGATTCCCGATTGGGAGAGGGCTGTTTTTAAGTCGTTGAGGTGCTGTTCCAGAATTACAGCAGTTTTCTGTGATTCAGCCTGGATGTTGACCTGAACTCCATCTTCACCCTTGGTGAGCTGAATCTCAATCCCTCCCATATCCCGGGGTCTGAGCTGAAGCCGAAGACGCGACTGCTGTTTCTCCAGCATTTCTTCGATTTTCACGCTGATCTGATCGGTTCGATCTATGTGCAGTGTTTCCTCAAAGTCCAATCTGGAACCACCAGTTGGATCCAGTGAATTTCCAGCTTTTGGCTGCGGCTGGGTTTCTTGTTCAACCCGGGGCCGGTCAGATTTTTCCTTGAGTTTGTTCCCTTCGAGAAACTCATCTTTTTGAGTTTTCAGGTCTTTCATTTCAGAAGTAAAATCACTCCTTGATGTTTCCTCTTGCTGTGAAAGGGATTCACTTTCTGTTGTCCTGAAGGTTTTTCCGGTTTCACTGTCCAGTCCGGATTTTTCATCATCTGATTGATCCGAGCTTGGTGCTATGCTCTGTTCTGTTTTCTGACTGTTTTCATTGAGAGCTTTAGCAGTCAGTTCCTGTAGTTCCGGGTTTGAGCGGCGGATCTCACCTTTTTCGTTTTCTTCCAAAATAAATACTTCTGCTTTGGAATTTTCTACTTCCTCTGCCTTTATCTGGGCATCTTGAGGAGTAGCTTTTAAGAGATCGGATACTTCAGAAGGAGATTCAGAACTCTGAAGTAAGTTTTTCTGAGTGCTGTTCTCCTGGGTAAGGGTATCCACAAGCCCCTGAAACTCATTTAAATTCTGGGGGGAAGTTGATCCTGAAGTCTCTTTTTCTAGATCCCCGAGGTGGAGTAATGCCCCGGTCTCTATCTCCAGATCAGATCGAGCAGCAAAAATGCTTCCCATTGAAGGTTGAGTTGGGGCTTCCTGAGGATCAGGATCAGCTCCGGACTCAATAACCGGGTCTTGAGCACCAATCTGAATAAATGCCGGAGATCCTCCCAGGAATCCAGCCAGAATTTGCTGGAGCTCTTCTGGAATATCCTGCATAGTTTGTAGATCTCTACCTTCCGACAGGATTTCTTCCAGGGATTCCAGCAAGTTTTCAAAGTCGGTTTGGGATGCAGTGGAACTTTGTTTTACCTCCCGTTCCGGGTCAAGAGGCGGCCCGTGAGCCGCTTGGACCAGCTGAAGAATTTCCATTCGATAGCCTCCTTATCAATACCCCGGTTTGGTTGGCTACACTTTTCCGGGATCTTGATTTGAATAAAGGTTGTTAAGAATCAAATAATGACTTGACTGTTTTTGTTTAGCGTTTTGTTATTTCTTTCAATAAATTGTATTTTTTGCTTAAAAGTGAGCTCAGGGTTTGAAACCTTATACTTGTCTCCTGCATTTCAAGCATTTCCTGATCAATATCCACGTTATTTCCATCCACCCGGGGGGTTCCGCCCTGGCGATCAAGTATCTGCATCAACTGCCGGGGACGGCTGCTTGGAGAAAGGTGACCCTGCTGTGTGCCTTGCAAATCTATGTTTTGAGACCGCTTCAGCTCGCTTTTTAGGGTAGATTCGAAATCCAGTCTTTTGGCTTGGTATCCGGGTGTATCTACATTCGCCAGGTTGTTACTGATCACTTCCTGTCGTTTGGTCAATCCATTCAGGGCCAATTTGGCAGCCTGGAGAGCATCATTTGATATGATCGAGTTTGACATGTTAAACCATCCAGTTTTGTTCTGCAGCCAGGTATTCTTTGACCCGGGGCACGTAAATCTGGGTTTCCTGAAAAGGCGGGATTCCCTGATATTTATCTACTGCGCCGGGCCCGGCATTGTAGGCGGCTAAGGTGAGATCCAGATTTCCCTGATATCGGTCCAGAAGCTGTTTCAGTAAGCGGACTCCACCTTCGATATTTTGTGCTGGATCCAGCGGATCCTGGACGCCCAATCCTTCTGCTGTGGCAGGCATCAGCTGCATCAATCCTTTCGCTCCCGCGCTGGATACGGCCCGGGGGTTGAAATTAGATTCAGCCCGGATTACAGCTCTTACAAGACTGCTGGGAACCTGGTGGCGGCGGCAGGCATCCTCAATCAGGGACTGAAAATTACCATCTTTGCCATCATCCGTTATGAACTGTCCGGAATAATTATTTAGACAAGTGGGATCCAACCCTGGATGAACCCATTTTGGTTGAGGGGAACGGCTCTCGGTTGATCCGGAAGCATCCCGGGAAGCCAACCATTGGAACAAAATAGTTTGAAGTGCGTTTGAAAAATCTAAGTTCATCTTACTTTTCCTGCGTTTTTCAGATCCTGGATTGATAGGCCTGGGCGATGTAAATATCATCCTGAAGCTTGAGATCGTTTTGCTTCACCAGTTCTTGGTATTCCTTCTGTTCTTTCTCTTTGATAATTTCCAGCACTTCCTGATCTTGTTTGGCTGTGATAATTTCCTGTCGTTTGTTGTGGATTGCAGCCACAATGCCTTTCAGTTTTACCGTCAGCAGCACTTTTTGCTTTTCTAGTTGATCCAGATGTTGCTGCAGTTGTTCTATCCGGACCAGATTCATATCGCCGACCTGCTGAGTGGTCATTTCGGCCCAGAGGTTTCTCTCCTGGTCAGAAAGTTTTCTGATAGTTTTTTCCGTTTTTGTTTTTTCACGGATCAGCTGCCCCAATTCAATTTCCAGGGTTTCTACAATAGTCTCTCGATAATCAAGTACAGGTTGGAGTGAAAAATTAGGCGGCATGGTTGATCTCCTTGCCTTTGGTTTCAATTGCAATCAATCTCCGGAATGTCTCATCAAAAAGAAGACTTTCACTCTGGGATTGCAGTAAAAATTCCTCAATTGCCGGGATTACTCGAACTGCTTCATCAATTTCAGGATCTGAACCGCTGACATAAGCTCCAATGTTGATCAGGTCCCGGGCTTTTTCATATGCGGCCATCAACCGGCGGACTTTGCCCGCATACTGTAAATGTTCCTGGGATATAATCGCCGGCATTACCCTGCTGACAGAGTGCAGGACATCGATTGCTGGATAATGATTGCGGGCTGCGAGGTCCCGGGAGAGCATGATGTGTCCGTCGAGAATACTGCGTACATGATCCGAGATGGGTTCATTAAAGTCATCTCCTTCCACAAGCACGGTGTAGAAACCGGTGATGGTGCCTTTTTTCCCGGCCCCGGTCCGTTCCAGCAAGCGGGGCAGGAGAGAAAACACGGAGGGGGTATATCCCTTACTGGCTGGGGGCTCTCCAATTGCCAGCCCAATTTCCCGTTGGGCCATGGCAAACCGGGTGACTGAATCCATCAGGAAAGTGACATCATGACCCCGGTCCCGGAAATATTCAGCAACGGCTGTTGCGACCCAGGCGGCTTTTAATCGAACCAGTGCGGGTTCGTTGGATGTCGAAACGATCAAAACCGAGCGCTTCAAGCCTTCTTGCCCCAGATCTCTTTCGATGAATTCCCTCACTTCCCGTCCCCGTTCTCCGACCAGTGCGATCACGCTGACATCTGAGCTGGTGCTGCGGGCGATCATCCCCATCAGGGTGCTTTTTCCAACCCCACTCCCGGAGAAAATCCCGATTCTCTGACCTTTCCCACAGGTAAGCAGTCCGTCAATCGCCTTAATTCCTGTGGTAAGTGGCTCGGTGATGTTTTGTCTTTCAAGGGGATGCGGTATATCATTGTATGTGGGAACCTGATCTACCAATCCCAGCGGTCCCTTGCCGTCAATGGGTTGACCCAGGCCGTTTAAAACCCTTCCCAGAAGCTGACCGCCAACTGGAGTTCGAAAGCAGCTTCCACTGGGAAAAACAGGACTTCCCGGCTGGATGCCCTGCATCTGGCCCAGGGGCATTAGCAGGGTGTGCTTACTCCTGAAACCGATTACCTCCGCCATAACATTTCCAGAGCCATTTGCGGTAACTTGACAGACTTCACCGATTTCACAATGCAGTCCGGTCGCTTCAATTGTCAGACCGACCACGTTCTCAATCCGTCCCGAGGTCTTTTTGGGTCGGAGTGATCCAAGTGCTTGATGATATTTCTCAAGGTCGGCAAATGTCATTCTGGTTTTCCTGCGGCTTCAAATTGATTCTGGCTTTCATGGTTGGTATGAACATCCTGCAGAGCGGAACAAATTTCCTGAATTTTTGTAGACAGTCTGGCATCCACCTGTCCGTACTCTCCGTCCAGGAAGCAGCCTCCCCGTTCAACTTGGGGATCTGGCAGAATTCTTAACTCCGTGCTGCCTCCCAACAATGTTTCCGGCCAGTGCGGATCAAGGATTTTTTGATCTTCCGGGTGGAGATGAAGGGTGAGATTTCCCAGATCTTTCGCTTCTTTGAGTGCATCCAGGACCACCTTTTCCAGAACTTCTTTTTCAAGGGAAACGCCATCAGCGAATAATGCTCTGGATATATCCAGTACCAGATTGAGAATGGACTCTTCACTGTTGCTGATAAGTTCATCCCGGAGCTGCTGGATTTCTTCCAGCACGGTTTCTGCTGTGTTCAACAAATGTTCTGCTTCGGTTTTTACAGATTTTAGACGATGTTCCTGTTCCTTTAGAACCTGCCTTTCAGCTTGTTCCTGGGCCTGGCGGATCAGTTCCTCCATCCTTTCTGAATCGGAATTCAGGCTGCCCCGGGGATGGGATTCCCCCCTTTGGTTTCCTGTAATCCAGTTGATGTTCCCGCTCTGCCCTGGCTGTTGAGTGCTAACTGGATTCATCCAGTTTTCCATTTGAAGAATATCGCCGGGGATCCAGGAGTTGAGAGGGGTGGTTTCAATCTCACCAGACTTAATTACTGAGGCTTGATTAACCCGGGCGGCATTATTTCCTCCGGAATTGTTTTGCAGTAAAAATTCCGGCAGTTCCGTTTGTTTTTCTTCCCTGACAGCGGCAGGAGACCAGAGCTGCAATGATTCTTCTGCTGTGGATTTTATTACTGAACTATTCAATGATTTCTTCATCAGTTCCCATACCTGCAATCATAATTTCTTCTGCTTCTTCCAGCCTTCTGACAGTATCAACTATACTGCGCTGGGCTTCGTAGACGTTTTTCGCCAGCTGTGGACCGAGCAGTTCTAAATCTTCTTTCAAAGTGTCTCTAGCTCTTTCGGACAAATTTTTGAAAATAAAGTCCTTGAGGTTGTCCGGGGCGGCTTTCAATGCCAGTGATAATTCCTGTTTGTCAATTTCACCTAATACCCGCTGGATAGCCCTGTCATCCAGCTTGAGCAGATCATCAAACGTGAAAAGATTGTCACGGATTTCTTGCACCAGTTTGGGATGGGATTCTTCCAATTCATCAAAGATTGCTTTCTGTACTCCCCGATCCACCTGATTAAGCATGCCAACCAGGAAGGAAACCCCGCCTGTAGCCCGGAAATCTGCCTCACTGATCACACCGGACAGTTTCTGCTTTAGATTTTGCTCAATAGTCTGGACGACTTTAGGGGATACCCGATCCATCTGGGCCAGCCGGAGGGTGATATTCACCTGCCGTTCGTGAGTAAATGTAGAGAGAATGTTGGCCGCTAGCTGTTCATCCAAATGAGCCAGCACCAGGGCCACTGTTTGGGGGTGTTCTTCCGATAATGTGTTGGCGATCTGGATGGGATCAGCATTTTTGAGCATATCAAAGGAAGACATTTGCTTGTGGGCAGAGATTTTGTCCATCAATTCTGTCCCCCGATGAGGTCCGAGCGTTTCTGCCAGAAGCTGCCGGGTGTATTCAATCCCTCCGGTGATGGAGCTACCGCCTCCATGAGAAAACGCAAAGGCTTCGGCCAGAGCGGTTTTGCG
>CAZTWV010000015.1:0-64856 GCA_964618295.1 uncultured Anaerolineales bacterium | reverse complement strand
GGGGGTGGTTGAGTCCCGGTGGGCTCCCCGGTCTTCAAAATCGGTGGCGGGTCGTTATACGGGCCGCGGTGGGTTCGACTCCCATTCACTCCCGCCTTTCTTACTGGTAAACCTACGAGGACAGCAAACTCCATGGAATCCGAATCCAACACAGCCGAAGAGACATCCCTCGTTCAACAATCAACTGCGATTATTCAAAACTTTTTTGAGATAGAGAAAATCACTCTGGGACGCTCCCAGGATAACGTCCTTGCTGTCTACCAGGGAAAGCTGACCCGTCCTTCCGAAGAGGCCTACGACTACGCAGAAAACCATTTTCAGCCGCTGGAAATCACCCCCCTCTTCCGTAAAAACCACCACGATCATCTGGTGATCCTCCGCGAGGGATTGATCCAACCCAAGAGCAGAAAAACCCGAATAAATATTCTTTTATTTGTCCTGACATTTTTCAGTGTAATCTTTGCCGGCCTGCTCTCCACTTACAGCGGACCAATAACCGGAGATCTGGCTGTTCTCTGGGAAAATATTCAACCCGTTCTCGGAGAAACGCTTGGTTTTGCGGTCAGCCTGCTGGGTATTCTGACCGCTCACGAATTTGGTCATTATTTCGCAGCCCGGATTCATAAAACAAAGGTCACTCTGCCGTATTTCATACCTTTTCCACTCAGCCCGTTTGGGACGATGGGTGCATTTATCCAGCTTCAGCAGCCGCCCAAAAATAAAAAAGTGCTGTTAGATATTGGCCTCGCTGGACCGCTCGCAGGTTTGGTCATTACAATACCTGTGTTGATTTACGGACTTTCATTATCAACGGTGGAACGTCTGCCGCTTGATATGACCGGGTATTTTTTAGAAGGTAATTCGCTCCTCTACCTCGGATTAAAATACCTCATCCACGGAAAATGGCTTCCAGAACCAGTGAGTTTTCAGGGGCTTCAACCATTTGTGTACTGGGTCCGGTATTTTTTTACGGGAATGCCCTTCCCCAATGGAGGGTGGGATGTCACCATCCATCAAGTAGCCTGGGCCGGCTGGGCAGGGCTGCTGATTACCTCGCTCAACTTAATCCCTGCAGGACAATTAGATGGAGGACACCTGGTCTACAGCCTGTTTGGTAAACGTGCAAAAAGTTTCTGGCCCTTCATTCTCGGGATCCTCGTTGTCCTGGGATTCGTGTGGTCCGGATGGTGGTTGTGGGCCTTTCTGATCTTGATATTCGGACGGACTCAAGCAGAACCATTGGATGAAATCACAGATTTAGATCCAGCCCGGGTCTGGATGGCCAGGTTTGGCCTTCTAATATTTATCCTGGTTTTTATCCCCGTCCCACTGATCACGTTTTAAAAAAAACTCCCCATCCGGGGAGCTAGATTTTCTTTTGTGTTCAGTTATCCAGATTATTCAGAGTCTTTCTTAGCTTTGCTGTCAGACTTTTTTTCTGATTTTGCAGAATCTGCAGAGTCAGACTTTTGGTCTTTCTTCACACTGGAAGTTGTTTCTTCCGATCGTGACTCCATCCCTGAGGGAGACCGGTTATCCGTTGCGTAAAATCCGGATCCTTTAAACACGATCCCTACAGGAGTATAAACTTTGCGCAGGGTTTTAGTCCCACACTCAGGGCACACTTTCAGGGGATCATCCGAAAACTTTTGTTTTCGGTCAAATTGTATTCCACAGTGTTCACAACGATACGTGTAAATCGGCATATCTCAGCTCTTTTTGTCTGCCTGCTCAGTTCGTCTGCAGACCACCGAACATTATAGTCCTTCCAGAAAAGAATAGCAAGGGGGGGGATGTGTCCACCTCTGCCTGCGGTTTTTATTCTGACGTAGCAGAAGGGGTGATGCTTGCGGTGTTCCCCGGTGTGGAGGTTTCAGATGGTTCAGGCACAGGTGTTGGGGTTGAAGTAGCTGAAGGAGTTATCGTTGGAGTTGGTGGCTCAGACGCGGGAAAGGTGGGGGTAATTGTAATTCTCAACTTTTCCACTGCCTCAATCAACCATTCTTCCGGGACTGACTCTGCTGGGAGCTCTGTCAAAAGCTGCCAATCCGCTTGAGCTTCCTCAAAACGGCCGTTTTGTTCTCTAGCTTGTGCCCTCCAGTAATAAATTTCTGCCAGATAATCCGGATCATCAGTTAAGTCTTCACAAATCCGCAGATAGATACCAGCCATCGAGCTCTGATCAGTCTCCAGCAGTAATTTTCCAAGATAAAGTGTCAATTCCAGGTCATTCCGGTCAATATTTCGGGCCGCATAAGCGTCGCTGACTGCCTCGTTTTCCAACCCCAAACCAAAATTGACCATACTCCGGGTCAGATACAAATCTGCTGAGTCTTTTTTTACAGCGATTGCAGCGTCCAAGTTGGTCTTGGCCTGCTCCAGATTTCCCCCCGCCTGATAAATCGCCTGACCCAGTGCTCCATAATATTCCCAGGATTTATTATCATCATAAGGGCCATATTTCGAAAGATATGCAATCGCTTTCGCGGGCTGACCCTTTTCCTGGTACAACCGACCAAGGAGAAAATAGGTCGGGACATGATTAATGTCAAGCTCCAGGGATCGTTCTGCTTCCTTAAGAGCCAGGTCATATTGGCCCAATCCGAACGCTGCTTCAGCGTAGTATTGATGAGCGACCTGGGAATCTGGGCGGAGATTTACGGCTTCGGCTGCATCGGCAAAAGCTTGCTGATAATTCTCCTGTTTCAGAAAGTATCCAGCCCGTTCAATATAGGCTTCTCCAAATGCCTCATCATACCTGATTGCACTATCCAGATTTGCTTTAACATCTGCATTCGGGTTGTAAGCTTTCTGAATCAATGCCCGGCTTAGATAAGCTGGAGCAAACTCCGGATCCAAAAAAAGAACTCGATCATACTCTTTTTCAGCTTCTTCATAACGTTCAAGATTTCTAAGAGCTTCCCCGACCAGGTAAACAATATCCGGTGTTTCCAGCTGATCAGCGGTTTGACGGATATATGTCAGCATGGTTAGAAAATCACCTCGCTGATAGGCATCCATAGCAGTTTGATAGCTTCCATATCGGGGATGGGGTGTGTTGACATAGACAGCAGTAGGGGTGTACGGGATATCCAGAACTTCCCCGATGGGGGTTTTTAAAATCGGATTCGGGGTTGCGGATTGATTCCCAACCAGATTTGGATTCACAGATGGAGTCCAGGTCATAGGAGTTATCGTCAATCTTGGTGAAAATATTGAACCACGCCCGGGGAACAACACACCACTGACCAGCAGGATCAACAGCAGCGCAGCCGCACCGGCAAGCAAATAAGAATATCTTGATTGAAACCTTTTCCGCTTCTTTTGCTTTGTTTTGGGCTGTTTGGGCTGAGAAAAATCAATCTGACTTGACCAATCCCGGGGAGTCAGTTCCAGCGGTTTGAGACCGGGTTGAGAACTCCCCTCAAAAATTAGCAGTCCCCGTTGGGCAGTCTGGTTCTCGGGGTCGATCTCAAGAGCTTTTCTTAAACAGAAAATCCTTTCCTTCCGGGATTCCACAGCCGTGCTCAACCAGAGCCAGTACTCCAGATTTCCCGGTTCTTCCTTAATTAATTCTGAGAGGATTTTTCTTGCCTGGTGAAGGTCACCCTGATCCAGTACAAATTTTGCCTGTATAAAGCGTTGATTTTCAGTCATGAATCGCTTCCCTGCGGCAGTGCAACCATATCCAGAGTGTAGCACAGCCAGGAGGTTCGGACAAGGAAGGGTATAATCTATTCCATGAGAAAGTTAACCTGGTTTTTAATCACTTTTACTTTTTTTTCTGGACTGACTGCCTGTGCGGAAAATACCGGGACCTCTACCACGGAGGCAGCCAATTCAACACCAACAATTGTCATCGAGACCTTCATTTTTGCCACCCAGGAGCCGGTGCCGACAGAAACTCAAGTTCCAGAGGGAAGCGCTGAACCAATTCTTCCCACACCCACACCGTTTAAGCACACCATCCAGGCCAATGACACACTATCCGGTATCGCTTTCCAGTATGGAGTCCTCCTCGATCGTTTAATTGCTGCTAACCCAACAGTAAATCCAAACTTTTTAGTTCCTGGTGAGGAGTTAATTATTCCCAGCAGCGAGGGAGCAATCATCTCCTACCCAACACCCACACCTGTTAATCTGGAAATAAATTTTCAGTCCTGTCTTGCTTCGTTGGATGGCGGGTTATGGTGTTTTCCAATCATCAAAAACAATCAAGCAAGCCCGGTTGAAAATATATCGGTAAGCTTGACATTGACCAGCCCCCAAAACGACGAGGTTTACTCCCAAACCGCAGTACCTGCATTGAATTATATTGCCCCTGGAGAATCATTTCCAGCGGCTGCGTATTTCCCTCCGCCAATTCCCTCCAACTACCAGGTCAGCGCTGTACTCCAAACTTCCCTGATCACAGAAAATCCTCCTCTTCCTGTATCCTTACCAGATCCGGAAATCAAAATTGGATCAGATTCTCTGAGCGCAAAGGTCCAGGGTATTATCCCGCTCCCCGAGAATCTGGAAGGCATCAAAAGTGTGTGGGTTGCTGCTGTAGGATACAGCGATGAGAATGTTGTCGGCTATAGAAAATGGATCAGCAGTCAAATCCTGGCTCCAGGCGCAGAACTGCCGTACCAATTTACTCTATACAGCCTTGGCCCGAACCTGGACCGGGTTGAAGTTCGGGCAGAATTTCACTAAGAATTTAGACAGAATTGAGATTTACGGGTTTCCCCAGATCAGGAAACTAGCTTGCTGACAGAAGCTCTCCCCATTGGGGCTTTTAAAACAAACCTCATAAGGAATTGTCTCACCATTTTTAGCAGTGACTGGATCAAGGCGGAAGAAAGTGCACCCCCCACGGTCAGATGGAGTTCCGTGGTAAATTATGTCGCTGGAATGTGGTAGAGACAGCTTTAAACTGGACTGAAGACCCACCTGCGGTTGATTACCCTGATGAATACAGGCCCCAACTTCCTGGTATTCCTGGGAGGAAATCTGAGGCTTCAGCGCCCAAAGATCCAGTACAGCCTGATGGGTTTCTGCTTGGGTGAACTCTTGTTCTGTGACAGCTGTTTGATCAAAACCAGACGGTTTTTCTTCTTCTTTTGGTTCTTCCTGATTTCCCCAGATAACAAAACTATCCCGCTGACAAATATCCCTGCCGCTGCTGTCCTGGACACAGACCTGATAGTCCACGGTTGCTCCATTTTCAGCCTGGATCGGTTCCAAATTCAGGAAGGAACAACCCCCATTATCGGTCGGTTGGAATTGAGAGGTACCAGCCTCCTGACCAGGAATACTTAAAATCAGAACCGGTTTCAAACCCACCTGGGGTAGATCTCCCTGGTGAACACATGCACCCAGCTGTTGGGTTTCGCTGGAACTGATTTGAGGTGATTGCTCCCAGATGTCCAGCTTCAAATTCTGAGCTGCGACCTCGTTTTGCTGAGGTTCCGGAACAGACGCCTGCAGGGCGGCTTGATACTTTTTACCTAATTTTTCAAGCTTCACACGCTGCCCTTCCGGCGCAAGAGAATCATACAATAAGCAGTAATTCTCAAAACACTGGCGGAAAACGCCTTCCCGGATTTCCTCTTTCCTCGAAACTGGCTCCCCGGAAAACTCAAATCCAGCATAACGATCAATAAAGTTCAGGAAATACGCTGGAATATAAAATCCTTTTCCTCCGTTTACTTCCCGGAAATAATCCTGAGCATCTGCTCTGGGTTTTTGAAATTGATCGCTGGAAAAATCCAAATCCTGGCTGATCGCACGGGGCCGAACCCCAAATGGACTGGATGGGTCTTCAACCAGGACCACATGTTCATAAATCTGCTCTTTAATTCCCTCGTCAGTCAGATAAGGCTTTGAAAGAACTTCTCCGGTAAACTTCACTCCAAAATGAGCTGCTGTCTGGCCAAAGAGTGCAGAATCCGCTGAGGATACGCTTTGCCCTGCAGCCGCATTTTCCACCCCGGGATACATGGCACATTCACCAGCACACTTCCAAAGACCGTAGGGCATAGAATGAACGACCCCTGCTGGATCATTTTCATAGCGGAAAAATCCCAAATTTTCAAAATACTGTTCCACTCGATTTTTTTCAGGATTAAAACGAGCCCGGGTCAGCGGTTGTCCAACCCAGCGTTCTCCCCCCAGCTGATCATAGATTTTTGCGAATTCAGGGGGAATAATAAATCCGTTCAGATACTTGACGGATGGGTTTTCGGGGTCGGAGTTTGGAATGTCAGAAAATCCAGCATCCCGACCAACCGGATATAGCCAAACGCGGGGAGTGGCGTCCGGATCAAAAACTAGCACTCCCCCTTCAAAATACTGTTTCTCCTGACGGGTATTAGCAACAAATTTTTTGTTTGAAATGGGGGGACCTAGAATATCTTCACCATTTAACTGCTCGTAGAGCTCCCCAAATCGAGGATCAACAATATAATAGGTTGACGCTTTTTGCCCATCTAGCGAGCAGGCAGTCAGCCCATATATAAGTATCCCAAGCAGCAAAAAAGCTCGAATTTTCCTTGACATGATGTCCCTGTGTCTGACAGGTAATAGAGGATGAAATGGCCTGATTTTCCATCCTGTTCTAATTCTATACGAAAACTAAGATATACGCAATAGACTTTTTTCCCGCATCCTGCCAAAATTTATTTTACTTGCACATATTAATCTTCTAAATACTTAAATAATAAATATATCTCAGGCTTCCAAATCTCAATTATTTGAGCAAAAAGTTAATAAATCTAAACTTAGAACTTACTTTTTCGGTCAGGATGTTTTCAATCAAAGAGACTTATCATTTTAATTAGGTGTATAATAGCTCCTGCAAAAAACCACAAAAAAATGTATGATGCTTTTAGGAAAATAACTGTTTTAAGGAGATCGGATATGACTCTGGCAGTCAATCAATTACTTCAAAGCCATCAGCAAAAAGCTGAATACAAGTACCAGCAGCAGCCCGTTGTCCATGGGTACGCGAACCGAACCCTGCACATTAATCTGGATGACTACAGCATCACAGAAAAACCTGTAACCCAGCAGATGAAGGACCTCTTTACAGGAGGCCGCGGATTTGCTCTCTGGCTGCTGTGGAATGCTGTCCAGGCGGATACAAACTGGGATGATCCTGAGAATGCCCTGATTATTGCCAACGGTCCACTCTGTGGAACAACTGCCTACCCCGGGATGGGGAAAAGCACAGTGGTCACCCTATCCCCCCTCACCAAATCAGTTATTGACAGCAACGGCGGTGGCTTTTTCGCCCCGTTTTTGAAATTTTCCGGGTTTGACGCCCTGGAAGTTACAGGGAAAGCGGACCAGGATGTGATTATTGTCATCGACGGAGATACTCAACAGGTCAGGATTGAATCTGCACCCGATGAAGCTGTGAACACCTATCCCCTGGCGGGAATCCTGACTGAGATGTATGCCGAAGATGAAAAAGACAAAAAGAATGTTTCCGTAATTACCTCTGGCGAGGCGGCAGAACACATACGCTATGCCGGCCTCAATCTAAGTTTTTACGATCATCGGCGGGGCGAGGTCAGGGTCAAACAAGCTGCAAGAGGTGGATCCGGCCGGGTCTTCCGGGACAAAAAGATCAAGGGAATCGTTGTTCGATACAGTCAGCTCAGCGGAGCAAGTAACAACCCAGCAGACCCTGATTTAATCCGGAAAGCCGGACGGAGGATCAATCAGGAAATCACTAAATACGATGCCACCCAGAATAATATGCGGGAAATCGGCACGGCCCATCTGGTCGAGATTATGGATCATTTTGACCTTCTTCCGGTTCACAATTTCCAGTTCGGATCACACCCGGATCATGAAGGAATTGACTCCACCACCTGGCAGAAAGCCTTTACCCAGGATAAAAGAATGGACAGCTGCTGGCTGGGATGCACCCTGGCCTGTTCTCACGGGGTGGATGACTTTCCCCTCCAGACCGGACCGCATGCAGGTGAACTGGTGCTGGTTGACGGTCCCGAGTATGAAAACGCTGCCGGATTAGGCTCAAACATCGGTGTTTTTGATCCCAACGCAATCCTGGAGCTTAACTTTTACTGTGACACCTACGGCGTGGATACAATCTCATTTGCCAATTCAGTTGCCTTTGTGATGGAATGTTATCAGGCCGGGATTCTCAATGAGGAAAAAACCGGCGGTTTAAAGCTGGAATGGGGCAACGCAAAAGCTACAGCAGAAATGCTGCACCAGATGGCAAGGGGAGAAGGTTTTGGAGTAATCGTTGGTCAAGGAATCCGCTACATGAAATCGTATTTTGCGGATGAATTCGGGGCTGATCCGGACTTTTTACAGGATATTGGGATGGAAGTAAAGGGCATGGAAATCTCCGAATACATGACCAAAGAATCAATCGCCCAGCAGGGCGGGTATGGGATGGCATTGAAAGGTGGACAGCACGACGAAGCCTGGTTGATCTTCATGGACCAGGTGGACAAACAACTTCCTACATTTGATGACAAAGCGGAAGCGCTTCATTATTTCCCGATGTGGCGGACCTGGTTCAGCCTCCACGGGCTCTGCAAACTGCCGTGGAATGATATCAAACCCATAGACAACGCTGAGCAGGATCATCCGGAAAAAATTCCGGAACATGTCGAGAACTACACCTGGGTCTATCAAGGTGTCACTGGAGAAAAAGTAACTCCAGATGATTTAATCAGCCAATCAGAGCGGGTTTACAACTTCCAGCGGGTCTTCAATCTCCGGGTAGGGTTTGGAACCCGGGAACATGACTATCCCCCTTACCGGGCCATTGGCCCGGTTACAGAAACCGAGTATGAATCCAGATTGGAACGCTATGACAACCAGCTAAAAGCAATTCACGGGGATGATGTCACCGACAAACCAACCTCAGAAAAAGTTGCCCTGCTGAGAGCTCATCGTGAACAGCAG
This sequence comes from uncultured Anaerolineales bacterium, assembly GCA_964618295.1. Taxonomy (GTDB): domain Bacteria; phylum Chloroflexota; class Anaerolineae; order Anaerolineales; family UBA11858; genus B10-G9. The sequence continues at coordinate 55,922 of CAZTWV010000015.1, read as the reverse complement.
TACAACCAGCTGATTGATGCAGTTTATAAACGCCGGGGTTGGACTGAAAACGGCGTACCCAGGTTGGAAAAACTCAAAGACCTGGGGCTTGATCTGCCCGCTGTGATTGAAGTTGTCCAAGCGCACCAATAAACAAAAAAGAATTGCAGATTAATCAAAAGAGCTCCGGGGTAATCCGGAGCTTTTTTCTATTCCTCAGACTCACTATCCTGGTCTAAGTATCTTGTTTTCCACGAAAACAGCAGGTTGAGCGCTTCTAATGGAGAAAGCGAATTTACATCCAGTTCGCTCATTTCCTCCAGCAAAGGATTGGTCTTTGGAAACAAAGTCATCTGCTTTGGAGCTTCCGGATCAATCTGAACAGCTCTTCCGGAGGACTTTTCCAGCTGCTGCATGATCTGTTCAGCCCGCTGGACAACTGGAGATGGCATACCGGCAATTTTTGCTACATGAATACCGTAGGATTTATCCGCTCCTCCCTGTACTATCTGATAGAGAAAAATCACTTTCCCTTCATCCTCCGAGACACTGACCTTATAATTCCAGACCCCGGGAAGCAGCTCGCCGAGTTCGGTCAATTCATGATAATGAGTCGCAAAGAGGGTTTTTGCCCGTTTTTCAGGATGGTTGTGGATATATTCCACAACAGACCAGGCAATTGATACACCGTCATATGTACTGGTTCCGCGGCCGATTTCATCCAGGATTAACAGGCTTCTGGAGGTTGCATGATTAAGTATATTGGCTGTTTCCACCATTTCCACCATAAAGGTGGATTTTCCGGCATGGATTTCATCTTGAGCACCGATCCGGGTAAAAATCCGGTCTATTAGACCGATTCGGGCAGACTCTGCCGGAACAAAACTACCCATCTGAGCCAGCAAAGCAATCAATGCAACCTGGCGCAGGAAGGTTGATTTTCCGGACATATTTGGTCCTGTCAGGATTCGGATCCGTTCTTCTTTGTCAAATATGGTGTCATTTGAAACAAAACTTCCTCCTGGAAGAGACACCTCCACAACAGGATGCCTTCCCTGGTGAATTTCGAGTACATCCTCATCCACAACCTCGGGGCAGTGATAATCATGCACCGCAGCAGTTTCAGCCAAAGCGGCCAGTACATCGATAATTGCCAGGACACGGGCTGTCTTTAAAATCGGACCGGTTAGCAATCCCAGGCGGCGGCATAAGTCGGAAAACAAACGACGTTCAATATCGCGGATTTGATCTTCTGCATTAAATACTTTGGTTTCATAGTCCTTCAGCTCAGGTGTGACATATCTTTCCGCATTGACCAGGGTTTGTTTTCTGATGTAATGCTCCGGGACCTGATCGGTTTTTGATTTTGTGACCTCAAGATAGTAGCCGTAAACCTTGTTATGACTGACCTTGAGGTTGTCGATCCCAGTATTTTCCCTTTCCACCTGTTCAAGGTTCGCAATCCAATTTCTGGCATGACTGGTATCATTCAGGACTTGATCCAGCTCTTCTGCATATCCCGGACGAATGATCCCGATATTCCCCAGAGTCGCTGGCGGGTCATCTTCCAAGGCATTCTGGAGCAGCTGGAGTGCTTCTGAGCAGTTGGAATACTGCTGCTTTAACTCATGCAGATAGTTTTGATCAGCCGACAGATCATCGAAATATTTGGATATTGCAGGCAGCTGAATCAGGGTTTCCCTCATCGCTGCCAGATCCCGAGGCTGGGCAGTCCCCCCCAGAATGCGGTTGCTCAATCTTTCTAAATCCTGGAGAGAACTGAAATCCTCCCGAATCTGCGATCGGAGCAGTCCATCGTTGAAGAAGAATTGAACACCTTCCTGGCGTTTACGAATCTCCTTAACATCAAGGAGCGGCTTGCTGACCCATTGGCGGATCATCCGCCTGCCCATTGGAGTAATTGTGCGGTCCAGGATTCCCAGCAATGATCCTGCAGCCTCTCCCGTTCGAATTGTTTCTGTCAGTTCAAGGTTTCTTCTGGTGAACCCATCCAGAGTCATAAAATCTTGAAGGTGGTACATACTGATTCCGGTCAGGAGCTTTAACGCACCCGGCCGATTCAATTCCAAGTACTGCAGAACAGCTCCAGCAGCCTGGACAGCAAAGGGATATCCCCGGACTCCATATCCAGCCAGGGTTGCGACCTGAAAATGATCCTGAAGGACTTTAAGGCACCGACCGTGCTCAAAGCGCCAGGCAGTCCAACTGGTAAGGTGAGATGGGAGTTGATTCTCCTCCCAGGAAACATTATCGGGGAAAATTGTCTCAGCCGGATTAAGGCGGATTAATTCTGAACGGACCAGATCTTGAATGGGATTCCCATCCAGCTCTGTCACCGCAAACTCACCCGTGGTAATGTCGACATAAGCAATGCCGGCCCTGCCTTGTTCAAAGACCACACTGACCAGATAATTATTGTTATCACTTGGCAGCAGAGAAGGCTCAAGAATTGTGCCCGGGGTGATCGTCCTGACCACTTCTCTCGGCATCAACCCATCCACTGGCTGATCACTCACCTGTTCACAAATAGCGACATGATATCCCTGCTCTATCAAGCGCGATAAATAATTTTCTGCCGCATGATGAGGAATCCCGGCCATAGGGACCCGGGTCCCTTTTCCGATATTCCGGGATGTGAGCACAATATCAAGAACTCTGGAAACAATTTCTGCGTCCTCGTCAAAGGTTTCATAAAAATCTCCCAACCGGAAAAAGACGATTGAATCGGGATGCTGATGTTTAATATCAAGATATTGTTTCCGGACAGGAGTAACATTTTGTTTTGTCATACACCCATTCTAAAATGAGTGTTCTCAATCAACAAGGTGTCCTGTGGTGATTAACCGATAAAGATCCAAATCATCACAAACACGAGTTTTGCTGAAGTCTATGAATAATTCAGGCAGCTGAACCGGAACCAGAATGCTTGTCGATAATGAATTTCTTGATGTATAATACAAAAGATTGATCTATATTTTTGGAATAAAAGGAGTAAACGGTTCATGGCTAGCGTCACATACGATCATGTAACTAAACGTTTTGATGAAGTGGTTGCCGTTGATAACCTGAACATAGAAATTGAAGATAAGGAATTTCTTGTCCTGGTCGGGCCTTCTGGATGCGGAAAATCAACAGCGCTGCGTTTGCTCGCAGGGCTGGAGGACATCACAGAAGGTGAAATCAAGATTGGAGAACGGGTGGTCAATGATGTCGCTCCGAAAGACCGGGATATCGCCATGGTCTTTCAATCCTACGCCCTTTACCCCCATATGACAGTTTACGATAATATGGCGTTTGGTTTGAAGCTCCGCGATTACCCCAAAGATGAAATCGAGTCCCGGGTTGAAAATGCAGCTGATATCCTCGGCATTCATCCCCTGCTGGAACGCAAACCCCGCCAGCTATCAGGTGGTCAGCGCCAGCGTGTTGCCCTGGGACGGGCAATCGTCCGCAATCCGAAAGTATTCTTACTCGACGAGCCCCTTTCCAACCTGGATGCGAAGCTCAGAGTCCAGACCAGAGCGGAAATAACCAAGTTGCACAAAAAACTTTCAACCACCTTCATCTATGTGACCCACGACCAGGTCGAAGCCATGACAATGGCCAGCAGAATTGCTGTTTTGAACCATGGAAAATTGATGCAGATTGATACCCCACAAAATCTCTACGATATGCCGGATAATCTGTTTGTGGCTGGTTTTATTGGTTCACCGGCAATGAACTTTTTCAATGGGGAGCTGTCCCAGGAAGGGCAGGATATTGTGATCAACGCTGATGGTTTTTCTGTTCAGGTTCCTGAAAGCCGGCGTGAATCCCTCAAGGATTATGTCGGGAAACAAGTCATTTTTGGTTTGCGGCCGGAGGATATTCATGATCCAAACTATGCGCCACCCCGGATTATCGCCCAGAATGTCGATGCAGAGGTAGATATCACAGAATTGATGGGCAATGAAATATTCTTATTCTTGAAAAGTGGTGAAGATGAGTATGTTGCCCGGGTCGACCCCAGGACAAGCTATAAAATGGGTGACAGCGTGACTATGGCTTTCAATATGGACAATATGCACATTTTCGACCGGGAGACAGAACAGGTAATCCGCTGAAGTAACTAGAACCAGATTAAACAAAACGAACAACGTCTCCTCGTCAATGTACTGCGAGGGGACGTTTCCATGTAGGAGGAACTATGCCCCATTCTTATTTATCTGATTTAATTGAAAAAAACGAGACCAAAATTGTGCTGCTGGTATTAGATGGACTGGGAGGAATTGCCACCAAACCAGGCCAAAAAACAGCACTGGAAACTGCTAAAACCCCGAATCTTGACCGCCTGGCTCAAGAAGGCACACTCGGTCAAACAATTCCAATCCGGCACGGCATCACTCCTGGTTCAGGACCAGCACATCTGGCACTTTTTGGTTATGAGCCCCTGGAGTACGCTGTTGGGAGAGGCGCCCTCTCCGCCGCCGGAGTTAATGTGACTGTCCAAAAAGGCGATGTTGCAGCCAGAGGAAATCTCTGCACACTTGATGAAAATGGCAATGTGACTGACCGCCGAGCTGGAAGAATTTCGCAGGAGGATGCGGCTCCGGTTATTGAAATCCTGAACCAGGTTCAGATTCCAGAAGTCGAGGTTGAGATCAAACAGGTCAAAGAGTATCGTTTTGTTGTTGTCATGCGGGGTGATGGATTAAGTCCCGAGCTCAATGATACAGACCCCCAGGAAACGGGTGTCCCGCCTCTGCCCCTGCAAGCCCAGGATCCGGCGGCAGAGAGATCTGCAGCGCTTTTCACAAAATGGATTGAAAAAGCATACCAGACTCTGGAAGATCAGCCGGTGGCAAATGGGTTTTTACTGCGCGGTTTTGCGACTGACCCCCAATTTCCGAGTTATGATGAAGCCTACCAGCTCGAGGCAGCCTGCATAGCTGAGTATCCGATGTACAAAGGAGTATCCCGCCTGGTGGGCATGGAAGTCATTGAAGACGTAGAATCTGGACCAGAAGGAGAATTCCGGACCGCAGCTAGAGTTTGGGAACAGCATGATTTCTTTTTTATTCATATTAAAAAAACTGACAGCTACGGAGAAGATGGAAATCTGGAGAAAAAAGCTGAGATGATTGAAAAAGTGGACCAGGCTCTGCCAATCCTGCTCGATCTCAAACCCGACGTGTTGATCGTTACTGGCGATCACAGCACCCCGGCAGCTCTTCGTTCTCACTCCTGGCATCCAGTCCCCTTCTTGCTCTGGGCTCCTGAAACCCAGCGAACTGATCTGGAAACCAGCTTTAGTGAGCGAAATTGTGCCCGGGGAGGTCTAGGGACATTTCCTGCAGTCGAAACCATGTCCCTCGCTTTAGCCCATGCTCTCCGGATTCAAAAATTTGGCGCCTGACTATAATCATCCAAATCAAAAAAGGGCGCCTAAATCGCCCTTTTTTTGGAATTTCCAAATTGAGATAGTACATTTTATCTTATCGAATGGACCCGAATTTGATCCTGGGCGAGAACCAACCAATCAACCCTCCGATCAGGAGTGTGAGCAAACCAAATAGAATAAACACATCCTGCCAGAATCTGATCGGGAAAAGCCGGATCAAAGTATCTGAGTACCGGAAGAGCCAGCTGTCACCCTCAAAGAAAACCTGATGGAAACGAGTAAAGAGGGTGTTAAAACTCAGAACAGAAAATACCAGCAGAAAAATCACCAACCCAACTGTCAGCCATCCGCCCCTCGAAAGTGTCAGACCCAGGTTTTCCTGACCCTGCAGTAAAACAATCCCCCCCAAACCCCCTAAAAATAAACCCAAAGCAACCCACCAGGCTGTGAAGGCTCCCTGGAGAACATTCTTAACATCCACCAGGTGACTGATCTCCCGGTCCAGATATAACGGTTCCCCAGTACTGAATTCCAAATCCCTTAGATCATCTTCACCTTGTTCAGACACCAGGAATCTGCGGGTAATCTGACCGTACTTCAAGCGCTCTTCAAGACTGAAACCATACCTGTCTTCAGGGAAATAAGGCATCCGGTATTCTACGGTAGTAAAAATCGGGGTCAGCAGGATCCGGATAAGTGCGATACTGATCAGCACCGGAATGGACAGGGTTACCAGAACATTGAAAAACCTCAGCCCGATCAGATTCAACTTCATGGCACCTCCACCCCGCTTGCATTCTCCTCAAACAAAACATAACTTAAAACCATTTGATTGGTAATCCGTTCCAGCGGAGCATAATTGTCAGTGAAAACTATTCCCCCCTCCGGTATTTCCCGCTGCTGAATAAGAGCAATTTTGACGGCCTCAATTAATGTTGGATCAACATCATCTTTATCAAGAAGAATTCGGAAATTATTTTCCAAATTGGAAAAATCCGTCGGGCTGTTTGTAGCATAGATCATGGAATTATAAGATCCTGGGACATCAATCACATAGACGGATGGAAAAACATCCATAATTGTAGCGGCCAGGCTCGAGAGCAGCTTTTCATCCGTCGGGGTTCGCCCCACGTTCAATGCCATCACCCCGTCAGTTGAGAGATGATTTTTCACTTCCTGGAAAAATTCCCTGGTAGTCAGGTGCCAGGGTATATAGGGAGGACGGTAAGCGTCAATGCTGATTAATGAATAAGATTTCCCACTCTTTCGCAACCCCCAGCGCCCATCCTCAGGATAGATGGTTAAATTGTTCAGATCCATCTCAAAATATTTTTTTCCTACCTGAATAATTTCAGGGTCAATTTCAAAGCCGTCAATCGGAATCGGTCCAAATGCTTCGGTCAGCTGACGGGCTGTTGTTCCCGCGGCCAGCCCGATAATCGCCGCACTTTCTACATCTTCCAGCAAAAAGGGATCGGCGTTAAAAAATGGCGCCGGAAGCACCTGCATCCAGGTCCCGTAATACGCGTTTCGCTCAGGGTGGTAGATCGAGTGGACTCCCTGACCTTCATTCAACCTCAAATAGCGGTACTCGTCTCGCTCCAGGACCTGAATGTAATTATAAGAAGATTCTTTTTCGTAGATTTGGTCCGGATGATCTTTGATGGGCGCTTTGCCCCACAGGATGCTGATGCCAAGCAAAATCACCGGCATCCAGAGATATTTAAGTAACAACTGGCGGCTGCCGGATCTGGCAAAACCAATTAAGGCAATCACAACCAGAAATCCGCTGAAAATAGCAAATGTCAGTCGGGTTCCAACCCAGGGTATCAAGACCAGATCTGGCAAAAATGTTCCCAGAAAAGATCCCAGGGTGGAGATGGCGTAGATTCTGCCGGAGATTTTTCCCGCGGACTCAGGGTCCTTAAGCGCTAGACGAATCGCAAAGGGAGAAACCATTCCCAGAAGAGTGATCGGAATGATCAGCAGGATCAACACTGCTGTGAAAGATCCCAACAGAACGCCGACCTGCAGCTGGTCAAAAGCCGAGGCAGCACCCATCAAAACAGGACGGGATAAAAATGGAACCAACCCGGCTGAAAATGCACCCCAGATGATGATCTGATAAAAAGTTTTCCTGGAAGGTGATTTATCTGCCCAGCGTCCACCAATAAAATATCCCGCTGTGAGATAAATCAAGATCAAACCAATGATGCTGGCCCAAACCAGATTGCTGGTGCCAAATACGCTTCCCAGGAGCCGGGAAGCAGCAAACTCAATTCCCAGAGTTGTCATTCCGGAAGCAAAAACCGTCAGATACAGGTAAAGGTCCATAGTTTGATACCCCGGAGTTATTTTAGTTTATTCGACATCCAGCAGGAAATTAATTCCAATCGCCACCAATCCGGCTACCAGAGTTCGTAATCCATATTTGAGAAGGTTTTGATTTGAGATCTTCCCCAGGAAAACGCCCAGACCGAATAGGCATACGAGTGCAAATCCAACGGACATAGCATAACTTAAATCAACATTGTTGATAACTGGTGCCAGGAACAATGGAATTAAAACTATCATCGCAGATAGGAAAGGGGCCAGGCCGTCCACAATTGAAACCACAATCACGGCGAAGCGGGATGCTTTCCCAATATTCGTATCGCTTTGATCAATCAGAGAGACTTTTTCCAATTCTGTCAGCTCCCGCCTTCTCTCCGCATTTTCCGTCAGATAAGCTCCCCACAAACCCGATATCCCCATTGCAATCGAGGTTGCCACTCCGATCCGGATTGGGATCATTAAATCTCGGACATCAGCGAGATAGTTCCCGACTAAAATTCCAATCGTGGTCAGCACCCCGTCAAATGCGTTCATGGCAAAATATCGTCTGGCAATTTCGGCGATACCTACCAGACGGTTATAGGTGTCAATTTCCCCCACAAAACCAGTAACTCGGGACCAGACTGCTTGAATGAATCTCATGCTCAGTCTTGATGGGTAACAACATCTTCAATAATGCTTTTCCCAGCAGCGACTTCATCAATAGAATGGATTGCACCCCCATTTTCCTGGATCAGATCATTCAGATCTTCATAAGATAATTGATTCCCTTCTACGGTAATTTTTGCATTCTCAACATGATGATCAATTTCGTAAATAGTGATGTTCACGCCTTCAACACCACTTAATGTGGAAATCTTACGAACCAAATCCACAATATTTGGCTCCAGCGGTTTTAACACATCTAAAACAATCCGACGTAGGTTTCCCATCACTTGAACAAGCCTCCAGGTTCAATTTTCAAAAAGCTGGATCAAGCCTGATCCAGCGTGAATAAACCGTAGAAATTCTACCATAGATTCAGCAGCTCCTGATAATATGCCTCAACGGACTGCCTTGCTTTGAATCGTAAGGAGCTGTCAAGCTGTATGAATACAGCCCCAGACAGGTTTCTGATCTAGCTTCCTGGTATTCTATCCTGTATAATTCAGGATGTAGTACTGATTGAAAAAAGACACTCAGGGAATGACCTGGACTGGAAATTTATCAGATAACCGGAAAGCATTGCATCTGCCGCAGCGTTTCACCCGGACAACTCCCCCGTCCGGGTTTTGATTTTCAGGAAAAAACAAGGTGAATTATGACTTTTAAATCTATGACCGGGAATGAAATCCGACAATCATTTATCGACTTTTTCATCTCCAAACAGCATAAATTTGTTCGATCTTCCTCCTTGGTACCGGGTGGCGATTCGACCCTGCTGTTCACCAACGCGGGAATGGTCCAGTTCAAGGATGTCTTCCTTGGGACCGATCAGCGGGACTACAACCGGGCAGCTAATTCCCAAAAATGCATGCGGGTGGCGGGAAAACATAATGATCTCGAGGACGTCGGCCGGGATGACACACATCATACTTTTTTTGAAATGTTGGGGAATTGGTCCTTTGGAGATTATTACAAAAAGGAAGCCATCTCCTGGGCCTGGGAGCTGTTAACTGAAGTATGGCAGCTGCCAAAAGATCGGCTATACTCTACGGTCTTTAAGGATGATCAAGGCTCCATTGCCACCGATACTGAAGCAGTTCAGCACTGGATGGAACAACCGGGGTTTATAGAAAACCATTTATTTTACCTGGGAAGGAAAGATAATTTCTGGGAGATGGGCGACACGGGTCCCTGTGGACCTTCCTCGGAAATCCACTATGACCTCCGACCGGAGGAAGGACCTGTCAGCGACGCGGCAACTCTGGATACGGATCGTTTCGTCGAACTCTGGAATCTGGTTTTTATTCAATACAACCGCAAAAGTCCCACACAATTAGATCCGCTGCCGAATAAGCATGTGGATACCGGACTGGGATTAGAAAGAGCAGTAACCATCCTGCAGGGAAAAACCTCAACATATCGCACGGATCTGCTGCTCCCCCTTATCAAGACTGCCCAGGAATTAACAGGCGACAGCGATCAAGACCGGGATGCAAATTTTACTCCCTACCGGGTCGTTGCGGACCACGCCCGGGCGGCAGCTTTCCTTGTCGCAGATGGCGTGGTTCCAGGAAACCTGGGACGGAACTATGTCTGCCGGATGATTATCCGCAGGGCGTACCGTTTTGGGGGACATATCGGCCTCCATCAACCCTTCCTGGCAAATATCGCTGATAAAGTCGTTGAACTTTACCAGGACTCGTATCCAGAACTGAAACGAAATCACCAAATTATTCTTAATACCATTACCCGGGAAGAAGAACAATTTCAGCAAACCCTGGAAAAAGCCACTATTCACCTCGAAGAACTGCTGGATAAATTATCGATGCAAGATCAGACCACCCTGTCAGGACAGCAGGCTGCAGACCTGTACACAACCTATGGGATGCCGCTTGAAATAACCCGGGATATCGCCAGTGAAAAAGGCTACGATGTAGACGAAGCTGGATTTGAAGCGGCCATGGAAGCTCACCGCTTGATTTCCGGTGCTGGAGAAGCCATGGGTGATGTTGGCGGAGAGGAGATGGAATTTTATCATCAGCTGCTGACCTCTCTTCAGCAAAAAGACCTGCTTGATTCTTCCGGAGTGAGCTATAACCCCTATGGACCGCTGTCAGAAAAAACCAAAATTTTAGCCCTGGTCGACGGAAATCAGGAAACACCACAAGCCCAAACTGATCAGGAAATCAATGTGATTGTTCCGGCCACATCGTTCTATATGGAAGCCGGCGGACAGGTTTCTGATACCGGTACTATTAGCAGTGAGGATTGGATAATCCAAATTCAGGATCTATTTCAACCAGCTGCTGGAATGATTGTCCACCGGGGTAAAGTTCTCGAGGGTGAACCAAAGACAGGGGATTCGGCGGTCATCTCCGTCGACCACCAGCGCCGGTTGGACATCATGCGCAATCACACCGGCACCCATCTGCTGCACGCGGCCCTGGATGAAGTCCTGGGAGAGCATGCCCGGCAGGCTGGATCTCTGGTCGCTCCTGACCGCCTCCGTTTTGATTTCACGCACCACCAGGGTCTGACAGATGATGAACTGGAACAAATCGAAGCCCATGTTAATCAGCGGATCCTGGAGGATCATCCTCTGATTATCAAACATAAACCACTCCAGGAAGCTGTGGATGAAGGAGCCAGGGCCCTCTTCGGAGAAAAGTATGGAGATGTGGTCCGGACAATAAAGATGGGTGACTTTTCTCATGAACTGTGCGGTGGAACACACTGCGAACGGTCTGGAAAAGTTGGACTCTTTTTAATTGTAAGTGAAGGCAGTGCCGCAGCCGGGATCCGCAGGATTGAAGCGGTCACTGGAAGGAAAGCCGTTGAGCTGGTCCAAAAACGATTTAAGACGTTGAGTGAAACAGCCAGATTACTCTCGACCGGCCCGGACCATCTGGTAGATACTGCAAAAAACCTCCTCAACCAGGTATCTACCCTGGAAAAAATCAGGGAAAAACTGCAGCAAAAAATCACAGCAATGGAATTAACAGAAGCGCTGGACAGCACCCATGATATTCTAGGGGTTCATGTTTTGACGGCAATTCTGGATGATGCTGATCTGGATTCCCTGCGAACCATGGCTGACCGCTTCAGGCAGAAGTACAGCGAAAACGGATTGGTTGTTCTAGGGGCCGTGTTAAACGGGACTCCGCGGATGATTGCTGCGGTTACAGATGATCTGGTTCAAAAAGGAATTAAAGCCGGGGATCTGGTGAAGTTCGTTGCAGCCCAGGTCGGAGGAGGTGGTGGAGGAAGACCAACGCTGGCAGAAGCTGGCGGAAAAGACCCCTCCCACCTTCAGGATGCATTAAACAGCGTGGACACCTGGGTGGAAAAAGCGCTCAATAGTTGAGCTTCTATTTCTAGCTCCTGAAACAGAACAGGACCTTTTTGGGCTCGCTATCCCGCTGCTAGATAATTGGTAGATCCCCTCAGTTTGGTAAAATATTGGCGTGAAAACCCAGATAATTCTGCTTGAACCGCATGATGACACTATCTCCGTCCGGGACAAAATGGACTGGACCCAGACTTCACGGATCCTGCTCGACTGCCGGAAAAACAGTCATCAAATCCAGACTAAGCTTGACCTGGTTGTATTAGACCGCTACAGCAAAGCTCAGGGGAGTCAGCTTGCTTTGTTGACAAAAGATCCGGATCTCATATATACTGCGAAAGAGCTGGGAATTCCAGTGTTTTCCAGCCGGAAAACCGCCCAGCAAGACAATTGGCGCCGGACTCAGAGAACAATGGCGAAAGAGGAATTTTTAACTTCCGATCCAGGAGAATCTCCCAGACCGCTTAAAGAACGGGAGGAGAAAGATGAGCCATGGATTCTGCCTTTCTGGGCCAGAGTGACAGTTTTCAGCCTGGCTCTGCTCTCAGTAATCTCGATCCTGGTGATATTAATTCCCAGTGCTCTAATCATTCCCCCGCAATCAGATCAACGTCAGAGTTTAGTAATACCGATCGAAGCGAATCCGGAGATTTCCTCAGTCCTGCTTTCAGGTTTAATTCCTGCAGATCAGGTCGAGGTAACAGCTGAAATCAGCGGTCAAAAACCCGCCAGCGGTATCGTCAATATCCCGGATCAATATGCTTCTGGTGATCTCTTGATAAAAAATCTGACAGAATTTCCAATTCTGATCCCAGAAGACACCGTCTTTATGCGTAATGACGGATATTCTTCAGCTTACCAAAACTCATCTGAAATTGAAGTACCCGGTGGCTTTGGATCTGAAGTTAAATTAATAATCATATCTGTTCAACCCGGAACAGCCGGGAATGCAGCCGCCGGTACTGTAACAAATGTTTTGGCCCCTTTTGGGTTCGATTTGCAAATTACAAACCCGGAGAAGATCGAAGGCGGCACCAATCGTCTGGTCAGCGCACCGGATGCAGAGGATCGGCAGCAGTTAAAAAAAGAGTTAACTGAACAGCTTGTGTCTGCCGCCCAGAAAAAAATAACATCACTGATTAGCGAAGATGACCTGCAGCTTTGTGATCAACCCAAACTGCTTGAAATCACACAAGAAAAATACTCTCCTCCCGCAGGTACACCTGGTGCAAGATTGGAGCTTGAACTCAGGGGCCGGTTTGGATGTGAGATAGTCCAACAAGAAAACCTGAACGTCCTGATGGATGAAATCCTGAATTCGAGGTATCGAAATCTGAACCAGGTTCCAATTGAAAATAGTTACAACTATCAGCTGGTGAGCCTTCCTCAACAAACTGCCACCGGCTCCTATACCTGGAAGCTTCTGATATCCTGGGAGGCAGCAAATCAAATTAAGGAAAGCGAAGTCCTGTCAGAACTCCTGGGATCGAAACCGGATGATGCAGCAAGCTATTTACAAAAACAGCTGGACTGGAATCAAGCCCCTCAAATCCAGCTCTCTCCCTCCTGGTGGTTCCGGATGCCCTTCCTCCCCTTCCGCATCAAGGTGGCAGAATGAAAAAGGATCACCAACCCTCCCACCACGGCAGAATCCTGGGAGTTGACCCTGGAGATCAGCGAACCGGTATTGCAATCAGTGATCCAACCCAGACAATTGCCTCGCCAATTGGTGTGATCCATCAACAATCCCGAAAAAAAATTGCGGAAGAGATAGTTAGGATGGCAAAGAAGCATGCTGTGGAAAAAATCATTATTGGTCAGGCAGCGAATTGGGATGGGAGCATCTCACATCAAGGAGAAAAAGCGGCCCGGATGGCAGATATTTTAGAATCTCTGAGCTCGATTCCTATCCTGCTCTGGAATGAATACGGCAGCACCCAGCAGGCGGAGGATGCCCTGCGGCAAATGAATGTTTCACGAAAAAAACGAAACCAACCCGTTGATGATCTGGCTGCAGTTGTCATTCTTCAATCATATCTGGACGCGGCAGCAGGTGAGCGGTCAGAATGAAAAAATCATCCGGAAAATCAATCCGCTGGATTGTTCTGCTGCTGACTGCCCTGATTGCTTCAATTACAATCTGTTTTCTTTCTGGAATCACCTACAGCATTCCAGAACGAGCCCAGGAAATCTACGGACCTGCGGCACCCGGTCAAAATATCTTTTCACTTTATTTACGCTCCATCCAGCTGATTGCGGGAGAGGAACAGCTCATCTCTCAATCAGCGCCAGTTCTGGAACCATTTGAAATCCAGATCAGTCCCGGGGAAACTCCTGATCAGGTAATCCGGAAACTTTATCAAAGAGGTTTAATTAGCGATCCCGATTTGTTCCAAACCTACCTGATTTTCACCGGGTTGGATACCCAGATCCAGGCCGGGACCTTCGAGATCCAGGATGGATTACCAGCCGTCGAAATCGCTCAGATCCTGATTAAGGGTGGTAATCAGGAAACTACAATTTCCATCTTGGCTGGGTGGCGGGTTGAAGAAATTGCTGAATCTCTCCCTGAACTTGGACTCACCATCAGCCCGGATCAATTTTTAAATGAAGTGAGATCCAGAGATCTGGAAGGATATCTATTCCCAGGAACATATCAGGTTAAGCGTCAGATCTCTGCTGGAGAGCTCGCAGACCGGATGTATCAGGGATTTCTCAACCAGATCAGTCCGGATATCGAGAACGGTTGGAACCAGCAGGGGCTCTCGAATCGGGAGGCAGTCATCTTGGCTTCTATTATTGAACGGGAGGCAGTTCTGGAGGAAGAAAAACCAGTAATAGCTTCTGTTTTCTTAAACCGGCTGAAAATTGAAATGACTTTGAGCGCAGACCCCACAGTGCAGTATGCTCTGGGCGTCCCGGATGCCTGGTGGAAAGTCCCTCTGAGTGCTGCGGATCTGGAAATAGAATCGCCCTTTAACACCTACCGAAATACCGGGTTACCGCCGGGGCCGATCTGCAATCCCGGGATCAATTCTCTTAGAGCAGTCGCCTTTCCAGAGCAGACGACATATTACTTCTTTCGATCTGCCTGCGACGGAAGCGGTGCGCACCAATTTTCCGAGACTTTTGAAGAACACCTGGAAAATGCCTGCCCCTGATCGAACTCAGCTCAGTCAGTGCTGTGCAGTCTCTAAGTTTGAAAGATCTATTAACCTCCGGGGCCGAATTCCTGCCAGGCTATCCGGGCCGTAGCGGCTACAAATATACTGCCGGTGACCAATATAAGCTTCTCTTCTCCTGCAAGCTCCAGGGCCCTGAGCAATGCATCAGGGACTTGAGGATAGGCTTCCGCGGGGTAATCAAGTTCCCCGGCTTCTTCCAGCAAGCGTTGGGCATCCATCGCCCGGGGGTGGTCTGCTTGTGTACAGATCAGAGCCTCCAACCTCGGCAGCAACGCTTGATACATCCCTGCGAGCTGTTTATCTTCAGAAATACCAAACACACCAACAACTGGAATTCCTGGAAAGTATTGATTTACAGCCTCCATTAACTGCTGAATTGAAGCCGGATTATGTGCAGAATCTATCACCAGCGGGGGATTTTTGCGGACAATTTCAAACCGGGCCGGCCATTCTGTATTCAGAAAACCAACCTGTATTTGCTGGTTGCTGACCGGGAATCCATACTCCCCGGCAGTTTTCAGCGCTGCAAAAGCGGTGGCAGCATTGATCACCTGGAACTTCCCCAGCAGCGGGATAAAGAAGCGGGTTTCCGGAGTGTTGAGATTCTCCCCATCTTTTCCGCATCGGAAAACCTGGCCCTCCAGATTTGAAGACTCTTTTTCAAAGATAAAATCTTTTCCAACCTGGAAAAATCGGGAAGATTTTTCACTGGCGATTGCTGCCAGTACTTCCAGAGCAGTTTCCTGCTGGGGCGCGGTTACCACCGACACTTCCGGCTTAATAATTCCCCCTTTTTCCGCGGCAATTTCCTCGATTGTATCCCCAAGAATCCCGGTATGATCCAGATAAAGGGAAGTGATAACGGACACAAGCGGGGTGATGACATTGGTGGCATCCAATCTTCCCCCGAGGCCGACTTCGATTACCGCAATATCCACTTCCTGATCCGAAAAATGGCAGAAAGCCAAGCCGGTCATTATTTCGAAGGTGGTCAGACCTGGAATTTTTGCTACAGCAGGTTTAATCTTTTTGACCAGATTCACCAGTTTCTTCCTGGATATTGGCTCCCGGTTGATCTGGATCCGCTCTTCAAAATCTTTGAGATGGGGTGAGGTATATAAACCCACCTTCCAACCAGCTGTCTGGTAGACCGCTGCACAAAAAGCACTGACCGAACCTTTCCCTTTACTTCCGGCAATATGGAGTGCTGGAAAATCATTCTGGGGGGAGTCTAGCTCCTTCATTAACCACACCATGCGGTCCAGGTTGAAATTTTCCGCCTGGAGCTGGTCCTGGTGGGTCCGGCTGAAATCCACAAAACTGTATATGTAGTCCAAGGCTGCCTGCTGTTTCTGCTCAATACTATCCATAGTAGAGAATTGTAACCGTTTTCTGTTTGCTAAGGAATGGTTAACAACGTAATGATCTGGTTAAGCGACAAATAAGATATATTTATCAATTCGATTTTTTAAGGTTTACTGCTTGTTTGATAAGCAAAGTGGGATTATCATTAAAACGATGTTGGACAAACATCGACCAGATAATCTTATTCTTTATCTAGAGGAGAAAATTTATGTCCAAGAAACACCTTTCCTACCTTATGTTTGCTCTCCTGGTCGTGAGCGCTGTGATTTTAGGCGCCTGCGCAGGTGAGCCAGAACTTGGTTCGGAAGAGAACCCCATTGTCTGGGCCGTCGTTCCCTCCGGGGAAACCGAGGAAGTTGTCACCGGCTTCAATGATGTCGCTGACCTGGTCCTCGATGAGACCGGCCTGTACATCGAACCTTTCGTCGCCACCGAGTACGCCGGTGTTGTCGAAGCCATGTGCAGTGATCCACCCAAAGCCCAGATGTCATCCCTGGCGACCTTCTCCTATGTGCTGGCCGCTGAACGCGGCTGCGCTGAAGCCGCCCTGGTTGCCGTTCGCTACGGCAGCGCTGTATACAACGGACAGATTTTCGTCCGGGCCGACAGTGGGATCGAATCAATTGAAGACCTGGCCGGCAAGACCTTCTGCCGCCCTGATCCACTCTCCACCTCCGGCTGGATTATCCCCAGCATCACCCTCAAAGCCGCTGGTGTGGATCCGGACACGGATCTGGCTGAAGTTGTGGATGCTGGCTCCCACGACGCCGCTGTTGCCGGTGTTTACAACGGCGATTGCGATGCCGGGTCCTCCTATGTGGATGCCCGCGGCACCATCGAAGAAGACTACCCCGATGTGATGGATGTTTTAACAGTGATCGAAGTTTCCGCTGACATCCCCAACGACGGTGTGCAGTTTGTCACTGGCTTTGACGAGGAAATGAAGCAGCAGATCGTCGATGCCCTGCTGGCGATCTCCCAGACTGAAGAAGGTCAGGATGCACTCGACACCGCTTACTCCTGGACCGAACTCCAGACCGAAGGCGATGAATTCTATGATCCCTTCCGCCAGGTGCTGGACGCTGCAGGCGTTTCCATTGAGGAAATGCAGTAAAACTCAGATAGATTACTTTGATATCTAATGTCTTAAATGAGGCGGTGATTCGCAAGATGATCCGCCTCATTTACATACTTGGATGATGGACTTATAATTTTCTAAAGATAGGGTTACTAATCAGGAGAAAAAAGATCCATGCTTGAAGTCAAAAATTTAACGAAGATTTACGATGATGGGACAAAAGCCCTCAAAAACGTCAGCTTCAAAGTCGATGATGGGGATTTTCTGATCATTATCGGTCTCAGCGGGTCCGGGAAATCCACTTTGCTCCGCTGTATCAACCGTTTAATTGACCCGACGGAAGGAGATATACTCTGGAACGGGATCAACCTGGCCCGGTTGAATGGTGAGGAGCTTCGCTCTGCCCGCCGCAAAATCGGGATGATATTCCAGCATTTCAACCTGGTCAAACGCTCCTCGGTGCTGACCAATGTACTGACCGGAAGACTGGGGTACGCTCCAACCTTCCAATCATTGATGCACCGGTTCAGCAAAGAGGACAAGCAACATGCCTGGGAAAATCTCCGCAGGCTGGGCATTGAAGACCAGGCTCTAAAGCGGGCTGATGAGCTCAGCGGGGGCCAGCAGCAGCGGGTCGGGGTCGCCCGGGCCCTGATGCAGGATCCGGAATTAATTCTGGCTGATGAACCGGTAGCCAGTCTGGACCCGGTTCTGGCCCATTCAATTATGACCTATCTAGAAAAGCTCAATCAAGAGGATGAGATGACCATCATCTGCTCTTTGCATTATCTAGATCTGGTCCAGCGCTACAGCACGCGAGTAATCGGCCTCCGAGAAGGAGAGATCGTTTACCGCGGCACGAGAGATCAAATTCGAGCCATGTCGGATGAAGAATTCCAGGAGATCTACGGGGAAGAAGCCCAGCGGGTGACCGGCGGCCTGGAAGGTTCCCTGGAGGATCTGGGTATTGGAGAAGGATCATGACAACATCAACCATCAATCAAGAAGAACGTCTCCCAAGTTTGGTATCAGCCCCTCTTGCTGTGCTAGCCTCCCTGCTCATTCCCGGTTTAGGCCAGGCTTTAGGTCGAGCTTACCGTCGGGGAGCAGTCATCTTTGGCAGTTTTATCAGCATTGTCGGCCTGATGATCTGGCGGATTGCCCTGGCTGGACGCCGGGGAGAAGGAACTCTGGAAATCATTCAAAAAGCTTTCTCTTTGCGCCCCGTGCTGGTGATATTGACAGTGTTAATCGGGATTCTCTATCTGTGGATCGCTTATGACTCTTACCTGATTGCCAAACAAACCGACACCAACCCACTGGGGCTGCTTTTTATGGTCCTGGTAATTTTCTTCATCATCGGCTGGCAGATCGGTGAAATCAACCCGGTCGCATTGGTATCCGATCTGGATGAAGCAATGGACCCTCTCTCCCGCGTGGTCTGGCCTTGGTCCAGGGCTATCACTTATCCGGAAGAAAAGGTTGTCGCGGAAGCCGAGATCCAGGTTCCGTGTACTGATAATCCTCCTGCCCCTCCAGAGGAAGTTGAAGGTCAAGTCTATATCACCGTTTCCCCCACCTGCGGTGTGCTCAGCGACCAGGAAGGAACCACCGGCACTGAACTAACCGTTCAGGGGAAAAACTGGGAACCTGGGAAAGAAGTTAATATCCTCTGGGAAGATCCAATCGGCAACGAATTCCGCCAGCGTCAGGAAGGGGAATACGTGGTTCCAATCCCAGATAAAAATGGAGAGTTTGAAGTCAAAATTGTTATGCCCTACCGCCTGCTGCCGCCCAGCGCCACGGAAGAGTTTTATATCTGGGAACTGCGGGCAACCCAGGTCGCAAGTTTGGGAACCCCGGTTGCCAGTGTCGAGCTGAAACTGGCTATTGAAAAAATCATCGAAACGATCTTTATCGGGATGATGGCCACCTTCTTTGGTGTGATTATTGCTCTTCCAGTCAGCTTTTTCGCAGCCCGCAACTTGATGTCTGCCAGCAAGGTTACACTGTTTATTTACTATCTGGTTCGTGGTCTGATGAATATCATCCGATCTATTGAACCATTGATCTGGGCGGTGATCGCCTTGATCGTGGTCGGTTTGGGACCCTTTGCGGGTATCCTGGCTCTCACGATTCACTCGGTGGCTGCCCTTGCCAAGCTGTACTCGGAAGCGATCGAATCTATCGATCCCGGTATGATTGAAGCCGTTCAGGCAACCGGAGCAAACTGGGCCCAGATCGTGATGTACGGCGTGGTGCCCCAGATTATCCCGCCCTTTGTATCCTTCACGATCTACCGCTGGGACATCAATATCCGGATGTCCACCATCATCGGTATGGTCGGCGGCGGCGGAATTGGTTTCGTTCTGATGCAGTGGATCCGGCTCCTGGATTATCGAGCTGCTGGGATCGCGATCTGGTTTATCACGATCACAGTTGCAATCCTGGATTATGTCAGTGCTGAAATCCGGGAACGTTTTGTCTGAACTGAAAACCGCAAACCAGCAAAAAGCCAGGCGCACACCTGGCTTTTTGTTTTTTTCCTGGAATTGAAGGAAATCCTGTCAAAACTCTCTCTTTATATTCATCCATGGTAAAATGCGCACGTGATTAAAAAAATATCATTTAAAATGCTGATCCTACTTATCTTACTATTTATCCTGATCCTGGCAGCTGCTCCAAGGATCATTGTCGTCACCTCAACCCGCTCCGGGATCTTCACGCTGGAGGATGCTCCCAAGAAAAAAGCAGCGGTTGTTTTTGGGGCTGGATTGAACCGGGACGGTACACCGACAGCGGTCCTTCAGGATCGGGTCTCAACCGCTGCCGAGCTCTATTTTGCAGGAAAAGTTGAGAAAATCTTGATGAGCGGCGATAACAGATTTGTCGATTACAACGAACCGGGGGCAATGAAAACTTTCGCCCTTAGCCTGGGGGTTCCTGAAGAAGTGATTGTCCTGGATTTTGCAGGCCGCAGGACGTACGATACCTGTTACCGGGCAATTGAAATCTTCCAGGTTCCAGATGCGATTCTGGTCACCCAGCAATTTCATCTTTACCGGGCTCTTTATACCTGTCGGGTTCTTGGTTTGGATGCTGCCGGAGTCCCATCGGATCTGAGGCCCTACCGGGATTCCGATTTCTGGCATGTCCGGGAGATACCTGCCAGTTTAATTGCATTCCTTCAGGTTCATTTTACAAGACCTGAACCTGTTCTGGGCGATCCTGAACCCATCTTTCCTGTGGAATGAATCCTGCACTACTAGATAGCACCAATAGAACATTAACTGACCCTAAAACGGTCAGGAGGCATACATATATGCATAAAAAAACAATCCTTTTAATCTTTTTGGTACTTCCCCTGCTGATCTCCGGCTGCGGAATCGGTCTGGACCTCAATATCAAAACCGAACAAAAAACCGGGCCAACTGTTACCGACCAGATCAACATACCGGCCCCAGATTTATCCCTTCCGCTGGATCTTTCGATCAACTTTGGAGCGGGAACTCTCAGACTGCTGCCAAATCCAGGAAGTGACCTGCTGGCTGGGACTGCCTCCTACAATGTATCTGACTTTAAACCAGAAGTTGAAACCACGGATACTGGAGTCGTCCTCAAGCAAGGGAATTTAAAGATTAATGCTGTTCCAACAATAGATGATCGGATTAAGAATGAATGGGGAATTGCAATCGGAAATTATCCAGTAGATCTAAATATCAAGGCTGGAGGATATACTGGTGAATTCGAATTTGGCGGCCTCTCCATCACAGATCTGCACATCACAGATGGCGCAGCAAACGTGAACCTGGTGTTCTCAACCCCAAATCAAACAAATATGGCAGCTCTCCGCTATGAAACCGGGGCCTCCAATATCACCATGGAAAAACTTGCCAACGCAAATTTCCAGACCATGATCTTCCAGAGCGGTGCCGGTAACTATCATTTAGATTTTTCAGGCTTCCTGCAGCGAGACGCCGCTGTATTCATTGAAACCGGTCTGAGCCGGGTGGTTATCATTGTCCCGGAAAACATCCCTGCTGTGGTCAAGTTTGAGGGTCCGCTTTCCAAAGTCACAGCCAGGGGCAGCTGGCAGGAATCCGGTCAGGATTATCAAATCCCTGGAGAAGGGCCGGGATTGACAATCACGGTGGAAACCAAAGCCGGGACCGTGACCCTGAAAAACCCCTGATCGCCGAACTGACAAAAGCAGCTAACCGGGCCATAAAAAAGGTAAAAAAACTATTGACAGGTCAGAATTGCTCGTGTAAACTAGTACTATCTTGACTATACGAAAGGACCTCGCGATGGTGAATGAGACAACGGCACATATCACCCCCCAAACAACGCTCAAACCGGCCCTGAAAGCCTGGGAATTCTATCTAACAGACCAGGGCAGCTCCCCCCATACTATTACTGCCTTCCTGGGTGACCTCAAGCTGCTCACCAATTATCTTCCCCCTGATAAAAAAATTGGTGAGATTAATCTCCCCGATCTCAATAACTACCTGAGATGGATGGAACACGAACGTGATGTCCCCTGTTCACCAAAAACTCTTGCCCGCAGAATCACATCCTTGAAATCTTTTTTCCGCTGGCTGCATGAAGGTGGAGCTATTCCTGCCAATCCCGCAGAAAAAGTCGTCCAAAAATCCGTCAAAAGCCCCCTGCCAGAAATTCTCACCCCCCAGGAAGTCAACCGCATCCTGGAAACAGCTGACAGCTACCGGACTGCGGCTGACCCGGATTATCGATCTTACACACTCTTCAGCCTGCTTTTACATACCGGTATCAAGAAAGGTGAATGCCTCTCATTGAGCCCGAACCATATTGAGCTGGACGCTCCAGACGGCCCTCAAATCTTTATCCGCTATTCCAGCCCAAAAAATCGCTACAAAGAACGAAAAATTCCTATCCCTGAAAGCTGGGTCGATGCATACCAGGAATACAGCCGGCATCAGCAGCTTCAGGACTCTCTCTTTCCCTGGTCTGCCCGGATGCTTGAATATGTCCTGGAAGATCTGGGGGAAGACGCCGGAATTGGTAAACGGGTTTCTTTTTCCATGCTGCGCTGGACCTGCGCTCTGCGGGATTGGCGCTCTGGAGTCGAGCACAATAAGATCCGCCAGAAATTAGGTATTTCAGAAGTTCAATGGCGAGAAGTCAGCCGAAAACTGCACAATTTAAGCCGAAATTTAGACCGGGACTCGGAGGAGAATCAACCAGAAGAGCTGACTTCTGAAGCTTAACTTTCCAATTGTTTTTCCAGGATCAGCTGGATTACTCTTTCGGTTTTCTCTGAAACTCTGACAGCTTCTGCCAGCCTGAGCCCGGGGACCCAGATAATTTCATCCCCATCCAGCAAAATCGGCCATCGATCTCTAGCCTGTTGAGGAATCTTTTCATTCACCATCAGGTCAGATATTTTTATGGAACCCTCTTGCATTCCCAGAGGTTGTATCCGATCCCCAGCTTGCCTGGTCCGGACAGATAACTTCTCAGCGATCCGATTTTGATCCAAATAAATATGAAAATCAGGGGGCTTCCGGACAAGTCTCCTGCTTTTTAAACTCTCCAATTCAGTCTCTTCTGCTTTCATCACCCAACCATACCCCAATTCTAAACTCCCGGGAATTGGCAGGGTCTTTTTTTCCAACAAATCCAACTGGGGATAGGCTTTCAACCAGCTTTTTCCCTTCCAATCAGCAATCAAGCACCGGTCTTCAAGTGAAATCAAATTCAACCGCGCCACCCAATTCTGCTGTCCTGCGTTGATCTGTTCCAAACAAAAGTTTACTGCATCTTCAACATTTTGAAATGTCAGCTGATTAAATTCCGGTCGAATTAAATCAAAAGCCTTCCGGATCAATCTTCTCTGTATTCCGAGCGAACAGCCGGTAAAGCTTTCCCGGTAGATCTCCACTGTATTTTGATCGAGCTGGTTAATTGCTCGATGAGCTGCTTGATCTGTAAGTTTTTCCAGAACCAGAGACTCCTGCCTGAGAATATCAGCAGTTTGCAAAATTTTCTTTTGAAAGCCGTTGCTGTATTTTTCCAGGAATGGAATCACATCATGGCGAATCTGGTTTCTAAAAAATTTCCGGTCAAGATTCGAGGGATCTGATATATAGGACAATTTATGTTGTTGGCAGTAAGTTTCAATATCTTCTTTCCGGACAGATAGAAACGGTCTCACCAGAGGAATCGAGTCAGACCAGGGATTGGGGGAGTTGATGGATTCCATCCCGGTCAGACCGTCAGTTCCAGTCCCCCGAAGCAAATTCATCAGAATGGTTTCCAGCTGATCATCGGCATGGTGAGCTGTGCAAACCAGATCACAATTTTTGGCGCGGGCAGTCCGAAATAAGAAAAAATACCGCTGATTTCTGGCTGCTTCTTCGATTGAAAGACTGTTTTCAGAAGCACAGCGGGAAACCTCCTCTTCTCCAGACACAAACGGAATTTCCAGATCTGCAGCAAAACGCTCCACAAATTCAACTTCCTGATCCGCATCGGCTCTGAGTCGGTGGTTAAAGTGCGCTGCGATCACCTGGTAGCCGTTATCCACCAGGCAATGAAGCAAGGCTACACTGTCCGCTCCGCCGGAAACACCGACCAAAACAATCTTTTTCTGATCAGGCAAGTCTTTTTGTAGCGATTTCGATAGCATTTTCCAATTATAATCTATGGTATAGTTACTATAATAATTATTAATAATTTCCGGTTGACCGAGGTGCTCCATGCCCCAAAAAATCCTGATCATTGATGACGATATCGATACCTTGAAATTAGTGGGCATCATGTTAGAAAGAAAAGGCTTTACTATACATGCTGCCACTACCGGTCAGAAAGGCATAAAACTCTCCCAATCGGAGCTCCCAGATCTGATCATTCTAGATATCATGATTCCTGATATCGATGGATATGAAGTGGCGAGGACAATCCGTGGTAACCCCGCCACCGAATCAATCCCAATTATCATGTTCACCGCAAAGAGTCAGGTTGACGATAAAGTAGAAGGCCTTGAAGCCGGTGCTGACGCTTACATCACAAAGCCAGCCCGCCCCAGAGAACTGTTTGCCCAGGTAAACTCAATCCTGAAGCGAGCCCCCCAACGGGCACCTGGTACCCCCTCGGGAGATGAGAAACAAGGCATGATGGTCGGAGTCATCTCAACCAAGGGAGGACTTGGAATCTCGACTCTGGCGATCAATACAGCGGTGGAGATGAGCAATCAATCCGGGGTAGACATAATTCTTTCTGATTTCCGCCCGGGTCAGGGTTCGATTTCTATGGATTTAGACCAGAAGAACACGGATGGATTAATCCGACTGCTTGAGACCGAGTCAGAAGAAGAACTCCAAAATTCAATCAAAGAACAACTTCTGGAACACAAAACCGGTATTAAAACTCTGCTTTCATCATTCCATCCCCAGGACACTAAATATGTGCTTGCCAGTCGCAAATTTAAAGAGATTGCCATAGCACTAAAAACACATGGTGAGTACGTCATTTTAGATCTGGGAACCTATCTGGAGCCCCTGCTTTCGAAAGTACTTCCTGAATGCGACAAAATAATTATCTGCCTCGAACCTTCCCCGAATACTATCACGCAAACCAGCATGTTGTTCCAGGACTTGATAAACCAAGGAATTGGAGAAGGCAAATTTATTACAGTTCTTATCAACCGTCAGCGATCTGGAGTTCAACTCAGCTGGGAACAAACAGAGGATCAATTAGGGAGAAAGATTGATCATATCTTCACTCCAGTTCCCGAACTGGCTTTCCAGGCCGCAAGAACTCACGTTCCCATGGTACAGCGCGCTCCAGACAGCATGACTGCTGAGCAGTTCCAGGAACTCGCGGCCGCCCTGTTATCTTCTTAAAGAATGGACAGTCTTCCTTCAGAAATCACAAATCTGATTGAACAGGCTTCCCGGAAGATTCAAGCATCCACCTTCTGTATTGCACTGACGGGGGCCGGTATTTCAACGGATTCAGGTATCCCGGATTTTCGTTCCCCCGGCAGCGGTTTATGGAGCCAACATTCACCGTTTGAAGTTGCTTCTTTGTCTGCTTTCCGTTATCATCCTGAACGTTTTTTTTCCTGGGTTAGACCTTTGATTCAGCTGGTATCTGAAGCCTGTCCAAACCCGGCTCACAAAGCGCTTGCCGCTTTAGAAAAAAGAGGTCACATCCAATCCATCGTGACCCAGAATATTGATGTCCTCCACCAGCGAGCAGGGTCCGAAAATGTGATAGAGATTCATGGGACATTTCAAAGCTTAACCTGTCTGGGTTGCTACCAGCAGTTTCAGGCTGAACCGGATCTTTTGAAATCCTTCCTTGAGGATCAGGAACTACCCCAATGTCCGGAGTGTGGAAATCTCCTGAAACCTGATGTCATCCTTTTTGAGGAACAGCTTCCAGCGGACCGCTGGAACCAGGCAAAATCTCTCATTAAAAAATCTGACTTGATGCTTATATTAGGTTCCTCCCTGACAGTTGCACCCGCCTGCAATCTGCCGTTTGCTGCTCTGGAGGAAGGGGCGGACCTTGTAATCATTAATAAAACTCCAACCCCGCTGGATATATATGCCCAAATTTCCATTCAGGGTGATTTAGCCACGATCCTTCCAGAAATCAATAAAAAAGTGGTCTCCGATGTCTGATAAAAAACACGCTGAGCTTCTGAATCGATATCAGAAATTGATCAATATCTCGAGTGACCTGGCCTCTGAACTAGATCTCAATATTCTGCTCTCAAAAATAGTTCAGGCAGCAGCCAATGTCTCGAATTCCGAAGAAGCCTCGATCTTAATGTTTGATCCCGTAAAAAATCAGCTTTACTTTCAGGCAGCAACCAATCTAGATTCCCAATTAAAACGAGGATTGGTCGTCCCTCCGGAAGGCAGCATCGCAGGCTGGATATTGCAGAACCAGAAATCTGTAATTGTAGATAATCCCCAAAAAGACAAGCGACACTTTGATCATATTGGAGAGATTACCCAAATTGAATGTCAATCCCTGCTGGGAATACCGCTGCTTGTCAAGGGAAAGACCATAGGTGTTCTAGAAGTCATCAACAAGAAAGAAGGAAAATTTACTCCGGAGGATCAGGAGGTTTTGGAGGCTCTTGGGGCCCAGGCTTCAGTCGCAATTGAAAATTCCCGGCTCTTCCTCCAATCAGATCTGATCGGTCAATTTGTACATGAGATTCGGACGCCACTCTCAGCTCTCAATGCAGCTGCCCATTTACTTAGAAATAACCGTGTCCCGGAAGAGCAAAAAATAAAGATGATTGACATCCTTGAAGCTGAAATCCAGGCTCTGGCCGATATGTCCAGTTCCTTCCTGGATCTGGCTCGCCTTGAATCAGGACGGAAACAATACAATGTCAAAGAGTTTGATCTGCGGGATTTGCTGGTTGAAGGACATGACTTAATTGAAAATGAAGCCAGGGAAAATGGCCTGGACCTAATCTTAGATCTTCCTGATCAGCTTCCCCGTGTAGTAGGTGACCGTCAGCAGTTAAAACGGGCACTCCTAAACCTTTTGAACAACGCAGTCAAATTTAACTCCCCTGGTGGATCAATCACGATTCGAGCTTCGCGGTCAGGGAAGAAGATTAATGCCTCCATCCTTGACACAGGCCTGGGAATACCTGAAGAGTCCTTATCCAAAATATTTGAAAAATTTTACCGGGTGCCTGACCACCGGGACCAGGTCCCGGGGACCGGTTTGGGGCTTTCTGTAGTGAAGCAAATCATCCAGGATCACGGTGGTTCCATTGAGGTGAACAGCATCGTAGGAAAAGGTACCAGTTTCCAAATCACACTTCCAATTAACTCAATCTAGAATCAACGGAGATTTCAATGAAACGTTTCCAGATACCAGCTCTGCTGACAGCGGTAGTGCTGATTCTAGCCGGATTCGCATTTTCAGCAAACGGGTTGGATTCCGTCCGCCAGGGATTTGTCAGGGGGATTCAAATCTTAATTCGTGAACTTCCACTCCTGGCAGCTGCTTTCCTAACAGCAGGTTTACTCCAGGCCTTGATCAAAAAAGAATTTATTAATAAATGGCTTGGGAAGGAATCCGGGGTTCGCGGCATACTCCTTGCCAGTCTGGGAGGAGGGCTGATCCCCGGCGGCCCCTATGCTTATTACCCAATCGCGGGGACTTTGTTAAAGCAGGGCGCCGGGCTGGGTGTTTTAATTTCATTTGTCACCGCGAAAAATCTCTGGTCAATTTCCCGGCTGCCGCTGGAAATCGCCATCCTGGGAGCTGCAGTTACCTCCAAACGCTACCTGGTAACATTTCTAATCCCCCCGCTGCTGGGTTTAATCGTTGATATCTTTTTTGGAAGCACAATCCAAGCAATCCGGGAGGGGGTTGAATGAGCACAGCAACAATAATTCTCTGGATCGCAGCCCTGGTTCTGCTCTTTCTCAGCTGGAGAAAAGGGCTGGTTGTTCTCAAAAGCGGGTTAGCATCAGCTTGGAAGATTACCAGGCGAAACAGCCTGATAATTTTCATTGCCTTTATCATTGTTGGTTTTGTAGAAATTTTGTCCCCTACCCAGTTGATTACAAAATGGATCGGTCCCAACACAGGACTGA
This sequence comes from uncultured Anaerolineales bacterium, assembly GCA_964618295.1. Lineage (GTDB taxonomy): Bacteria > Chloroflexota > Anaerolineae > Anaerolineales > UBA11858 > B10-G9. The sequence goes on along the minus strand of CAZTWV010000015.1, from coordinate 27,967 downwards.
CCGGCCTGCTGATTGCCGAATTTGTTGGAATGCTGCTTCCCGGCGGTCCCTATGTTGTCTTTCCATTAATCGCAATCCTGGGGCAATCCGGCGCCGGTCTGGGAGCAATTGTGACCCTGATCACCAGCTGGTCAACCCAATCTCTGCTCACCATCAGCTTCGAACTCCCTTTTATGGGCTGGCGCTTTACAGTTATTCGCTGGACAGTGGGGTTGATCATACCTCTCATCGCCGGCCTCTTGACTTCCGTTATCTGGGGTTGATCTCAGCCGGAGAGATTCTCCACTAATGTTTTGACCAATCCGGGACCACGATAAATTAGTCCGGTACAGATCTGGATCAGGTCCGCCCCAGAATCGAGCATTCTCCTGGCATCATCCACTGTTTCCACTCCCCCAACTCCAATAATCGGCAGCTTCCCACCAGTTTTCCGGGAAATGAACCGGACAACCTCTAGACTGCGGCTCCGGAGAGGTCGTCCGCTCAACCCGCCTGTCTCCTCCGCCTGAAAATTTCTCCGGGCAGGCCGATTAGTTGTTGTGTTGGTAGCAATCACCCCGTCCGCTCCTCCCTGAATTATTGCTTCCAGAGCATGATCAAGCTCCTGTTGTGAGAGGTCCGGAGATAATTTAACAAAAACTGGCAGCACCCGCTGCGGGCTGATCAGTCGATCCCTGGTCTGGATCAGGTCTGAAACCAGGTTTTCCAGAGGACGCCGTTCTTGCAGTTCTCTGAGCCCAACCGTGTTTGGCGAACTGACATTGATCGTAAAATAATCGACCTTCGGATAAAAAGCTTCCAGGAGCTGGAGGTAGTCCTCGCCCGCTTCTTCATTTGGTGTGGATTTATTCTTGCCGATATTAACACCAAGAATTAGATCTGATCCCCTGCTGCGGTCAAATCGATCCGGTAAGTTTCTCAGGACACTGTCCATGCCTGACCCCGGAAAACCCATCCGGTTGATAACAGCCCGGTCCTCAGGAAGCCTGAAAATCCTGGGCTTTGGATTTCCAGCCTGAGGCCGGGGAGTCACAGTACCAATTTCCACATGTCCGAAACCCAATAACCCCAAACCAAGCCAGCATTCCGCATCTTTATCATAGCCAGCCGCACAGCCAACCGGATTTGGAAATCGAAGTCCAGCAAACTCTACCGCTTTGCTTTCTCCTGGCGAATATATGCTTTCCAGTATTTTTCTCGAAAAACGGTAACGGCTGGCTGTTTGAAGCAGATTAACCGTCAGATCATGCGCGTGCTCAGGATCTAAACGAAAAAGAAGAGGCCGGAGCCAGGAATAGAAACCAGAGGATTGACTCATCTCGTTTTATTTCTCCTTATCACTCTGAACAAAAAGACAAGCCTGATCCAGCAGGGTATCATCTACAAGTTTCTCCGCTCGATAAAAATCAAATATGGCTGAGATTGAAAGAAATGAATGCAGTGTCAAACCCCGTTCTGCCAGCTCCTTTCCAGCTTTGCGGCTCCGATCAATCAGCACCACAATATCCTGGACTTCCAGCCCTTTTTGCTCCAGTTTTTGAACAGCCTCCATTTTACTGCCCCCCGTAGTGATTAAATCATCAATCATCACCGCAGTTTCCCCAGCTTGATAAACACCTTCAACTGGCTGATCAGTACCGTAACCCTTGCTCTCCTTACGGGGGTAGATCATCGATTTTCCTGTCAAGAGGCTGACGGCTGTTGCAATCGGTAATGCAGCATAAGGCAGGCCGGCAATATGCTCATACTTCAGATTCGCGAGGATCTCCTGGTAAGCAGCAGCTGTTTTTGTAAGGAAATCCGGTTTGTGAATAATCTTCCTGAGATCAACATAAAATGGTGACTGAACTCCAGATTTCAATTGAAATTCCCCAAATCGGATGCAGCCCAGATCCAGCAGTCCTCTGGCGATTTCCTGCTGACTGTCTGTCAAAGGTCCATTTTCAGTTTTTCCAGACCTGCGATCAGCCAATACCGCTTCCCGGATGGTGTTGATTTCCAGCCTGAGAGATTCAGCTGCAGATCCCGGATCTTCTGCCCGGGATATTCCCCTCGATACAGGAAAGAGCATTCCCAATCCGTCTGATCTGATTCCCGCTTGAACCGACGCCCGCAAACTCCCTCCCTGAGCCCCTATGCCAGGTGCCAGAATCCAGATTTTTGGCTGACGGCGGCGGACTTCCAGCATAGATTCAACCTGAGTTGCGCCAATCACTAACCCGAGATTATCGGATTTGCTCCACCTGGCGACCTGTTCTGCAATTTGCAGATAAAGTTTGGTTTGGTGATCCGCTAACAGCAAATCCTGGAACTCTTCGGCTCCGGGGTTAGAAGTCTTACAAAGCACAAAAGCTCCTCTCTCAGACCGGCTGCTAAAAGGTTCAATTGAATCACTTCCCAAATATGGGTTCAGTGTTACCGCATCTACTCCGTAATAATCAAAGGCTGCAGCTGCATAAGCCGCTGCAGTGGAGCCGATATCCCCCCTTTTTACATCCAGGATTACAGGAATCCCATCCGGGACAGCCGCAATTATTTCCCGCAGAGCCTCACCACCGGCGGTCCCTGCCGCTTCAAAAAATGCGGCGTTCGGTTTATAGGCTGCTGCACTCCGGGAAGTTTGATCAATTAAGTTTAGGCTGAAATCCCGGAGTGAATCCAGATCAGGCTTTGGCACATCCTCGGGATGGGGATCAATACCCACACAAAGCAGGGAATCAATTTCGTCAATCCGGCGGCGGAGTTTTGTAAAAAAGCTGTTATCCATTGCAAGCTCCCAGTTGATCAGGCTTTACCGAGCACCATAGCCAGCAGTGCCATCCGGACGTACATCCCATACTCCATCTGCCGGAAGTAAGCTGCCCGGGGGTCGCTATCTAAATCCATACTGATTTCTCCCACTCTTGGCAGCGGATGCATCAGAATCATGGAATCCTTTCCCTGCTCCAGCGCTTCGGGAGTGATGATATAGGTTCCTTTGACCTGTTCGTAGATCTGCTTATCCTCAAATCTCTCTTTCTGAACCCTGGTGACATACAGCACGTCCGTTTCAGCCACTGCAGGCTCTAAGCTATCATACTGCTCAAATGGTATACCTTTTTCTTTCAGCTCGGAGCTAATATCAGCTGGAAGGCGGAGAATATCCGGGGCAATAAAATTGAGTTTGACATCATAAAGGGATAACAGCCTTGAGAGAGAATGCACGGTCCGGCCAAATTTTAAATCTCCCAGCATGGTGATCGTCAATCCATTGACCTCTCCCAGTTCTTCCAGAATTGTAAATAAATCCAGCAGGGCTTGGGTAGGATGCTCTCCAATTCCATCCCCGGCATTGAGAATCGGCTTCCTGGCATATTCCGCAGCCAGCGCGGAAGCCCCAACTTCCGGGTGGCGGAGGACTATCACATCCGCATAACATTCCAGGGATCGAATGGTATCTGGTAAGGATTCCCCTTTTGCAACCGAGGAATATTTCACCTCGTTAATTGGAATCACACTGCCGCCTAACCGTTCCATCGCAGCTGTAAATGATGAGGCTGTCCGTGTGCTGGGTTCATAAAAAAGGTTAGCTAGGATTTTCCCCTTCAGCAGATCAAAGGCCCCGATCCGTTTGACCATCTCCTGCATTTCATGAGCAACTTCAAAAATATACTGCAAATCACTCTTTGAAAACTGCTTCACAGATAAAATAGATTTTCCATACCATGGAGCTGTGCGCTGATCACCGAACGGTAAATGAGGACTGGAATTGGCGTGATTTTCTGAGAGGATCATATTTTCTCCTTTGGGAATTTACCCTTAGTAAATTTTTTACCGGATATTTTTTCCTGTACCCGGTGCAGCCAGGATCTCTCCATCCTGATATACGGTTTCTCCGCGGAGGACTACCCGGCGCAAATAGCCCTGCACTGGATATCCATCAAATGGGCTCCATCCGCATTTCGTAAACAATTTCTTAGAACTAATTTCATATTTGTGATCCTGGTCAATTTCCAACCAGGTCTCCTTTTGTTTTGGGATGTCAAATATCTTCCTCGGTGTAGTGCTGGTTTTTTCTACCAACTCATCAAGACTCAGTCTGTCTTGCTGAACTGCTGTCAGCAGTAAAGGCAGCATGGTTTCCAGGCCTGGAAAACCCGGAGGTGGGTTCTCCCCGGATTTCTCTTCCGGTGTATGCGGGGCATGATCTGTGGCGATCACATCAATCACGTCCAGGTTATCCCATAAAGCTTCCTGGTCTTCCAGGGAATTCAAAACCGGCCGAACTTCCGACCACCCCTTCCCAATTTGATCAGCATCCTCTGCTGTCAAAAAGAGATGCTGGGGTGTAACTTCACAGGTCACCTGCATTCCCCTTTGCTTGGCTTTCCTGATCAGAAGAATTTCCTCTTTGCGGGATACATGACAAATGTGAACCGGCCGCTGAAAAAGTTCTCCCAGCAGCAGATAAGCTGCCAGGGTTTTTTGTTCGGCATGGGCAGCCATCACCCGTCCCCGGGGCCAGTGCTCGAAATGTTCGATCCAGATCCCAAGATCATCCAGCAGAAGCGGTCCATAGGTTGCATCCAGATACAGCTTCAGCCCAGCCGCTTTTTCCGCCAGAGGGGAAATGGTCCGGGCATTTTCCGCACTGGCTCCCAGGTAGATACCGTAATCACACTTCGCTTTCTCTTCAGCTAACTTCAGAGCAGTAGAAAAAGCTTCCGGTTCTGTCAGGGGAGGTGTTGTGTTCGGCATCACCAGTACAGTTGTAACCCCGCCTGCCAGGGCCGCGGCTGTCCCGGTTGAAAAATCTTCCTTATGTTCTGCCCCGGGTTCCCGCAGGTGAACATGACAATCTATTAGAGCTGGAATTTTCAACATTTTGTCCTCTGGTTGTTCGGTATATATCCGATAAAAAAAAAGAGCCACATAAGTGGCTCTAAATTAATGGAGGCAAAAAAAAAGCCCAGAGAGCTTTGCGCTCCCGGGCGGATATTTGTTTTCACAGGACCTGTTATTCTCTCCATACTAAGTTATGATTCTAACCAACTTCAGGAAAATGTCAAGACCCTAAATTGAGTTTTCATCCACTATCCAGCGAGAAAGCCGGTTTTTGATATCCAGTTCTAGCTCATTCAGCATTGTCTCTGCCTTGATTTCGTCTTTTGCTTTAGCCGTCAGGCGAATTTTCACTGCCCCTTTCCCGGCTGCCAGACCGACCGTCGGGTTTTCCAGCAATTCCAAGTCACCAATTAAATCATCCACCCGTGATTCACCGATTCCCCGAGTTTGAATATTTCGGACGACGATCACCCCGGAAGAGCTGAATTTTTCCATGATGAAGGGGATCACCTGATCCTGAAGCATTCTTTCCATCTCCGCCGGGACCCCCGGCAGAGCAAATATAAAGCCCCGGTCAGTAGGAATTTTCAGACCTGGAGCTGTGCCGTGATAATTCCGGATTGGTTCTGCTCCCTCCGGGAGGAATGCCTGCTGCCGGTTATTTTTTGTCGGTCTGGATCCATAATTACGAAAACGCTCTTTAATCATTTCCCAGAGTTCAGGATGGAATACAAGATCAGTCTTGAGAGCAGACGCAACAGCCCGGCGAGTCGGATCATCAACCGTTGGGCCCAAACCCCCGGTGGTCAGAATCAAATCAGCCCGCTTTGAAGCTTCCTGAATCAGGTTGGAGATCCTTTCCGGATTATCTCCGATGATTGATGTCCGATAAAGATCTACACCAACCTCCCGTAAAGTCCGGGCTATGAAACTTGTGTTCGTATCGACCACCTCACCCAGCAGCAGCTCGGTTCCGATTGCGATAATTTCCGCAGTTGGCATCAATCTATCCTCTGATTCAAGAGTTTGTTCTGATACATTATACCCCTGGGAACGAGCAATAAAAGATTGAATGCGGCTGCCAGAAAAGAAAACCCCGGATGGGATATCCCAATCCGGGGTGAAATCCATCAGCTCTTAATCCAGGAGCTTATTCAATTCCCAGATAAGCTTTCTGAACCATTTCATCCTGACGGAGTTTTTCGGCGCTGTCTTTCAGGACAATTTCACCGGTCTGCAGCACATATCCGCGATCTGCCACGGACAATGCAACTGTAGCATTCTGCTCCACCAGCAAAATGGTGGTTCCGTTCTCATTAATTGTCTTGATGGTATCAAATACACTTTCCACGAGCAGCGGTGCCAAACCCATGGAGGGTTCATCCATCAACAGCAGTCTGGGTTTTGCCATCAAAGCCCGGGCTGTCGCCAGCATCTGCTGCTCACCGCCTGACAGGGTACCTGCCACCTGCTTCTGACGCTCTTCCAGGCGGGGAAAAATCTGGAAAACTCGCTCAAAATCTTCTTTTAGATTACTTTTATCTTCCCTGGAGTACGCGCCCATATCCAGATTTTCGTATACAGTGAGCCGGGAAAAAATCCCCCTCCCTTCCGGGACCATCGTAATCCCTTTATAAACCAAATCATGGGCTGGGATATTTGAAATCAACTCCCCTTCAAACCAGATCTCTCCCATTTTGGGCTGGAGCAAGCCGCTAATCGTCCGCAAGGTCGTGGTTTTTCCAGCCCCATTCCCTCCAATCAGGGTTACAATTTCATTTTCCTCAACCGTAATGGAAACTCCCTTTAAGGCATGAATATTTCCATAGTAAGTATGAATGTCTTTAACTTCTAGCATAGCCATATTATCTATCCAGATCTAATTTCTACCTGTTACTCAATTATGTCCGCGGCCAAGGTAAGATTCAATTACCTGCGGGTTTTTCTGAATCTCTGCTGGAATTCCTTCAGCGATCAGCTGTCCAAAGTCCAGGACATAGATATACTCACTGATCCCCATCACCACCCGCATATCATGTTCGATCAACAAAATCGTGATCCCCAGCTCATCCCTTAAATCCCGGATGAAACGCATCATAGCAGCTGATTCATTCGGATTCATTCCCGCCGTTGGTTCATCAAGCAGTATCAAAGCAGGTTTATTGGCCAGGGCCCGCGCCATTTCCAGCCGGCGCTGTTCACCATAAGGTAAATTCCGGGCCAGCAAGTCCCCTTTTCCCTGCAAACCTACGAAATTAAGCAGATCCTGGGCATCCTGAATGGCTTTCTCCTCTTCCCGCTGCTGGCCTGGGGTGTGCAAAATCGCGTCCAGCCAGTTTGATTTCAACCTGGGATGAGCTCCAACCAGGATATTCTCCAGGGCGGTCATTGCAGGAAATAAGCGGATATTTTGATAAGTCCGGGAGATTCCCTGCCGTGTGACCCGATCCGGGGCACATCCCAGCAGTGACTCTCCCTGGAAGAGCATATCTCCCTCATCCGCCGGATAAAATCCGGTGATGCAGTTAAACAAAGTAGTCTTACCAGCCCCATTCGGACCGATAATCGAGTAAATAGAACCTTCCGGAACCCGGATAGAAACCTGGTTTACTGCGGAAAGCCCACCAAAACGTTTTGTCAGGTTAACAGTCTCTAGAATGCTCATATTGCCTGCCCTTCTTGCTGGGCTGAATCCGGATTTTGATCCAGTGGGATCTCACCGATATCAACCTCATGCAGTTCCAATCTCCGTCTCGGCGCCGGCCACAAGCCTTCCGGACGCCAGATCATCATTATCACCAACAGTGCTCCAAATACCAGCAGACGGAACAACTCCAGTTCGCGGAGTATCTCCGGCAGTCCTTTGAGGACAAATGCTCCCACAATAACTCCCGGAACACTTCCCATGCCCCCGACGATCAATAAACAGAGTACATTAATTGATACCATCAAGCTGTGATCTGCCGGGCCGGTGTACTGATTGCGAGCCGCAAACAACGCGCCACCAATTCCAGCGAACGCGGCACCTGTTGCAAAGGCCATCAACTTGTAATACAGGGTGTTGATTCCCATTGCCTGGGCTACTGTTTCATCTTCCCGCATGGCCATCCAGGCCCTTCCAACACGGGAGTTTTGAACATGATTGGTTAAAAAGATGGTCAAAATAATCCCCAAAATGATCAGGTAAAGGTAGGCTTGTTCACTGGTCATTTCATATCCAAACAATCTCGGACCCGCGATATCTCGAACCCCCTGGGGGCCGCCAAGATAAGGAGACATCATGTCACTGCGGATCAGGACCCGGATGATCTCGCCAAAACCCAGTGTAACAATCGCCAGATAGTCTCCCCTCATTCGAAGCACAGGGATTCCGAGCAATATTCCAGCCATGGCCGCAAATACAACACTCAACAGAAGTGCAGGCCAGAACCCGATTTGAAGCGTGATTGGAGCCGGAGCCGTCAGCAGACCGGCTGTGTAGGCGCCTATCGCAAAAAAGGCTACATAGCCAAGGTCGAGCAAACCCGCTAATCCTACTACAATATTAAGACCGAGGCCCATCAGAACATAAATCCCGACCGTGCCCATAGCGTAATTCCAGTATTTACTGAGTGTCAGCGGCACAATCAGAAGCACCAGAAGCAGTGTTCCATACATCACCCATTTCCCGCGGGGATCATTTTTAATGAAATCAAAGCTTTTGGTCTCAGTGACACGAAGAATTAAACCAGGGATTCCATCCCCGGTCTTTCCAGCTTCCTTGCGGGCTGCTTGAAAATAGGACAGTGCTCCTCCCAGCAAGCCTCCAACGGTGAATAATCCAAGGGTGATCAGTGCGCCTGATAATGGCCCTCTTCCGAACTGGACCAGCTCGACTGAGGGGCGGGCGAGTTGAACAAAATAATCCCGCATATTCACATCGGCAGCATCCAGACTTCCAATCAAAAAGATGAACAGCCCGGTGATCAAACCAACAGTCACTCCAGCGGCCAGGCCGCCCAGAAGATAGCTATTTGTTTTGAGTTCATGTTCCTCATCAGACTGCAAACCTGACCAGATCCCAATCAATATCAGGACGATCATCAAACCGCCGGTATTGCCAATCATGGTCGCGGAGTCCAACCCCAGTAAATCCCCAAAAATTTCCGACAGCGTAGTTGTAAATCCAATCAAAATCAAAAAAACCATCACCACGCTGAAAATTAACCCTTTGCGGGTGTTATTTAGCACAATATCCTTCATCAGACTTTCTCCTCGGTCAAAACTTCACTCAAAATGCCGGATGGCCTGAAAATCAAAACCAGGACCAAAATAGAAAAAGCGATCACATCCTTGAGCTGAAAATCTATCCCCAAAGCCGCTGGTCCCAAGGATTCCACGATTCCCAGGAAAATCCCACCCAGCATCGCTCCGGGTATATTGCCAATCCCCCCCAATACAGCAGCCGTAAAGGCTTTCAAACCGGGGATAAAGCCTACATAATGATAGATGATCCCATTGTGGATCCCCCACATCACACCTGCAGCTCCTCCCAGAGCTCCTGAGATCAGAAAGGTTGTACTGATGACATAGTCCACATTAATCCCCATCAATGCAGCTGTTTGTTTGTCCTCAGCGACAGCCCGCATCGCCCGTCCAAACCGGGTTCGCTGGACCAGGGTGTAAAGTCCAATTAACAACAAAACAGAAAGAATAAAAGTCAGAGCACCGGTATAGGTCAAAATGACTTCCTCCCCGCCGATCGGTATTCTCCAGCCGACACTCCGGGTCAGGTTGGAAGGATTAGCAAACGTCCGCCGCTTCGGTCCGAAAACCAGCTGAGCAGCATTCTGGAGAAATATTGAAGCACCAATAGCGCTGATCAAAGGGATCAGTCTCGGGGCGCCCCGGAGGGGTCTGTAGGCGATTTTTTCAAGATAATAACCTAACAAAGCAGCCACAAACATCCCGGCAATGAAAGCAATTACTACCGATAATATCTGATATGAATCCAAAAAAGTCAGCCCGGTGGCAGGATCAACCACGATGGCATTTAAAGCTTCAAAAACGAAATATCCCGAAAAAGCTCCCAGCATCATGATCTCACCGTGGGCAAAGTTAATCATAAATAAGATGCCGTAAACCAGCGTATATCCAATCGCTATCACTGAATACACACTGCCGATAATCAAACCGCTGATCGCAAACCGCAGCCAGGTGTCAGGACCATAAACCCCGGCACTGATTACGGTATAGAGGCGCCAGCTTAAAAAGATAATAAATAAGACCCCGATAATTGCCTGTGCAATTCGGAATGTATCAAGACGCCGTGATGATTTCTTCTTTTTCTCACTCATAGATAACTCGTTTTCTAAATAACAGATTGGCGAGGCAAGTGGCAGCCACTTGCCTCGCACAATGTTCAAATTCTAGGTCAAACAGAGTTGTTCGTTTTTTCTGGGATTAGGGAAGTACCCATTCTCCATCCTGAACAACGAGGAAAGTTGGACCAGTGGCATTGCATTCACCACCATCGCAGGACAATTCTCCGGTTAGACCCTGATAAGCGGTCATGTTATTGACAGCATCCACCAAGGCTTCCCGCGGGATGTAGAGACTGCCGTCATCACCGAGAATGGCGACTGATTTGATCTGCTGGATGAGAGCATCGACCACATCATAACCATGCCAGCTGAAAGTGGAAACTGCACCAGGAGGATCACCATAGGCATCTTCAAAAGCCTGGCCGAACTCATCAAACCGCGGTCCACCCACAGGCGCACCGGAAGCGGCGTAAACACCTTCGGCGTTTTCACCGGCCAGTTCGATAAAGGTCTCACCAAATGTGCCGTCATCACTGAACAGTACAACGTCTTCCAAACCGGCCACCGGCATATCCTTGGCGATCACAGCGGCTTCAGGATAGTAACCACCGTAGTAGATTGCATCAGGATCGTTGGCACCGACATCTGTTAATGCAGCACTGTAGTCAGTTTCTGCCGGGGTAATAGCTACGAAAGCCACAATTTCTCCACCCAGGGATTCAAAGGTGTCGCGAACGGTTTCCGCAACGCCCTTTCCATAGGCATCACCATCATGCATCACAGCCAGTTTTTCGACGCCGAGCTCATTGTAGAGGAATTCGGCTGCGAACTGACCCTGAATATCATCCGTGAAGGGGATGCGGTTGAATACATCCTGGTCCCCACCCGTCAGATCAGCACGGGTCGCGGAGGGAGAAAGCATTGGCAGGCGGGCTTCATTGTAGATCGGAATTGCAGCAGCGGTTGAACCGGAGAAAGTGTGTCCGGCAATCGCCACTACATCAGGATCTGAGACATAGAGGTTGGCGACAGACGCACCGCCCTCACCGCTGCCCTGGGTATCTTCTACCAGAAGTTCAAATTCAAAACCTTCGAACTCTCCAGCATCGGCCACGGCGAGCATACCCGCGTTGGAAATATCAATCCCGAACGCAGAATAGTCACCGGTCATCGGTCCGGCATACCCAATTTTGATGGTGCTGCCTTCTTCGATCACAGCACAGACGGTTTCATCCGGGTTCTCTGCGCAGACATCGGGTGGTTTGGCAGCGCCTCCACATGCAGCCAGCACTAAGCTAACGGCGATGAGGAAGCTAAATACGGTAAATCTCTTAGACATCTCTTTTCCTCCTTAGGGAAAAATTTTAATAATCAAGTTATTGATAACTACGCTTATTCAAGTAATACTCCAGAGCACCTCCTTATATTCTTTCTATGAAATAATACCTGGGCCTCCCATAAAAGATGAGAGCAGCGGATAAAATCCCTTATCATCAATCCATATCATTCTTGGATCGCGCCTCCAGTAATCTCTGAATAATAAAAGTTACATTTCTCCCATCGAAAGCAGATTTTCATCAATTGATTTTGAAAATAAATGGGAGTCAGCTGGAAGAACAATCAAGGGCCGACATAGCTTTCCACTTGAGAGTGGAGTATAACATACTTCCCTTATATATCAAGGATATATCACCTAATTTGGGGGAGAATTTGATCGGAAATTCGATACCATATTGTGACCGTTTTTCAATCCTTATCGTCTTGAACGTTATTTTCTTTTTACAATAAAAAGCAGCAGATGTAAATAATCAAGTATTGACCCATTCAGCATATTAATCCAACCTGGAAAGAGCATCAATCCGGGCGCTGGATGCCGCTGGCAGGAAGCGTAAACCCACCATCAGCCAGCAGGATTTGTCCCCGGATCATTTCCGCGGCCGGGCTGCATAGAAATGCGACAATCCCGGCGACATCTTCTGGCCTGACAATTCTTCCCGCAGGGGTTTGGGCGGCAATCTCCTCTAAAATTTCCTGATCAGACATCGTATCGAAATGCTGGAGGGCTTCCGTGGCTACAATCCCGGGGGAGACCGCGTTGACCACTATATTTTTTTCAGCCAGTTCCACCGCCAGATAACGGGTAAGAGCTTCAACTGCGGCTTTGCTCGCGCCAACCACAGCATACTCGGGAAGCACCCGGAAGGAGCCCGGGCTTGAAATTGCGACCATCGCCCCCCCTCCCCGCGCTTCCAGCAGCGGAACTAATTTCTGTGCCAGGAAAAGATACGCTCGAGCATTGATATCCAAAGTCCAATCCCAACCTTTCGGACGCTGTTCTAAGATGGGACGGTTATAGCCGGAACCGGCATTGCTGATAAAAAAATCAAGACCCCCAAATGTATTTCTGGTCCCATCCACCAGGCGGTCCAAATCTTTCAAGTCCCCCACGTTTGCTTTGATCACTTCCACTTTTACCCCGAAGGCTTCTGCTTCGGCAGCTGTCTCATCAGCTGATCCCCGATTCCGGAAATAATTAATAACCAGATTGGTGCCGAGAGCTGCAAAGTGGAGAGCAATAGCCTTGCCAATCCCCCGCCCGGAGCCAGTAATCAAAGCTGTTTTCCCTTCATAATATGTCAGGTTCATAATTAAACCCCTTTCCCTTCGCACCAGATAACCACCCTTAGTAATGACTGCCATTCCTTTCAATCATAACTCATTCTATTAAAACAGAAAACATTCCGATTTAATACCCGGATTGTTTAGATAAAAACCCCAGGCCAGGAACAATCCAGCCCCGCTATTCATGTTATCTATACCCTTCGATAAAAAACCCGTATATAGCTTGTGACAAAAAGAACTTATTAATCCCAAAGGTAGCTTTTATACTCTAGGTTGGTTCCCAATTAAGCAGTTACTTAATTATTTGAATATATGAAAAAAAAGTATCAGCAGGCGGAGAAAAGGGCAGACTTCTGCGGGATGATGGGCAATGCCCACCGGATCCTGATTATCTGGGCTCTTAAGCGCGGAGAGCTCACTGTCAGTGAAATTGCGGTTGAGATTGACACTTCACTCCAAAACATTTCCCAGCATCTCCGTCTGATGAAAGATAAAGGCATCCTGGAATCCCGGCGAAATGGCCGGGAAATCTATTACAGCCTTGCAGATACAAAGTTCAGTCAATCCTGTCCTGTGATCCAGGAAAACAATTAATTCGCTTTTACCCTATAAGGAGAAAAAATGTCACCTGAAGAACTGGCTCAAATTGAAGCAGCAGAAGTAGTTGATGCCCGGGCGATGGCCTGCCCAGGTCCACTCCTGGAAGCAAAAAAATCGATCGGTAAAGTCAAGGTCGGAGAAGTCCTGGAGCTCTGGTCCGGTGATCCCAACACAAAAAATGACATGCCGCGCTGGTGCGCCAAGGTCGGCCATGAATATCTGGGCGATCTGGAAGCAGATGGCTACACCCGGATGTTCATCAAACGCAATAAGTAAGCTGAACCCATCCCCCGCTGCCCCCAGCACAATTTACGGCGGGTAGCGGGAGGATTTAGTTGAAGGATTTGAACATGGAGAACTGCCCTGATCCCAAGAAAGAACCTAAAATTTTAATTCTGGCGACCATTTCCGGTGGATATGCGGGAGCAGATGCGGTCGGTCAGCTGCATACCGATTATTCCACCAATACATATATACTTCCGGTTATTTGTCCCAGCATGTTTGAGGAAGATTTTTACATCCGGGCCTTCAAGCGGGGAATTGACGGCATTCTTGTGATGTACAGCGGGACTGACAGCCCCTACAAAGGGGGTCCAGAACGCGCAGCAAAACTGATCAACAGCACTTATCCCAAAATGAAAGAATTTGGAATTGATACCCGGCGGTTAAAGTTAGCCGCTATTTGTACAGTTTGCACCAAACCTTTCCTGAAGGAAGTTAAACAAATGAACGAACTCCTGGAAGGGATTGGTTTTGTCGATGATGAAATGGCTGCCCATAACCCCACTGCGGTTGCGGAAGCCTGAGAAGAGATTTACCCATATAATATGAAGGAGAAACCCCTTGAGAACAATTCAAGTTGATGCGCTGGTAGTCGGCGGTGGTATCGCGGGAATGCAGACATCCCTGGATTTAGCTGATCAAGGATATCAAGTCGCCCTGGTCGAAAAAGAGGCCAGTATCGGCGGCAAGATGATTGCCCTCAGCAAAGTCTTTCCCACTCTGGACTGCTGCAGCTGCATCACCACCCCCAAAATGTCCGCTGTTGCCCATCACGAAAACATTCAGCTGCTTACTTATCATGAAGTCACTGAGCTGAATGAAAATGAGGACGGGTTTACAGCATCCGTCACGAAGAAACCCCGTTATGTAGATGAGGATGCCTGCACAGGATGCCGCCAATGCGAATATGCCTGTCCTATTAACCTCAAAAATCCCTTTGATCTGGAATACGGCTCCACCAAAGCTGTTCGGGTTCCATTCTCAACAGCTGTACCGCAGTACGCTGTGATGGATATTGAAAATTGTATTCTCTGCGGAAAATGCGCCCAGGTCTGCCCCACAGAAGCAATAGATTTCACCCAGAAACCGGAAGAACTGAAAATCAAAGCAGAAGCCATCATTCTGGCCACTGGCTTTGAAACTACTTCCCGCTTCAGCAAAAAAGAGTACGGAGCGGCAGACAACCCAAACGTGATCTCAGCGATGTTCATGGAACGTCTGCTCGCGCCCACCGGTCCCTACGGGCGAGTAATCCGGCCCGGGGACGGTAAAGAACCGGACTCAATTGCCTATGTTCAATGCGCGGGCTCCAGAGATATCACCCAGGGCGTGGAGTACTGCTCCCGGGTTTGCTGCATGTACGCCATTAAGCAAGCTATGCTCTTGGCCGGCTCTTTACCGCTGGCTGACATCACGATTTACTACATGGATATCCGGACTTTTGGCAAAGGGTATGAGCAGTTTTACCAGAATGCCAAAGCGATGGGAATCCAATTCGTGAAGGGGAAAGTAGCTTCCATCAAGAAAGATGAAGATCAAAATCCGGTGATGCGGGTAGAACTGATTGATGAAGGATCCCAGGTAGTTGAGCGGACCCATGACCTGGCTGTCCTGTCAGTTGGTATGCTGCCTGACTATGATCCAGAGGCAGTTTTCCAGGTCTCCCTGGGAGATGATGGCTTCCTATCCCTTCCGGAATCGAACTCCTTCCCGAGCATCACAAACCGTCCTGGTATTTTTGCGGCGGGGACCTCTGCAGGGCCGATGGACATTGTGGATAGCATTGTTCTGTCCGGCTCAGCTGCGGCTGAGGCTGCCGCCTACATTGAAGCAATACGGGAAACTCAAAAACACGCTGAAAGAGAGACATCCTATGCCTAAAAATTCATCAGAAGAACTTCGAATTGGTGTCTATACCTGCTACTGCGGGGGCAACATCAGTGATGTGGTCAACTGCGAGAAAGTTGCCAAGCAGCTAAAAAAGATGCCCAATGTCACGGTCTCCCGCACCAACATGTCCATGTGTTCGGATGTAGGTCAATCAATCATTGAAGAAGACATCAAGGAAAATGGAATTAATCGAGTTGTGATCGGTGCCTGTGCGCCTTCACTTCATGAACAAACCTTCCGGGGCACCGTAGCCCGGGCTGGCTTGAATCCATATTATTACCACCATGTCGGCCTTCGAGAACAGGACAGTTGGGTCCACAAGAACAACTGCGAGGGTGCCACCGATAAAGCCGTGCGTCTAATGGCGGCCGGGATTGGCAAGGCCCGCTTGTTGGAACCGCTTGCTCCCATTGAACTCGATGCTACAAAACATGCCCTGGTAATTGGCGGTGGAATTGCCGGCTTGCGAGCTGCTCTTGATATCGCCCGCAGGGGTCTGCATGTCACACTGATTGAAAAATCCCCCTTCCTGGGAGGTCGGGTTGCCCAATTAGACACCCTATTCCCAACTGGCGAAAATGCAAGGGATACCCTGCATCAAATCATCAATCGTGTGATTTCTCACCCCATGATCAATGTTTTCACCCAAACTGAGGTCGAGGATATTTCCGGGTATGTCGGAGACTTCCAGATAGAACTCAAACAAAATTCGCGCGGTGTGGAATCTGAAAACGGGGAAGCAATCATGGAAGCCTGTGATCAATTTGTCCCCAATGAATTTGATTACGGCCTGACGGAAAGAAAAGTAGTCTACAAGACCTATCCCGGCTGCTACCCGGATCTCCCCGCTGTGGACTGGGAAAACTATGACGGTAAACCAATTCTCGTTGATGGAGAAGAGATCACGCTGCAGAACGAAGCAACCTCAACCACCATCAATGCAGGAGCAGTGGTGGTAGCGACAGGATTTAATCCCTATCAACCCCGTCAGGGTGAACACGGCTATGGAGAGATCCCTGAAGTTGTCACACTGGGCGCTCTGATTCGCCATCTTTCCAGACTGCCTGATGACGAACCACTGACCTGGAATGGACACCCGGTCCGGGACATCGCCATGATCCACTGTGTTGGAAGTCGAGAAATCGATGGGGTACATCCCCCCCAAGAAGACGGACAGGTGAATGACTACTGTTCCCGGGTTTGCTGCACAGCAAATTTGCATATGGCTAACACCCTTAAAGAACGATTCCCGGAACTCAATATATTCGACCTGTATGAAGACATCAGAACCTACGGCAGAGGTCATGAAGAGTACTATCATGAAGCCCTGGAGAACATGGTGCGCTTCATTCGGTTCCATGGGGATGATCGACCCGAGGTGAAACAGGCACCGGCAGATGACACACACCCGGTTCTGGTTATGGTACGGGATCACCTTACAAAAGGTGAAGAACTGGAAGTACCTGTAGATCTGGTTGTTCTGGCGGTTGGAGTTATGCCGCGTCAGATAGACCATTTGATCAAACTGTTGAAAATTTCCAGAGGAAACGACCGCTTCCTCGCGGAAGTCCACCCCAAGCTGCAGCCGGTCGAGACCGCTGTGCCCGGCGTAGTACTAGCCGGCAGCGCCCAGGGGCCGATGAATGTGCAGGAATCCTGTGCGGCAGCTTCTGCCGCGGTGGCCAAAGTCTCGGCGCTACTCGGACAGGGAGTTGTTGAGCTTGAGCCCTTTGTTGCCCAGGTGGATCTTGAAAAATGCGAGGGCACAGGGGCCTGTGTCGAAGTCTGTGCTTATGAAGATGCCATTGCGCTCGTAGAAATGGAAGTAGATGGGAAAACAGTTCAGAGAGCAGTCGTCACACCTGCGAACTGCACTGGCTGTGGAAACTGTGTCAGCGCCTGCCCCAATCAGGCAATCGAAGTCCAGGGTTGGACCATCCCGCAGTATGAAGCCATGCTGGATGCGATCGCTCTGGATATGAATGAGCTCATGGAGGCTGGAGAATGAATAACAAAGAAGCCGCAAAAGAACGCGCAAAAATCCTCAAAGATTTGCGCAGCAAGCATGAGAATTCGGTTTCCAGAACTCAGGCTTTGCTGAAAGAGCAAAAAAAGATGCAGCGGGAAATCTGCAAATTTATCCGTGAAAAATCAAAAACAGTTCCCGAGATATCTGAAGCGCTGGAAGTTCCAACAGCAGATGTGTTGTGGTATCTAACCGCGTTTCGGAAATATGACATTGTAGAAGAAGACGGCATGTGCGGCGAATATGTGCTGTACAAACGGAAAGAGGAGTAGCCAGATGGCCACCAGAGTAAATTCCGGGCTGCTGCCCGAACTGAAAGAATACGGTGCAGTTAATGTAGAACAGTGTTTCAACTGCGGAAACTGCACGGCAATTTGCCCCATGACTGATAGTGAATACCCCTTTCCCCGGGATGTGATCCGGATGGTCCAGCTCGGAATGGAAGACAAATTGGCTGAAAGTTTAGATCCCTGGATGTGTTATTACTGCGGGGATTGTTCCCTGACCTGCCCGAAAGAGGCTGAACCCGGGGAACTCATGATGGCAACCCGCCGCTGGCTGACCGCGAAATATGATTTTACCGGTCTGGCCGGAAAATTTTACAAATCCAAAGTCTGGGAAATTGGATCTATGCTGGCTGCCGCGCTGTTTATCGTTATCCTGGCAATTTTCCTTCATGGACCAATCGTTACCGACCGGGTGGAATTGAACACTTTTGCACCAGTTGAATTAATCCACACCGCAGACTGGATCATGGCCGGGGGGCTGATCTTCTTTATCGGGATCAACATTTTTAGAATGTGGAACTTCGTCATCCGCCGGGGAACAGACTACAAAGTACCTCTCAGTGTCTACATCACTGAAGCCTGGCATTTTATTCTGCATCTCTTCACTCAGAAACGCTGGGGAACCTGTTCAGAGGATCTGGAGAATCAACAGGAAAAGAATCAGGAACGCATGCCCTGGTACAACCACCTGCTTTTGGTCAGCGGATATGGTTTGATGCTGCTGCTGATCATGGTTTTCCTGCCCTGGTTCCAGACGGATGAAATTTATCCGATCACAAATCCACAGCGCTGGCTGGGATATTATGCCACCGTGGTCCTGGTTTATGGGGCAGGTGCAGCATTGTACGGGCGGATCAGAAAAAGTCGGCCGATCCACAAATTCTCACATGCCAGCGATTGGATTTTCCCGATCCTGCTGCTGACAGTTTCCATCACAGGGATCCTGCAGCACACTTTCCGGTACATGGGTCTGCCCCTTGCGACGTACTACACCTATGTGATCCATCTGGCGGCGGCTTTCCCAATGCTGGTATTGGAAGTTCCCTTCGGGAAATGGGCCCATCTTTATTACCGGCCGCTCGCAATCTACTTCCATCAGGTCAAAGCCAAAGCACTGGAAATCAAACAGCAAAAACTTCAGGAAGCTGCAGCTCCAGCTGGATAATGGACAATTCCGCGGATTTGTAATCGCAATTTTCATCTAACAACAGTTCAGGAACAAAGGAGTACTTATGAATGATGAATTTCAGACCGAAAAAGTTGTAATTTTACTAAATCATGATGACGAGCAGAGTGTGATGGCGGCCCTCGTGATGGGTGCCGCAGCTGCGGCTACTGGCGATGAAGTACTGCTTTTCGTTCAACCTGGTGGCGCAAAAATCCTGAAAAAGGGTACTCTTGAAAAGTATCAGAATCTTAAAGGCCAGCCGGATCCAGTGGAACTGTTTGACGCCATCCAGGTCCTGGATGGTCGCGTGATTCTTTGTGAGCTTGGTCTTCCAATCTGGGATATGGGAGAAGATGATCTGGTGGATGATGTGGAAGTGATGATGGCTTCCACTTTTTTGTTCGAAGCTGACGGCGCGAAGTTTACTTTCAGCTACTGAACCCTCAAAATTTCAATTTTAGATTGCAAGGAGTTAATAAATGAGTGAAATAGAACCGACAAAAACCCTGGACGTTTGCGGTAAGATCTGTCCTTATCCGGACATGAACACCATGACCACCCTGAAAAAGATGGAAAAAGGAGAGATTCTGGAAGTCCTTATGGATTACCCCCTTTCTGTAGAAAGAATTCCCCGCAATCTCAAGAAACAGGGACACAAACTTCTCGTAACCGAACAGCTGGATGGACCCAATCACCGGATGCTGATTGAAGCCCACGGCTTGAAGTAAGTTGATCACATTTTTCCTAAAATAAGGAGAGAATAATGGAAGCTGTAATTACCGGATTATTCATAGGACTGATATTTGGCTTTGTTTTGCAGCGAGGACGGTTCTGTATGAACTCAGCCATTAGAGATGCCATTCTTCTAAATGACAATGTCCTTCTAAAGACTGTTTTTGTTGCCCTGCTGGTTGAACTCGTCGGGTTCTCCATTATGGACATGACCGGTGCGATTTCTATCAATCCCAAACCACTCTGGTGGGGAGCCAACATGATCGGAAGCTTTATATTTGGGATAGGCATGGTTCTGGCAGGAGGCTGCGCCAGCGGAATCACCTACCGCTTTGGAGAAGGCATGATTGGTGCCGTTACAGCAGTCATCGGTCTGGCAATGGGTGGCTACTTCACCGCGGCCGGATTCCTCACACCCTTCAAGACCAATCTGCAGGCCGCAACCACAATCACGGGCGCAGACGGCAAGGCACTCACTTTACACGGCTTGCTCGGTTTGGATTACACCCTTCTGGCTCTAATTATTTTCGTAATCGCTGTTGTTGTCTGGTTTTTTGTCGCCCGATCCAATGAAGAAGAATATGAAGCGGATCGCGGCTGGGGTTGGATCACCACCGGAACCCTGATTGGATTTATCGGGATTCTGGCCTTCCCACTCTCTGCTTCTGCTGGGCGCAACTACCCGTTGGGGATCACATCAGGCTGGATAAACATCGTTCAGGTGATATTCCTGGGAGGCAGCTTTAATTGGCTGGGCCTGATGATCGTTGGCATCGTTTTCGGCGGACTGATTGCCGCTTTAATTGCTAATGAATTCAAAATCCGGGTCCCAAAAGTCGGCGCCCTGTTCCAGACTTTTGGGGGAGGCCTGCTAATGGGATTTGGAGCAGTAACAGCTGGCGGCTGCAATATTGGTCAACTGTTGAGCGGCATCCCCCAGCTTTCACTGGGTTCAATCCTGGCTGGGGTATTCATTGTTCTGGGAGCCTGGGCTGCTGCCTATGTGATTTTCGTATTACCACAAAAACGCGCTGAGTAATTTTCAGCCACGAATGCAGGTGTTTTTAACTGCCCCCTAAACAAGGATGCAATAACAATGTCTAAGATGGCAATTGTATGCAATGGGGACACCCCCGCAAATATCATGCCGACCTTGATCTTTTCTTCATCGGGCCTCGCCGTGGACAACGAAGTTCATATCTTTTTCTGCCCGGCCGGAGCCAAATGGCTCCTGAAAGGTGAACTGGAGAAAATGGGAACCCCAAAAGGTCTTCCCAATCCAGTTGATCTTTTTAATGACATTCTTGACCTGGGCGGTGAAATGATCCTCTGCGAGCTCGCCCTGGAAAACAAGGGCATTGACCCCGAAGACCTGCGCGATGAACGAATCAAGATCACCAAGGCTCCACCCTACTTGATGACTGTTGAAGGCGCAGATCTTTCCTTTGCTTTTTAACCTGAATCCAAAACAACACCCTTTCAATAACCACAGGTTTCAGGATAAAAAAAAGCGAGGCTGAAAAACAGCCTCGCTTTTTTCTGTTAAACCTCATTCCTCGGATAGGAGGGATCCCCCCGGCTGGCAGATTGAATCAAATCCAGGTTTGAAGGATCATGAATGAAAGACCAGAAAGCCTCCTGGGGACGATTTGAACCTTTAAGTCGTTTCCTGATCATATATATATTACGCACCAGGTGCAAACCCTCGACCGGGATATTCACCACACTGCCCCGTTTTATGGGGCAGGCTGTCGCGAGCTTGGATACAAATGAGATCCCATACCCTGCCGCCACTGTCTGAACGATAGCCTCTGCATTTCCGATCTGCATAAAAATATTTAAATCATTGTAGCTGATATCATGCTTTGCCAGCTCGGTCAGGACAACACGCCGGGTTCCGGAGGTTTCTTCCCTCATAATGATCGGTTCATCAATCAGTTCTTCCGGAAGCACTTTCTCCCGGTCTGCAAACGGATGGCTTGTTGGTACTATGACAGAAATTGAATCTTCAAAAAAATTTTGGAGCTCAACCTCTCGATCCTGAATCTCAAAACTGGCCACACCCAGGCTCGCTTCTCCATCCAGTAAGTTCAGAACTACCGATTCAGGAGCACAGCGGAGAATCCTGACGTTTATCATCGGATGGCGTTTCGAGAACCTCGCAGCCAGTTGAGGCAGAATATACTTTCCCGCAGTGGTGCTGCAGGCAATCCTTAAACTCCCCGCAATGCCCTCCTGAAGGGAGGCCATCATCTCCTGCATTTCTACCGAGTCCCGGACAATTTTTCTGGCCCAGGGGATCAGCAATCGACCGGCGTCTGTTAATCGTATCAATGAACCCTGCCTTTCAAAGAGATCCACCCCCAGCTCCTGCTCTAACTTTTTGATGTGATGACTGACTGTAGGTTGAGAAAGATGGAGGGAGCGAGCAGCTTTCGAAAAGCTCAAGTTCTCAGCTGTATGGAGAAAGGTCTCAATCCGCATCAAGTCAACCATCATCATCCCCGTGATAGATATTCGACACACCAATATTCATATCATACCATGCCGTCATGAGACTATTTTCCTGAGTGCTGTAACTGTTTCTTAGAATTATTTGTAATCGTTCTAAACTGATTTTCTTCCTGATTACCATCCAGGGATTTTTACTGCACTACCTATTCATAAAAATCACAATATAATAAGGAAAACTAAAATCAATCGACAGGTCACCGATAACTATGTTAGACGCTCATCAGCTCAATATATTCTTAACAGCCGCTGAAACCCTTAACTTCACCCGTGCAGCAGGAATGCTTCATATGAGCCAACCAAGCGTCAGCCAGCATATCAGGGCTCTGGAGCACCATTTCGGTGAAGATTTGTTTATCCGTCAAGGACGAACCCTGCATCTCACCGATGCAGGAGAAACCTTGCTGCCGCTGGCCAGGAAATTTGTCCGCCAATCAACCTCTATCGACGAGGCAATGGCATCTTTCCAGGGGCAAATTCAAGGAACAATCAATATCTGCTGCTGCTCGGAATCCGGAATATACTTGCTTCCTTCAGTTATCAAGTCATTTCATTCCCATCATCCTGAAATAACCATTCGCTGCAACCTGGACTGTTCCACATCACCCCTGGAGCGGCTGCTGACCGGTGATATTCACTTCCTGATCACTAACCGGGAACAAGTGGCTAACCCCTGTCTCGAATATCAGGAGCTGCTTGAGGACGATATCTGCCTGATCGTCCATCCCAGACATCCGCTGGCAGCCAGGGACAGCGTGAAAATTTCTGAAATTTCCGATGAGACCTTCGTCCTCCATCAAGAGGGCTCATTAACCCATCAATTAATCAATCAGGCTCTCGATTTTCAGGATTTCAATCTGCTCAGAGTAAAGTCCCGCTTATCAATCAGCAGCACTGAAGGTGTTATTTTAGCTGTGGCGGGGGGACTGGGGATCGGATTCAGCTCGCGATTAATCGCTGAGCAGGTTCAAAACGTGAAGATCATCAATATTGATGATGTCAGGATTACCCAGAGTTTATCCATTGTCCGGAATCTGAGTTTTCCCTCCTCGACTGCCAGAGGAACTTTCTGGACCTACCTCGTAAACACAAAACTATCCGCTTGATACGCTCTCTCTCTTTCGAAAACGGACCAAACAGATCGTGTTTCCTGTTGGTGCAGGTTCATATGGTTACTCAAGAAGAGCATCAATTTCTTCCCGAATGGAGTTAAGGTCTTCCAGCCCCAGGTACACAATCGCATAGCGAATATGGGCCACCAGATCCAGCTCCTTTAATCCTTCAATAACCAGGTCTCCGATAATCCGGGACGAAACCTCAATTTCCCCCATGGCCTGCAAATCTGATTCAATATCTCCCACCAGCCGCTCAATATCTGCTGCCGAGACCGGCCGTTTTTCACAGCTGATCTGAATTCCCCGGATTAATTTCGCCCTGTTAAACTCCTCCCGGGTTCCATCCTGCTTTATTACCAGTGGTGTATCCAGGATCGCCCGCTCGTAAGTTGAAAAGCGCTGCTCACAATGGGTACAGATCCGCCTCCGCCGGGTACCTCCCCGGCGGTCATGGGATGTGTCGATCACACGGGAATCATCACTTTTGCAGTATGGACATTTCATTTTTTAGCCCCTGATAGATAGAGTATGGATGCCGCTAGTTGATCCATTTTAACACAGCTGCCTTAGCCCCACCAGAATCTTATCCTGACTTAAAGACCGTTCACCTGCTGCAAGTTACAGCAGGTGAACGCGACCAGACAACATCCGTCCCTACCAGGAGGAGGCCAGATTAGGACGGATTTACCCGGGTATTGTCAGGACCAGACAAAACTAACAATTTCATTCAAGTCTTTCGCACCTTCTCTCCCAAATCAATCAGCGATTGCGGTTTCTGTTGCGGAGGAATGTAGGAATATCGAGATCCTCGGTATTGAAGGAGCGAGGAACAAACTCCTTTTCACTTTCTTTACCTTCAGGCGCAGTGGAGCTCTCGGGTCCCCGGCTGCGGCGGACTGTCCTCTCCATGATATTCCTGGGCATCCCGGTCCGCTCAAAACCAGTAGCAATAACCGTTATCCGGAATTTATCTGTTAAGTCCGGGTCGATAACCGCACCAAAGATCAAATTAACCTCGGGGTGCGCAGTCTCTTTGATAATTGCCGCGGCCTGATTGACCTCAAACAAAGTCAGATCCGGTCCTCCGGTGACATTGAAAAGAATGCCCCGGGCACCGTCAATGGTGATATCCAGCAATTCGCTGGACATGGCCTGCTCCGCAGCTTCGCGGGCCCGGTCCTCTCCAGCTGATTCACCAACAGCCATCAAAGCAGCTCCCCCTTCTGACATAATTGAGCGAACATCTGCAAAGTCCAGGTTGATCAAACCCGGGATCGTGATCAATTCAGAAATACCCTGAATTCCCTGCCGCAGAACATCGTCTGCAACCCGGAAGGCTTCCTGCAGACTAGCCCGTTTATCGACAATTTGCAGCAAACGATCATTGGGAATCACAATCAGGGTATCAACCTGCTCTTTTAGTTTTTGAATCCCATCATCCGCGGAATGAACCCGGGTTGAGCCCTCAAATGTGAATGGGCGGGTGACGACCCCGATTGTCAGGGCGCCTAATTCCCGGGCAGCCTGAGCGACCACGGGGGAAGCACCGGTCCCAGTCCCTCCGCCAATCCCGGCGGTGATAAAGACCATATCCGCCCCTTTTAAAACTTCATACAGTTCATTGGCGGATTCTTCAGCGGCGTTTTTACCCACTTCAGGATCCCCACCAGATCCAAGACCCCGGGTCAATTTATCCCCGACGCGAACCTGGATCGGTGCCTTTGATCGAATCAATGCTTGAGCGTCTGTGTTAACTGCGATGAATTCAACACCGCTCAGTCCAGCTTCGATCATCCGGTCAACGGCATTGCAGCCTCCACCGCCGACCCCAACGACTTTTATTCTGGCAAAGGATTCAGTTTCTCTAATTGGTTCCATTTTTACTCCTCCTCGTGCAGTGAATGAAATGATGTTGCTCGGTCCTTGATTCCTTACGGCAGTAATCGCCTCAGCCAGCCGGCAATTTTTCGCCAGTCAACTGCTTCCTCCTGAATTTGTTTCCGGTAATTATCTCGTTCATAAGATATCGTATTCATCAGCACCGTCCAGTCCAGCAATCCCACACTGGTTGAGTAAGCCGGATCATGAAGTTGGTCAGACATCCCCAATAAATCCTCCGGCTGGGCTACCCTGACCGGGAAATTAAACATCTGACGGGCGAATTTTTTAATCCCGGGCAAGTTGCTGCTCCCACCTGTAAACACGATCCCCGCAGGAAGCAAACCGTCATATCCCGAACGCTTGATTTCCTGCAGAACATAACTGAATATTTCCTCTACTCTGGCTTCGATGATCAATGCCAGATCCTTGCGCTTAAATTCCACCCGCTCTTCATCTCCAAAGGGACGGATGTTGAACAACTCATCCTGGGGAATGTCCGCCTGGAAAGCGTACCCATGTTGGGTTTTTACTTCTTCAGCCTGTTCCAAAGGCAGTCTTAAGCCGTGGGCGATGTCCGATGTGATATGATTTCCGCCAACTCCAAGCACCATGGTATGCCAGACATCTCCATTAATATAAATCGCCAGATCGGTCGTCCCCCCCCCAATATCACAAACGACCACACCCATCTCCCGCTCAGTATCTGTCAGGACAGCTTCAGCCGAAGCCAACGGATTGAGAATAAAAGCTTCCACTTCTGCCCCGGCAGCGTTTAAACACTGCTCGAGATTATCCAATGAGGTCGAGGCTGCCGTAATGATATGCGCTTCAACCTCCAAACGGTAACCGTGCATTCCAATCGGTTTATGAATTCCGTCCTGTCCATCCACAGTAAAACCCCTCTGGATAACATGGACAATGTCCCTGTTGTGCGGGATGGAGACCGCCTTGGCTGCGTCCAGAGCCCGGAACACATCATGTTGATCAATCACACCGCCTGTGACCCCGGTTGCTCCATGGCTGTTGATCGATGAGACATGGGATCCTGCCAGGCTGACCTGGGCTGCTGTAATTTCTAAACCAGAAGTTCGTTCTGCCTTATCAATCGACCGCTTGATGGCTTTGGTCGCAGTATCGATATCCACGACCACACCCTTTTTCAAGCCCCGGGATGGTTCAATGCCGACGCCAAGGATCCGATACTTGTTTTCTGCTTCCACCCGGGCTACCAGGGTGCAGATTTTTGTGGTTCCCACATCGATGCCTACAATAATCGGTCCATCCATAACTGTCATTGCTCCATCCGGAAATAAGGTGATTCGAGGTACACAATATTGATCACGGCCGGGGTAATGCCCTTGCCCTCCAAATATTCAGCAATGCCCTGATATGCAATCAGTTTTTGAGCCGCATCATCATCCTTAAACCCAAAATATACAAGCCACCCCCTGGGATCCTTCCACCCTAATCCATGCTTTTCATCAAACAGGATCTCGGCTCCTTCTGGAACTCCCCCGGCAAGCGCCTGGACAGCTTCGACTATCCGGGGATCTACAAAACGGTTATCAATAGTTGGCGGAAGACTGCTTGATTTTACAGTACTTACTCCAACTGGTTCCCCATGGGGTTCAAAAGCAATTCCATTTTTATCAATCCAGCGGATATTTCCATCCCAGCTCCAGGCTAGAGCTGGCGCTCTTTCCTCCAAAAGAATCTTGACCTGATTCGGCCACCCTACCTCTACTTCTACCTCATTTAATCCCGTATAAGTGATCATCAGATCCTCCCGGATCACTTCGGGATTAACAGAAAATACCGGGGCACCTGTAATCCCTGCAGCCCGGATGATCTCTGCTTCCTGGTAGCGCTCCAACCCTTCAATTGCGATTTGTTCTACCTTAAAGAAATCTGAATTCAGCATCATAACCAGCAGCATCAGAAACGCTGCGGAGATCACACCGGAAACCACCCGCCATTTATTGTTTACGATCGGGACCGCTGGAAGCCGGATTTCAGCACCAGGCACAGAAAGCGGAACATCCACCCGCCGCCGCGGCAGCGGCCGATCTGCGGCAGCTGTATTCATCCCGATCCCGGTCCGAGAAATTACCGGGGGGGTTCTGCGGGACTGCGCGCTGGCACGCTGGTTGTCAGTTCTCTTCGAGCGCGGTCGGGATGTTCTATTCTGATTTGATGTCCTTCTGGATCTATCCATAACCTTTCAATCCCTAAACTTCGTATTTCCAGAGGGTCTGATCTTTCTGCTGTTTTCTTTCTAAAGCCAATTCCACCAGCTGATCAATTAACTCCTGATAAGATAATCCACTTGCTTCCCACAATTTGGGATACATGCTAATAGGTGTGAACCCCGGAATGGTATTCAGCTCATTTAAGTAAAAGTGGTTATCATCCCGATCCAGAAGAAAATCCACCCGGGCCATACCAGCACAGTCAATTGCGCGGTAGGCTCGTAATGCGGTTTCCTGGAGTTCTTCCACCAGGTTTTGGTCCAGGGGAGCCGGAATCAATAATTCTGAGCTCTGATCATGATATTTCGCTTCGTAGGAATAAAACTCAGCGGTTGGTCTGATTTCACCCGGGATTGATACCCTGGGACGTTCATTTCCAAGCACGCTGAGCTCGATTTCCCGGGCATTGATCCCTTTTTCTACCAGCACCCGACGGTCATACCGGGCCGCATCGATCAAACCTTCGGCTACCTCCTC
>CAZTWV010000014.1:0-65492 GCA_964618295.1 uncultured Anaerolineales bacterium | reverse complement strand
CCATTAGGACATTTTAACTTTGCTAGAATAGGACATTACTACATTGCCCTAACAGGCACGCTCGCGGAGTGTGCGTCCCCCCCGAAATACGATATACTACCCCTATCAACTAAAACGCCCTAACCGAGGTCCGCCATGTCCAGATTCCAATCTACCGCGCTTTTCGTCCTGTCCCTGCTGGCCCTGCTCAGCATCGTCCTGATCCTGACGCCCTCGACCCCGGCCGCCGCGCAGGCCCAATTCCAGTCCGCCACCCCCACCCCGGACCCCTTCTCCGGCACACCGGCTGATTTCGAGGTCCCTTTCGGGAAGTCGCTGGCGACTTTTTCCGGCCTGGGCTGCCTGTGCTGTCTGGGGGGCGGGATTCCGCTGTTAATTGCGATCTTTGTCCTGGTGATGTATCTCGTCAAACTGGAGAAAGACTGAGATTAACTGCCAGTAAGCTGTAAGCTGTAAATTGTAAATCGATTGATACAACCAGTCGGCAGTATTCACTTTTCTGTTTTCAGGTTTCTGAGATTGCATATGGAATGCGAGAATTCTACAATATCGAGTCATTAAAACTGGAAGCGAGGCTTTGCCTCGCTTCTCTGCTTACGATTTACAATCCACCAGTCCTGACCTTTCATCCCAAACGTTTACAAATCTCACTCCGGGTTGCACCCAGGACCAGGAGGGATTTGATCTGCAGGTCGATGGACACAGAGGAATCCCCCGCTTCCATCTTTGAGATCCGGGATTGGCTGGAACCCAATAGTTTCGAAGCCTCCATCTGAGTTAGGCCCCGGGATTCCCGGATTTCTTTCACCATCTCACTCAAGCTGAGTTTCAACTCAATGTAGGATGCTTCAGCTTCAGAAAGCTGCAGGAAATCTTCCACCCCGCCCACCTTCCAGCCTTTGCTCTTGAGTTCCTTAATCCTTTTTGGATCCATCATCTTGTCCTATGAGTAAAAATAAGTGAGCCTCTGCTGACAAATCTGGATAATCTGCTGGGGTATTTGATTGGTCTTCTTCGGAAAAACTTTCAAGATTACCACAGCTTCCGGCGCCAGGTGGTAAATCAAACGCCATGTTTGGTTTTGATCATTTACTCTCAGCTCGTGAACATTTCTACCAATCACCGGGAGCGGCCGCGAATGCGGAAGGGATAACGTCTCACCCATCTGAATTTTCCTCAGCAAGAAACCTACCTCAATTCTAGCTTCTGATGAGAAAGGAGGGGTCTTGACTTCGCCTTCCAACCAAACCAGCGGTTTATCAGCTTCCGCCATTTGATCTCATATTATGTCATTTTTGACATAATGTCAAGTCAAACCCAACTGGATTTAGTATGAATTCAAAGCACAGAATGAACTGCAAAATTCCTTCGCTATAGAGTCATTAAAACTGGAAGCGAGGCAAAGCCTCGCTTCACTGCTTACCAATTACTATTCACTATTTACTAGTCTTCCCCCACCAGCGCCAGCTGCCTCCTGTAGAGCTGAGAATACAGCCCATCCTTCGCCAGCAGTTCCTCATGATTCCCCACTTCCCGAATCCTGCCTTCCTCCAGAGCGATGATCTTATCCGCACTGCGGATGGTGCTCAGGCGGTGGGCGATCACCAGCGCGGTCCGGCCCTGCATGACTTCCTCCAGGGCCTGCTGGATCAGGTACTCGGCTTCGGCGTCGACCGAGGAGGTGGCTTCGTCCAGGATCAGGATCCGGGGATCCGCCAGGATGGCCCGCGCCAGGCTTAGACGCTGCTTCTGGCCTCCGCTCAATTTCACACCCCGTTCTCCGATCATGGTATCGTAGCCATCCGGCATTTCGGCGATGAACTCGTGAGCGTGAGCGCTCCGGGCCGCGGCGATCATCTCCTCCTCCCCCGCTTCCAGGTTCCCGTACATTAAATTCTCGCGCACGGTGGTGTTGAACAGGAAGGTATCCTGCAGGACCACAGCCACCTGTTGGCGCAGGGACTGGATCTGGACCTCCTTTAAATCCTTCCCGTCCACCAGCACCCGGCCCCGGTCCGGATCGTAAAAACGGCACAGCAGGTTGGCGATGCTGGTTTTCCCAGCCCCGCTGGGACCGACCAGGGCCACCGCCTGACCCGGTTCAACCTCAAAGGAAATCTCATGCAGCACATTGCTCTCTTCCGGATCGCTTTCGTCCTCCGGTTCTCCGTAGCGGAAATGGACCTCCTCAAACTTCACCCGTCCCTCGATCTTTCCCAGAGGCTGTGCATCCGGAGCATTCTGGATCTGAGAGGTTTGATCTAAAAGCTCGAAAATCCGCCCCCCGGCAGCGATGGCCTGTTGGAAAGTGTTATCGACCTCGGTCAGGCGCCGGAGCGGTTCGTAGAAGGAAATAATATAGGACAGGAAAGCCACCAGCGTGCCCAGTGTCAGACGGCCGTTGACCACCATGCGGGCCCCGAAGCCCAGCACCAGCGCTCCACCCAGGGCGGACACGAAGCGGAAGGTAGGGAAGAAAAAGGACCAGGTCCGGATGGCCGCCACCCGCTCCTCTAGATAATCCCGGCTCACTCCCCGGAAGCGCTGCAGTTCACTTTCCTCCCTGTCAAAGGCCTGTACGACCCGGATCCCGGACAGGGTGTCCTGCAGGTTGGCGTTAATATCCCCCAGCCGGGCCCGGACCCGTTTATAAATCGGCTGCACCCGACGGTTGAAAATCACCAGGCTGTAGGCCAGCAGCGGCAGCGGTACCAGCAGGATCAGGGCCAGCTTCCAATCCAGGACCAGCAGCACCACAGAAGCCCCGATCAACCGTAAAAGGTCCGCGACGGTCAGGGCGATCCCGTGCGTGATGAATTTTTCCAGCTCGTTGACATCATTCGAAACCCGGGACATCAGCTCCCCTGTCGAGGTGTTTTCATAAAAAGAGAGCGACAGCCCCTGCAGATGCTCGTACAGACGGACCCGGAGGTCAAAGATGAATTTTTCACCTACCACGTGGCGGGTGTAAAGGTCCGCGAAATCAACAAACTGGATCAGAAAATAGACCCCGATCAAAGTCCCTATCAGACGCGTCAGCCGGGTTAAGTCCCCGGCTTCAACCACCTCATCGATCACCGCCCGCTGGACCAGGGGCGGAAGCAGGTGTAAACCGGTCCCGATCAGCAGAAACAGGCTGACCAGAACCAGGGTTTTCCAGTAGGGGCGGACATATTTCAAGAGGCGTTTCAGGACAGGCAAGGTGGGTACTCCTGTTGATTAAAGTATGAAAGCTCTCCCATTGTCAGGGACAACCCCGGGGATGTCAAGATGCGTCCGCGGTGCGCCGCTTGCAGCCCAGTGAACAGTGAATAGTGGATTAGTAAATAGTCTTTGTCTCCAGTGATCAGAAATCACTGATAAACATTTACCATGAACGCTACACGGAGGTCCCACCCAGGAGCACACTGGATGTGTTTTTTAGTCCCGCTGAAGCGGGAGCACTCCCGGAGCTTGCCGTTGATCTCCGATAGTGTTAGACCAGCCCGTGATTTTGCGAAGCCCCCTGAAAGGGCAAATCGCCGGGCGGATATAACGAATTTCCCCACATCCCCCCGCAAGCGGCACATCAAAACTTGAAGCGCGCCAGCGGCGCGCTTCTCTCCGTACTGATCACGAATCACCTGCTCCATCCCCCTCAGGTCTTGATCAAACCCGAGCCGGACATCAAGTCCATCATCTCGGTCGTGATCGCCTGCTGCCGGGCCAGCTGGACTTCCATTTCCAGCTCCACGGTCAGGCGCTCCATATTCTGAGCTGCGTTTTCCAGCAGGTGAAAGCGGGTGGCATGCTCTGCGTTCGCCGAGATCAGTAAAAGGCGGTAAAGGTTGACCTCCAGGGCCTGGCGCTGAATCCGCTGCTGCAGAATCCGGGGATCACTTTCCAGGATCGGCGGCGGCCAGTGCTCCCCATTTCCCTGGCCATTTTCAATCTGGACCGGAAACAGCTGTTCAACCGCCGGCCAGGCCCGGTCAGCCCGCACCAGCCGGTTCAACACCACCAGGACCCGGTCCAGCCCGTTCTTCTGAATCTCAGAGGCAATCCACCCTGCTGCTTGATAGGCCCGCTGGTAATCGGGCACCCCACCCAGGGAAAACCGCTCTCTCCGCTCCGGCTGGATCCCGACCCGGAATAAGGGCGACCGCAGGCGCTGTCCCAGGGCCCAGACCGCTGTCCTTTCCTCCCCGTCCTCCAGGTCGGTCAGCTCCCGGGCCAGGGCACTGACCGCTTCATCATTAAATGTGCCGCACAAGCCCCGGTCGCTTCCCAGGACGATCAGCAGGGTCCGGGGGGCTTTCTCTCCCTCCGATTCCTCCCGCTGATTTTCCTCCGGGAGCCAGCCAGCCATCTCCGCCAGGTCCTGCCCGTAGCGGGCCGCTCCCTGCAGCCGACGCCGGGCGGTCTGCATGCTGGCCTGGGACACAGTCCGCAGCGCGCTCAAGATCGGCTCCACAGACTGAATATTCTCCAGCCGCTCCTCGGTCCGTCCCGAAACAGTCATAAGTCAGCAGGTCTCCACGCGGTCAATCTGCCAGACAAAGATCACCCGGCCGCTTTTACTGATTTCTTTTCCCTCCGCGGTATGGCGTTTCCTTTCCTCTTCTCCCCCGTGAATAAGCGCCAGCACCTCTTCAATCCGTTCTTCTTCCACCACAATAAAGAGCATCTCCTGAGATTGTCGGAGCATCCCGCCCTTGCTGTCGGTGAAGGTGGCGGAAAAACCCGCTTTCACCAGGTCCTGAAGCAGCTGATCGCTTTCATCGCGCGGTACCACGGCCATCACCATTTTCATCATTCTTCAGCGCTCCTTTCCTGCTCCAAACTCAGAAATTCTTCCAGCACCTCGCTCAGGCGTTTCTGCATCTCGGGGGGCAGATCGCGCTTGAGCCCGATCTCCTCCATCATCTCGCCGTGCTCCCGGTGGAAAAAATCCAGCAGCCGCGATTCAAAGCGGGGCACCTCGTTGACAGCCAGGTTTTCCAGCAGATTCTGCTGAACCGCATAAAACATCACCACCTGTTCGCTGAGCGGCATCGGCTGGTGCGGGGGCTGGGCCAGGACCGCCTGGAGGCGCTTCCCGCGCTCGATCTGCTGCCGGGTGGCTTCATCCACCTCGGTGCCCAGGCGGGCAAAGCGGGCCACTTCCTCATACTGGGCCAGCTGCAGCCTCAGCTCCGAGGTCACCTTTTTCATGGCCCCGGTCTGGGCGGATCCCCCGACCCGGGAAACCGAAAGGCCGACATCAACAGCCGGCTTGATATTCTGGTTGAACAGATCAGCGTCCAGCACAATCTGGCCGTCCGTGATCGAAATTAAATTGGTGGGAATGTAGGACGAAAGGTTCCCCCGCTGGGTTTCAATCACCGGGAGGGCGGTCATTGAACCTCCCCCGTGATTCTGGTTGAGCTTTCCGGCCCGCTCCAGCAGCCTGGAATGGAGGTAAAAAACATCCCCGGGATAGGCTTCCCGCCCCGGCGGCCTGCGCAGCAGCAAACTCAGCTCCCGGTAGGAATTGGCATGCTTGGTGAGGTCGTCGTAGACGATCAGCACATCCCGCTCGTGCTCCATTAAATATTCCGCCATGGTGCATCCGGCATAGGGGGCCAGGTAGCGCAGGGCGGGCGGATCATCCGGGGTAGCCATAACCACCGAGGTGTATTCCAGGGCGCCGGCTTCCCGCAAGCGGTCAATCACGTTTAATGTTGAGGATTTTTTCTGGCCGACGGCAACGTAAACACAGGCCACGTCCGCGTCCCGCTGCTGGATGATGGCATCCACCGCCAGGGTGGTCTTTCCGGTCTGGCGGTCGCCCAGGATCAGCTCCCGCTGACCGCGTCCGACCGGGATCAGGGCATCGATCACTTTCCAGCCGGTGTGGAGCGGCTCCTTGATGGGTGTCCGGGTCGTAATCCCCGGCGCCTCCCGCTCCAGCAAACGCAGGTCGGAAGGTTCCGGAATCGGTCCCCCGTCCAGCGGCTCGCCCAGGGGGTTGACCACCCGGCCCAGCAAATTGGGGCCGACCGGGATCCGGAGCTGGACCCCGCTGGTGCGAACCACGTCGCCCCCCCGGATGCCTTCATCCGATCCAAGCAAAACCACATCAAGCTGGCGCGGCTCCAGGCTGAAAACCAGGCCGCGCACGCCGGTCGGGAAAACCAGCATATCCTCGGTGTGGACCCGGGGCAGGCCGGTCAGGGTCGCCACACCATCCCCGACATGGTGTACGGTCCCAATATCTTCAAAATCAACCTTGCTCGCAAATTTTCCGCTGGCGTCCCGGACGGCGTTGATCAGGAGCCGGAGCGGGCTGCGAACGGCTTCGGATTCCGGCAGATCTTTTTCCAGGTCTGCCACCATCGATTGGCAGCTGGTTTGCAGCAGCTCCACCTCATTCTGGATCACAGCCTGAAAATCCCCGAGGGCATCGGAGACCGCTGTTTTCTCGATATCAGACATGTTCCATTCGCTCCCGGATCGCTTCCGAGGCCTGGCTGAGGATTTCATCCAATTTCGCAGCCAGGGTATTGTTGATCAGGGTATCCCCCACCCGGACCCGCAGGCCCCCGATCAGTTCCGGCATCGTGCTCACTTCCAGGTCAACTTCTTTGTCAATCAGGGCGCTCAGGGTGTCCCGCAGCTCCCGGTCCTGTTTTTCATCCAGGGGCCGGGCCGATTCAGCGAAAACCGTCGGAGAACGCTCGTCCAGCGAACGCCGGATGGCCTGGACCTGGTCCATTTCGCCCGACCCAAGCTGCCAGATCCGGTCATTGAGCTCCACCACCAGCCGGTTGTGAACTTCGTCCGGGGTGGTCTCGCGGATGACCCGCTGGCTGACCTCACGGATGGCATCCAGGATTTCATCCATATGATCGCTGACTGCCTTTTCCTGGAGCTGGCCGGATTCCGAGGCGGCGGCTTTGATGATCCGCTCGGCCTCCTGGCGGGCGGTGTTAATCGTGCTCCGCCGGATCTCCTCCATCCGCTCCTGGGCTTCACTGAGAATCTCATCGACCTGCTGGTCCACATTCTGCAGCCGCTGGTCCAGCTCGTCCCGCATTGATTCTGCCTGAGCCAGTTTCCGGGCGATTTCCTCTTGCTGCCGTTCCTTTTCTTCCGCCCGGCTGTTGACCTGGCGCTGGATGGGCCGGAAGAGCAGCATGTAAAGCAGCCCGGTCAATACGAGGAAATTAATGACCTCGAAAATGATGGTCGGGATGTTCAGATTCAGCATCCTCCCTCCTTTTTTAGAAGAACCGGTCCAGCAGCGGATTGGCAAACAATAAGATCAAGACCACCAGCAGGACATAAATCGCCGTCGACTCCAGCAGAGCCATAGCAATCAAAAGTGTGGTGCGCAGGTCGCCGGCGGAATCCGGCTGGCGGGCAATGCTCTCCAGCGCTTTGACCACCGCCCGGCCTTCGGCCATGGCCGGGGCGATGGCACCAATCACCATGCCCAGTCCTGCGATAATAATTGTCACGATGGTAACAAGGGTACCGGGATCCATTTCAGCCATAAATCTACTCCTTCTCTTTTTCCATAAATTGTTCTAAGCTTTTTTAGTTTTCAATTTCTGCTTCCGCCCCGGATTCTTCCTGCCGGGCTGGCAGGCCGGCCGCGATATAGACCGCGGCCAGGGCGGCGAAAATATAGGCCTGCAGCAGGCCGGTAAAAATACTGAATCCCTGCAGAGGCAGGGGCACAATCAGCGGTGCCAGGGCAAACAAAATCGCAATGATAATCTCCGCGCTGAAGACGTTGCCGAAAAGCCGGATGCTGAGGGAAATTGTCCGACTGACCTGGCTGATCAGCTCCAGGGGCAGCAGGAAAATCGGGGAGGCCAGGCTTTTTATGTAGGCACCCAGCCCCATGATCCGGACCCCGTAGACATGCACGGCTACGAAAACAACCAGTGCCAGGGCAATCGAGGTGTTGATATCGCTGGTAGGCGACTTCAAGAAAGGCACCAGGCCGATCACGTTGGCGACACCGATATACAGCGCCAGCGATCCCACCAGGGGCAAAAAGGGACCGGCCGGCCGGCGCATGATCTCGCTGATAAAATCGGTCAGGAAATCAACCACCATCTCAAGGGCGGTCGGTTTCAAGCGCCGGACCAGCAGCACCAGCCCCACAATCAGAGCCATCATCACCCAGGATGAAACCACGGTATCACGAACCGGAATCCCCATCACGGTGAAGGCAACCTCCGGAAATACTTCCTGCATAGCTTAAATCCTCCTCATCCTTTACTCAATTTCCGGCAGGGGAAAAACCTGCAAGGAAAAAATCCCCAGCCAGCGGGCGGTCATCAGACCTCCAAAAGCGAACAGACCGCTTCCAATCCCCTGCTCCAGGGCCAGAATCAGGACCAGGGCGCTCAAGGTCCAGCGCAGCACGGCACCCAGCACAATCGACCTCCGGCCGGCCGCAGCCCGTTCCGGGGTCAGGCGTTTGACCGCTGACCGCTGGGAAAACCAGATCACCAGTCCCGTGCCCAGTCCAACCAGGAGCCAGACCCAGCTCATCATCCGTCTTTCTCCTCCCCGGTCCCTTCTTCCAGCTCTTTCCGTTTCTTATCCTGCTGATTCAGGCGGTGTATCAGCCGGGAAAGATTGAAATAACCGATCATCACCCCCAGCACCAGCAAACCCAGCGTGAAGGTGTATCCGGAGCCCAACCACTGGTCCAGAAAATGGCCGAGCAGCACCCCGCCGACTATGGGGAGAGCCAGATCCCAGCCGATGCTGAGCACACCCAGCCCTTCCCGGACCAGAGCGGGAAATATTTTTTCAGGGGAGCGGTCCGATTCTTCGTTCATGGGCTCAGAGCTCCTCTTCTAATCCCCGCTCCAGCTCGCGCAGGGCTTGATCCAGACGATCCGACGGAGGGGACTCCCGAGTTTGATTCTCCCCGGCCCAACCGCTGGTGTAAATAGTCACCCGGTTCCGGTCCACCCGCAGGATTCCCGCCCGGAGCTGGACAGTTTCCGTGTACTCTTCTTCCCCGTACTCCACCTGCCCCTCCCTGGTTTCAGCCAGCAGGGGGTGATGTCCGGGCCGGATTCCCAGGCTGCCCCCATCGCTCAGCGGAAGGCGGATCCGTCCTAAACCCGCTGTTTCCAGCAGGGTCTCTTCCGGGGTGAGCACGATCAGCTTCATCATCCCGGGACCCCTTTTTCAGGCTGTTCCAGCCTGCGGGCTTTTTTTCGAACATCGTCAATGGTGCCCACCATGTAAAATGCCTGCTCCGGCAAATCATCATAGCGGCCTTCCAGGATCTCCCGGAAACCGCGAATAGTTTCTTCCAGCGGAACATACACGCCAGGAATGTCGGTGAAAGGCTCGGAGACAATGAACGGCTGGGTCAGGAAGCGCTGAATGCGGCGGGCCCGGATCACAGCCTGGCGGTCCTCATCGCTCAGCTCCTCCATTCCCAGGATGGCGATGATATCCTGGAGCTGCTCGTAGCGGGCCAGCAGGGACCGGACCTCGCTCGCAATTCGATAATGCTCCTCTCCCACGAGCTGGGGAGCGAGCAGGGAACTGTTAGACTGCAGCGGATCGATGGCCGGGTAAAAACCCTGG
Organism: uncultured Anaerolineales bacterium; assembly: GCA_964618295.1. Taxonomy (GTDB): domain Bacteria; phylum Chloroflexota; class Anaerolineae; order Anaerolineales; family UBA11858; genus B10-G9. The sequence goes on along the minus strand of CAZTWV010000014.1, from coordinate 55,904 downwards.
CTGGCCTGGCGGCGGGAGAGCACGGTGGACGAGTCCAGGTGGGCGAAGGTGGCCACAATGGCCGGATCTGTCAGGTCATCAGCGGGAACATACACCGCCTGGACCGAAGTAATGCTGCCCCGGCTGGTGGTGGTGATCCGCTCCTGGAGCTCACCCATCTCGCTGTCCAGGGTGGGCTGATATCCGACCGCGCTGGGCAGGCGCCCCAACAGGGCCGAGACTTCCTGCCCGGCCTGGATATAGCGGAAAATATTATCAATAAACAGAAGCACCGGCCGGTGTTCGTAATCGCGGAAATATTCCGCCATGGTCAGAGCGGTGAGTGGGACCCGGAGCCGGGCGCCCGGGGGCTCATTCATCTGACCGAAAACCAGAATGGTGTCGTCAATCACTCCCGATTCACGCATTTCCAGCCAGAGATCATTACCCTCGCGGATCCGCTCCCCGACCCCGGAGAACAGTGCGATCCCGGAATGTTCCTGGATGGTGTGGCGCATGAGTTCGATCATCAGCAGGGTTTTTCCAACCCCGGCCCCGCCGAATAAACCGATCTTGCCGCCCTGGGGATAAGGTGTGAGCAGGTCAATGGCCTTGATCCCGGTCACATAAGGGGTGTTGATCACCCGCTGCTGGGGTAAGGGGGGAGATTCAGCATGAATCGGAAGCTCGGTGATCCCCGGGGGCAGCGGTCCGCTGTCATCAATCGGATCGCCAAGAACATTAAAAATGCGGCCCAGGGTTTGATTCCCGACCGGGACCCGGATCGGTCCCCCGCTGTCGGTGACTATCAATCCCCGCCGCAGTCCCGAGGTGGCGCCCATGGCAATCGTCCGGGCGGAATTGGCATCCAGGTGCTCCTGGACCTCGAGCACCAGCTTACCGGTATTTTCGGATTCCAGGGTCAGGGCGTTGTTAATGCTGGGTAAATTGCCGTGGCTGAAGCTGACATCCACCACCACGCCCCGGACACGAGTGATTGTTCCTTGATTCTGCTCCACCAGTGTTCACTCCCTTCGCTGTGATCCTTTTAACTTGTTGTTGTGTGGTCTCCGGCTGAATAAACACCAGTCGGCAATGTATCTATCCCAGATTATAGCAAAACCAGGTTAACTTATTATCAGAATGGACGGCCGGAGCAGTGATCAGTAAATCGTAAGGTAGTAATTAGTATTTTCAACCCGGTGATCTGTGATCACTGATCAGTTTCCAATTTATCCTCCGGGCGGATAAAACCAGCATACTCACCCGCAACGGGTCCACCAACCTCCGGGATCACCCAGGTACCCCGGAGGTTGGCTATCCATCCAAGCACCCATCAGCGTCCTCGCTGATGAGATTATCCGAACATGCCGCCGGCCGAACACCGACTGCGGCTGGCAGCAGATCCAGACCTCGGAGGTCTTCCCTTCCAATACACCTGTGCGAAACACTGGCTGGAGCGAATTTTTCTTTTGTCATTGCGAGCGAAGCGAAGCAATCTATATCTCAGGAAGAAATGATCATCTGAATTACTAATAGGATCGTTCCAATTCAAGAAGATTGCCGCGTCGGCCTGGCGGCCTCCTCGCAATGACAGCAGAGCTGGAGCACTCCCGGAGCTTGCCGTTGATCTCCGGGTGTTTCAGGACCAGCCCGCTACTTCAGCAGCCGGGCAGATAAAACCAGATTACTCACCCGGAACGTCACCCTCAACTTCCAAGGTCACGCAGGTACCCCGGAGGTTGGCTATCTATCCAAGCTCCCATCAGCGTCCTCGCTGATGAGTGTGTCCAAGCATATCACCGACCGAAAACCAGCGGGGAAAGAGGAAATATCCCGAAGCCTTGAATGCTTCAAGAGAATAAAAGTCACGCCAGCGAGGACGCTGGCAGGGTTTTTCAGCCCCCGCTTGACAAGGCGGGCCCGATCTGCTATAAACCCGGTATACCGGTCAGACCAGCATACCAGTACCCCGGACAAAACCCTATGAACCTTCAACCCCTGCCCCGCAAATCGCTTTCGGAAATCGTCGCCGGACAGATCGCCGCCCGGATCCTGAACGGGGATTTCCAGCCCGGGGAGCACCTTCCCGGCGAGCGCGAACTCGGCAAACAGCTTGATGTCAGCCGCTCCAGTCTGCGCGAAGCCTTAAAAATCCTGGCCGAGCACAACTTGATTGAAGCCCGGCCCGGGGTGGGCTGGTTTGTGCATCCCCTGAAGGGCGACAACCTGGTCCGGGCCGCCGGACTGGCCCAGGATGAAACCAGGCCTGCCAAACCAATCAAGATCCAGCGCCCCGGCGAAGGACCGGACGGTCCCAGGCGCCTGCCGGTAGCCAAGGAAAAACCGCTCAAGATCCCCAACCTGAAAACCGACCGCCTGGGAACCTTTGATTTTATCAGCTGGTGGGAGCGCGATAAAGTTGCTGATGCCAGTGTGCTGGTGGTTGGAGCCGGTGCCCTGGGCAACGAAGTGGTCAAAAACCTGGCCCTGATGGGGGTCGGGAAAATTTTCGTCATTGATTTTGACACCATTGAAGCCGCCAACCTGAGCCGCTCGGTGCTCTTCCGGGAGTCCGATGCCCGGCGCCAGAAAGCCGAGGTGGTCGCCGCCCGCGGCAAGGAGCTCAACCCCCAGACCCGGGTCCAGTATCTGCACGGCGATGTCACCACCGACCTCGGCCTGGGGATTGTGCGCCGGATGGATGTGGTGATCGGCTGCCTGGACAACCGGGAAGCCCGTCTGGCGGTTAACCGTTTTGCCCACTGGATGAACAAACCCTGGGTGGACGGCGCCATCCAGGAACTGCTGGGATTGGTGCGGGTTTTCATTCCCGGTCAGGGCGCCTGCTACGAATGCACCCTGACCGAGCAGGCCCGCCGCGATTTGGCCCTGCGCTACTCCTGTCCCCTCCTGGCCCGCCAGAACATTCTGCTGGGAAAGGTCCCCACCACCCCGACCATTGCCTCGATCATCGGCGCCATGCAGTCCCAGGAAGCGCTCAAGCTGATCCACGATATGGATGTCCCGGCCGGAAAAGTGGTGCATTACAACGGCCTTAACAACCAGATGCACACCACGGCTTACACCGCCCGCGAGGACTGCGAGAGTCACTGGATTTACGGCGAGGTGACCGAATTACCCCTCAGCGCCGGAACCACGACCCTGAAAGAACTTTTACAGGTGATCCGGGTCGACCTCGGGGACCAGGCGGTGATTGAGCTCGACCAGGAGCTGGTTTTAGCCCTGGAATGCGGGACCTGCCAGACCCTGGAACGGACCCTGCAGCCGCTTTCCGCGGTCAGCTTTGAAGCCGCCCACTGTCCCGGCTGCGGGGCAATGCGCGAGGTCCAGCTGACCCACCTGATCACCGGGGAAGAGGATTTCCTGGATCACACCCTGGCCAGCATCGGGGTCCCTCCCCTGCATATCCTGCGGGCCAATGACGGCTACGAATACCGCTTCTACGAGCTGACCGGGGACCTCGACGAAACCCTCCATTTTAATCATTTTGAACCGACCGCTTCCGAAGTCCCTCTCCGGGAGCGGATTAAGATTGGTAAATCAATCCGCATCCAGGATCCAGAACAAAACCCGGCAGCGGGACGGATTAGACTGAAGGATTCAGGATCGTGAAGGTTCACAGCGGAGCGCTGATGGTGAAAACCGGTTCCACCGCCCTAGACAGATTTGTGCACTCGGCAGCAGGCAAAATTGTGATCACTGCCCTGCAAACCGTCCTGCTCAGCCTGCCCCTGCTGCTGGTCTTTTTTGCGCGGCACGCTGTCCCCTATCTCCTGCTGAAATTTACCCTGCCGCTGGCTGTTGGCCTGCTGTCCGGCTTCTCCGCCCGTCGGATATTAAGGGAGAATTCTCCGCTGCTTCGGAACTTGACTGCTTTCAGCGCTGCCACCCTCAGCCTGCTGCTCTTCCGGCTCCTGTCGGGAGGATTCCTGGGAATTACCCTTTCCTCCCCGAAAACCGGGCCGAACTGGGAGGCTTTAATCCAGCTTTTCCTGGCTGCCGCCGGATTGATGCTGGCGCTGCGGGCTTTCCGCAAACCGCTGATCCAGCCCACAGCAAGAACAGAGGAAAATCGGACCAGCCAGCCCCCGGCCCGCCAGCTTTCTTTCGGACGATTCTCTGATTCAGCCCGCCTGAACCGGACCCGCCAGCATCGGGAACCTACCCGTACAATCCGGGCCCGGATCAACCAGAAGCCCAACCTTTCTCTGCCCAAAATCAAGAGGAGTAAATCGCCCGCCCGTGCCAGCGGGATTACATTCGTGGGTGATGTGGAGCACATCTGCCCCTACTGCCTGGAGCCTGTCCAGGAACACGACCCGCGGGGCGTGAAGATCTGCCCGATCTGTAAAACCCGCCATCACACTGACTGCTGGGGAATCACCGGCACCTGCCAGATCCCCCATTCCCACCCCTGAAAGACTGCAAGAAGGAGAACCTTATGCCAGAACTGGACGTGACCATCGTACTGCCTAACGGCGGAGCCCGCAAAGCGGAAATCCCCGATGATGTCGCTGTACGCGATCTGCTGGCCGAGCTGACCTCGCTGCTCGGTTTACCGACCGTCGGACCCGACGGCCGCCCCATGGGCTACCGGCTGGACAGCAAAGCCCTGGGCAGGGAGCTGCAGGAGAACGAGACCCTGTCCGATGCCGGTATCCCGGAAGAGGACCGGCTGGTGCTGACGGCCGATATCACGGCAGGCGCAAAGAACAGCCGGATATCCCTCGACCAAAGCCCAAGGATGCGCCGCCTGCGGGCCGATTACCAGCGGATGCAGGAGCTGGCCTCCCGGAGCGATTTAATTTCATTTCAGTCAGAAGCAGCCCGCAAAGGCCTTCCGCCCGAACGCTACACCGTGACCTATACCTGCAAGGGGGTGGTCGGGGTCAACAAACAGGGCAAGCCCAAAATTGGCAGCAACCACCAGGTGGAGATCTACCTTCACAACCAGTATCCCCAGCGCTGGCCTGGGATGCAGTGGCTGACCCCAATCTGGCACCCGAACATCAATCACCAGAACGGTTCAGTTTGCGTCGACGCTGCCTGGTGGACAGCCAGCAGATCCCTGGACCGTCTGGTGCTGATGATCGGTGAAATGGTTCAGTATAAGAACTATCATGATGATCCCTCCCGACCGCCTTTTCCCTGGGATCCGGAAGCTGCCCGCTGGAGCCGGAGCTACCGCGAGAAAAACCCGAATGCCTTTCCAGTTGACAACCGCGAGCTGCTGCGCCCGACCCGGGTCAAAATTAAAGAAACCAAAAAATCAAAACCCAATATCCGCCTGAAATAATTACTTTTTATCATCAGAGACCATAAATCAGAACACTACCCTGGAGGTAAAAGCATGGCCGATCTAACCTTAACCCTGGTGCTCCCCTCGGGAGGCACCCGCACCGCTGAAGTCCCCGATGATGTTGAAATCCGGGATCTGATCCCGGAGCTGACCACCTCACTGGAGCTGCCGACCACCGGTCCGGACGGCCGCCCGATGGGCTACCGGCTGGACAGCAAAGCCCTGGGCCGCGAACTGCAGGAAGAAGAAACCCTGGCAGAAGCCGGCGTCCCGGAGAACGACCAGCTGGTGATGACCGCCGATGTAACTGCGGGCTGACCACCAGCCCCCCACAATTTCCAGAGGAAGGATCCTGTGACCATCCGCTTGCTGCCCATCGAAGCCCCCATCCCCCGGTCGGGTTTTATCCCCCGCCCCCACGCTTTGCGCTGGCGCTCAGAACCCGAGCAAATCGAGCCTCGGGCCCCGGGGACCGAGATTTACATGACCCAGAAAGCCTACGCCAGGGCCAACGCCCACGCTCACAGCGACCTGGAGAATGAAGTCGGGGGCTGGCTGATCGGCAACTGGAGGTCGGACCAGGCTTCCGGACAGGAATACATTGTCATCGAACGCTGCCTGCCGGCCCGCTATATCCGGCACGGCAGCGCTCACCTGACATTCACACAGGACAGCCAGCTGACGCTGTACGATACCATGGAAGAAAAATATCCCGAGAAGGAGCTGGTGGGCTGGTACCACACCCATCCCCGGATGAGCGTCTTTTTATCCGACTACGACCTTTTCCTTCACAACCATTTCTTCCCTCATCCCTACCAGGTTGCCCTGGTGATCGAACCCCACAGCCGAAAGGCCGGGTTTTTCATCCGGGACCGGGACGGCAAACTGGAGGGACGTTATTATTACGGTTTCCATGAATTAGCCGGTCAAAATTCCCGCAGTGTAGTCCGCTGGCGAAACCTGACCGCTGATTCACCTTTATCGAAGGGAGAACAAACCGATGAAAATGAGTAGAACGATGAGGCTGTATTATTACGCCGTACTGGGAGCGATGGGCGGTTTGATTGGCTGGCAGGCCAGCAACGCCCTGGGACTATCCTTCTGGTCCAATCTCTACCTGAGCGAAATCCCGGTAGGAGGTCTGATCGGACTCAGCATCGGGGTCCTGATCGGGTTTTCTGAAGGGCTGATCTCCCGCCGTTTGCTGCGGATTCTGAAATCCAGCCTGATCAACGGAGGATTAGGTCTGGTGGGAGGCGCGGTCGGTCTACCGGTTGCCGAAGCTTTATTCCAGATCCTGGGCGGCGGTTTTCCAGGCCGATCCCTGGGCTGGGGAGTATTCGGCCTGCTTTTAGGACTGGCCTTCGGGGTCACCAGCGCCAGCGAGATCTGGAAACCTGCTCTGGGCGGAACCCTGGGCGGGGTGCTGGGAGGTGCTCTCCTGGAAGGCATCGGTTCCGTGATCAACAATCCGCTCTACGGGAAAGCCCTGGGATTGAGCTTGCTGGGAGCAGCCATCGGGGTTTTCATTGCCCTGATTGCCCTGCTGCTGTCAAAAGCCTGGCTGGAGGTGACCAGCGGTAAAATGCAGGGTTCAGAATTCATCCTTGATAAATTTATCCGATCCGGCGGTCCCGCTGCCTATCTGGGGAGCAGCGCTTTAAAAGCGGATATTGTGCTTCCCGATCCGGATATCGATCCCCAGCACGCCCTGCTGACCGGGGCGGACTCTCATTTCAATCTCAAGGACATCAGCCTGAGTGGAACTTTTATCGGCGGCAAGAAAATTGAACAGACCCGCCTGCGCTCAGGCCAGACCATAAAAATGGGCCACACCGAGCTGGTCTACCACGAAAGGAAATAACCATGCAGCAATCCCCCTTCCCCCGCTTGATTCTGGTTTTGAGCATCCTGCTCAGCATGAGCGCTTTCCAGCCTCTGCCTCAGGGTGATGGTCCCGGGGTGCGGATCACCCAGGTCGATACCTCACAGTTCCCCGAGGTCACTGTCTATGTAGCGGTCAGCGACAGCCAGGGACAGCCCCTGGGAGTGGACCCCGACCGAATCCAGCTCCTGGAGAACGGTCAAGTCATCCCGCCGGAGAGCATCACCGGCGCCGGTGAAATCCCACCGCTGAATGTGCTGCTGGCCGTGGATATCTCCGGAAGCATGCTCTATCTCGATAAACTAAAGGCCGCCAAGCAGGCCGCAGTACTGTTCGTGGAGCAGCTCCGACCCGCAGACCGGGTCGGTTTGCTGACTTTCCACACCGAGACGGACTATGTCCAGCCTTTGACCACAGACCGGGATCTGATCCTGTCCGCAATTCAGAGTCTGGAAGCGAAGGATGACACCGCCATGTATGATGCCCTGGTCGAGGCAGCCGGGATCATGGAGGGTGTCAGCGGACGGGCGGCAATTGTCGCCATCACGGACGGGCTGGACACCCTCAGTGAATCCTCTCCGGAGACGGTCCTGCAGCAGATCGGCCCGGCCGGACTTTCAATTTCCACCATCGGATTGGGCGATCCAGACCAGGATCTGGCAGAGAAAACCGCCCTGGATGTTGAAGCCCTGACCTATCTTGCGGAAAACAGCGGCGGGGTGTACAGCTTCGCAGAAGATACCGGAAGTTTGGATGAAATCTACCAGGCCTACGCAGCTTCTTTCAAAAGCGAATACCAGCTGACCTACACTTCACCCTCCAGCCTCAGGGACGGCGTTAACCGCTCCCTGAGTGCCCGCCTGGCAGATGCTCCGGCTGGCACTGAAGACGAAGAGATGGAAGCAGTCACCTACAACCCGGGAGGCCTGGTTCCAGAGGTGACAGGCGCGGTGCCTGCACCGGTCTTCGGCGGTCTGCTGCTGGTTTTCGTCGGGCTGTTATTTCTACCAAACGTGATCGTTCGTTTCCGCCGCCCTGAGAAGCCGGAGCCGCCGCAGCCGAAAATCAAGCTCAAGGAGTGAGTGGGAGATTGGGGCAGGAGCACTCCCAGAGCTGTGTATTTCATTTGTCACTGCGAGCGCAGCGAAGCAATCTGTGTCTCAGGAAGAAATAATCATCTGAATAACTAATGGGATCGTTCCAGTTCGAGGAGATTGCCGCGTCGGCCTAGCGGCCTCCTCGCAATGAGATTGTAGTCTTTGAGCGCCAGCTTTTTGTTTTTATCAGTTAACTTTATCAATCAAGTCATTAAAACTGGCAGCCAGCCACAGGCTGGCTGAACTATTTACTGTTTACTATTTACTGGTATTTACCGGGAACGATCCAGCAGAAGCCAACACCAACCTCCGAGGTCTTCATCGTCCATTCACGCCAGCGAGGACGCTGGCTGGATCCCAGGATTTTGTCATTGCGAGCGCAGCGAAGCAATCTATGATTTAAAGGGACGGAAATCTGCTTTACATACAATTTTCCGTATCATAAAACAGATCGCCGCGCTCCCTGCGGCCGCTCGCGATGACAAACGAGCGGGAATCCACGGCAATCAGTTAATCCAAGCTGGCGGCAAGCGGCAGGCTGCTGCACTACCTACTGCTCACTGTTTACTGTCCACCGTCCTTCCCCCCTATCAATTCTGTAGGCTCCCCGCCGCCCTCGCCCTCTTGACGAAGCTTTTCAGGCGTGTTAGAGTTATGGCGCATTAACTGCCATATTACAGACAAGGTGTCATAATTATATGACGGAAGACCGCCGGATTCGCAGGACCCAGAAACTGCTTGGAGATGCCCTGATTGAGGTCGCTCTCGAGAAAGGCTACAAAAACATCACCATCCAGGACGTGACCGAAGCCGCGGATGTCGGCTACCGGACCTACTTCCGGCATTACAACGGGCTGGATGAACTGCTGATCGCGGTCTCCCAGGACCGGCTGGATGATTTTTACAGCGTCCTGGATCTGCCCCTCCCCGGGGAGCTGATGGAGGATCCGGTCGAGTTTTTTAACCAGATCAGCCAGACTATTTTTGAGCACATCCGGGACAACGAGGATGGACTGCGCTTCCTGCTGCTGGACGACAGTTCCGGTTTTGCTCTGGATCCAGTCATGAAGCGGGCCTGTGAGAAAGCGGAGACATTTTTGAAAAGCCTGCCCCAGGAGAACATCCCGGCCGATGTGGCTGCCAACCACATCATTACCGCCGCTTTTGCGTTAATGCGCTGGTGGCTGGAAAACGATCTCAAACACAGCCCTCAAAAAATGGGCCAGATTTTCACCGACCTGGTGATCAAACCCACCTGGCTGGTGATGACCCAGAGGCTGGATTCAAATTGACAGCGGAGCACACACTGCAAATGAATCAAACTAACTCTCCCTTGATTGAAATGTGCGGCGTGGTTAAGCACTATCACACCAGCGCCGGAGCCTTCCCTGCTCTTAAAGGTGTGGATCTGGAAGTTTATCCCGGAGAATTCCTGGGAATTATCGGAAAATCCGGGGCCGGCAAATCCACCCTGCTGAACATGGTGACCGGAGTCGACCAGCTGACGGACGGACGGGTCCACGTCCAGGCCAATGGAGAATCTTTCAACCTTGAAGAACTGACGGAAAATGAACTCACACTCTGGCGGGGTCGAACGATGGGTGTGATTTACCAGTCCTTCCAGCTCCTGCCGATGCTGACCCTGACCCAGAATGTAATTCTGCCGATGGATATGTGCGGCCTGTACCACCCCCGGAAGAGCAAAGAACGGGCCCTGACCCTCCTGGAAAGCGTGGGCCTGATTGAGCATGTGGAAAAATATCCGACCCAGATTTCCGGCGGGCAGCAGCAGCGGGTGGCCATTGCCCGGGCCCTGGCGAATGACCCTCCGATCCTGGTCGCTGATGAACCCACCGGCAGCCTGGATTCAGTCACAGCCGACAGCATCTTTAAGATTTTCGAGGACCTGATCAAAGCCGGCCACACTATTTTAATGGTGACCCACGACCGCGGTCTACTGCCCCGTTTTACACGGCATGTCAGGATTTCGGACGGCGAACTGGAGAAAGGAGAGGAATCCTGATGACAGCGATCACCAACCCCCGCCCTCCCGAGATTGTCCGCCTGGAAAGCGTGGTGAAAACTTTCATCAGCACCGCGGGAGAATTCACAGCGCTGAAAGGCATTGACCTGAAGCTGACCGAGGGAGAATTTGCGGCTGTGATCGGCAAATCCGGCAGCGGGAAATCTACTTTACTGAACATGATCACCGGCATCGACCATCCCAGCAGCGGCCGGGTAATGGTAGATGGAGTGGACATTCACAAAATGACCGAGAGCAAACGGTCGCTGTGGCGCGGCCGCAACCTGGGGATCATCTTCCAATTCTTCCAGCTCCTGCCGATGCTCAATATCCTGGAAAACGTGATGCTTCCCATGGATTATGTCGGGATGTACGAAATAGATCAGCGGCCCAAGAAAGCGATGGAGCTCCTGGACCGGGTCGGCCTTCTGGACCAGGCCCAGATGCTGCCCCGCTCGATATCCCGCGGCCAGCAGCAGGCGGCAGCGATTGCCCGGGCCCTGGCTAACGATCCCCCGATCCTGGTCGCCGACGAACCCACCGGGAACCTGGATACCAGGGCTGCCGAAGAAATTATTGATCTTTTTGAAGAGCTTTCCCGGGGTGGAAAAACCATCCTGATGGTGACCCACGATCCGACCATGACCGAAAGATCCTCCCGGACTGTGTTTATCTCCGACGGGGAACTGGTGAACGAAACGATTGCCCAGGCTCTGCCCCTGGTTAGTCATCCACTGATGAAGGAGCTCGACCACCGGGTGGAATTGGTTACTTATCAGCCAGGGGAAATGATCCTCGAGCAGAAAAAGAGCGTGGATAATTTTTACATGATCCAGAGCGGGGAGGTCGAGATCGTGCTCCAGGGCCGCTTCAGCGACGACCAGGTGATCACATCTCTGACCCAGAATGATTTCTTCGGTGAGATTTCCCTCCTCCGGGGCGGAAAAGCAATTGCCAGCGTCCGGGCCTCGGACCAGGGACCGGTCGAACTGCTGGCGCTCTCCCCGGAAGATTTTTCCTGGCTGATGGCAGAATCCCCGCTGACGGAAGAGGCAATTTGCCGCACCGTGCAGCGCCGGTTGGAAGAAAACCGACAGATCAGCCGGAAGAAAAAGAAAGGTTTATTTGGCCGGGGCCGCAGCTGAGCCCCGACAGGAGTGTATATGCGCCCCCGCTGGCGAAAAGTTCTCTCTGATCTACTGGACAACAAAATCCGCACCCTGCTGGTTGTGCTGTCCATCGCCATTGGCGTCTTTGCCATCGGTGTCATTGCCGGCGCCTACCGGATCATCTCCGAGGATATCGGTCCCAGTTATGCTGCCAACAACCCCTCCAATATTGAAATCCGCCTCGACAATTTCAATCAGGACCTGCTCCAGACCATCCGCAACCAGGATCAGGTTAGGCAGGCTGAACCCAGGCGGGTATTTTCCGTTCGGCTCCGCAAACCGGGCGACAAACAATGGACCGCTGTCGATGTCGTGGCCTTCGAAAGCTTTGAGGAGAATGAGATCAATCTTCTGCAGCCGGTCAGCGGAGCGGAAATCCCGGGTGAAAATGAAATCCTGTTAGAAAGGGATGTCCTGGATGATTTCCAGGTCAGGCCCGGGGATATGATTGAGGTCCAGCTCCGGGATGATTCTGAAAAAACAATCCGGGTTGCAGGTGTAGTCCGGGACACCTCCACCGGGGCGATTGATTTTCTCTCCCCCCCGCTGGCCTATATCCAGTGGGATACATTGTCCTACTTTGATGAACCGGAGGATTACAACCGGCTTTTTGCCACCGTCGAGACCGGACAGAATGATGACAAACACATCCGGAGCGTGCTGGCAGATCTGACCTCAAAGATCGAAAGAAATAATTACCTGGTCACCCGGACCTTCCGGTCCAAGACCTATGAACATCCCCTGGAACCGACCATTAACGCCGTGCTGGGGATCCTGCTGGCGCTCGGCGTGCTGATTGTTTTCCTTTCCAGTTCATTAATTGCCAATACTCTCAGTGCCCTGCTGCAGCAGCACCTGCGCCACATCGGAGTCATGAAGCTGATCGGGGGTCGAAAACAAATTATCTTCCGGATGTACCTCGTGATGCTGCTGGCCTTCGGACTATTATCCCTGTTAATCGCAGTCCCGGCGGGGGGGCAGGGGGCTTACGCCCTGGCCCGCTACATTGCCGACAAAATCGGGTTTTCTGTTTTGAGCTACCGGATTGTACCGCTTTCCTTTATTATCCAGATCGCAGTCGGGATCCTGGTCCCGCTGGTTGCCGGATTTGTTCCGGTCATCAAAGGTTCAAATGTCACTGTCCAGCAGGCGCTGAGCGGGGACGGCGAACAGGGTTCTGCTGAAGACGAGGAGGATGATTCAAAATTTGAGCAGCTCCAGGTTCGGGCTGCTCGTCGCCTGGCGGACCGCGGGATCCGGATCCCCCGCCAGCAGCTGGTTTCCCTCCGCAACACATTCCGGCAGCGGGGACGGCTGCTTTTGACCCTCTTCACGCTGACCATGGGCGGCGCAATTTTTATCTCTGTTTTCAACGTCCGGGTCACCCTCAATGATTATGTCCAGGATATCGGTAATTATTTCCTGGCCGATGTCACCCTGGACTTTGAACAGCCCTACCGCTTGAATGAAATTGAAAACTATGCCCTCCAGGATCCCCGGGTGACCCATGTCGAGGGCTGGGCTTACGCCAGCGCGGAAATCCTTTACCCGGACAATTCTACAGCGGACAACCTGACCTTGCTGGCACCCCCGGCGGAAAGCGATCTGGTTTCCCCCCTGGTGGTTGAGGGCCGCTGGATTCAACCCGGCGACCAGCAGAAGCTGGTCATCAGTGAAGGTGTTTACGATTTCTACCCCGATCTGGAGGTTGGCGATTTCATTCCGCTCAAATTCATGGGGGATGAAGAGGAGTGGGAGGTAGTTGGGATTTTCAAGTTTATCGGCCTGGAAGGAATGCTGGGGTATGCCCCGTATGAATACATCTCCCGTGAGCTGAATCTAGCTAACCGATCTTTCAGCTTCCGGGTGGTGACCACGGAACACGATCGGGATTTTCAGAAGGTCATGGCTGAATCCCTGGATGCATATTTCCGGGACCAGGGTTTCCATGTCCTGGATGCCACCCCAGGATTATCCACCCTGGACAGCGCTTCAGAAAGCCTGGATATCCTGATCACGTTCCTGCTAATTATGGCATTGCTGACCGCCTCGGTAGGATCGATGGGGCTGGCAGGAACAATGAGCATGAACGTTATGGAACGGACCCGGGAAATTGGAATCATGCGGGCCCTGGGGGCGACCAACCAGGAGATCGTTAAGATGGTGGTCCTGGAAGGGACATTAATTGGTCTGATCTCCTTCGGATTGGCGGTCATCCTGGCCGTCCCTTTTACTTTTTTACTGTCAACCATTGTCAGCAATGCAATTTTTGAAACACCAATTGCCGTCTCATTTACCCCGCTGGGCTACGGAATCTGGCTGGGGCTGGTGCTGGTGTTATCCTCCCTGGCCAGCCTGCTGCCGGCCCGAAACGCAGCCCGGCTCACCATCCGTGAAGTTTTAGGGTACGAATAATAACCAGGCAGTTTGCCCAGGCGGCTGCCCGCAAAAAAAAGGAAGCAACTATGAATAAAAATTTCACATTTTCCATACTCGTGATCAGCCTGACCGCGGTCCTGCTTTTAGCTGCCTGCGGAGGGCAGGAAACCCCGGCCCCGACCCCGATTGCCGCCCCCAACCTCGATAGTGTGGTTGCGGAGGGGAAAATCCTCCCCGCCCGCGAACTGCAGTTGAACTTCGCAGCCGAAGGCCGGGTGGCTGAAATTCTCGTTCAAGAAGGTGAGCAGGTCACCGCCGGTAAGGTCCTGATTCAACTGGAGGACAGCGAACCGGCCCAGGCCGCCCGGGAGGAAGCCCGCCTGGCCCTGATCTCGGCCCGGCAGGATCTGGATGATTTCCTGCGGACTGCCGATCTGCAGCTGGCCCAGGCCTGGTTGGATTTGCAGGCAGCCGAGATCCGGCGGGCTGAAGCCGAAAGGGAATGGGAAGACCTGGATCTGGACCGCCTTGAAGATGAGATTGATGAGGCCCAGATCGAGGTTGAAGACCGCCAGGAAGACCTGGAGGACGCTGAGGAAGAACTCGATAAATACCAGGATGTCGCCGAAGATAACCTGGACCGGGAACGGGCTGAAGATGACCTTGAAACAGCTCTGGAGGACGTCAACGAAGCGCACCGTTTGCTGGAGGAAGCTGAACGGGAAATCGACAGCGTCCGGGCCGAGCTGGATGCTGCCCTGGCTGCTGAACAGGAAGCCCGGCGGGAATATGAACTGCAGCTGGAAGAAGGGAATGATCCGGATCAGATGGCAGTGCTGGAAGCCCGGGTCACGGCCGCTGAGGCCCAGCTCCAATCGGCGGAAAATGCCCTGGAGAACTACTCGCTGCGGGCTCCCTTTGACGGAACCGTGACAGACATTTTCCTGGAAACCGGTGAATTTGTCGGACCTTACAGCCGGGCCATCCTGCTGGCGGATCTGAGCGAGCTCCATGTTGAAACCAGCGACCTGACCGAGCTGGAAGTAGTCCAGGTCCGGATTGGGCAGACGGTGGAAATGGTCCCGGATTCGCTTCCGGATCTGGTGCTGAGCGGGACCGTGGAACGCATCGGGGATTCCTTCCAGACCCAGGCCGGGGATATTCTGTATCCGGTGGAAATCTCACTCGAGGACAGCAGCAGCGACCTGCGCTGGGGGATGACCGTCGAAGTCACCTTCCCGCTGGAGGATGAGGACTGATCCCCAGTCATTAAAGCCGGAACACTCCCGGAGCTTTTAAATCTCCGGGAGTTGTGCGTTCACACCAGTGGGACGCAGGATGTGATTTTTATACAATTTACGTAAGATCATAAAGAACGCAAAGAAGCCCCATCACATTCTAATCATTAAAACTCGAAGCGCGCCATCCGGCGCGCTTCTCTATTTACTATTGACAACTTACTAGCCTTTCACGGTGCTTCAACCCGGATCTGACTTACAAAGTTATCCAGGAAAAAAAGTGAAGGCTGGAAGCTGTCCGGGGTCTCCGCCTCGAGCTGGGCTTCAGCTTGGGCCATGTAATTTAGGAAGTTATCATAAAAAGCCTGATCCTGGACCACGCTCTCCGGATCCGGCAGCGAGGGATGACCGACCGAGAAAAACACATGCAGGTAATAAGCCCCGTCATCGGTCAGACCCTGATAACTGTAAAACATCTGGGGAAATCCCACCGGGTAGGCAGCCTGGCCCCACTGGGTCACATACCGGATCCCGTTTCCGTTCTGAAAACGGACATAATCCTTCTGGCAGGCTAAAAATTGAGCTGCCCCCCAGAAATCGGGGATCGGAATGGTATCCGGATCTGCCGGTTGGGAAGCAAGCAGCGCTTCCAGATCATCCAGCGCCTCACCAGCAGATGAGTTCACACTGCTGAACTCCGCCACGGATATGACCCGGACCGTGGGTTCAAAATATCCTCCCGCCATCGAGTATCCACCGAGATTGATATCCAGAAAGGCCGGCATAGGAAAAGGTCCTTCCCCCATGGCGGGCTGGTTCTGGGGTGAAGCCGAATTGGCAATCTGATTCACCCAGTACAGGCTCACTCCCTGGTAGGTGTAATCCGGAGAAGCGGTGATCGTGGGATGGATGGTCCAGGTCGGGGTTGGTCCGGCCTCTTCTGTCGGCGGAATAGGTGTCTCCCCTCCCGCAGCAGCCAGGGTGGCCGCTACCGCGGTGGCAACGGGATCCCCGGATTCGACCCCATCAGCTGTCGGAGTCTTTTGACCGAGGTCAACGGAAAAGGAGCAGGCCAGGCTGAAAGCAGCCAGGACAACAATCATGAAAATCAACTTCACCCGGTTATCAAACATCAGATTCCTCCTTAATTGAAAAAATCCTGCCGGCAGGAGAGGTCTTCTAATTGATCATTTCAGAGCTTTCAAATACATCAGCAGCAGGTCAATTTCCAGCGGCTTGGTGAGCACCGCCACCACCCCTTCATCCACACTGTCAGAAAGCAGGTCACTGGGGACATAAGCGGTCATCAGTAAAATTGGAAGATTGGGATGACTCTCCTGCAGAGCGTGAAACAGCTCCACCCCATCCATTCCGGGCATTTTTATATCCGATAAGAGGCAAAAGTAACGATTTTCCCCTACCATCTCCAGAGCCTGATCTCCGCTGTAAGCTATGTCCACTTCATAAGCGTGATCCGTCAGGATATCGTGGATGGTCCGGGCCATATTGCGGTCATCCTCAACAATCAGAATCCGTTCTGGCTGCGATTTCATACCATTCCCTCTTCTCTCACACACTTATGCTCTGCAGTGATCCATTTTCATCAGCTTGCAGATAGAGATTAAACCGGCTTCCTTGCCGGGAAGGCTGATCCACAGATATTCTACCCCCATTAACCTTAACCAGCCGGTGAGTTACAGATAAACCCAGGCCGATCCCCCGGGCTTTGGTAGTAAACAAGGGCTCAAACAACTGCGGGAGATTCTCTTCCGGAATACCTATTCCGCTGTCGTGAACCGAGATCCTGATCCAGGAATCTGCTTTCGGACTGCTGCCCTCATTCCAGAGGTGTTCAATTTCCGTTGAATCGACCCGGCTGATCCGGACTTCCACCTGACCGCCCTCTGGCAGGGCTTCGTAAGCATTGGATAATAAATTCAAAAGCATTTGCTGCAGATGGTCAGGGTCCACCAGAACGGCTGGAAGATCTGGTTCCACCCGCAGTTCCAGGTCAATTTCATCAGGGGGAGGAACACGATCCAATACGATTTCTGCGGCTTGCCGTGGGTCCACTTCAGACAGCTGGCAGTTAGGCTGCCGGGAGAAGCTCAGCAGATCTGAGATAATTTTCGTCGCATTCCGGGTTTCAGCATCCAGGATTCCTAAATAATCATCGAGGTCTTCCGGGCTCAGTTCCTGCTTCTCCTGTAAATAATATACCGCATTCGAGATCACCCCCAATGGATTGCGGAGTTCATGAGCGACCCCTCCGGCCAGCTGTCCAAGAACAGCCAACCGCTCCTTCCGCAGAGCTTGCTGCTGAACCTGCTGGAGCTCCTCCGTGCGTTCTTCCACCAGGGACTCCAGCTGGGTTTGATGCAAATGCAAATCCTCCAGGGAGTTTTCCAGGAACTTCTGGAGCAAATGGGCAGTTACCACCATCACCAGCGAGAGCATCAAAAAGGTCACCAGGGCAGTTCCCCAAGCGACCGGGGACTCTGAGATTTTATAAAATGCAGGACTGACACTGACCCAATCCAGGCTGTAAGCTGTACCGGCTGTGAGAATTGCCATCAGGGACAATCCCACCGTAATCAAACCAGCCCAACCACCCTGGAGAACCGTAGCCAGCAGGCACCCGGTCAGCAGAATATGGATCCCGGCACCATTGAACCCGTATACGATCAGATTTGAAAAACCCAGCGCATACAGCGCTCCCATCAGGAACCTGAGCTGCCAGTGATATGTGAGAGATTTTGAAAAAAGAGTTGCCAGCAGTACCGGGAAGTACAAAACCCCGTACAGCACCCCGCTGAACGGATGGCCCTGCGAAACAGCTTCCATCGTACCCACCACCAAAACCGGGGCTCCCAGTACTGAAAAAATCACCATCAGGCTCTGCAGCAGGCTCTCTCTTGCTGTTTGGAGGTCCGGAACTGCCTCCCAGTTGGTGCGCAGTTTTTCAATCATCGATCTGATTTTCATCTTACTTTACCCCTGATCTTCATCTACCACTGGCAGAGAGATGGTAAAACGGGCCCATTTTCCTTCCTCACTCTGGACAGTAATCTGCCCCTGATTGGCTTCAACCAGCTTTCTGGAGATTGCCAATCCCAGCCCTATCCCCCGGGATTTGGTGGTAAACAGCGGCTCAAATATTTGTTCAAGGTCTCCAGCAGCAATGCCTCCACCGTTATCCTCCACGGTGATTTGAATCCACTCAGCGGGAGCGTTTCCCTCTGTGGTGCAAAAAATTTTCAGCAGTCCACCATCAGGCATGGCCTGGAAAGCATTGGTAACCAGATTGGACAGCACCTGCCTGATCTGGATCGGATCAATATGCACCGGCGGTATTCCAGCCGAAAAGTCTAACTCAACCCGGATATTTTCGGGAGGGGGATGCTCCTCTAAAAAATTTTTGATTAAAATCGGGAGCTCCACTTTGGTCCGCTGGAGCGGTCTGGCCCGGGCAAAATCCAGGAGTTCAGTAATGATTTTATCCGCCGTCTGGGTTCCCTCTGAGATCAAAATCAAGTATTCCGCCAGCTTCTCCGATGACACCTCGTTGTTCATCTGCAGGAAATAGACTGCGTTGCTGATCACGCCCAGCGGATTGCGGAGCTCATGGGCCACGCTTCCCGCCAGCTCACCCATCACTGCCAATTTCTCCTGCCTGACAATCTTCTCCTGGGCTTTCCGCAGCTCACGGGTTCGCTCCTGGACTCTCTGCTCCAGAAGATCGGAGTAATTTCTCAAGCGCTCCTCAGCCCGCTTTTTATCCGTGATATCAGTATGCGTTCCATACATCCAGAGCGGTTGACCGTCTTCAGCCCATTCAATTACTTTTCCTCGATCCTGGACCCAGACCCAATGACCTGCTTTATGATGCATCCGGGCCTCGAACTCATAGCTGTCCTTTTCTCCCTGGAAATGCAGTTCCAGCTGTTCAGCGCTGCGATCTAAATCATCAGGATGAGCAAACCGCTGCCAGGTCTCAATACTGATGGGCTCCAGCTCATCCAGGGTGTAGCCAATCATCTCAGCCCATTTCTCATTGAAGATGACTTCGCCGGTTTGGACATTCCACTCCCAGGTTCCCACATTGGTTCCTTCCAGAATAGAGCTCAATCGCTCTTTCTGAGATCGGAGTTCTTCCTCCACTTTGATCCGTTCGGAAATATCGGTGCTGATTCCTAACATTCCCACCGGGTCTCCTTCTTCGGTTTGAATCAGCTGAGTACGACTGTCCAGGACAACTCTTTCACCGCTGCTGCTGAAGTTGACCACCTCCCCGCGCCAGGAACCTTCCTGCAGTGTGGTGCTGACAATCTCTTCCTGAGTTGCTCCATGCTGGGGATCTTCTCCCAGAATACTCACATTTTTTCCGATAATCTCATCCCTGGCTAACTTCAGGTCACGTACTGCGGATTGATTAACATAAGTAATTTTCCCTTTAATATCCGTGGCGGTCACTTTGTCCTGAATTTGATCCAGCAGGCGGGATTGAAATGCAATCCGGGACTCAGCTTCTTTTCGGATTGAGATATCTTCCAGACTTCCTTGATAAGCAATCAGTTTACCATCCTCATCAAAGACCGATTGAGTATCATCCTTAACCCAGATCGGGGTCCCATCATAGCGCTTAAACCTGATTTCGAAATCCCGGACAATATTATGCCGGGTCATCATCTCACTCCATTTTTCTTCATCTGCTGGATCCAGAAAGAGTTCCAATGCCTCTGTACTCAGCAGGGTTTCCAGATCAGGATAACCCAGGATCTCAATCAGAGCCGGATTCGCATCTGTAATCTTTCCATCCGGTGTTGTGCTGTACAAACCCAGAGGAACGTTTTCAAACAATTCCCGATAGCGTTTTTCGCTCTTTCTCAGCCCAATACTCTGGTTGACATAGTTTTCCGCCAGGGCATGGAGCAGCTCGGTCAGCAGCAGCAAACTTACCATCAAGACCCCGATAGTGATCAAGGAGGTCCGAAAGCTTTCTGAAACCTGGGAGGTCACCCAGACAGCACTCGCTGCCAGCAGCAGCTGCTGGGTGAGATAGAGCCTTCTCAAAAACACCAGGCTTCCCAAAATGCAGGGGATGATAAAAACCAGTAAAATGCTGTCAGGGAGAGAAAACCGGACAATCAGCCCGGCTGTTCCCGCCAGTAAACCGCTGTACACAATCAATATCAGCGTACAGTACGGGAATACCCGGGCCCGGGCCCGGATCTTCTCAATTTGCTTTCCAACAGTAAACTCCTTCAACTTTTTTTTCTCCCGAAACAGATGCAGGCCGGCTTAATCTTCCAGATAGTTCCCGCTGAAATGCAAAAGAGGACTTGATTTTTCATCTTTGATTATATTCACATACCAGAAGGTTTACCTATCAATTTTGATTTTTTACTTATTTTTTATTCCGATTACCGCTCGAACACCTTACATCTTGGCTAATTTCAAGTTTTCAGATTTGAATTCAGGGGTTCTTGATTTTCAGTGATCGCCTGTTGAACTCTGCTCTCCCCCAAAAAAATCCCTTCATCCGTTTGAAATAAAGAACAGGGCTTAGCGTACCTGACCCTGGATTCCATCATGTTCAGGTGTCTGGAGCCGATTTTTCCTGCAGCCCGCAGCCAATTTAAGACAAGTATCACTGCAAATGTCAGACAAATTTAGCTACAATAAAATTCCAGTACTTTATTCTTACCATTAAGCCGGTGCAGCCTGGCAGGAGCAGAATTATGAGTGATGTGATGATCCCGATCCCTTTCCAGCAATTATTGACCTGGATGGTCGCTGAATTCCAATCCGAAGGATCCATTTTCGGGATCCCGGAAGAAAAATTCTATTATAAAAATGACACCGCAGCCATGACCGTCTTCGGGGAAACCTGTGAAACACCGATCGGTCCCGCAGCCGGTCCCCACACCCAGGTGGCCCAGAACCTGGCTGCCGCTTATCTGACCGGCGGGCGTTTTTTCGAGCTCAAAACCGTCCAGATTATGGATGAACTGGAGATTGAAAAGCCCTGCATCGATGCCGAGCGTGAAACCTACAACACCGAATGGTCCACCGAGCTGACCGTTCCCCAGGCCTATGATGAATATATCAAAGCCTGGTTCCTGATCCACACTCTGCAGGAAATGTTTGGTCTATCGAAGCTTAAAAACCGGGCTTTTGTCTTCAACATGAGCGTGGGATATGACCTCGAGGGCATCAAATCCCCCAAGATAGACAATTTCATCGAGGGACTGAAAGATGGCTCCCAAGAACCGATCTTCCAGGAATGTCAGCGCTTGCTGCGGGAAGCAGTGGAAGCCGGAGATCTTCCGGGAATTACCAGCGCTGATTTTGTGGAACAAATATCCAGTTCAATTTCACACTCCGTAACGCTCTCCACCATGCACGGCACGCCGCCCGAGGATCAGGAAGAAATCTGCAAATACCTGATGGCAGAAAAAGGGCTTCACACTTATGTCAAGCTCAACCCCACCCTGCACGGCTATGAATATGTCCAGGGTGTCTTTGACGACCTGGGATACGAACATATCCACCTCCGGGAGGAAAGCTTTACACATGATATGCAGTACCCGGCAGCGGTAGAGATGCTTCACAATCTGCTGGACCACGCGGATAAAACCGGGGTGGAATTTGGCGTCAAGCTTTCCAACACCCTGGCTGTGGTCAATGACCAGGGAACGCTGCCCTGCGATGAAATGTACATGAGCGGGCGGGCCCTTTATCCATTGACTGTTAACCTGGCCGAAAAGCTGTCCCGGGAATTCAACGGGGAGCTGACCATTTCCTACTCCGGGGGTGCGGATGTTTTCAACATCACGGATCTGCTCCAGGCTGGCCTGAAACCAATCACGATGGCGACCTACCTGCTGAAACCAGGCGGCTACGCCCGGATGACCCAGCTGGCACAGATCCTGGAAGATGAGCTGGAATCCCTGCACAGCGACCAGGTCAACTTGGATTCCCTGGCCCGGACAGCAGAACAATCACTGCGAGATCCACGCTATGCGTATGAAGGAAAACCCCCCGCCCCGATGAAAACCGATCAAAGTTTACCGCTGCTGGACTGCTTCCTGGCACCCTGCACGGTAGGCTGCCCGATTCATCAGGACATTCCGGAATACATCCGCTTGATCGGTGAAGAGCGCTATGCAGATGCATACCGGTTGATCACTGCCAAGAATCCGCTGCCTTTCATTACAGGTTATATCTGCGATCACAACTGCCAGCTGAAATGCGTCCGCAACGATTATGAAGCCCCGGTTCAGATCCGGGACCTGAAGCACATTGCGGCCGAGAAAGGGTATGACGAGGTAATTGACACCATTCAGCCGCCCGAAATCCAGCGCGAGAAGCAGGTCGCTGTGATCGGCGCCGGACCGGCCGGAATTTCTGCCGGATACTTCTTAGCTCGGGAAGGTTTCCAGGTCACGGTCTTTGACAAGATGGACCGCCCGGGAGGGATGGTGGCTCACGGCATCCCCGACTTCCGCTATCCGGAAGGAACAGTTGAAAAAGATGTCGAGCTGGCACGCCGGGTCGGGGTCCAGTTTGAAATGAACTGCGATCCTGAACTGGATATCACTGCCTTGAAAGCTGCCGGTTTTGATTATATTGTGATCGCAATTGGTGCCTGGAAATCACGGATGCTTCCAGTGGAAGGAGACCAGGACAAGGTGCGCGGCGCGATTGATTTCCTGCACACATTCAAGAAAGATCCTGATTCCCTGGAACTCGGTGCCAATGTGGTGGTGATCGGAGGCGGCAACAGCGCCATGGACAGCGCCCGGGCAGCCAAACGGGTTTCCGGCGTTGAATCGGTCTCGATTCTTTACCGCCGGACCATCAAGCAGATGCCGGCCGACCGGGAAGAATTAGAAAATGCGATGAAAGACGGGGTGATTTTCCAGGAGCTGGTCAACCCGATATCCCTCGAAAACGGGATCCTGACCTGTCAGGTGATGGAGCTGGGCGAGCTGGATGCCAGCGGAAGGCGGCGTCCTGTGCCGGTCGAAGGTCAAACCGTTTCCTTCCCGGCCAATACAGTTCTGACTGCGATCGGCGAGCTGGTCGAATATGATCTGCTGACGGATAACGGGATCGCTGTCGATGATCGCGGCAACATCCTGGTGGATGAATTCAACGAGACCAGCGTGGATAATGTCTTTATCGCCGGGGACGCCTACCGGGGTCCGGCGACCGTGGTGGAAGGCATCGCAGATGCCCGGAAAACCGCTGACGGGATTCTGCGCCGGGAGCGGGTTGAGGAACGTTTACTGACCCTGCCGGTGATTGAATTTGCCGCAGACACCCGCCGCGATGAAGTGGAAGCCCGCAAGGCAGTCCTGGTCCCCCAGCTGGAAGCGGATGTGTTTGAAGAGGAATATCAGGCAGAGACGGAACGCTGCCTGGAGTGCAATTTCCTGTGCAACAAATGCGTCAGCGTCTGCCCCAACCGGGCCAATATCGCGGTCAAGGTCGGCAACGGGCTGGAAAAGGAAAATCAGATCCTGCACCTGGATGCGCTGTGCAACGAGTGCGGCAACTGTGAAACCTTCTGCCCCTACCAGGCAGCTCCCTACAAGGATAAGTTCACGCTGTTCTGGGAAGAAGAAGCCTTCCTGGAAAGTGAAAATGAGGGCTACCTGCCGGTCGGAGACCATGGTTTGAAGATGCGCTACCAGGGTGAAATCCTGGACCTGAGCTGCAGTAACGGGAAAGTGGTCCCGGCCGACCCGGAGCTGATCGTGGATGGTGAGCTCCAGGGCCTGTTTGAGATCATGCTGGCCGTACGCGATCAGTACGATTACCTGCTGCCTGCCTGAAAACAATAAAAAAAATTCCGAGGTCCGCGTGACTCCGGAAGCTACTTTTTCGAAGTGAAGCGTCATCCTTTTTGGATGGCGCTTTCTGTTTCAAGCAGATGGAATCACACACTCCGGGAAATATAAATTTTTTTGGGAAAATCACGAAGGTTGTCGGCTCACAATCTACATCTCACATTTTCTGAATTATGGGCTTCTTTCCTGGACAAAAAATAACAGCAGCAGAACCGCTGCCAGATTCGATCCCACCACCAGGGCGACATTGGGTCCGATCGCTCCCTGGTAGACCCGGGGTCCGATAAACGATCCCACAGCATCCCCGGCAGATACCGCGGCAGCGTTAAACGCAATTAATGTAGCCCGGGTCTCCGGCCGCAGTTCACTGACCAGTGAAATTCCGGTCACCAGTGCAAATTCAAAAGCCATATAGTGCAGAAAGAGCGAAGATACTGTTAAAGTCAGGTTGTCTTTCAGGAAAGGGAGTCCGACAGCCGCTAGAGCACTGGCTCCCAGGCCCAGAATTAGGGATGGTTTCTTTCCCACACGGTCAGTCAGCAAACCGACCAGTACCAACCCGGCAATTCCGGCTGCCCCGATGGAAGTTGAGACATCACCCAGCATCTGTTCGTTCATCCGGAACACATCTTCAAACCAGGCGCCATAGACGATCATCAACCCCCGACCGCCGATCAGCATCAGCAGGCTTGAACCCACCGCTGCCATCGAAGGTCGATCCCGGATGACTTCAATTAAACCGGAGAGCAAATCCGGACGTTCCTTTTCTGCAGAAGGCGGATTGCTTTCCGGTAAGGTCCAGTGGATCAGCAGCAAACAGGCCAGCACCAGGATTCCGACCCAAAAGTAGGGGATGCCCCAGTTATCCTCGCTGATCACCCGGCCCACGATTGGAATTCCGATCAAAAAACTGAGCGACCATCCCAGTTCGATGACCGCAATCGCAGTTGCCCGGCGCTCATACGGCACCCGGTCCCCGACATAGGCCTGGATAGCCGGATCAAAGACCACAATTCCCAGTCCAAATAACAGATTGCCAATCAAAAAAGCCGCGTAAGTTTGCCACAAACCCGGCAGCAGGGTCCCGACACCGATCAATCCCAAACCCAAACGCTGGGCCCATTTCCGGCCCCGGACATCTCCCAGCGCTCCCAGCACCGGGCTGAGCATGCCCATTACCGAGCGGATGGTAACTGCCAGGGCCGCGGTTTGCAGGGTGACCCCCATCCCGCGGGCCAGGACCGGGAGGAAGGGGAAAACCATCCGCAGTCCGGTGTACACTACAGTTCTAGTAAAGGTGATAGCGCCCAGCTGGACGGCCAAGCCGGTTTCAGGTCGGGATCTTGATTCTGATGAGGGATGGGACATGTAAACTCCAATAAATAGTTAATCTAAGTCCCGTATTATAACTGCTTTTTGAGTCAGGAAGAGAAGGTTTATAGACCCAATAGAGCGCCAAAACCCTGGATGATTAATCGGATTGCATAATAAAGCAAAAATCCACCGGTTAGAGCAAACACCACCTGCTGAAAACGCTTCCCGAAAAATTGTCCGCCCCGGAAGGAAAGCCCTGCCAGAAAGCTGTCCCAGCCCAGGTCACAGAGCCAGTGCCCTGCTGCAAAAGCCGCCACTGCCAGGGGTCCAAACTCCATCCCACGCAGTATCAAACCGGCGCCAACCGTAGCCCACCAGATCAAGAAGTAGGGGCTGCCAATACTCAGCAGCGCCCCGGCCAGCAGCGGAGATCCGGAATGCATTTCCCCTTCTACAGCTTCCGTCCGGATATTCCGCAGCATTCCTATCCCCATCCAAATCAGGAATGCCCCACCGATCAGCGAGATGGCAATTTTTACCCAGGGAATTTCCACCACCGCTCCCACCCCGAAGGAGACCGCGGCGATCACCGGAAACTCCACCAGTCCGTGGCCGACTGCCACCCAGGCTCCAGCCCGGGGATTTTTACTGCCGTAGCCTATTGTCACCGAGGTAATCGGTCCCGGTGCTAAAACACCGGAAAGGGAAATCAAGACTGCCTCAAACAAATAAGTTATGAATGCCATATTCCGGATTGTACCCTACAGCCCGACCTCGGAGGTTGCCAGCTACCAGATAATCAATGGTCTTTCATGGCGAATCAAAATGGATGCCTACACAAATCAAAATATCAGAGTTGAAATTTCAGAATAAGATTTATATCACATTCATCAAACACAAAGATCGTCATCAACAATTCATGTTTACTGTTTCCGTTTACTGGTATCACTTTGGATTTATAAAGCACTTACACTGATAAAGAAACATCGTTACTTACGCCAGCGTCTTGCTGGTTTGCTTTTTAGTCCCTCTGAAGTGGGACTTGCCAATCTCCAGCCTGTGATTTTTGCACAGCATCCTGGAAGGGCAGTCACCAGTCGTTAGATGACCTTAATAAATATGCAGCGAGCCTTTGGCTCGCTGCACTATTCACCAATAACTTCATAAATCTACCGCTTTCCCCTCAGTCACATCCCTCCAGGCAGTCCAGAGCTTCCTGGGCTTCCTTGCGGACAATATAAGCCCGATCCCAATCAAAACTCTTATCCACCCCCAGGAGCAGTTCGCAGGTCTCCCGGCATTTTTCGCGTTCCTCAGGAGTCAGATGGCCGAAGCGGGCCAGCTTGCCGTAGCTCCGGATCGCTTTGGAGCGCACTCCGGCGCTGGGATGGGCCAGGTTGTCCTGGATTTCTTCCAGCATGGCCTGCTTGTATTCTTCCGGCAGGTCCTCGGGAGGAATCACTTCTACAAATTCTCCCAGAGCCCGGACCGCGGTATCCCGCAGCTCCGTATGGTCCGAAGATGCCGCCTCCAGGAGTGGCTCAAATGCATCAATAACTTTCGGAGAACGGATTTTTCCGAGGGCATAGGCCAGGAAAATCCGGCATTCTGGAGACTCCTCACATTTATAGGACTCCAGCAGGGGTTCAATGGCTTCTTCCCCAATTCTTCCAAATGCATGGCCAATCGTCAGCTGGGCTTTCATATCTCCCGCATCCAGGGTTTCAAGGAGAATTGGGATCGCCTGCTCCCCAAAATCCGCCATTAACCCCACGGCTTCATCCATGACAGGAACCAGTTCAGGATGATCCAGCACATCAATGTAAAAGAGGGGTGAGATCATTTCAAACAGCACCCGGGCATTCTCTGCGTCGGTGTCCGGCAGCACGTCCCGGACACCCAACAAACCCTGGTGAATGCCTTTTGGATCCTCACTTGCCAGCATTTTCTTGATATCTTGAAAGTCTTTCTGCGCCACGGCTGCCTCCTCGGGGACTAAAAATAACAATAAATCTGCTTTGGTCTGATGGACATTTCATTCCTTGTTTCTATTCTATCATCACCCCCAGCCTGAATCTGGTTGGGATCGAAAAGTTCCCAATTGATAACAATTGAGCCCGCATAACAAAACTGATAAGAAAAACGTCTGTACATGCCTTGTTCCGGTCCCTGTTGTGGGATATATTTACAGAAGAAAAATTCTATCCTATCCACATAATCCGAAATCACAGTCTGCAGTTTGGCAAAGGTTTCCCAACTGCAGCCCAGGAGGAATCTGGTGTCCAACCTTATCACTAAACGTAACATTATCGGTCTTTTAGTTATCATATCCATTCTGGGTACATCTTGTTCGATTCTTTCACCACCTGAACCGACCCCGGTTCCGCCCACGGCAACACCGCGCACGCAGGCCCTGCCCACAACCCAACCTGAGCCGACCACACCTCCAGTCCCGGAAAATCTGGTGACCAGCCTGGAAGATGTCCAGCAGGCCGTGATTCAAATCGAATCTCAGGGAACCTTCGTTGATCCGGAATTTGGCTTCCAGCCCAGCTTCGGATCCGGAAGCGGTTTTATCATTGCCCCCTCCGGTCTGGCAGTTACCAATAACCACGTGGTGACCGGCGCGGCTTTGATCAATGTCTACATCGGCGGGGATCACTCCAAAACCTACAACGCCCGGATCCTGGCGGTATCAGAGTGCTCGGACCTGGCTGTTATTGATATTGAAGGGGATGGATTCCCTTACCTGGAATGGTATCCAGACCCCATTAACGTCGGCCTGGAAATTTATGCGGCTGGCTTCCCGCTGGGAGAACCACAGTACACCCTTACCAAAGGGATTGTCTCCAAGAAAGATGCCGACGGCGAATCTGATTGGTCCTCGGTCAACTCCGTAATTGAACATGATGCCACCATCAACCCCGGAAATTCCGGGGGGCCGCTGGTCAACGCAAACGGCCAGGTGGTAGGAGTCAACTATGCAACAAGCACCCTGACCACCCAGAGCTTTGCGATCGGCCGGGATGCTGCATTACCAGTCATTGATTCGCTCAGCCGGGAACGAAATGTGGATACTCTTGGCATCAACGGCCTGGCTGTTGTGACAACGGACGGGACACTTTCCGGGATCTGGGTATCATCCGTAAATTCCGGATCCCCAGCCGATGAAGCCGGCGTTCAGCCCGGAGATGTGATCACTGCGATGGAAAACTTCCCCCTGGCTACCGACGGTACAATGTCAACCTACTGCGATATTATCCGCACCCAGGGAGCAAACAGCACCCTGGAAGTCGAGGTCCTGCGCTATGATACAGATGAAGTGTTGGAAGGCCAGATCAACGGAAGGAAACTGGCAGTGATTGGTCCGGCACCCGTTGTATCAAACAACAATGCCAACGCAAACACCAATACCGGGAATACTGGCGGAAACACCAGTGGTGGACCCGCAATCGGCGGTTTGATTGTGGATGTCTATGACGACGGATACATGAATATCACCGACGAATATTTTGCCCTCTCTGTTGATGTCCCTTACGGCTGGGATGATATTGACGGCACTTTATGGCAGGACTACTGGGGTGACCTGTACTTCACCGCCGCCTCTGTCACCGCTGCGCCTTTCTTGATTGACTTCAATTCCATGTACGAGGCCAGCGGGGTCACCTTCTCCGCCTCCCGGGATTGGGGCGCAATTGGAGGTTACATCCAGCTCCTGGATGGGGTGAAATTTTGGTACGAGGACTCCTGTGAATGGGTGGAAAGGGAGGACTATATTGACCAGGTCTACGAAGGCGCCTACGATTTCTGGCAGTGCGGTCCTGATGCAGGCGTGGTGGTAATTGGCGCCCGTCCGAGTGCTGCGCCAACCGAATATCTGGTGCTGGTCCAGGTTCAGATGATCAACGATGCAGATGTTGACGCCATGGTCCGGATCATGGATACTTTTGATGTGATTGGTTATCTGCCCTGATAAAAAAATTCAATCTAAGTAAAAAAACGCCCGGGACAGCTGTCCCGGGCGTTTAGCTTTAATTTACAAAAAGGTTATCTACTCAATCAAATCATGCACACGGTTGATTGCCTGATTTGTCAGCTGTCGGTAGTAAGTTTCAGAGGAAATCAAAACACTTAACAAAACTCGTTCTCCCTCAACCCGGATTGGGCGAATCACAAGCCGGGTTTTGTCTTGAGTCCGGATCATGATTTCGTCCAGATCATCCAGATCCAGCAAAGTTCGGGTTTGCTGGCTGACCTGATTTAGGAGTGCAGTCATGGCTGATGCTTGATTATATTTCTGATTTCCCGGGTGAAAAGCAATGGGAAGTCCTTCCTCGGTGGTCAGGACTGAAAACAAAAAATCACCTTTGTGATTTAATTCTGCGAGAATATCGTCAAATGAAGATGAAGGATCGCCACCCATCCAGGGTTTCTTCGGGGTCACGTTGTTCTCCTTGATCAGGAACCCGGGCTCAATTTTCCCTGTACTTTCCGCACGACTTGATTGACAATTGATTTCAAACCATCCAGCACGCCTGTTCCCTGCACGGCTACGCTCTCAAATGTCGGTACTCCATTTAAACCCAGATGAGATTTGAGAGTCTCCACCGGGACTATATTGGATAAATCTCGTTTATTGCACTGCAGAATAATTGGAATATCCCGGGGTAAAAAGCCCAGTTCCTTGAGGTCTTCTTTTAGATCCCGGATCGCCTGGACATTTTCGTTTAACCGCACCGCCTGGGAATCGGCCACGAAGACAATTCCATCAACCCCTTTCAAAACAAGTTTCCGCGTCCCCCGGTAATAGACCTGACCCGGAACGGTGTAAATATTAAATTTCGGTTTCAGGCCGCCAATTTCACCCAGTTGAAACTGCATAAAATCAAAATAAAGGGTGCGGTCCTCCCGTGTTTTGAGCGAAACCAATTCTCCCCGGCGCTCCGGGTGGGTTTTGCTGTGGATATACTGCAGCGAGGTAGTTTTACCGCTTAAAGATGGACCGTAGTATACGATCTTTAGGTTTATTTCGCGTAATTTCCAATTAATAAACATACCAACAATCGATCCTGCTAATCATCCAGGAAGGTATTCTCCAGCTCCTGGGTCAGACCTTTGCTGAAATCTTCTGGATTCAGAGGGCCCTGATCTCCCAT
The DNA here is from genome assembly GCA_964618295.1 of uncultured Anaerolineales bacterium. Classification (GTDB taxonomy): domain Bacteria; phylum Chloroflexota; class Anaerolineae; order Anaerolineales; family UBA11858; genus B10-G9. The sequence goes on along the minus strand of CAZTWV010000014.1, from coordinate 25,483 downwards.
CACTTTTTCAAATTCTTCCGTTAGAGGTTGGAGCTGCTCCGCAGCCCGTTTAGCAAACAACCGGACCAGTCCTATAGGAGTTTCTGTACGGAAAATCACGATCAGGATAAAGCTTCCGGCGATATTATGAAGGTAGATGCTCTTAGTTTCCCCTTCATGAAAAAAGGAACCATGAGGATCTGATTCCCCAATCCGCGTGGAGAGTTCTCCCATTGCGGCCACATCGCCCGCAGCCAGGGCAGCGACAGTCGTCGGCTCTCCCTCCTCCATAATTCCCTGGGTGGATATCAGCTGGCCGCTGATATCTGCCAGCAAAACACAATCTGTATGTGCTTTTTGCATCAGGTGATCAAGGATATAATCTATCCGATCCAGAAGTTCCTCAGGTAATTCCAATCGTCTTGTCATAAAAGCTCTCCTCTTTGCAGTCCACGGTTCATCCTGAGGAGGATGGTGATGGTCATAATTTCGGGGATCCCTTTCTGTAGGTTTCGTTTTACTAGCGGCGCAGCCGTTCAATGGCAGCTTTCAAACTGGTGCGCATCCGTTCAATAGATTCCGCCAGGGTCTGCATATCCCCACCCATTGAGACATCAATCGGGACATCCAGGTCACCGCGGGAAATTGCATCCGAAGCTTCAATTAAATGGGCGACAGAATCAATTACATTCCGGGTAAAGTTGAAGACAAAGACCATGGCAACAATCATCGCAACCCCGACCACGAGGCTGAGCACGCTGAGGACATTATAGACCAGGGAAAGCCGGGTGGCGCGGGTCCGTTCCCGGCCTGTTAACTCAATCAAGCGCGCCAGCTCGGGTTCATCCAGATCATCCAGCAGGGGTCCCAGGGTGTCGTTTGAATAGGAATCCAGGTTGCCAATAAAAATCACTGCCGCCGAAATATCATCCGGGTTGGACTGATAAGCAGTTATCGCATTTTCCAGCAAGGAGATGTAGGTCCGGCGGGCATCATCCACGGCAGCCACTCCTTCCGGGTTGCTGTCTTCCAGGGCATTGGCAACGACAGCCCAGCGCTGATTATAGGTATTCCGGGCGTCCTCAATCCTATCCAGCTGGCCTGAAACCCCGGTCAGAACGTATTTTCCCAGAGCGATCCGCTCTTCAAGCAAGGCTCTTTCAAGGCTGTTGGTAGCTTGAACAACTTCCTGAAGATTTATCAAATCGACGGTTACATCCAGGCTGGAGCGGAGATAATTCACACTTAAAAATGAAGTCACCACCAGCAGAATCACCACAATTCCAAACCCAATCACATATTTCCGTAAAGTTGAGAGTTTCATATCTTCTTCTCCTTATCACCAGCTTCTTATCGGTGCAGCATCTCTCTGCAAGGGAGGTGGTGTCATAAACATTTTTATTGAAGCAGTTCAAGCATAAATTTCTGGAACTCAGTTCGTTTTCCAGAATCCGCGATTTCCAGGCTCATCCGTTCTACAAGTTCAGCTGCTTTTTGCTGCGGGAATGCATCCCGGGACTCACCCATTGCTGCTACTTCATCATCAATAATCACCGGTCCCATCGGTCCCAGAATTTCTGTATAGGCTTCGGTCAGCCGCGGGAAGAAATCTTCCGCCACCAGATTTTGATAACGGGCAGTTGGTTCGGCAGATTCATGCAGCAAACCTGCAGTGACCAGGCTGAAGATTATCTTTGCCACATCAAATTCGTCCAGCTCCAGGATTTCTGCCACATCGGCTACACTCCGAACCCCATTGATCTGGGCCAGCACCTGCCATTCAATCGGCTTCAGGCTGACCGTATTTGTCGATCCGGAGGGGGAGATATTGAAAACCATATCCGTGGTGGAAATAACTTCTTTAATATCTTCCCACTGTTCAGCTTTCCGGGATGCCTCCAACAGCATCTGCTCCGTTGTCAGAGCAATGGATTCTTCTGGAGCCTGAACATCCGGCACAAAACTGAAATCACCTTCCAGCCATCCCAGCAGTGCGTATACACCGGCTTCACCCATCTGGGTCCCGGTCACCGCATGGATCAGATTTCCACTTTCCAGGTAAATTTCGCCCCGTTTGGCACCCTGGATAAGATCTAAACGGCCGCTGCGCTTGCCCGCGCTGAGCATCTTAATGATATCCAGCAGCGGAAGCTGGGCTAAATTGCCCCTTAATACCTCAGGCATAATATGTCTCCTCGTGCGTTCTTGCTTTGATTATAACCGTAAACATTATTTCGATTTCTTTACAATACCTCTCGAACCATCTGATGATTTTCAATTCGGCGCTGGATATTTTGGTCTTCCTGCCACTGGCTGCTGACTACATTAATACTGAGACGGATTAACGAGGTATTGACATCAGGATCACAGAGTATCACCAGGATATATGAGTTGTAATCCCGCACCAATACTGTGGCAGCCGAGGTTGAAAAATCCAGCTCGGTTATTTGATCTTCTACCTGGTCCACAGCAACTAACGCTTCAAGACACAAACGGCTGATATCCTGCAAATCTCGATCGTCCAATCCAGGTCCAGGGGCCGAGGCGTAAATCTTCCCAACATTATCCGCCACAAAACAAGCCTGAACCCCCTGCACTGATTGTATTTCGTTTAATCCGTTTTCCATATTTCTCCGTTCAAACCAGCAATCCCGGCAGCAGCACACTGAGATTGAAGCGCTCTATCAATTCCGAATGCTCCTGTTTTACCTGCCCCAGGTCTGCCCGAACTTCAGCCAGCAAATCCACATTTGAGAGCTGGGCATCAATATTCTCGAGCGTTCCGAGCAATCCGGACGCAATCCCCTGGCTGAAATTTTTTCGGGCTTCACCGGAAAATTTGATCTCACCATTCTGGTACTGGAACTTCGCCGCAAAGGGATCCAGGAAGGGGTACTCATCGGCGATCCCAATCAGGGTCTCTTTATAAGTATTCAAAAAATGATTTGGTTTTGTATGACGATCCACAGCCGCTTCAGACACTGAGAGGATATCCTGCCAGACTTCCAAAAGCTGAGGCAGGTCAAAACTGACCATAATCTCCTCACTGTCCTCCAAGGCCTGTTCCACGGCAGAACGATAGACACTGAAAGTCGCTCCCCGGGTGGATGCGTAATCTACAATCCGGGGCAAAATGGATGTTCCTGAGATTTCTTCGCCCTGCGAAGTGATCAAGCTCTCAATCACCCTGCCAGCCAGCAGGAAGATATACCCGACCCGGGGATCATCCTTGATATCAACCTCAATGTAACCGGTATGATCTTCAGAGCGAAGTTTTGTGATCAGCGCTTCCAAACTGGTGAATTCTGTGCTCAAATCCTCAAAAATCACTTCGCTTTTAGCGACGCTGGCAAGCATCGTCACCATCTCTCCAGAAAGTGCAAAGACACTGATTGAACCATCTTTGTCCCGGGCCCGGGTTGTCACTCTTTTTGCTGCATCCGGACCAAAGAGCTGGTTCCCTCCCATCTCCTCTACTGCATTGACAACACTCCCGCTGTCAAGCAGGAGAACACCTTCATATTCCCAATAGCTGACCTGAACACAGCCGGTAAAACTGTTCTCCTTGAGATCCACAAGCAGTTCAGCAAAATTCGTGAAGGATGTATTCAAGTTCTGGTACACCGCATTATCTTTGGGGAAAATCATACTTGCCCTCCTTGCTCAGGCCGATCTATAACGCTTCAAGGTTCGATTAATGCTTTGCCAGACAGCATCTATGGATGCCCGGCGGGTCAGGGATATATAAAAAAAGTTGTCCTTGTAAGGGAAAAGCAGCGCTTTTGACACATCTCCACTCAATACCAAACGTTCAAGGCCCTTTGATTTGGATCCGTTCAGCAGCTCGCTTAATCTCAAAGCCTGTTCAATTAATACCTGCACCAATCCTGCAATCTTATCTGAGCTCCGGGATCCAGAATAACCGAGGATCTGACCAGACGGATCGCATATCAAAACTCCCTCAATCTCATCCAGGCTTGTTAATGCCCGGGCAATTCGGGGCTGTAAAATATCTTCCGGGGAGGGTTCAGCCTTAATTTCACCCTCCCAAACCGTGCTCCAACCCGCTGTGGACTCGTCCAGGCGGCGCATACCTTCCAGCAGTAAACCAGACCATCCCTGGTGGATCGTTCTTTCAGGAGGCGAAACTCCGAGTTTTAATTGGAACGACCCGGCTTTCCATCCCAGCATCTCGTAAATCGCTGTCTCTCCAACCACATCTCCGATATCAGCATGAACAATTTCACCCTCTGAAAAATAGATCTGTCCATCCCGCCCTTCGCTGACCAGCCTGAGGTAAGCTTGATTTCTCTCTTCACAGTTAATTTGAATGATGCTGGCCAGGCTCATCATCCGCAGGTCACCTTCCAGCGCTTGATCTTCCTGCTTTACTAATTGATCCACCGCTTCCAGCAAATCCTGAGTTCTTAAAGGCTTCTCCAGGAACTCCACTGCCCCGAGTCGGAATGCCTGGGCAACAGTTTCTTTTTCGCCGTAGGCGGTAAGAATCGCAACCTTTGCTTTTGGGTCAAACTGGCGGATTTTTTTCAGTAAACTTAATCCATCCAGATCCGGCATCCGCAGATCTGTCACCACCAGATCCGGCTTGTGATTCTTATAGAACTCAAGTGCATCCTGTGCCCGCGTCGCCCCACTGACTTTATAACCGAGAGTCTTTATCAGGGAAGACTGGAGCCGGATTGCATCCGGATCATCATCAACAATCAAAATAGAATAATCAGACAAGAGACCTTCTCCTCACAACCCGGGACCTGGACAACAAGCCGGTTCGCCGGTAATCACGGACACATCAAAAAATCCTGCGCTGTCAGCATCCGCATCAGGAAATGAGAACTTTGATTATCGTCTAACAATCAATCATTAATTCTAACACGGTCTTAATCTATAACACCTGGATATCTGTCCTAGTTTTGAGTCTTAAACCTGGAAAACAGGATGGATTACCAGTCTACAGGCATTATACCCCCCAAATATTCTTAAAAAATCCTACTAACCCACCTGCTGACAAAATTATCAAACCTGGACAGAACTATTCTCCCGAACCAACAGAAATGCAAAGCTGGGATGGGTAATCTGCTATTTCAAGGAAAAAAATTGAGGCCAGGGGTGAACCGGAAGATTTCACATGGGCTCCTTCCGTATGGTAAAATCCAGCCTAAGAACCCCCAATGATTATTGCTGAGCCCAAAAGAATGGTAGTTGCCTTTTCAAAAGGACAGATTAATCCCAAGGCAAGAAATGGATGAGCTGCTTTCCTGGAAACAGGAACAATCCCTTCCTGAACACTTAAAAAAATTACTTCTTGAAGACCGCCTGAAAGACACCAGGACAAATATCTCGCTGCTTTCTCTGCTCATGTTTCTTTCCGGAGTGGCTCTCACCATCCAGCATCTCACCGCTCCTGCTGTGCCGGAAGATACACAGCTCTGGCAGCTCTATCTGGGAGCGTTTATTTTTATCGGCTCTGCCGCAGGACTGATCGGGATTTTTTCTCAATCCTTTATCGAGAATTTGCGTGTACCGCTCCAGATAGGCTTTAACCATTTGATCGGTTTAATTTTGATCAGTGTGACCACCTCGCTGACCTTACTGGATCTTAGGGCCGGAAATGACACCTCGGTTTTCCTGGTCGGGATATTTTTGATCGCGATTGGTTTTCGGCTGGGAAAAACAGCTCAAATTGGATTTATCTCCCTCTCCACCCTGGTTACTCTGCTGGTGTTAAGCCTGGCGGATTATGAGGTAAACGTTCAGATCCTTCTGGCAGTGATCATTTACGCCACCCTGGCGATCTGGATTGCCTGGAGTCTGGAAGATCAGCGCTCAGAAAACTTACTTCTGCGGGGTGAACTCAGCCAGCGCAACCAGGAGCTTCAATTTCTCAGCTCCCGGGACGCCCTGACCGGTGCGCACAACCGCCGGGCATTTTTTGAATACGTTACAGTGCTCGTAGAACAAAGCAAACGCTACCGGACTGATCTCTCGATAGCTATCATTGACATTGATAAATTTAAAAAAGTGAACGACACCCTGGGACACGATGCCGGGGATCGGGTTCTGAAAGCGATAGCCGATCGTTTGATCCACGCCACCCGCAAGTGCGATATCACAGCTCGCTACGGGGGGGAGGAATTTATCACCGTGATGTCCAATACCCACCTTAAATCCGCCATGAATGTTGCTGAGCGGCTCCGAAAGGAAATTGAATTCCTCTCGCTCCCGGAAGTGGACTGGACTATTACCGCCAGCATCGGCGTCGCAATGTACCGGCCTACTGAGGAAACATTCGATGAAACTCTGATCCGGGCTGATCGGGCTTTATATGAAGGAAAAGAACTGGGGGGAAACACCGTCACTGCAGCCCGGCTGACCGCTACAGACAAAGATCAACCTTAAATTCCCATTCAGATAACTTAATCATCTTGATTCCTGCGGCGCAGTCCCGCGATAAAAGGAACCGCAACACCAACCCCTACCGCAATTCCAACTGCCAGATTATCGAGGGAAATTGTCAGTGCTGTTCCTACCCCCACTCCGAGCAGAATCCCAAAAAACCAGCTGTTCTCCGGCTTTTTCATTCCTTTCCTCCTGAACTATCATCATCTGGGTTGATTATATAAGATATTAATTGGGAAAAGAAGAAGGAGATCAAATTTCAAGTATCAGGGAACACCTCGTTGGCTAAAAATCAGCTCTGATTCAGTCCCGGTACCCAGGCCGTTAATTGATTTCCCCCTCCCCTTTTTGAGCGGTAAAGAGCTTGATCAGCCTGCTTGATCATTTTTTCCAGCGTATCACCCCCCTCCCTGGTGAGAGCCACAACCCCAAAGCTGGCTGTAATGTCCCGCTGGAGATCCTCAACTGCAGTCCGCAGCCGTTCAGCCAGTCTGACAGCACCAATCTGGTCGGTGTCCAGTGAAAGAACAACAAATTCATCTCCGCCGTAGCGGGCCAGCACATCTTCATCCCGGAGCACTTTCTGACAGGCCTGGGCAGCTTCTTGTAAAACACGGTCCCCAGTTTGATGACCGAGCTGATCATTCACCTCTTTAAATCCATCAAGATCGAACAAGATCAACGCCAGCGTATGTCCGTGCCGCAGGGAGCGCTGGATCTCACGCTTTCCTACCTCGACAGCATAGCGCCGATTATAGACCCCGGTCAAATGATCGTGGACCGCAGCTTTCCATAAATCTCTTTCTAAACGACGCTGGGTGCTGATATCACGCAGTATCACCAGCTTACCCAGATCCCGGACTCCCGACTGGACCCGTGACAGCTCAACCCGGTAGGAAGGATCAACATCCACCTTCCCGGTTTCAATCACTTCTTCCCCACTGGTGTAGCTTGCTAGAAAATATTTCAGCCGATCAAGCAAAGGGGAGCCGCCAGGAAGTTCTTCACCCAGGACAGCCTCCTCCTCGAGATTAAGAAATCTCTCCGCAGAGGGATTGATTTCAACCACCCTGTTTTTGATGTCCAGCACCAGCATTCCGTCCCGCATGCTGTCTGTCAGGTACTGCTGGGCAATCGGGGTCAAATCAAATAATCCCAAGCCGTACATACTGTAGGAAAGCGCAATACCGGAAATCACAAAGCCCACTGGATCATAATTAATTTTCAGATCCGGGATCAGATGCAGGGCATAACTGAAGTTGACAATCAGGGGGGCTGTGGCGCCTACCACCAAACCAGCTGCCTGGCGACGGAAAAAATTTCGATAGCGGTAGGCCTGACGGAGAATCAAAAAAGATCCACTTAGAATCAACAGATAAGAATATACAAAATGGACCCAGAACAGCGGACCGAGATGCCAGGTCACATCAATCAGAAAGCGGCCGGACTGCGAGTATTCAATTTTTCTTAAGAATAAATCCTGGCTTCCACTGGTAATCAAAAGCAGCAGGGAAATGAAGGGAACTATTCCCAAAAGGATACCCTGCCGACGGGAAATCGAGTTATCTGAAAACTGAAGAGAAAAAATTAACCAGAAAATCGGGGTCAAAAAGACCCCCACCATGCGGAGGATAATCCAAAACCAGGCTTCCTCGAAAGTCGGCTGCAGCATCCCGATCCCAATCGAAACAGACCAGAGCGAGACCGAGGCCATCACCAGTGAAAAGGCGGTCACCCCGGGGGCACGCCGGAATTCGTGGTAGGAAATCAGCGCCAGCAGCAGCATAAAGCCGCTGGCCACGAAAGCAAGTAAATTTCCAATCACAAACTGCAAGTGCAAGCATTTTCTCCTGACAAAATATTAGCTTCTATTTTAATGCCTTTATTCAATCACGACCTTACAGAGTTTTATCATTAAAGGCAAAGAACAGGAACCTTGCAAGATCCCCGCATTCTTTCACCAGAAAGTCAAAGGAATCAAGGGAAAATTCTTCTAAGATACTCCTATTTTTTCAGCACAAAACTATGGTAGCGGGTTTCTCGGGTTCTAAACCGCTCAAAAATCTTGGATCCGGGTGTACCGGCAAATTGATGGGCCAACCGGTTCAGCGGACCGGGGACAGCTTGACTTACAAATGCCTTCCTGTCCATCTGCCCGCTCTTGAGGGCCTGCAGGATATTTGGAGTGATGTCGATTTCCTGGATCAATTGGAAACCGGGTTTCTTCAACTGTTCTCTTAATATATTCAGCGACTTTGATCTCCGAAAATCAGCCAGGAGAAAATGCCCACCATCCTGGAGGACGCGCCAGACTTCTGCAAAAAATCTTTCCACGGATCCATAACAGTGGGAGGACTCCACGTTGATTACCACATCAAATTGATTCGCCGGAAAGGGAAGAGATTCAGCATTCCCTGTTTCAAAGGTCAATCCATCCAGAGCATACATCTTTCTGCAAAATTTGACGGCGCTTTCTGACAGGTCCACACCCACCAGACTTTCAGGCTTCAGGTAGCGCATCACATACTCTGCCCCACCGCCGCGTCCGGAGCCAATCTCAAGAGCTTTTGTCCTCTGCAGGTCAATTGCATTTACCACATGGTGGTAGAGCTGAATGAACAGGCGATTCCGCTCATCGTCGGGGGCTAACTGGAGAACCTGTTCCTGATCCGAAAGCTCCTCAAACCCATAATTCATAAACTTCCAATCCGCTCGCCGGGAGATCCTGGGGAGGATTTGATACCAATATTTAAAGAAAAAAGCTCTCAGCCTGGGATGCAGCCGGCCAAAAATAGTGATCAAACTCATAAACACCTCTAAATATATGGGAATATCATGTAGTTTCAAAACTCAAGTGTACTTCTGATTATACAAATTTTCTTAAACCTGCAGTCTGCGGATCATGAGACAACACCAGTTATTTATGGTCACAATCTAAAAGGCAAAACCGACCTGGATTTTTGTATCAATTTCTTTGCGACCCTCATGTTTTCTCAAAACCAGTAGATTTCAAACCAAAAAGGAGCCGGGTTGCAGCAAAAAAAAAGGGCACCGGGAATGATCCCGGGTACCCTTTCTAGCACAATTTTTATCCAAAGAAAGTCTGAATTTTATCTCCTCTTACCCACCAGAACGGTAAAAATTTTCAGCAAACATAAACCGCGTATCCGAACCAGGCTACTACTGTATTCTCTCCCGCCCGGACGGTGACAGTCCGCTGGGTAGCCGTTGTAGCTATCCAGCCGCCGCAGGTGGTGGTGACATTGACAGAAACACAGTACGTCCCGGCTTCCAGATTATTAAAGGAGAAACTGCCGTTGCCGGCCGTGCTGGTATTGGCCAATCCTGTGGATCCACAGGCGCCCTTTCCGAGTCTGACTTGAAATCCGGAAATACCTGGTTCGCCGCCGTTCCGGACACCATTGCCGTTATAGTCATTAAAAACACCGCCGGAAAGCGAACCCGGGAGGGGCTCCGGAGTGGGACTGGGGGTAGGCGTTGGTGTCGCGGGAAGCGGACAGAGACCCGGGAAACTGGTGGTGGGTTCATATCCGTAGGTCCAGCGGCAGGTGTTATCGACCGATGCCAGCTCCTTGATGGGATATTTACTGCTTTCAGCATAGGCCGAGCCTGCCTGGTCAAAGGTCATGGAGTCGTTGTAGTCAAAAGCTCCGGGATCCCGCAGCCCCTCATCTGCCCAGCCGCCAAAGGCAAAAGACTTGTCATTGCCGATCAGGCTGTGCTTGAAAGCCAGCTGCACCTGGTTGGAACTGCCGGGATCGCGCCGAATCCAGACCGTATCCGGATCACTGCCAAAGTAATCCTCAAATGCCAGGGTCTCATACCCATCCCGGCTGGCGTTGGGGTTCTCGGCATTCATAGGGGAGTATCCGCCCACGTCCTCGTTATCATCCTTAAAGGCCTGGGCTCCTGCGGTGGTCCATTCCGTACCTGCCGGGACCTTTCCCAGCAGCAGCCAATCCCCCCGACCGTCGCTTTCCAGATCAATCTCCAGGGCGTAAACGGCCTCAGAGTCCTCCGGTGGAGCTCCCTCTAAAACAAACGTGATATAGATCCAGGGAGAAGACGCACTCAGGTTGACCCGTGCCAGGTCCAGGTGGGCTTGATAATCCATTACTTCTGAAGTGAAAGGCCGTTCCAAAATATTGGTGTTGAAAAGATCAGCTCCAGTGCTTTTGGAGGCCGCCTTGGATTTGGTGGAATTATCAGTGACCCAGGTATTTGGATTTCCGGGCTCCCCGGGTTGGACCAAATGCTCAATCGTCGGGGACGGCTCCGGTTCAGGGGTCGCAGTATCAAGTTCTTCAGGTGCTTCTGCGGTATTTTCCGGCTCCTCGCTGTCAACACTCTCCAGCGTCTGGGCAATAGACGTTTCCACAGATTGGTACGTTTGGGTAATTTGGGCTTCACTCAAAGAGCTGCTGCCGAAGTCTCCCGGCAAATTACAGGCCATAATGGCAACCAGCAGTGCCGAGATAGCGAATAAGGGATAACGGGACCGAGCTCGTCTCATTGGATCCTCCTTAACAGGGTTACTTATAAATTGCTTGACAAGAATTATGGTGTTGAAAGATTGCTTTTAATTTATTCTATCAGACAGTATAAGGTTGAAGATCAAAAATTTACCTGTGTATCTGGTATTGTTTTAACTTATTTTAATCCAGTCAGCAGCCTGGAACAGCGGAAATCCATAAAGCAGGAACCGTGATCCCCACAGGATTACGTTACCCTGTTAAGCAAAAACGGCTCCTCGCTGGAAGCCGTCATTATTAATATACAGACAGAAGTACCAATTGCAACACTGCTAACTTTTCACTTCTCGCAATTTGCTGTTTTTACATGGGCCCGGCAGGATAGAGGTTTTACCAAAACTTGTACCTTAAAAAGGGGAAAGCATTTTATGCCTTCCCTCTCCGTTTTGTTAATCACAGTCTATTTATCTTTTTCAGTCTTACTCAGCAAAAGGAAAATCCGGCACCTCAAACTCCCCATCAACGATCGTCTGGGCGATGCGATTATCAAAAGGCTTTTTCTGATTGGACCGAAAGAATTTGTACTGCGGAGTTTAGGCAGAAATAAGGTGCCTGGAGAAAACATCATCACCACTACCCTCTACAATATCATCCAGAAGTAGGGGAAAATAATTGGTAAACAAGATTTGCAGCCCAATGACCTCAAGGGGACGTAGTATGCTGAGCTGGGTCGTAGAGCCGGGGGCCCTATTGCTCAGATCAGTAACCTGCTGGGGCATGCCAGCATTAAGACCACCCAGAAGGAATTTCTCAACCTGGGTGTTACATGCCTAGACTTTTATTACGGATAGGTCAGCACCTTGCAAACCATGGCCCGCATGCTCCGTCAACGGATGTCCAACCGGATCCTTGAGATCAGCAGACAAGCCAAGTTCGAGGCTGTAGTGGTCAACACGATGATTTTCGTCCTGGCACCTCTGATCATTATCGATGTGAAATAAGTGGTCCTGTTCATGAGCGTTGGTTTTTATGATCAGAAGCTGAAGGATCCAAGCGACAAATTCCCGCACATTTTCACTCATAACTATGTTTTCACCATTTGGTGAAAAGCCAGAAAATATCGAAAACACTTGACATTTTGAGTCATTACAGGGGATAATACCCCCCATATGAACACAAAACGTAAACTAACTACCGAATTTTTTCTGACCTATCCGGTTTTTTCACTGGAGGAAGCAGTCGAGTATCTGGCGCCTACAGATAGCAAGTCAAGTGTGTCAGAACGCCTGAAGCATCACCTCCTAACCGGTAGGCTAAAGAACCTGGGCAGGGAGCTCTATGCCGTTGTACCACCCGGTGCGTCGGCTGACAACTTCAACCCAGATTCCTTCCTGGTGGCAGCTGCTGCCCGTCCTCAGGGTATATTTGCCTACCACAGCGCCTTACAGCTTCTTGGGGCTGCCCATTCTGCCTGGAGTGCACATACGCTGTTCGTCGACTCCCGTAGGCGCCCTATATCCCTAAAAGGGACCTCTATCAAGTTCCTGGTTCATCCCAAGCCGTTTCGCGAGAAAAATGCCCTGGACACAGGTACTCAAAAAGTTGAGAGGCGAGGCAGGTGGCTTCACGTGACGGGCCCGGAGCGTACACTTATCGAGGGGTTCCGTAATCCTGATTATGCCGGAGGACTCGAAGAGCTGATTGTCTCTGCTAGCGGATTTCCTGTGCTTGACCTAAGTTTGCTTCTTGAGATACTGGAGATCTATGCTGCCCGTAAGCTGTACGCGGGCGTGGGATGGTTTTTAGAAAGGTATCAGAATACTTTTCACGTTTCAGATCGGTTTCTTGCTGGGCTCGAAAACCACTGCCCTCGGTCTCCACAATATGTACTTCGCAATCAGCGGGAAGGAACTTTGTTTCAACGCTGGAACTTGATCCTGCCAGAGGAGATCATCTACATCGGGGGACTAGATGATACCTAGTCAAGAGTTTATCGAAAGCGCAGCATCCCAGACGGGCTATCAGGCTTCCTCCCTGAAGAAGGTGATCAGGCTTGGGGATCTAGCCGGCGACATTACCCGCCACCCCCTTCTGGGAAAAGGCTTAGTGCTAAAAGGTGGAACTGCGCTCAATCTAGGGTTTGGTCCTCCGAGCAGGCTTTCGGTTGATCTTGATTTCAATTATGTGGGAAGCATTGATCGGGACCAGATGATCAAAGAAAGGCCATTGTATGAAAATGTACTGATCGTCCTTGCGGAAAGGAAGGGCTATGTTGCTCAACAATCTCCGGACACTTTTGCAGGACGAAAGATCTTCTGCCAATACCAGTCCGTTTTAGGCCCTATCGATCGAGTAGAGATTGACCTTAACTATATCTTTCGCTTACCGCTGGATCCTGCCGGGGCCAGGGAGCTCTGGCAGCCTGGAGAAATCCTCCACCCTCGCGTAATGACCGTGGGGCCAATTGAGTTATTCGTTGGGAAATTCCTGGCTGCAATCGACCGGTCAGCAGCTAGAGATGTCTGGGATATCGGCCAGGTCTCCAGGAGCACTCCGGAGCTGCTGCATTCTCGTGATTTTCGCGCTATGTTCATTGCCTTTTCCGCCATCCTTGATCATCCCCTATCAACCTATTCAATTGACAGGATAAAAAGCCGGTTAGATCCTCTATCAATCGAGATGGGACTTCTCCCCATGCTGACCGTGGACAACCAGGTGGAAGTTGAGACTGTGCTCCAGCGTGCCTATAAGTTTATCGCGCCATTCCTGAAACTCTCCACTGCTGAACAGGATTATGTTAATGGTGTAGCAGAGGGGCGTCTGCAATTGGAGCTGCTATTTCCAAAAAGTATCTTGGAGGCTGAGCGATTGTCCCAACACCCCGCGCTGCTGTGGAAAATCATGAATGTGAATCAGGCTCGGAATTGATTAAGTACCGCCCTGCATGCTAAGTTGATTTGATTGCGAGTAATTAGAGGAATATACAATCCTTACCCATCTGTGCCAAAATGATTGGACAACTCCTCTCAACCATTTTTTGAGCGGGGAAAAGGAGAAAGCCAATACTTCATGGCAGACAAAGAACCTATTAATACCTATCTGTGAGATCTCGTTGGTTATTAATACACTCCACCAGAAATTGCCTCCAGAAGCCCCGCTCTCAACAAGGTGATAGTAAAAGACCGCAGATCTTGGGTAGTGTATCTCCCATGATCAACAATCCGGTATTCCAGCTCAACAGCCTGGAATTCTTCCAGGATATTCATAATCAAGCATTCGATACTGTTGTGCAGCGAATCCTGGGCATAGGTTTGATTTTCCGAATGCCACCATAGCTGTCCAGACTGAATCAAGACATCGGTAAATATTTCAAAAGAACCTGTGCGTCCAACAGGCTGATCCAATAAAGCACCCAGTACCAGATAGGAAAAATCAGAAGAAAGGTGTTCCCCCATCCCCCGCGTGGTTTCTTTCTGGCACCAACCACTGAGAGATCAAGTAGCGATGCTTTCCTTTCCAGGTTAATTCTCCACCTATCTTTACATTTTCCAAATAGCTATCCACCATCTCAAGATCTAGGGGAAAATATCTCTCATCCAGTCCATACAAATTGAAGTTTAGACACTCCTCATCACACCAGCTTTAGAGTTTCCTAAAAATGTGGTCGCTCCAGATTATTCTAAAGAACCCTGGTAGATAAGGTTTGCAATTTTCCAGCGTTCTTTGGAATCATAATTGACATCACACCCCATCTTTTTAGCAATTAGTACGATTAATCAATTGCAACGGATATGGGGATACTCTGAGGTCCGTTGATAACAAGCATGATGACGGCTCTCTTCTGAAGCGTGGAAACTGTCACCAAGCTTAATCTCAGGAGGCTGTCCGATATGCGACAAGACCGATTCCTGCAAGGCATTTTGATTTTTATCCTCATGCTGGTGATCGATGCATTAGTCAGCTACTTCGGATTTCAAAGGGAGCAAAACTACCTCCCAGAGATATCGCCAGAGAATGTCAGTCGGAGCTTTGTGCTTGCCTTGCACGATAAAGATTACCTAAAAGCGTAAGGCTACCTCCTACAACGGAGCACACACCTTCCATTATGCAATTTCAAGATTCTTTTATCAAGATGCAGCCAATGCTGTCTGATGCCGGGCTCCAAATTATTGCTACGGACCAACAGGAAAACCTAGCTGCGCTGGAAATCGTTCTCATTTTTGGAGGAAATGGGCCTTTTGGTAGTGCCTGGAAAGAAGAGGCAACAGGCCTTCTCGTTAGAGAAGGTCAGTAATGGAAAATCAGCCATTTCCCGCACCCCTACTGGGGATGGCCCTGCCCTCTATCAACAGAAGAGAACAAGCTAAAAAGGATCATGGAAATCTTAAATGAATGATAAAAAAGGGGCTCGATTTAATCAAAAAAACGACCCGTTCTGGCACAAAAAGGGTCATTTTTTAATGTTTTTTATGGGCCCGGCAGGATTCGAACCTGCGACCTGGCGGTTATGAGCCGCTCGCTCTGACCGCTGAGCTACGGGCCCGCAGTTCCCCCCTTTGAGAACAAAAAGAGCGGGTGACGGGATTCGAACCCGTGAATGTCAGCTTGGAAGGCTGATGCCTTACCACTTGGCCACACCCGCTTTTTCAGCGCAGTGATTATAACAAACCGCCCCCGCTTCGTCAATTCCATGCAGGGCTATTCATGGGGAGAATCCAGCCAGCACTGCTCCGTCATCCACAGCACACCCTGCCTCCAGCCCGCTTCCTCGAACATGATCAAGAAATTGGAGGTCGTGGACAGGCCGTCCCGGGCATCTATATAGCGGATGGTGTGAACCCGGGAATTGACATCATTCCAGAATGTGGTCGAATAGGTCCCCTGCAGCTCCTGGACCCAGGGCTGAAGGGCAAACCAGCCTTCCAGAACAGCAATCGCTGTCGAAGGTGAGCCGTATTTCATGGTCTCAATCTGTTCCTCGCAGAGGTAAACTCCAGATTCGGCACTCTCTTCCTCTGGAGCGGATTGGAGTGCGGTACTCTCTGCTTCCAGCTCCGCCAGCTCTCCAGTTAAATCCTCAATCTGAAGCTCGAGATCAGAAATCCGGGAATCCCGCTCCTCAAGCTGCTGCTCAACTGCGCTTGAGGTCGCCAGAGCATTTTCCAGATCTGCTTACGCACTGCAGCCAACCAGAAATATCAATGAAGCCAGGATCACGGCCTTTTTCATGAGAATCTCCTTTGAATATTTTTTGTACCCTGATATTGATAATAACAAAAAAATAACGCTGCCCGGGGTAAACCGAACAGCGCTGTAAAATTTCTAAAGGGTATATTTCTCACCCATTGAATTGGATTGGATCCGTAAACACTTTGATCCTCAGGTTATCCGCAGCTGCCACTACCACCCAGCTGTCTTCCGGATTGACAAATTCCGGTACCTCAAGTTCTGTTTTGAAATCTCCTTCCTGAGTTGCTTGAGTCTTATAAATCAGATCAAATTCGGAATTTACTCTCCCAAAACCCAGCCGAACCTCAGCTCCGGATGGAAATCCCCGGCCTTGAATTTGAATTTTCGCTCCTTGAGAGATCGTCCGGGGAGAAATTGAGATTTCCGGCTGGATACCCACTTCTTGGGTGTTCTGTTTGGTGGGTTGTTTTGTATTTGTAGCCTGGAGTGAGTGGGTGGGACTATTACCCAGACCGGGAGTCTGGTCATTGACCGGCAGATCTGATGCTGCGGGAGTGTCTGTCAACCTCATAACCTCCCTCAATTCAGGATTTTTAGGCATCAGACCGCAGCCTGCCAGGGCCAATAAAAATAAGGTTGAAATCAGTAATCCTGTCGTTACGTTAACAATCCTGCGCATAAACCTCCTTGCGGAAATAATTTCGATTTTCAGTTGACTTTCTTGCGGGCACATTATAGGATGCATGGGTAAGATGTAAAGCGGGTGAGATTAACGTTGCATAAAAACCTGTGTAAATCATATTAAATAATCACCCGCAGGACTAGAATACGGTGAGAACAGCGTCTGCCCCCACCTGAAAATTCTTGAGATATAATCCAGATGGTACAGCAGAAAGAGTTGGAGATATACATATGTTAAAAGAATTCAAGGAATTTGCCCTGCGAGGAAGCGTGGTCGACCTCGCTGTCGGAATCATCATCGGAGCCGCTTTCAGTTCGATCGTCAAATCTCTGGTTGATGATTTAATCATGCCGCCGATTGGTTTAGCACTCGGTGGCGTGGACTTTGAGAACTTTTACTGGACGTTAAAAGCCGGGGCACCTTCTGGACCCTACCCGACGCTGGCGGACGCGCAAGCAGCCGGGGCTGTGACCGTCAATTACGGGCTGTTCATCAACGCACTGGTCAGCTTTATAATTGTATCCCTGGTGATGTTTCTGCTGGTACGCGGGATTAACCGCCTGCAGCGCAAACAGGAAGAGGAAGAAACACCTGCACCCAAGACCCGCGACTGCCCCTACTGCCTGAGCACCATTCCCATCGGTGCCACCCGCTGCCCGCACTGCACTTCACAATTGGATTAATTAACATGGTAAAACCACCCACCCGGAATCGGGTCAATCCAGAAAAAATAGACACCACACCCCAGCGGCGGCCCCGCTGGCTGAAGGTGAAAATTGATAAAAGCAAAAATTACCGAGAAATCAATTCCCTGATGCACTCCTCGGAGCTGCACACAGTCTGCCAGGAAGCAATGTGCCCCAACCGCTCCGAATGCTGGGGTGCCGGTACTGCCACTTTCCTGCTGCTGGGAGATGTCTGCACCCGGGCCTGTAAATTCTGTGATGTCAAGCACGGCAAACCCGGATCCCTGGATTGGGAGGAACCGGAGCGAACTGCCCGCACCATCCAGGAGATGGCGCTTTCCCATGCGGTCATCACCAGCGTTAACCGCGATGAACGGCGGGACGGTGGAGCTCCGATCTTTGCTATGCTGATCCGCCGCATCCGCGAGCTGACCCCGGAATGCTCTGTGGAAGTTCTGATTCCCGACTTTAAAGGCAGCCTGGAAGCCCTGAAAATAGTGATGGACGCTCATCCAGAAATTTTGAACCATAATGTTGAAACGGTTCCGGAGCTGTTCCGGGAAGTGCAGCCCCAGAGCAATTATCAACACTCCAGAGACACCCTGGTCAACGCTAAAAAGCTAGATCCCGATGCACTGACAAAATCCGGTTTAATGGTCGGATTGGGAGAATCGATAAACCAGGTTCGAAAAACGATGGAGGATATCCGGAGCTGGGATGTTGATATTCTGACCATTGGACAGTACCTGCAGCCCTCCAAACACCACCTGCCGATTGATCGTTATTACACTCCGGAGGAATTCGAGCAGCTCAAAGAGTACGGACTTTCGCTTGGTTTCCGCTGGGTGGAAAGCGCTCCGCTGGTGCGCTCCTCCTACCATGCGGCCGAGCAGGTCCGGGCTCTCAGCAGCCAACACCAGGCTTGAAAAAATTTTTAGAATAAAAATCTCCGGAATCAATCAAGGAATCTAAATGGAAGAAAGCATATCATTTTTACCATTATTAATTGTAATTTTTTTGGCTTTTCTGGTCCCGATCCTGCTCTCCCGGGTCCGCAACTTCCCGGTTCCAATTGTGGTGGGTGAAATCATTATCGGGATTATTGTGGGCCGGACCGGATTCGGATGGGTCCACCACTCAGAAGTAGTCCTGGACCTGCTCTCGGAGCTGGGTTTTGTTTTCTTGATGTTTCTGTCGGGGATGGAGCTGGATTTTTCAAGCCTGGAACTATTCTCGGACAGCAAAAAAAATCCTGATCAGCCGACCAGTCCTGTCACCCTGGCCGGGATTGTCTTTCTGCTGACGCTGATTCTTTCCACTGGATTCGGCCTGGTTTTCACCCGGATGGAGCTGGTCTCCAATCCCTGGATGATCGCCCTGATCCTCTCCACCACCTCCCTGGGTGTGGTAGTCCCGGTCTTGAAAGAAAAGGGGCTCAACAGCGGACGATTTGGGCAGACGGTACTGATCTCCGCATTAATTGCGGATTTTGTAACCATGCTGCTGATTACAGTTGTGGTGGCAGCTCTCTCCCAGGGTTTAACCCTGGATATCCTGCTGATCGGTCTGCTTTTTGTGGCATTTTTTGTTTTTTATTATGTTGGTGAAAGAATTTTAGAACGATTCACAGGTGTGCGGCGGTTGGTGGATGAACTCAGCTCCGCCACAGCCCAGATCAAAGTCCGGGCCGCGTTTACCATCATGCTGATCTTTGTGGCCCTGGCGGAGATGCTGGGAACTGAGATCATTCTGGGTGCTTTCCTGGCCGGGGCAATTATCTCTCTCCTCAGCCGTCCGGAAGATGCCGATTTATTCCGCCAGCTGGACGCAATTGGCTACGGCTTTTTCATTCCAATCTTTTTTATCATGGTCGGAGTGGATTTCAATCTCTCCTCGCTTCTCAGTTCAAACAGCACTTTGCTGCTGGTTCCCCTGCTCCTATTTGCGGCCGCCGCAGTCAAACTTCTTCCCAGTTTGATATTTAAGCGGAATTTCAGCTGGAAGCAAACCCTGGGTGCCGGATCCCTGCTTTCCGCCCGGCTGTCCCTGATCATTGCTGCCTCTGCCATCGGCCTGCGGATTGGCGTGATCACCGAACCGGTCAACGCAGCTGTGATTCTGGTAGCAATTATCAGCGTAATTGCAGCCCCTATGCTCTTCAGCAAACTGGTCCCGGTCCGCCAGCAGATGACACAAATTCCAACAGTTGTGATGGGGGCCGGACCCGTGGGCTTACAGGTCGGTCAGTATATCGCCAGCCATGGTGATCCAGTTGTGCTTTTCGATGAGGACCAGGCCCGGGTTGAACGAGCCCGCAGGCACGATCTCCTCGCCTTTCAAGCCCAGACTGATCGCTATGATATAACCACCGAGGAATATTTAAATGAAGCAAACCGCCTGGTTTGCGTCTACAGTGATGTCGAAAAAAATTACAAGATTTGCAGCCGGGCCCGCACCACCTATGGAATTGACCAGGTAGTTTCCCGAGTTACCGAACCCGGTGAAATCAGCCGCTTTGAAAAAATCGGGGTCACTCCGCTTAACTCAGCAACGGACCAGGCTATCCTGCTTGGTCTCTTAGTCCGCAACCCCACCATGTATGAGCTGCTGACCCGGACAGATGATGACCGGGATATGTGTGAAATTCCCGTTCACAACCCAGTTTATCTCAACCGTCCGCTGCGGGAAGTAGAATTCCCCAACGACCTGCTGGTGGTAGCAGTCCGGAAAGATGGGGAGTTGATTGTGCCCCGCGGGTCCACCATCCTCCGTTCCGGGGATCAATTAACCATTCTGGGATCTGAAAATTGTGTCGGTGACAGCCGGGGTCTGCTTTCCTGATTTGATGCCAATTTTAACCTGATATTTCCCAGGGAGGTGTCCCTCTCCCTCCTCCTCCGCGCAGGGAAGCCAGAACGGTCTCCCGTATCTCCGGCAGCAGATCTGCCGCTGCCGCTAACAATCCAAAACACCCCACCAGCATCATATCCCCGAAAGGAGCAGGGAAAAAAGACCGGAGGGAAGTTTCTCTGATCAAGCTTCTGCGGGGACCGGTTACAGCCAGATCAAAATCATCCACTCCAAACAGATAAGGATCCGATTCCGGATTCAGCATCGCTCCATGGCCATGATCGCCAAACACATCCTGATGGGTCAGTTCTCCTGACGCAAATTTTCTCAGTAAACCTTCAATCTCCGATGGTTCCAGCAGCCCGGTGTGATGTTCAAACACCCCTTCAACAGCCCCCTGGTTGAAACGAAAAGCCAGAGTGTGGAAATTTCCGATATTTGCAGCCAGGACCCGCTCCCGGGCCTGGAGATGCGGATCAAGAAGCGCCCCAAGGACCGCAGCAGGTGCGGTATCCATGATTACCAGCGGCGCGTCCAGATCGGATGCTGAAATCTCGACAGCTTTGAGCCGGGTCATCTCCTCCGGGATCTCACCCCGCAGGAAAGCAAGCTGGCTGAGCGGTGAAATCCGTTCTGCTCCCGGAGGCTCTCCCAGCGGTAGCCGCTCGGCCAGGTAATCAAAACGAAACTGCCGGTCTGAGATCTCGGGAGGAGCCGCCCCGTGATCAAAAACTGCTGCCGCAGCCGCATCCAGATCGGTTAAATCAACCCCGAATTGACCCAATGAGCGCTGGATGGCCGGAAAATCAAAGTCCCGCAGCTCGAGCTCAGCCGGGGATCCAGGCAGGGTAGAAATTTCATCCCTGCTGATAATTTCAATTCCCTCTTCCTGGACCTTACTCAAATCATCGTCAAAAGTTCTGGCGGCATCTTCCGTGGCGAAGACCGGGAAACCGGCTGCCGCGTGATCGCGAGCTGCCCAATGGCTCGGCCCTCCCCCCATGGTGACCCCGGTCAGCAAAATTGGATCTCCTCGCCGGGTCGCTTCCTGAATGCGCCGGTAGACCATCATGGTCGGGGACGGCACAACCAATTTGAAACCATTTTCAAGATCCAGTTCTGAGTTATAGAGGAATATATCCTGGGTCCCGGTGCCGATGTCCACGGTGAAAATTTTCATCCGGTGGGCTCCTTTTGAATATTTTTCAAGCTGAAATCATTACAAATTAACAGGCTTAAGGAAAACTGAAAGTCAGCAAAAAAATATATACTTTGTTGGACATCTTATGGATCCAGAGGAGCAGGTTGAAATTTCCGGATCCCAAACCGGGTCAAAAATACCGCTCCCAGGGAGATCAGGCTGATCACGGCAAGCAGTAAACCGCCAAAGAGAGGAACCTGATTCAATAGGGTTAGAATCAGCAGTAAGAGAATTGTTCCGGTTGTATTTTCTATGGAACGAGACCACCTGAAACCCAACCAGCTACTCAGTTGGGCTCCCAACCATCCTCCGAACCCAATCCATCCTGCTGCAATTCCGACCGCCATCACTAACAATCCCAGGAATGTCACTGGAATCAAGATAATCGTGAAAGCCATCTGCACCAGGAGGGTTATTCCAACAATTCCCACCAGGGACCCCATTGCCAGACAAACCCAGATTTGATTTTGGACTGCATCCCGAACACGATCGATGCCGCGCGGAAACCAGCGGCTCAATCCCAGAGCTGCCCCACCCAGCAGAAGAATTTGGACCGCAGACCACACCAGCTGTTGTTTGAGATTTTGTCGCAGCCATTCCCCGGGAGATAAACGGATTTCCGGCTCAATAAATTCACCGCTAACTTTGGAACCCTCTTTTCTCTCCAAACCGCCCCCGCTTCGAGAGTAGTTCCCTGTAATTAATGAGTCTGGGCCCAGAAGGAGATTCCCGCTCCATTGGGTCAGATCCCCAGCCAGCGTTCCATCGAGCTGAATCTCCCCCAGCAGCTGATAGATTGATCCGGTCAGAGTTCCACCTTCTTCAATGACCAGCACGCCGTCCAGCAGGAGGACATCCGCAGTCAGCAGTTCCCGGGAAGAAACCGTCAGACTGCCCTGATCGATGATTTTCAGGGTATAAACACCATCCGCTGAGCAGCCTGGGCCTAAAATCAGGACTAGCAAAACCAGAATCAGCCAAGAAGATTTTCTCATCCTTCCAACCTCCGGGGTGAAAACAAACCTGTCAGGATTAATCCTAAAAAGAACAGCATTGCGATTGCATCCGTGATATTCAGGTGGCGTTCCAACCCTATCCCGGCACCAGACATCCAGATCGACAAAGCTGTACTTAGAAAAGTCGCTGTCCAGCCGGAGAGTGAAACTCCCAGAGCAGCATTCAAACCAATTGTTTCCGGAGTGGACAGGTCTGCCCAGAGCGAGAAATTGACAACTGTGTAAAGACTGACTGAGATTGCGTAAAGAATTGTCATCGCCAGGGGAACCGTGTTCGCATTCGTGCGGATCTGAAAACTGGAGATCAAATGGGTCAGGGCGAAGATACCAAAAATCCAGAAAAATAATTCCCGGACATCTAAATTTTTGTACAAAACGCCGCCGATCACCGCGGCCAGAAAATGGACTACCCCGATCAGCAAACGCACTCCAATTTCCCTGGACTGCCAGGCATTGATCATAAAGACCGGGGTTTCCAGCAGCCTTAAGAAACCCAGACTGTCGGTAAAGAACACCCCAAACATTAATACTATCAGGGCAATAAAGCGGGCATCAACCTGACGGATATACCTGCCTTGTGAAAAACTGGGATCATCCCCAAGATTTTCCAGGTCTTTTAACCAGGGAAAGGGATAAAAAGCCAGCAAACCCAATCCAAGGACCCCAATCGGCGTCAAGAGCAGTAATGGGCGGGAAAAATCCTCAATCGTCCAGGATGCAGGCAGTAAATTTGCCCCCAGATAAGCCAACCCGGTAATCCAGGCTCCCGCTGCTCCCCGGCTGGCGCGGGGGATAAGATCCACTGCAAGGCTGAAAGTCACCGGAACACCAATTCCCAGCGCGAACGAACAAAATACGACCCATGTAATAAATCCGGTTGGGGATTGAATTCCTGGAGCCAGATAAGTCAAAATAGTCTGCAGACTGACAATTCCAAAAGCCGCCCTCAGCTTGAACAGCAGTTCAAACCCCCAGCCTTTCTGGTTCATCCACCAGCCAAACCCCAGCGAAACCAGGCAGGTCAGCACTGCCAGTAACGAGAGAATCCAGGCAACTGAGACGCGAGTCAGGCCTACCTGACCCGTTCCTAAATCCAGCAGTCCAAGCTGGACAAAAGTCAGGTTGTAGTAATATCCGGCAGCCATCAAGGAGACAAACAAAAAAAATCCTATCCAGGACAGCCAGGGCAGAGATTTGATTTTTTCGAAAAATTGAGTAAAGATTATCTTCATCCGAATAATTTTGACACACTCAGACAGTTTCTCTGCCGCCTGAGAAAAAATCAATCCAATCGTCCAGATCCTCTGCTGAGATCGGCGGAGATTGTTTTCCGTCTTCTCCGGTTGAATCAGCATCCCCAGCCGATTGAGTCAAGAGAGCAAATCGACCAGAAGACAGGACAGGGGATAGAGCAGTTCGGGCGCTGGACTGAACTTCAAGGTCATTGCTAACTGTGGTCCAGTTTTTGGCTTGTTTACCAAGCTCCAGCAGTCTGCGGCGGATGGCGTTATCTGCGGTATCCCCCTGACGGACAAAAATTGCTTTCACCCGTCCGTAGGTCCGGCGGCCCGCTTTCCCGGGGGGCGCCTGGTCAAAATACACTTCAACAGATGTTTTTTTTCGTCTGGCAAAGGACTGAAGCTTCTGAATAAGTTTGATTTCATCATCCATTTCCCCCAGCTGGATCCCGGGGAGGTGAGGTATCAGGTTGTGGCCGTCTATCAGAAAAGGCATAGTCCATCTCGCCAGCTTCCGCAGAGCAGGGACTGCGGTACAATACAAAAAAGAAATCCAGATCAGCCAGCCAATTATACCAAACAGGATTATGATATGAATCAGGCCAAAAAATTCACGCTGTACATTCTTTTGAACGTGGTCATATCTGCCGCCACCATGCTCGGAGTGCTCTTCCTGTGGGAAAACACCAAGTTGAAAAACGCTCTGATAGACGGTCCGACCGCTGAAGAAGTTCAAACGGATCCTCTTGCCAACCTGGATCAAAACTCTGAGAAACCTCAACTGGATATTGAAATTGCTGAAGCCGGGGGTGTCGGCAACCTGTCCACCGAGTACATCCGACTGACCCACCCTGCAGGGGCAGAGGAAACAGTTTCCCTCAAAAATTGGCAGATCCAGGACGAAAACAATCACCAGTTTTCAATCCTGAATCAATCCGGGCTGGGAGATCTGGAGCTGCACAGCCAGGGGGCTGTCAACATCTATACCAAAGAAGGCCAGTCGAATCCCATTGAGCTTTTTCTCGGTCTCGATCAACCGCTCTGGTCCCCGGGTGAGACAATCACCCTGCTGGATCCGGCAGGGGAAATTCACGATACCTACCTGATTCCATAACTTCTGGTGAATGGTGAATTGTAAATAGTGAATCACGCCGCTGGATGTTAAGAAAGAATGCAGTCTTTTTTGCCCGGCGGTCAAAATCGCCGGTTGGAACTGAGTATCTGCAAACCGGTCGGTGGGAAAACCAGGAAGCGCCACCCGGGACATGCCAGTAATCAGTAAACGGTTAGCAGTGAAGGGGGCACAGCTTCGCTTCCAGTGTTGATGATTCAATTTTGCGGGATCTGGGTCATACCTTCCGACAAACGGAATGTTGAAAACTGACTTGTGAAAACAGATTTCTGTCAACTTGTTTTTTGGGGATCCAGCCAACGTCTCCGCTGGGGTGAATTAGCGGTTTCCATTCGGACCGCTCCCGGAGGACAACTGCAATCTCCAGGAGTGCTCCGGCTTGATTGTCATCGCGAGGCGGCCGCAGGCCGACGCGGCGATCTAAAATATAAGGACCAGGCAATCTCCATCCGGACTTAGGACTATTGGACAACAACATACAGATTGCTTCGCTTCGCTCGCAATCACAAATTAACTAAACCACAGCCAGCGTCCTTGTTGGCAGTAGTCAAGACCACCCGCATAGCGGGTGGCTTGACCTGAGGCTATAAGCCTCTTTT
>CAZTWV010000013.1:0-66315 GCA_964618295.1 uncultured Anaerolineales bacterium | reverse complement strand
TTGAGTCTACGCTAAGGATGATACCTCTTTTTCTTCCTAATTCTCTATACTAGGGTATCAACAAAATTGTTGTCGCCCTTTCCTTTGCCCGCTTCGCGGATGCCCTGGGAAACAGCATCCTGGTTGTCCTTCTCCCGGTTTATATTGCTTCCTCACCCCCCGCCGGCCTACCCTGGAATGAAACCTTCCTGATCAGTGTTGTCATCTCGGCCTATGGATTGATAAATACTATCCTGCAGCCGCTGGTCGGGGTTGCCACAGACCGGATCAAGTTTAGAAAACCTTTAATCATTCTCGGCTTGATTTTAATGGGTACAGGCACCCTGGCTTATACTTTCACGGATCAATACTTTAACTTACTGGGGATCCGGATCATTCAGGGAATTGGGGTATCACTGACGGTTCCAGCCTCCCTGACCCTGATCAGTTCATCCACCAGCACCGCTACGCGGGGCAGAACCATGGGGTTTTACAGCACGCTGCGGTTGATTGGATTTGCAATCGGACCCCTGGTCGGTGGTTTCCTGCAAATAAAGTACGGATTCAATACCAGTTTTTTTGTTGGTGCCGGAGCAATTCTATTTGCTGCTTTGCTTGTCCAGATCTGGGTTCATGAAAGCCCTGCTCCTGAAATCCACAAAAATCCTCGGACAGAGACTCGATTATTCGATCCCAGCATCTGGAATAAAGGGATCATCAGCCTCGGAGCCGCAATGTTTATGATGTCCTGCGCTTACTCATTACTGGGAACGCTGGAAAATGAATTTAATGCCCGGCTGCAGCAAACCGTGCTCGGGTTTGGTATCGCTTCAAGTGCCTTGACTGTAAGTCGGATGCTGGTTCAATCCCCTCTGGGTTACCTCTCAGATAAAATTGGCCGTAAACCTTTAATAATCATAGGTTTAATCGCCATGGCTCCCGCTACTGTTTTAATGGGATTGGTCACATCCACTGCCCAGCTGGCCCTGACCCGGGCCCTGCAGGGCATCACCTCAGCGGCAATAGCCTCCCCTGCTCTAGCCCTGGTAGGCGATCTGTCTACCCCGGAAGGTGAGGGCCGGCAGATGAGTGTGGTTACAACAGGCTTTTTCTTAGGGATCACAATCGGCCCTCTATTGGCCGGGCTTTTCAGTCGCTATGCATTCAGTCTGCCATTCATCTTGGCTGGGATTTTGCTCCTGATTGGAGCCTTGATTGTCAAGGTCTATGTTCCTGATCAAACCGATCCCCGTCTCAACTCCGGTGATATGTTATAATTCAGCTGATATGAGTGAACTCCAAAAATACACTGAATTAGAACAGGAATTTGAAGAAACCGAAGAAAAAGGTGTTGGAAAACAGATCTTCTGGATCCTCGGTGGAGCATTGATTCTCGGCCTTCTAATTACAGGCCTGGTGCTCCTGCTCCAACCTGGGACGGACACCGGACGTATTCGAGATATATTTATTATCTTTATGGCGCTGGAATTTCTGTTAATCGGTCTGGTCATGGTGGTGCTGATTGCCCAGTTGGCCCGACTCACACACCTGCTCCAAACTGAGATCAAACCCATCCTGGATTCATCCCGGGAAACCGCAAACACTTTAAAAGGAACTACAGCATTCTTAAGTGAAAACCTGGTAGAACCTGTCATCAAACTGAATGAGTATCTGGCTGGATTCAACCGGGTTATAAAGTTCATCCGACCGGACAAAAAGAAATAAGCAACTAGTTACAAGAGGAGTGAAGATAATGTCTGACCAGAATAATGAATTTGGTGCTTTCGTCTCGGGGTTCTTAATTGGTGGAATCGCTGGTGCAGTAACAGCCCTCCTTCTTGCTCCCCAATCTGGTGAAGAAACCCGCCAGGTGATCCGGGATAAGAGTGTTGAGATTCGGGACAAAGCCGTAGAAACTATTGATGACACCAGGAAACGGGCAGAGGAAGCTGCTGAAGAAGCCAAGAAAGCTGCTCAGGACTATGCTCAAAAAGCCCAGGAACAAGCCCAAAAACTACAGGAACAGGGCCGGGTCATCCTGGAAGACCAAAAGAAACTGATTGAAAAAGCGACCAGTAAGATTGCAAAAGAAGGGAAAGAGGACGAAGAAACTGAAGCCTGATTTTTTGTCTCTCTCAATAAAAGATCAACCCCGGGCAAATCACCCGGGGTTTTTGTTTATCTGCTCAGAAAAGCAAAAATGTCCGCCACAGCCTCAGCGACGTCTCCTGCTGTGACAGAAGCGGTTGTTCCCAGGATTTCAGCTGCCTGCACCCCTGCCCGGGCATGAATCCAGCTGCCCGCAGCTGCCGCGTCAAAAGGAGACATACCCTGAGCAATCAAACCGGTTATCATTCCGGCCAGCACATCTCCAGTTCCTGCTGTTGCCAGAGCAGGGGTAGCAATTGGGATAATCCTGCTTTTTCCATCTGGTGAAGCAACGACTGTGATCGCTCCTTTCAGCACCACGATAGCATTCCAGTCAGCTGCGTACTGCTCGGCTGTACCTACTCGATCCTGCTGGATCTCCGTGAGAGGCAGTCCGGTTAACTCCGACATCTCTCCCGGATGAGGTGTCAGGACACATTCCCCTGGGAGTTCTTTCCACCATTCATTCAAGCCCGCTAAAATTCCCAATCCATCTGCGTCAACCACAGTCGGAGGCAGAGAATTTTGGCCTAAGGTCTTTTGCAAAAATTGACTCCTCGCTGCGCCCCTTCCCAGTCCCGGGCCAATCAGAAATGCAGTTGTTCGGTCCATGGGCATGCTGATCAGCTGCGAAGCATCTGATCTAATTCCACCTTCCTCCTCTGGAAGGGAAACCCAGATTGCTTCTGATAAAGCTCCGATCAGACCGGAATAGATGCCTTCTGGAACAGCAAGCTGGACCAAACCCGCACCGCTCTGATACGCTCCCCTGCCAGCCAGCAGCGCTGCTCCAGGATAATTGATTGATCCCGCGGCAATCAGGACTTTCCCGAATGTCCCTTTATGAGCTGCCAGATCCCTGGAGGGAATCATTTCTCGGACCTGGTAAAAATCCAGCACCGTTCGGGTGATCGATTCCAGTTCCGGTAACCCTTCCGGAAGACCGATATCGACCAGTCTAATTTCACCGCAGTATTGGAAAGCAGGCATTTTCAGAAGTCCCTGCTTGACAGCAGCCATGGTAACGGTCAGCTGGGCCGGGATTGCAGCCGGGTCTGCAGCTCCTGTATCACAATCAATTCCAGAGGGACAGTCTACTGCTACTACCAAGGGAGGATATTCCAGGCTAATCCATACTTGTTTCGCTTCTGCCATCAATTCTTTCAACTCTCCCCGGATTGGAAGCTTAACTCCCGTCCCCAGTACAGCATCCAGTACAATATCCGACTCAGGAATTTGCTTTCTAAAAATGTTCTGGGCTTGATCGAAAGAAGTACAATCTTCCAGGATCCCCCCACTAGATAGATACCGTGCCACTAAGGGATCATTCTCTGGTCGTTTTTTTAACAGCAGTCCGCAGGTTTGCCAACCGTGCTGTTCCAGTTCATTCAGGGCAACCAGGGCATCCCCTCCGTTATTTCCTGAGCCAATCAGAGCGGTAATTGACTGGCTTTCTATCTCTCCGTGATATTTCTGAATTTGATCGGCCAGCCCTTTTCCTGCTGCCTCCATCATTTGACTGTACGAATACCCGGCTGCATCCGCAGCTTGTTCAATCCGGATCATTTCCTGAACTGAGACGTATTTCATTGCAGTTGTCCTCCTGATACTTGCCCAATTATGCTTAGTGTACCAAAAATCTGCCCCCGGTTTTCAGAAAGCCATCTTCTTCTGTTTTTCAGCAGCATGTACCATTCCGGATCTTTGGACTATACTTAGCATCGAAACAAAACGGAAATACTTATGGCTGATAGACATTTTATCCACGCATTGGAAGATTATAAGCAGGCCCGCAGACAGGCCGCGGTCGAAGAGCTGCTGGGTCGAATTACAGGAACAACTGATAGAAACCGCCTCCTGTCTTATGAGGATGTCCGGAAGAAGCTGCAGGCAATTGAAAAAAGCAGTCAGCATCTGGAAGAAATCCCTCTGGACGCAATTGTAGGCAGCGTAGATCGCTACCATGACTTTACCCGCCGCTATCTACCGCGGAAACCCATTAACCGCGGACGGTGGGCAAAAGTTATGTCCTATGCCCTGGGTCTTACCGGTCTTCCCCCCATAGACGTTTACCAGATCGGACAGGTCTATTTTGTCAAAGATGGAAACCACCGGGTTTCCGTTGCCAGACGTCTGGGGAATAAAACCATCCAGGCTTACGTGACCGATGTTGAAGTCCGGGTCAAAGTCACCCCGGATCTGGAGCCCGATGATCTGATCATCAAAGCCGAACATGTCCGTTTTCTCGAAAAAACAAAGTTAGACAAACTCCGCCCGAATGCTGATCTGACGGCCACAACCGCAGGCGCCTACCCAACCATTTTAGAACATATCAATGTTCACCGCTATTTCATGGGTTTGGACCAACAACGAGATATCCCTTACCAGGAAGCTGTCACTCATTGGTATGATGTTGTGTATCTCCCCGTAATTCATACTATCCACAGCCGGAGACTGCTGCGCGATTTTCCGGATCGGACTGAAACGGATCTTTATCTCTGGATTGCCCGCCACCGGACAGAATTAGAGCAGGAAATTGGCTGGCAGGTTGATTCTGATGATGCGATTAATGATCTGGCAGAGCAGCACGGATTCTCACCCATCAGGGTCTGGAGACGATTTATCAACTCAGCCCTGAGCTGGCTGATACCCGATGTCCTGGAAATTGGACCACCTCCCGGCACCTGGCGGAAAAAACGCAACACAGGAACCGGGCAGCGCCAAATTTTCCGGGATATTCTGGTGGCCGTTGACGACACCGGAAAAACCTGGTGCTCGCTGGACCAAGCAATCCAGATTGCCAGACTCGAATCCAGCCGGCTGCACGGGGTTCATGTTCACCCTGAGAATGATGATATTAATTCAGGCCAGCATAATTCTCTGGAAAAGAAATTTTCACAGCGCTGTGAGCAGGGAGAAATTTTGTCGTTCGATTTTCAGGTTGCACAAGGAGAAGTTGGAAAAATCCTCTGCAAACAGGCTCGTTTCGCTGATCTGGTAGTGCTCCCTTTAAACCATCCTCCAGGAGAAAAAACCCTGGAGAGATTGGGCTCGGGACTGCGTCAGCTGATCCGGAGCTGCCCGCTGCCGATTCTGACAGTAGCAGGTCAGTCAACATCGATGGATCATCCGGTAGTTGCCTTTGACGGCAGCCCGAAAGCTATGGAAGCTCTCTACATCGCATCTTATCTTGCCGGACAATGGCAAACAGACCTAACGGTGATTACCAGTTCAGTTGGTCTTGCCGATCCGCAGCAGGTTTCTCGCGAGGCATCAAAATACTTGAGGAGCGTCCATATGGAGGCACAGATCATCCTGAGCGATCAACATGTAGTAGATGAGATTCAATCAGGCTGTGAAAATAAGCGGTTTGATCTCGTTCTAATTGGCGGCTACGGGTCCCGTCCGGTCCTGGAGGTTGTGCTGGGCAGTGTTGTAGATCGGTTGCTGCGCGAAGTTCCCCTGCCGACAATTATCTGCCGCTAGCAGGGCAAATCTTTTATTTCCCCCAAAAGCGGGTCCAGCTCGGTGACCCGGTATCGAAAAGTATTCAGTACCATGGTTTTACCAACGCAGGTTGCGATCACCGCATCCGGATGATAGACATGAATGTGTCCATGGATTACCAGAGTCGGTTTAAAGCGGTCAATTAACCAGCGGAAAGCTTTAATCCCCTGATGGGTATGATCTTTCCCCTCATGGACGCCGAGTGGCGGAGCGTGACTGACAAAGATGTCAAGATATCTGCCAAAAAACAACTTATTGAATAATAATCCTGGAACTAAACGAAGTGTATGACGCCACATCTGGGATTGGGTGTACTGGTAGGGAGTTTTCCCATTGTAGAAAATACTTCCTTCCACCCCGCTTATTAATAAACCCTGCTCCCGAATGGTTCTCCTGTGCAGGTTCACTGCCCCAAAAGGTTGGGGACGCGGCTCCCCCTCATTATCTTCCAGCAGAGGGTCATGATTCCCATGCACAAAAAACAGAGGTTTGTCAAGAACTGTGATGATAAACTCCTGATAAAGATAAGAGAGATCACCACAGGAGAGAACGAGATCCACATCGGAAAATCTCTCTTTGATATTAAAACTGTAAATCAGTGGATCAACTTGATCGCTGATGGAAAGAATTTTTACCAAGCAGGATGCCTTTTTTCTGGGGTTTCTGCAGGTCATTGTACTACATTCAATCCCATTCAGTAATCTGAAGATCTGCCGTGATATTTGTCATCTTTCAAAGGATCGCAGTATGAGTTTTATTGACAATTTGTTAATAAGCAGTTAAACTAATAATTGTTGGAACCGTTTCCAAACAGCATTATCTTGAAAGGAATCCGGTCTTGGCAACAATTAAAGATGTGGCCCGAAAAGCAAATGTGGGGATTGGCACTGTGTCTCGGGTTATCAACGAAAGCTCTGAAGTCAGCCCAAGCACCCGCAGAAAAGTTAAAAAGGCTATCCAGGATTTAGATTACACACCCAATATCACCGCCCGCCGCTTATCGTTGGGAAAAACCTGGCAGATCGGGGTGGTACTTCCTTATCTAACCCTTCCTTCCTATATAGAACGTTTACGCGGAGTTCAGCAGGCGCTGGGCGACACAGATTATTATCCAATTCTATACAGCGTTGGCAATCCAGCACAGCGGGACGAGTACCTGGCCATTCTTTCAGAAAAAACTCAGGTAGATGGTCTGCTGGTAATCTCAATGCCCCTCTCCCCTGCTCAAACAGCAAAAATCCACGCCAATCATATTCCCACCGTTTTAATAGATGCCTGCAACCAGACCATCCCCCACATAGTGGTCGATGATGTAACGGGTGGTCGGATGGCGGTTGAACATTTGATTGAGCTGGGACATACCCGGATTGGATTCCTGAGCGATTACCTTGATACCCCCTTCCAGCACTCCGGTAAAGACCGCTATTACGGTTACCGGGAAGCCCTGGACGGTCATGATATTCCTTACCAGGCTCAATATGTTGTGGAAGGGGACCGCGGGCGGGAAAATGCCCGCCGGCTTGCCCTCCAGCTGCTGGAACTGGATTCTCCTCCCACAGGCATCTTTGCATCCAGTGATACACACGCAATTGGCGTGTTAGATGCAGCCGGAGAACTTGATGTAAGTGTACCGGATCAACTTTCCGTGATCGGGTATGACGGAATCCGGGACGCTGAATATCTCAATCTAACCACAATTTCTCAGCCTCTATTTGAAACCGGCGTCCGGGGAGCTGATTTGCTCCTTAATCTGATCGATGGTGAGGATCCACCCTTCTGCAGCTCCGAACTGCCGCTGAAACTCCTGGAGCGGGGAACAACCACCCGGGCTCCTGACTAAAACCATGAAAGAATCCGAACTCACTTTTTTAATGCTTGGCGAAGCCGTGGTAGATTTGATCTCCAGTGGTATTGTTGCTTCCCTGGAAGAAGCCAACAGCTTCCAGCGCTTTCCGGGCGGTGAAGTTTCAAATCTAGCCATGAACCTTGCCAGACAGGGATATCCTACCGCTCTGGGTGCCAGTGTGGGAGCCGATGGTTTTGGGCGCTATCTAAAATCTCAATACCGCCAATCTGGTGTCAGCTTGCGCTACTTACAGACCTGCCAGGATGCTCCGACCACAATGATCTCGGTCGCGCGGCAAACCGAAACACCGGATTTCATAATTTACCGGGAAGCGGATAGATACCTCCAGCCGACCGAGGACCTAAAACTTGCGGCCCGCAGGTGCCGGGTTATTCACACCTCAGCTGGTTCTCTGTCCCACAACCCGGCCCGGACGACAATCCTGGAGCTGCTGAAAATCGCCCGCCTGGAAAACAAATTGATCTCATTTGACCCTAACTATCATCCCCAAATTTATCCCGACCGGGATGATTTCGTAGAGTTTTTGAAAGAAGCCTACACCTTGATCTCCGTCACCAAACCCTCCCTGGATGACAGCATTCGGATCTTTGGACCGGACCTGGAACCGGAGGAATATCTCAACCGTTTTCTAGAACTTGGACCGGATTTGGTTGCCCTGACGATGGGACGTATGGGTGTTCTTCTGGGTACATCCAGGGGAGAACGTTATCAGCTGCAGGCCAACCCGATTTCTGTGGTGGATGTCACTGGAGCGGGAGATGCCTTCTGGTCCGGGTTGCTCATTGGACTGCTGGAGGGTATGGAACCCTTGGAAGCCTGCCGCTATGGACAGGCCATCGCGGAGTATAAAATCGGTTTAATCGGGCCGATCCTGGACTACCCGGAAAGGTCCTCGCTGGAAGAGCAGGCAGGGTCGATTATGGTATCATCACTATTATGATACGGCCTTTAATAATGTTACAATAAATATGTGTTTCATGATAAGGAGGTGATGAAACGGAAACTAAATCAATTTTCAAATATCAAAATTCTGTATATCAATCTATTTGTAAGGAGTTAGAAGAATGAAAACAAAACGTTTCTTTTGGGTCTTCCTGGCCCTCTTGATCGCCACTTCTCTGGTCCTTTCCGCCTGCGGTACCGCCGCGACGGAAGAACCGGTTGAACCGGTCGCCGAGGAAGAGGAAACCGAAGAAGAAGCCATGGAAGGTACGTACTATGATCGTGCCATGGCTGGAGAATTTGACGGAACCGTGGTGACCATGAGCGGTCCCTTCACGGATGAAGACGCTGTCAAATTTAACAATTCCATTGCTGCTTTTGAGGAAGCCACAGGCATTGACATTCAGTATGAAGGCTCCAAAGAATTTGAAGCCTCGATTGGTGTCCGTGTTGAAGCCGGGGACCCCCCCGACATCGCTGACTTCCCGCAGCCCGGCCTGCTGAAGACCTTTGTGGCCCAGGGTGAAGTCGTCGACTTGACTGACATTCTGCCGCAGGAGTCCTATGACAACTATCTGCAGAGCTGGTGGGATATGGCAGCCATGCCCGGGCCGGATGGCGACATCACCGCTGGTGTCTGGCACCGCTTCAACGCCAAGAGTTTGGTGTGGTACCCGGTGGATGATTTCGAAGCCGCTGGCTACGAAATTCCCGAAACCTGGGACGAGATGGTCGCCCTTTCTGATCAGATTGTCGCAGACGGCGATAAGCCCTGGTGTGTCGGTTTTGAATCCGGTGCTGCCACCGGCTGGGCCGCGACCGACTGGATGGAGGAGATTATGCTCCGCACCACCAGTCTGGATAACTACGACATGTGGACCACCGGCGAGCTGCCCTTCAGCTCCCCCGAGGTCAAAAATGCTCTGACCATTCTCGATGAGCTCTGGACCGATGAATATGTGTACGGCGGCCGCGAAGCGATCGTTACCACCTTCTTCGGTGATGCCCCCACCCCGATGTTTGAAGATCCGCCCAAATGCTGGCTGCACAAGCAGGGCAACTTCATCACCAGCTTCTTCCCCGAAGGCGCGGAAGCAGGCGTCGACTATGATGTCTTCTATCTGCCCCCGATCGATGAAGAGTACGGAAAACCGTTCCTGGTCGCTGGCGACATCATGGCTATGTTCAATGACCGCCCCGAAACTCGCGCGGTTATGGAATTCTTCACCAAAGGTGAAGCCGTCAAAGAATGGCTAGCCGCAGGTGGAGCGCTTTCCCCGCACCTCGATGCTGAACTCGATTGGTACGGCGATGATCTGGATCGCGGCATTGCTGAACTGGTCACTGAGGCCACCAGTGTGCGATTCGACGGTTCTGACCTGATGCCCGGTGAGGTTGGCGCTGGATCCTTCTGGACCGGCATGACCGACTTCTTCTCCGGCACAGCTGACATGGACACCGTTCTGGCCGAGATCGACGAATCCTGGCCTGGAATGGATGGTGAGGAAATGGAAGAGGAAGCTGGAGAACCCTTCAAAGCCGGCATGGTGACCGACGTCGGCGGCGTGGATGACAAAAGCTTCAACGCTGTTTCCTGGGCCGGTCTGCAGATGGCCGAAGCCGAACTCGACAACGTCGAAGTTCAGGTGCTCGAGTCCCAGCAGCAGACAGACTACGCTGTCAACATCAACCAGCTTCTGGAACAGGAAGTTGACCTGATCGTCACCGTCGGCTTCTTGCTCGGTGAAGACACCGCAACCTTTGCAGCTGACAATCCCGAAACTCTGTTTGCCATTGTAGACTTTGGCTATGCAGAACCCACCGACAACTTGAAAGGTCTTGGATTCTCCACCGATGAAGCCGCCTTCCTGGCTGGCTACGTCGCCGCTGGAATGACAGAGACCGGAAAAGTCGGCATGTTCGGCGGAATCGAAATCCCCACCGTGACCATCTTCATGGATGGCTACGCCGCGGGCGTTGCCTACTACAACGAGGTCAACGGCACCAGCGTGGAAGCGCTCGGCCGCAACCTCTTTGTCGGCAACTTTGACTCCACCGAAGACGGCCGCAACACCGGCCAGACCCTGATCGACGAAGGCGCGGACATCATCATGCCCGTTGCCGGTCCTGTTGGTCTTGGAACCGCCGCTGTGGCGCAGGAAAATGAAGGCGTCAAGGTGGTCTGGGTTGACACTGATGGCTGTGTCAGCGCTCCCGAGTACTGCGATGTCTTCCTGACCGCAGTCCAGAAGAAGATCGACAACGCAGTCTTCGCAGTCACCGAGGCTGCCCAGGCTGGCGATACCGCTGATTGGTCCTCCCCCTACGATGGGACCCTGGCCAATGACGGCGTTGGTCTTGCCCCCTTCAATCAGTTTGAGGATGATGTTCCGGACGATCTGAAGGCCAAAGTTGATGAGCTGAAACAAATGATCATCGACGGCGAGCTGGATATCACCGCATACTACCCGGCACAGTAACCTCTAACGCTTGTAATACTGGAAAACGGTGTGAGAACTTTTCACACCGTTTTCCTTCATCAACTCCCGAAAGATTCCTGAAGCTGGAAACAAATCTGAAATAATTCATCAGGACTTATCCATCATCTCGTTTATAATACAGCTACAGATCATTCGGAATCATCGATTGGGTAAGCGATAAGGAGTGAGATATGACCGAAGCGACAGAATCCAAATTTTCTATATCCACGGTTCTGGAATGGTTCACAACCACCATCGGACAAATCGTAGCGGCAATCATTGTCCCTGTCGTCACGGGCTATGTGATGATCCAGGGATTTATTTTTTTAAGGGATGGAAACGCCCCAAAATACGTGATTGCTCTGATTGCTATTCTGTGGGGAGTAGGTGGAGTCGCCCTGATTTACTTCATCACCAACTGGCTGCTGGAACAGCTTCCGGGAAAATGGCTGGGGCGCCTGCAGCCCTTCTTGTTTGTCGGCCCAGCTGTTGCCATTCTGGCCTGGTATCTGGCCATTCCTACAGTCCGGACCTTCATCGCCAGTCTCAAAGACCGAACCGGTGATGAGTGGGTTGGATTAGCAAATTATGTGGCTGTGTTTACCCAGCGCAATATGACAGTTACATTCCGGAACAACCTGCTCTGGATTGTTTTTGGTGCCACTTTCTCCGTACTGTTTGGCTTGCTGGTTGCAGTCCTTGCGGACCGCTCCCGTTTTGAGAACTTCGCTAAATCGATGATCTTCCTGCCAATGGCGATCTCCATGGTCGGCGCCGGCGTGATCTGGAACTTTATCTATGAGGTCAAGGAAGCCGGCTCTGCTCAAATTGGTCTATTGAATGCAATTTGGGTTGGCCTGGGAGGTCAGCCACAGGCCTGGACCGCGATGCTTCAGCCCTGGAACAACCTGTTTCTGATCGTAATCGTAATCTGGCTTCAGACCGGTTATGCGATGGTGATCTTTTCAGCCGCCATTAAAGGCATTCCGGATGAACTGATCGAAGCCGCCCGGGTCGATGGAGCCACAGAAGTGCAAGTCTTTTTTAGAATCATGATCCCTTACATTATGGGAACAATCATTACAGTGGCTACAACCGTAGTAATCTTTACCCTCAAAATATTTGATATCGTGATCGTGATGACCGGCGGACAGTTCGGAACTCACGTGATTGCTACCCAGTTTTACCGCCAGGCCTTTACTAATCAGAATAAGGGCTACGCCTCGGCGATTGCGATTGTCCTGGTTATTCTGGTGATCCCGGTCATGGTTTATAACCTGCGTCAGTTTGCAGATGAGGAGGCATTCTAAATGAAATCCGCAAAAAGTCAACAGCGTTTACGTGATTTGGTCGTCAACGGGGTCCTCCTGCTGCTCGTTTTGCTCTGGACCATCCCGACCCTGGGACTATTTATCTCTTCCTTCCGAACCCGCTTCAATATCCAAACATCCGGCTGGTGGAAAGTACTTCCCCACCGGGAATGGATGATTGTGGAAGAATTTGATATCCCGGAGGGTGTTGACCCGGACGGGGTGATGGAAATCGCCGGTGTGACCGGGACCTTTGATGAATTCAGAGAAGGAATCCTGGCTGAGGACGGCCGCCAGGTCATCTGGTCTGGCAACAAACGGCTGGGTACCATCAGAATCAGTGAACGGAAGTGGCAGATCCTCCCGGAACTGACCCTCCAAAATTACGGTCAGGTCCTGGCTGGGAAAACCTACCAGGTCCAAACTGCCTCCGGGGAGGTGATGGAAGTCCAGGGGGACAACTTCACCGGAGCGTTCTTGAACAGCATCACGGTCTCCATCCCGGCTACGATTATTCCTATCCTAATTGCCGCATTTGCAGCTTACGGCTTCGCCTGGATGAAGTTCCCGGGGCGAAAACTGCTCTTTATAGTCGTGGTCGCGCTGCTGGTGGTCCCACTCCAGATCGCCCTGGTTCCGATCCTCAGGGACTACGTTTCTTTGGATCTCAACGGGACTTTCCTGGCTATTTGGCTGGCGCATACCGGCTTCGGACTGCCGCTGGCGACTTACCTGCTTTTCAACTATATCAAGGGACTTCCCCGTGATATTCTGGAATCCGCCTTCATTGATGGGGCTTCGCATTTCACGATTTTTACCCGCTTGATACTGCCCCTTTCGGTCCCGGCTCTGGCATCTTTCGCGATTTTCCAGTTCCTGTGGGTCTGGAATGACTATCTGGTCGCCCTGGTCTTCATCGGTGCCAAACCGGATGTCCAGGTCCTGACAATGCGGATTGCTGAGATGGTCGGTTCCCGGGGTGCGGATTGGCATCTGCTCTCCTCCGGAGCTTTCATCTCCATGATCCTGCCCCTGGTTGTGTTCTTCAGCCTCCAGCGTTTCTTCGTTCGCGGTCTGCTGGCTGGATCAGTCAAAGGCTAAGCTTGCTGCAAGGAAAGTAGCTTTATTAAAAACACGGCCTGGGTCAGTAATTTGCCCAGGCCGTCTTAATGCCAAAGGGAAAAATCAATCTGTGTATAAAGGAGGACATCAATTATGAAAGACACTTACACTTTTCCAGCTGATTTCCAGTGGGGAGTAATTGCCTCCGCTTACCAGATCGAAGGAGCCTGGAATGAGGACGGTCGGGGACGCAGCATCTGGGATACTTTTGTCCGCCAGCCGGATCGGATCTTAAATGAGGATACCGGAGATCAGGCCACGGATCACTACCACCGGATGCCGGAAGATGTCGCCTTGATGAAAGAGCTGGGCTTTCCGAGCTACAGCTTCACCACCTCCTGGCCCCGTGTCCTGCCGGAGGGAACCGGAAAAGTCAACCCGGAGGGACTTGATTTCTATGACCGTCTGGTGGATGAACTGCTGGACGCTGGAATTAAACCCAAAACCACCCTCTACCACTGGGATTTCCCCCAGGTTCTTCAAAATCAAGGGGGCTGGTTGAACCGGGACAGCATTGAATGGTTCGGTGAGTATGCCTCAGTGATATTTGAGACGCTCGGAGACCGGGTCTCGGTCTGGGGAACCCATAATGAACCCTGGGTTGCAGCCTTTCTGGGTTACGGACAGGGCATTCACGCTCCCGGAATTTGCGACGCAACCAGCGCCTTCCAGACTGCCCATCATCTGCTGCTGGCCCACGCCGAAGCAGTGGAACGATATAGAAGCGGCGGATACGGGGGAGAAATCGGACTGATCTTAAATCTCAACCATCTGATCCCAGCATCTGACCGCGAAGAAGATCTGGCTGCCACCCGCCGGGTGTATGATGAAACCCACAGCCTCTTCCTGGATCCAATCTTCCTCAACCGTTATCCGGAGGACTTCTTTGATTGGCTGGGACCGCACCGCCCGCAGGTCGAAGCCGGTGATCTGGAGAAAATTCACGGAACTTCGGACTATCTTGGAATCAATCATTACAATTCCGACCTGGTGCATCACGACCATTTCGGCGGCTGGCTCAAAGCCCGCCTGGAACCTTATGCCGCACCTGGTTGGGGGTACACCCAGATGAACTGGGGAATCAATCCGGACGGCATCAAACAGGAAATCCTGAATGTCAAAGAGAATTATGGAAATCCGAAAATGCTGATCACAGAAAACGGCTGCGCTGCGCCGGATATGGCGGACGAGGACGGATTTGTAAACGACCTGGACCGGATTAACTTTCTCCGGGCCCACATGATCAAAGCCCATGAAGCACTCCAGGAAGGTGCTGATCTCCAGGGATATTATGTTTGGAGTGTATTTGATAATTTCGAGTGGGAGCGGGGCTACAGCAAACGCTTTGGCCTGGTGAGAATTGATTTTGAGACCCTGGCAAGAACTCCCAAACAAAGCGCATACTGGTTCAGCAATGTAATCCGTAAAAACGAAGTCCGGATCTAGAGGATAAGAAACTAAGTTATGACAAATCAGAATGTGTGGTGGAAGACTGGCGTCATTTACCAGATTTACCCCCGCAGCTTCCATGATTCCACTGGAAACGGGGTTGGTGATTTACCCGGGATCACCCAAAATTTATCCTACCTGGCCCACGACCTGGGGGTTGATGCAGTCTGGCTTTCCCCCTTTTATAAATCCCCGATGGCCGATTTTGGCTACGATGTTGAAGATTACCGGGATGTCGATCCGCTCTTTGGAACTCTCTCTGACTTTGATCATCTTCTCAACACAGCTCATGATTTAAATCTGAAAGTGATTATCGATCTCGTTCCCAATCACACTTCCGACAGACATGCCTGGTTCAGGGAAAGCCGTTCATCCCGGGAAAACCCTAAACGGGATTGGTATATCTGGGCTGATCCCGGTACAGACGGAGGTCCGCCCAATAACTGGCTGAGTGTGTTTGGGGGCTCCGCCTGGGAATGGGATGACCAGACCGGGCAATACTATCTCCATTCTTTTTTGAAAGAACAGCCCGATCTGAACTGGAGAAATCCGGCTGTGAAAGACGCAATTTTTGATGTCATCCGCTTCTGGCTGGAACGGGGTGTGGATGGTTTCCGGATTGATGTAGCCCATTACATTTTGAAGGATCCCGAAATGCGCGATAATCCCGCCAATCCATCAGGAGGGAAGGCAATCCACAAACCGCTGGGAGAGTATGATTCCCAATTTCATATCTATGATAAAGGCCATCCGGATGTTCATAACATTTACCGGGAGTTCCGGTCTGTGCTGGATGAATACAGCGCTGAACACCCTAGAGTATCAATAGGGGAAATTCACATCTTTGACTGGGTGGAATGGGCCTCATATTACGGAAAAGAGCTGGACGAAATCCATCTGCCTTACAATTTTTCCCTGCTGGGAGCAGAATGGAAGGCATCCGATTTCAGGCGCCTGGTCGGTGAATTGGAAACTGTTTTGCCGGATGGCGCCTGGCCCAATTACGTCCTTGGAACCCATGATGATCACCGCCTGGCTTCCCGCTTCGGGCAGCAGCAGGCCAGAGTGGCGGCCATGCTTCTTCTGACACTAAGAGGAACCCCGACGCTGTACTACGGCGATGAAATCGGGATGAAGAATATCCATGTTCCTCCCGAATTAGCCCAGGATCCGGCAGGCTTCAAGGATCCATCCCAGGGCCGAGATGTAAACCGCAGTCCCATGCAGTGGTCAGCTGAGGAAAATTCCGGTTTTTCTTCTCCCGGGAGCAGTTCCCCCTGGCTTCCCTTAGCAGAAGACTACCAGACCCGAAATCTGGAATCCCAGCGGCTGGAATACAGATCAAATTTCCAGCTCTACCGGAGACTGCTCAACTTGAGGAAAAATTCTCATATCCTGCAAAGCGGCTCTTACCAGGAATTCAGCGGATTTCCCGATCCAGTTTACGCCTACACCCGGGAGCATAACGGAGAGAAATTTCTGATTCTGCTGAACTTCAGCTCAGAGTCCCAGCAGCTCTCCCTGCAGGAATCCAGCTCAGCAAAAATCCTAATTTCTACTTATCTTGACCGGGAAGGTCCAACCCAAAACCCACTTACTCTTCGTTCGCTTGAAGGATTAATTATTTCGTTATGAACCAAACCCAAATAGAATCCGTAATTTTCGATCTGGACGGTGTGATCACCAATTCCACCCCGCTTCACAGCTCTGCCTGGAAGACCATGTTCGATACCTTTCTCAGAAATCATGCTGAGGAAACCGATACCCCTTTTCATGAATTCACCCACCAGGAAGATTACCTGGCATATGTCGATGGAAAGCCGCGCTATCAAGGTGTGAAATCGTTCCTGGAATCCCGGGGAATCAACCTGCCGTACGGTAATCCGGAAGACCCACCGGATCATCGGACAATATGTGGTCTCGGTAATTTCAAGAATGAGCTTTACAATCACCTTCTGGAAGAAGAGGGGGTAGAGA
This sequence comes from uncultured Anaerolineales bacterium, assembly GCA_964618295.1. Classification (GTDB taxonomy): domain Bacteria; phylum Chloroflexota; class Anaerolineae; order Anaerolineales; family UBA11858; genus B10-G9. The sequence goes on along the minus strand of CAZTWV010000013.1, from coordinate 49,534 downwards.
TCTACGCCACAACCGTAGAGCTCATCCATCAGCTCCGGGCAGTCGGGATTCCGCTCGGATTGGCATCATCGAGCAAAAACGCGCAAAAGGTGCTGGAATTAACCGGGTTGACTGATCTCTTCCAGACCGTGGTAGACGGCAAAGTCTCGGCCCGGATAGGGCTCCAGGGAAAACCAGCACCTGATATTTTTCAGACCGCCTGCAGAAATCTGGGAGCATCTCCTGCTCGTTCTGTGGTGGTGGAAGATGCCAACTCCGGGGTCCAGGCAGGTTTCAGGGGCGGCTTTGGCCTGGTGATTGGCGTAGCCCGGGAGGAAAATCAGCTGGAGCTGGAGCTTCACGGGGCTGATATCGTGGTTGAGGATTTGCTGGAAATTGATCTGGCAAGAATTAACAACTGGTTTTCTGAAGGGTATCAAAAAAAGCAGTGGTTTATAGAATACCACGAATATGATCCTGAAAAAGAAGCTACCCGGGAAGCACTCTGCACCATCGGCAATGGTTTCTTCGGAACCCGGGGAGCTTTTGAGGAAATCCCCGCAGTGCTGGATATTCACTATCCAGGAACCTATATCACAGGGCTCTACAACTGCCTGGAATCAAATATCGCCGGCCGGACGATTACCAACGAAGATCTGGTGAATATCCCCAACTGGCTGCCGGTGACATTCAAGATCAATACCGGGGAGTGGTTTAATCCCCAGGAAGTAGACATCCTGGAATTTTCTAGAAAACTGGATTTTCTGTCCGGGACCCTGTACAGGCGGATGGTGGTCCGAAACGATGAAGGTCATCAAACGATGATCCAGTCCTGGCGGCTGGCAAGCATGGCCGATCCCCATCTGGCAGTCCTCCGCTACGAGATCACCCCGCTGAATTACGCCCGGACCTTCACAGTCCGGTCTGAATTGGACGGGACGATTACCAATCAAGGTGTGAAACGCTACCGGGAGCTGAGCTCCAGGCACCTGGAGCCGCTGCTCGAAACCGGCTCTGGAAGCCAAATCACCCTGGCTGTCATCACCAATCAATCCCGGATCACAATTGCGGAATCTTCCCGGCTCCGGGTCCTGGTCGGGGAAGAAGAAGTCCATCCTGATTTCAAGATTGGAACCAATCCCGGCAAGGTCAGCACCACGTTTGAAATTGAAGCTCGATCAGACCGCCCCCTGACCGTCGAAAAGACAGTAGCGATTTACGCCTCTCACCTGACCGATGGTGAAGACCCGATCCAATTGGCAGAGAAAAAAATCGAGGAGTCTGGCACATACGCTCAGCTGCAAACAGAAAGCCTGATGGCCTGGAAGGAAATCTGGGACCGGATTGATGTTCAGGTTTCTGGCGATCGGCTGGTTCAAAAAATGATCAGGCTTCACCTTTACCACACCATGGTCAGCGTCTCTCCCCACTCCAAGGACTATGCCACCGGGATTCCAGCCCGGGGATTACACGGCGAAGCTTACCGGGGCCACATCTTCTGGGATGAGCTGTATGTGATGCCATTCTTTAATTTTAATTTTCCAGACACAGCCCGTTCCGCCCTGCTTTACCGCCATCAGCGCCTCCCAGCTGCCAGGAGGCTTGCCCGGAAAGAGGAAGTATCCGGAGCGATGTTCCCCTGGCAGAGCGGGTCCAGCGGGAGGGAAGAAAGCCAGCTGCTCCATCTCAATCCCCGCTCCGGAAAATGGGGGCCGGATCACTCTCACCTCCAGCGGCATGTCTCCCTGGCAATTGCCTACAACCTCTGGCAGTACTTGTGGGTCTCAGATGACCGGGAATTCCTGGCGGAGGCCGGAGCCGAATTATTTCTTGAAATTTGTTTGTTCTGGTCCTCGATGGCAATCTGCCCTCCAGAAAGTGGTCGCTGCAGTATTGAACGGGTAATGGGACCGGACGAATTCCACGAACATTATCCAGATTCAGAAAATGGGGGGCTAAAAAATAACGCCTATACAAACCTGATGGTGGTCTGGCTATTTAACCGGGCCTTTGATTTGCTCTCGATGCTTCCTGAAAACCGGAAAACCACCCTGCTGTCAGAGCTGGAGATTAGACCGGAAGAACTTGAACGCTGGAAATATCTTTCCCACAATCTCACGGTTTCGATTTCAGAAGAAGGGATCCTGGAACAATTTGAGGGTTATTTTGATCTGAAAGAACTTGACTGGGATCACTATAACAAGAAATATGATGACATCCACCGTATGGATCGGATCCTCAAGGCTGAAGGTCACTCCCCTAATGAGTATAAAGTCGCCAAACAGGCGGACGCATTGATGCTTTTTTACAATCTTCCGGAAGGACAGGTGGTGGAACTCCTCAACCAGCTGAGATACACCCCTCCGGAAAATTTGCTGGAGCGGAATTTTCATTATTACCTGCAGCGGACTTCTCACGGATCAACCCTGAGCCGTCTGGTGCATGCCTATCTGGCACATCTGGTAGGAAATTACGCCCTCAGCCGGAAGCTGTATCGCGAAGCTCTCCAGAGTGACTACATCGATATCCAGGGCGGCACCACCCAGGAAGGAATCCATCTCGGTGTGATGACAGGTACAGCCCTTTTTGCAATTCGAACGTACGCCGGACTGAACTGGATCGGTGAAAAACTCAGCCTCAACCCCCATTTACCCGAAGGATGGAAGAAAATCAAGTTTAATATTGATTTCCGGGGCTGCCGCTACTTCTTCAACATCAAACAGAACAAAGTATATATCAAGCTGGTAGGGGATCAGCCGGGATCTATCTATCTCTTAGGACAGGAACATCAGCTCAATCCCGGCGAATGGAAAAAAATTAAAATCAATCATAAGCCTGTGAACACCAGAGACCTGGAGTAACTATGTTAGGTGACGTACTGCTGATCAATGACAGCCATCACAAAGCTGCCAGCCAGATTATGGATCTGATCCACGACCGCCAGGAAGAGAAGCTGATCCTCGCCATTGGAGGAGAATCCGGTTCAGGAAAAACCGAAATCGCCCATGTGCTGGCCCGGTCGCTCAAAAACCGGGGCACACCGGCCAAAACCATGCATATTGACAATTATTATCTCACCCCTCCTGCAGATCGAACTGACTGGCGCAAAGAACACGGCCTGGAAAGTATTGGCTACACAGAATACAACTGGTCATTAATCAACCAGCATCTTCAAAATTTCTGGAACGATTACGATCATGTCATAACCCCCTGTATTGATCTGCTGACCGATCAGGTCGACGAACTCCACACCTCATTTCAGGGATTTCAGTACTTGATTGTGGAGGGTCTATATGCGGTGAAAACAGAAGCTGATCTCAGTTTTCTGCTCGACATCACCTACCATAAAACTAAACTGGCCCAGCTGAAGAGGGGAAAAGAACCGCTCAATCAATACCGCTGGGATATTTTGGAACGGGAGCATACAGTAGTTCAATCCCTCCGCCCCCGGGTTGATTATTTTATCTCCGAGGAATTTGAGGTCTACCCGGCCGCCCGGGGCTAAACATGACGGATGTACTTTGCTTCGGGGAAGCCCTGATTGATTTTATCTCCCGTTCTCCGGGATGCAGCCTGGTAGAATCCGAGCTGTTTAAAAAGTCTCCCGGAGGAACCCCGCTGAACGTGGCTGTCGGCCTTTCCCGGCTGAATGTTCACAGCGGCTTCATGGGCAAAGTCGGTCAGGACCCTTTTGGAGATTTTCTGGAAGTCACTCTGCAAGCCAATCGGGTTAATACCAGAGGTCTCTTATTCACGAATGAGGCCAAAACCGGGCTGGCATTCGTTTCCCTTGGATCTGGAGGAGAAAGAGATTTTTCATTTTATCGCGATCCGGCTGCCGATATGCTGATCCATCCTGATGAGATAAGTTCAGAATTATTGAAGGACTTGAAAATTTTTCATTTTGGCTCGATCAGTACCATTTCCGAACCCGCCCGCTCAGCGACAGAAAAAGCAGTCCAGCTGGCCCGAGAATCCGGAGCCTTGATCAGTTTTGATCCCAATCTCAGACTCAATCTCTGGCCGGATGCCGAATCAGCCCGGGAAGCGATTCTGGAGTTCTGGAATCAGGCTCAAATCATCAAACTCAGCCAGGAAGAGCTCTTTTTCCTCCTGAACCATTCACCCAGGACCATCTCCGACCCCCAGGAACTGCTGGAAGAGGCCGTAGAACGTCTCTGGCATGATTCACTGGTTTTGCTGGTAGTTACCCTGGACCGGGACGGCTGCGCCGCTGTCTGGCGTGATGCCTGTTTTCATCTCCCTGGATATAAAGTTCAATCCATTGATACCACAGGCGCCGGGGACGGTTTTATGGCAGGTTTGCTGTCCCAGATCATCCAGAAAGGCTTGTTAACAGATCCAGCTAGCAGTCCTAAAGATCTTAAAGGCGCCCTGGATTTCGGAAATATCACCGGGGCCCTGACCACAACCAGAAACGGTGCTGTTCCTGCCCTCCCGACGGCATCAGAAGTCCAGCAGTTCTTGCTTAATCACCCCAGAAACCGGGGATGATCAAATTCTGAAGCGCATTTACAGATTTATCAGGTTTTTTAATGAATGGTCCAAATTTCAGGCGGTTGGTTTATAATCAGAAAACAGGTCTGCCTGGCTGATCTTTGGTTATGATTCGATTGTGCGGGACGCTTTACAGGTAATGGCTATGCGAAAATTTACCCTGGTTTTGTTACTCGGAAGCATGGGCTTGATTTCCATCCTTTCCGGTTGCACGCCAATAGACCCTTTACCCTCGCCCCAAAAAGTCAACCAAAAAGGAACCCCTACCAGAACGCCGTTCCTGTCAATTTCTACATTTACGCCTACTACCAGCCCCCTCCCCCCCGAATCTCCCGTTCCCACCTTCACCGAGATGGCCCGGACCCAGACCGAAACCCCGGAGCTGACACCAACAGGTTCCCTGACACTCGAAGCGAGCCAGACCGGTTCCCCGTCGCCCTCACCTTCTTCTTCAATTACTCCCACCAGTCCCCTTCAATCCACTTCAACTCCAAATCCTCAATCCGGCGACACCAGCGGAGATCCCTCTGTCCGGGTCTCCGTCACCACCAACTGCCGGACCGGTCCCGGCCTGAATTATTCCCGCTTATCTCCCCTCCAAGCCGGACAGCAGGCCAAAATCCTGGGCCGGGATGCAGGTTGGAATTACTGGATTATCAAGGATCCCGGAAATACCGGACTTTCCTGCTGGCTGTGGGGTTATTACGGCACCACCAAAGGGGATCTAAACGGACTGCAGGTATATATCCCTCCCACACCTTCCGGTGGTTACCCAACTCCAGTTTCCCTGCCTTCCTCAACCGCTACAGAAATACCCAACACCAGCGCACCCAGCAAAACACCAGTACCAACCAGGACCTTCACGCCTTCCGGTCCAACCCCTACCCCCAATCTCACCCCCGGTACGCCGACACCAACCCCCCTGCCGCCCACCGCCACACCCGTTCCACCCACCTCAACTCAAATTCCGGATCCCGGCTACTGCTCCGGCACTGTTGTGCTCTCCGGGAAGGAACGAACAATACGCCAGATGATCAACCAGACCCGCCAGGATCACGGCCTGCCAAAATTACAACAGCTGGATGTCCTGACCCAGGCAGCCCGCGACCACGGCCGGGACATGACCTGCCATGGAACTTACAGTCATACCTCTACTGATGGAACCAAAGCCTGGGAAAGAATCTCACTGGCTCTCGGCTATGGGAAAAACTGGTGCTACAATCACTGCTGCTGCTCTGAGATTTTTTACGGGGGAGGAACACCGCAAACGGTGTTTAACTGGTGGATGACCCACCCCTCCCAGGATCCGAACTATTCTGACAATATCCATAAACGCACCATTCTCTCCCAGTACAGCACCCACATGGGTGTCGGGGTTATTCAACATCAACCATCCGGGAGAATCTTTTATACAGTCGACTTCACAAGGCGCTGACAGCAAAGGAATCATGAATGCATATTGCTTTTCTTAATCCGCAGGGTAATTTTGATCCGCAGGACAGCTACTGGACGGAACACCCCGACTTCGGGGGCCAGCTGGTGTATGTCAAACAGGTTGCCCTGGCTATGGGGGAACTCGGCCACCAGGTAGACATACTCACCCGGCAGATCATTGATCCCGATTGGCCCGAATTTAAAGCCCGCTTCGACAGCTACCCGGAGGCTCCCGGAGTCCGGATCGTCCGTCTTCCTGCCGGACCGGATGGGTTCCTGCGCAAAGAACTGCTCTGGCCTCACCTGGTGCGGGACTGGATTCCTGCGGTCATTGATTTTTATCAGGCTGAGGGAGGATTACCGGACGCTTTCACCGCCCATTACGGCGACGGCGGGTTGGTTGGTGCACTCCTGGAAAAAGAAGTGGGAATTCCTTACTCCTTCACAGCCCATTCTCTCGGGGCCCAGAAGATGGACAAGATGGGCATTAAGGAGGAAAATATCGCCGAACTCGATCAGTATTATTTTTTCAGGAGAAGAATCCTGGCAGAACGGCTTTCCATGAACCGCTCCGCAGTAAATATCACCAGCACACTCCAGGAGCGCTACGTGCAGTACAGTCACAACGCCTACCGGGGTTCGGTGGACTGGACCGATGACGACCGTTTTGCGATCATTCCCCCTGGCGTAAACCTGGAGATCTTTGATAAATCATCCCGCTATTCAGAAGAAAAGCAAACCTACCAGTACCTCGATCAGATGCTGGAGCGAGATCTCTCGCCCAGCCGCCAGGGAAAACCCTGCATCGTTGCCGCCAGCCGGCTTGATCCCAAGAAAAATCACCTCGGTCTGGTACAAACTTATGCCTCCAGCACTGAACTCCGGGAGCATGCCAACCTGGTAATCATCACCGGAAATTTGCCGGATCCGCTGAACGGATACCCGGAAGCCGGCCAGGCTGAAAAGAAAGTTCTGGATGATTTAATCGAAGTCATTGATGAAGGGAACCTGCGGGGTCAGGTCTCGATGTTTGCGATCCAGGGTCAGCTCCAGCTGGGAGCTGCCTACCGCTACTTCGCTGGAAAACAATCTATCTTTGCCCTCACAGCACTTTACGAGCCATTCGGATTGGCTCCCCTGGAAGCGATGGCAGCCGGAATGCCGGCGGTCGTAACCAAGTTTGGCGGTCCAAGCGAAAGTATGCTGGAGGGAGAACAGGAATACGGCCTGCTGGTGGATCCCGGAGACGTTGACGAGGTCAGCACCGCGATTTACTCCCTGGTAAAAGACCGGAAATTATGGGAAAAATATGCCGAAGCCGGCCATCAGCGGGTCCATTCCCGCTATATTTGGAAAAGAACTGCAGAAGGCTATTTGCATCAATTAGAAAAAGCCATCTCCGGTCAAACACCTCCACGGGATCTTTTACCTTTCCCGAAATATTTCCAGGATCCGAAACCGGAGAATGACATCCAGCTTGCCGAGCTTAAACAGCATTACCTCGAATTTGACCTGGTCGCCGTTGGAGAGACCCTGGTGGATTTCATCTCTCTTCACCCGGCCAATTCCCTGCGCACGGCGGAAGAATTCCGCCGCTTTCTGGGCGGACAGCCGGCCAATGTTGCAGTCTATGTCTCAAAACTGGGCGGCAAAGCCGCGGTGCTCTCCAAAATCGGCGAAGACCGTTTCGGGGAATTTCTGGAGGACGGCCTGCTGCACCATGGAGTCAGCACAACCCATCTACTGAAAACAGATCAGCTGCCCACCACATCCGTTTTCCTGACCAGGACCACCGGGGTCCCGGATTTCCAGGTCAACCGCGGGGCAGATACCCTGCTTGATATTCACGATTTCTCTCAAGAACTGATCCGGAATGCCCGGGTGGTGCACACCTCCTGCTTTGCGCTTTCTAGGGAACCAGCCCGTTCGGCTGTGCGCAGAGCGCTGCGGATGGCTCACCGGGAGGGCAAGATCGTCAGTCTGGACCCCAACTGCAGCCCCAAACTCTGGCCGGATAAATTCGAAGCCTGGGATGTGCTGGCACAGATCCTGCCTTATGTGTCGATCGTCAAGCCCTCTTTGGAAGACGCCCGCCTGCTCTTTGACCCCAATTTGAGCAACAGCGAGCTTGAATCCAACTGCCTCGAAAAATTCCATGAGCTGGGCGCGGAGGTGGTGATATTAACCCGGAGCGGTGGGCTGGTGACCGTATCGAATGGAAGCACAAAGGAGCAGGTCGGACCGCTGCCGCTGGTGGAGGTCAACAGCGTGATCGGCGGCAGCGACGCCTTCTGGGCTGGATTGTTAATGGCTCACCTGGATGGAAAAACCTGGAAAGAAGCAATCTGCTTTGCGCACGAAATAGCTGCCCTAAAACTTCAAAATGTCGGTCATGTGGAACATTTAATCCAGCGGGAGCAAGTTTATAAGAAAGTGAATGACAATATTGAGCTCTGCCCCTGACAGGCCGCTCCTGAAAACAGAAAGAATTGAATTAGAAAGACTTATCTCAAAAGTTTTTTCACGGCTTGCCCTGTGACCGGATCAGCCCGATTTATAACAAATTCCAGTCTGGGTGCTCATCAGCCAGCCATCCCAGATCCAGTTTTTCCAGTGTTTCCCGGAGCGGATAGCCTGTTTCCGGATCCCAACCTGCTAGATCATAGTAAATTTTCTTGGCCTCCTCCAGCTCCTGGGCTGTAAATCGAACCCCATCTGTTTTTCCTCCCTTGAGGGCTTTTTCCAGCTTGGACGGCAGGGTATCCTGGTCTCTACCGATGCCTTCCCGGGCATTAAAGGCCCGCTGCAGGTTCAGCCGCCGCTGTCCCACTTCTAACATTTCCGGGATCGTTACCTCCCACCCGGTGACTGCCTGCAGAGCCTGCCTCAGTTCTTCTGTATCATACAGCTGCCAGGAAGGACCAAAAACAAAATTGCAGACATTGAGACAGCTCATGACCGAATACAGGTACTGGGTAGTTAATGCAAAACGGACTTTTTCTTCATTCAGCACCTCACCAGGCTGGGGATCGGTCAGGCCAATCTGGGCCATACGGTCTAGATAACGCTGGTAGCTGGGGTCATGCTCGCTGGACTCATGGTCCGCTCCGAAGGGGTTGACAGCATAAATTAATCCCAGACTGCGCTTGACCTGGGGCATATGAGCCGGATATTCCAGCTTTTTAACCGCCACCACCAGTTCTTGAGCTTCTGCCCCAAAGTGTTCCGCGGCCCGGGCCGAACCTTCTGCCAGCAGATCTCCAAAATCCTCCCGGAGAGCAATTTGCTGGACCAGAGCAATCATGGCCTCTGCATCACCAAAGTTAAGCTCCAGGCCGCCGGTGTCCTGTTCAGTGATTAAGCCATTCTGGAAACAATTCATGGCCCAGGCAATTGTCGCCCCGCAGGAAATGGTGTCCATCCCGTACATATTGCAGAGCTGATTGGCATAGGAGACAGCTTCCAGATCATCGACCCCGCAGTAGCTCCCCAGAGCTGCTACAGTCTCATACTCCGGGCCGCCGTAGCGGGCTTCTACCCGGTAGTTTTCTTCATTCACCTCGACCACCCGCTTGCAGCGGACAACACAGCTGTAGCAGGTTTCCCGTTTCTTGAGGATCGTATCCGCCATTGTTTCTCCATCCAGGGCCTGGTAACCCTCAAAAACGCCGGATTCCCAGTTTCGGGTTGGGAGTCCCCCCACCAGCTGCTGGTATTGGACCACCGCGGCAGTGCCCAATTCACCGGTGGTGTAAATTCCCGATTCTGGATAACATTTGGCTCCTTTCCGAGCTAATTCCTGGAGCGAATCGGGGGCAGCGACAGCGGGTTTTTGTTCCCCCTGGACCACAACCGCTTTGAGTTTTTTACTGCCCATCACAGCCCCCATCCCGGTCCGCCCCAAAGCCCGGTTGGCATAGGTAATCCCGGCTGCAAACCGGACCAGATTTTCACCGGCCGGTCCGATCTGGAGCACTTCCAATCTTGATCCTCCCAATTCCTCCTGGAGCAGGTCCTCGACCTCCCCGGTGGTTTTGCCCCACAGCTGATCTGCCGGACGCAGCTCCGCTTTCCCGTCATGAACCCAGAGGTAAACCGGCTGCTCGGCCTGTCCCTGAAAAACCAGGGCATCAAAACCGGCCCATTTTAGCTGGGCGGGGAAATAGCCCCCCACCTGGGAGTCCCCCACCGCATTGGTGAGCGGGGATTTGGCAGTAGCGGTCAGCCTGCTCTGGCCGGAAATCGGGGTCCCGGTCATCCCACTCAGAGCCAGGACCAGGGTGTTCTCCGGTCCCAGCGGATCCGCCCCGACCGGGGTGTTCTTGAGCAAATAATACAATCCCAGAGCGCTGCCGCCGTAGTATTTCCTGTAGAAAGATTCAGATAAACTCTCCAGTTCAATTTCCCCCCTGGAAAGGTCAACCTGAAGGATATTTTCGGTGTACCCGTACATTACGGTTCTCCTCTAAATCTGGGAATTTAGATCATCATCGCTCTAAATTATACCGGCGGATATCCTATTAATCTCATTAAAATAAAAGACCGGATGCAAATTAGCATCCGGTCCGGAGTTTTAGAAAATCGGGTTCTAGGGCCAGATCCCATTCTCAAAATCATCCACTTTCTGGGATAAAACGTCTTTATCATACATCAGTGCGTACACTTTGTATCCCTGATACTCATCCATGATCCACTCCCCGATGGAGGCTTCCTCTTCTGCCGGAATAATATTCTCAAAAATGATATCCTCCCGCGGATCTATTTGAGCTGCCAGGCAGGCCATTTGCGTTATATCGGATGCGCTGAAATCTGTCAGAACATAAGACAGTAAGCGGTTTGTTAGATCCGGGATTTGCTTGATTCCGTTGGTAGTCAGCATCTTGACTGCCAGGGCTTTCAAAACCACCGTCTGGTTCCGGATCCGCCCGAAGTCGCCAATATCAATCCGGGTCCGGACCACCTTCTCCGCCTGTTTTCCGTTCAAGGTGTGATTCCCGGCCTTCAGGTAGAGTTTGGGCTGCTCAAAATGTTTGATATAGACATCTTCCGGAAGATAGACCTCAATTCCCCCCAGCGAATTCACAATCTGGCGGAAGGCATACAGATTCACCACCAGATAGTGGTCCACATCCAGGCCGTAATTGGCGTTCAATGTATGAGCCAGCAATCCGGCTCCGTATCCAGGTCCATCATAAAAACCCATTCCTTCCGTGCCGTAAAGGTAGGCCTGGTTTAGCTTACCGTTTTGGACCCCGTATTTTGACGCTCCAGGAATATCGACCCACAAGTCCCTGGGGAAAGCAACTACTTTGACCTGTTTTGCTTGAAAATCTAGCTGAACAACCCGGATCGAATCCGCCAGCCCGTACAGGTAGCCCTCTGAATCAATCCCGGTCAGCAGAATATTGACTTTTGCGGGAGCTCCACAGATCGGTTTTTCAGTTGGTGTTGGGCTGGGTTCAAGGGTTTCTGTCGGGGGAGCATCCGTTCCAGGCACTGCAGTTGTCGGCGCGGGACTGGAGGTCTCAGTCGGAGGGGATGTGGCTGTTGGTATGTTGAGCGGCTCACCAAAAGGTTTATCCCAGTTAAAGTACAGAAACCAGCCAACCACATTTAACAGGATCAGCAGTCCGATGATAATGCCCAGTTTTACCGGTGATTTTCGCAGTGATTCCAGCATAGTTCGTATCCTTAGTTTCTTTTATATACCCGGATAATATTATCACAAAGGGAAATTCAAGACAAGTTTCAGGAATATCTCCAAATCTATTTATTAATCAGCTTTTAGGGCCAGATTCCGGATTGGAACGCTTCCAACTTTTCTTGGATTTCTGCCTGGTCTCCCACCAGAGCCGCCGTGTTGGTTCCCCGGGAAGGATCAAATACCATAGTCTCGTTTAACAAAGATTCCGGGAGGGTAACAAACTCAATATCCTCCTGGAAATTTATTTCCCCCGCCAGGCAGACCAGCTGGCTGATTTCCGCTGGACTGAAATCCGTCAGGACATTCTTCTGCAGTTGATTGATCAAATCTGGAAGGGCCGCCACACCAGCTGGAGAGAGCATTTTTGCCGCCAGGGCTTTTAAGAGAATTGTCTGGTTGTTAATCCGTCCGAAATCTCCAATCTCAATCCGCTGCCGGGCTAATAATTCAGCTTCTTTTCCATTCAGGGTGTGGGAGCCTGCTTTCAGGAAAAGTTCAGGCTGATCATTGACTCTTTTATAGACATCATACGGCAGATAAACTTCAATCCCGCCCAGGGAGTTGATAATCTCCCGGAAGCTGTTCAGATTGACCGAGACATAGTGATCCAACCAGAGATCATAATTCGTGTACAGCGTCTCGGCCATCAATCCAGAGCCGTAGCCGGATCCTGAATAATATCCCATCCCTTCTGTGCCGTAAAAATAGGATTGGTTCAGCTTACCTACAGTAATATCCCGATTTTCCAGGCCGGGAATTTCGACCCAGAGGTCCCGCGGCAGAGCTAGAACAGTAATTTCCTGAGTGGTGAAATCAACCCGGACCACCCGGACCGCGTCTGCCAGGCCGTAGAGATAATTACTGGAAGCCACCCCGGTGACCAGAATGTTGCTAGAAGCCGGACCGCCGCAGATTGGCTCGGGAGTCGGGGTCAAAGTCGGCTCCTCACTAACCAAATCTGGCGGTTGCCCCCCATCTTCAATCCCGGTTGGCGTGACCGTCTCTGTTGCCAAAACCATTTCCGGGCCAAGAGGCTGATTCCAGGTCAGCAGCAGATACCCCCCGCCCAAAAGAATGGTCAAACCAGCCATCACAAGAACAGATAACTTAATTACCCGGATAGTTGACGGTTTTTCTTTCTCGTTCATAACCTTTCCAGTCCTGATTGTAATCTGAAACAATTTTTAATCATATCATCTGAAAACAATAACGAAGTTGATACTCACCCAATCCTAACAACTTGCCTATACGAATTAAGTTTCTCCATGAGGGGATCGGTCAGATCGCAGCACCAGTTGGAATCCCAAGGGAATAAACCCGGGCTGTAAAAACGGAAGCTTCCAGAACTGCCTCCGCATCCGATCTCGATCATGAACTGCGAGAAATCTCTTGACTTCTGGTGATATTAATTCCACCATCTGCTGGTAATCTTCCAGCCTCATCCGTTCCAGCAATTTTCGAATCCAGACATGAAGATCCAGCTCCTGTTTGAGGGATCTGGCTGTCTGGCGGGCTTTATCCTGCTCAAGTATCTGCTGGATAACGGCTTGGGCCCCTCGAAAACCGGTCACGGTTCCACCAACGGTTGTTACCTTTACCTGACCGGCAGCATCACCGACCAGGAATACCTGCCCCCCACTGAATAAGCGCTGGTTTATTATTCGAGGATGATGAAGAGCAGCCTGCCCGCTCTGATAAACTTCCGCCTTAAAATCGTGCCGGTTAAGGAATTGATCCAGCAGAGCCCGGATATCACTCCCCTGCTCCGCAATCAAACCGACAACGGCAGTTTGATCCGATTCTGGAATCAACCAGTAAAAATAGGGGGTTTCTTCCGGATGAAACCAGACTTTGGTCAGATCTGGACTCCAATCCTCCGGCAGCTCAACCTCCGCCTGCAGTAGCGGAACGGCAGGAACTGGCGGTAAACCAGCTGATTTCCGAATTGGGCTGAATACACCATCCGCTCCAATCAAATTTGAAACCTCTACAATTTCCCGACCATCTGCTCCCTCAAAGTCAAGCACTAACCTGTCCTTTTCGGAATGGAAATCCTTAAACTCCATCCCCCAGCCGACTTCCACGCCTAATTCTTTGACCTGGGTAAGCAATTTTCGCCGCAGATCCAGGCGCTCCACAATCAAATCCGGCTTTGACAGCTCAATACTGACTTCGCTGTTCCCGGCAGAGACAGCCATGGTTGTGATTTGATTCAGAATCAAGTTAGATTCCAGCTCAGGCAGGACTCGTTTCAGGGCCGGGGTCACAATATATGTTCGACGAATATTGTCCAATTCCGGATTTTTTTCAAACAGAGCTACTTTTTTTCCGGCTTTTGCCAGGCAAATAGCAGCATGTAATCCGGAAGTCGAGGTCCCAATAACTGCATTTTCAATTCTCAAGCGTCCTCCTTAATAAGAACAATCAGCACCATATTATAGATGGTGCTGGCAGGTTATGACAAGGCTTCAGTGCTGGCTAAATGAGCAGGAAATAAACGAAAAATCACCGCCCGCGGAGCATGATCATCTGGCCCATGGTTCGGAGTAGAATTAGAAAGTCCAACCAGAGAGACTGATGTTTTACATAGTAGAGATCATACTGCAGCCGAACTTTCGCAGACTCCAGATCATCAATATATCCAAAATTCACCACAGACCAGCCAGCCATTCCAGGTTTGACCCCGTTTCGAAGTCGATGGTAGGGTACTTTTTCATCCAGCTCTTCCAGATGCTGCGGCCGCTCCGGCCGAGGGCCAACCGCGGACATATCTCCTTTAAGAACATTATAAAGCTGGGGCATTTCATCCAATCGGAACTTTCTAAGCCAGCGCCCGACCCTGGTAATTCTGGGATCCTTTTCCTGGGCTCGCTGAGCCCGACCAGCCTGTTCAGCATCCGGGATCATCGTCCGGAGTTTATAAAGCCAGAATCCTTTGCCGCCTTTACCAACCCGCTTCTGGGCATAAAAGATCGGTCCCGGAGAGTCCAGATAAATCAACAGCGCTATTAAAGGGAAAAACGGAAGTAATAATAAAAGTCCGAGCGAAGCTCCTATGATGTCAAAAAGCCGGTGGCCAAAAGCATAAAACAAACTGGTTTCTGCTGAATCCATCGGTAAGGACACAAACCAGTTATCACCAATGTGTTCAATAGGAACCTTCCCGGTCAGCTCCTCATATAATTCTGTCATCAGAGTGATATCCACACCCAGCTCTTTGCAGTCCATCAAAGCCCGAAATGTTGAGGAATTGATGGTATGGGTGATCGCTAAAACGAGTTCCGGGACCTGATTTTTCTGGACCAAGTTCATTAAGTCTGCCGCGGTGCCAAGGACGGGGATCTCCATTTTTTCGAATTGCTCTCCAATGAAAGTTATCTCCGGATTTCTGCGTCCGCCGGCACCAGTTTCGGACTGAAACTCAATTTCAATACCTTTATCTTTGATTTCCGGATCATCATCAATAAAACCTAAAATCTGGTACTGATGGGAGGCATACTCTAAAAAAGTTCTCGCAATGGTTCGCCCAGCCCAGCCGGCCCCAATAATCAACACTTTTCTGGTAAACCTGAGACTACCTAACACTTTGACATACACGGCTCTCCAGGCAAAAATCAGAGCTGTCCCGGACAGAACCTGGTAAACCACAATACCTCTCGGCAGCAAATTGGTTGGAGCGGTGTAGAAAAAAACCACTAAATATGTTCCAAGCACAATAGCTCCAGCCTGAATCAACCTCAGGAGAGTTTCTTCCAAAACAGCAGCTTTTTGGGGGTCATACAGACCATTGAGGAAAACAGAAAACAGCCAGAGCGAGGGCAGGAAAACCAAATACCCGATTTGATCACCAAAATAGGGCAAATTAAAATCAATGGAAGGAATTCCAGATGCATGGATCCAAAGACCAAACACGGTCGACCCCAGTATCAAGACGAAATCAACAGCCAGTAGCAAGATTTTCCGGTCGGATAATGTAAGTGATAAATTGTTCATCAGTTTTTATTCCCGGCGGCTTTTGTTAACAGTCTATAGTACATCCCCGTTTGCTGCTTTCTTGAGAGGTTTTTAATTAAATATTTTCGACCTCTTTTGCCCATTTTCAACAGTTTGTCACGCGATTGAGAAGCAGCTAACACCGCCTCGGCCAGGGCTTGCGGATTCTCCGGCGGGCATACAATCCCACACTGAGCGGTTTGCACAAGATTAACAATCTCGGAATTTTCTGGCACGCTGCCCAAAATTGGTTTTCCGGCTGCCATTAATGTGTAAACCTTACTGGGTACATTTAAGGATCCCAGGTTTTTTCTCAAAGTTACCAAACCAAGATCACTGGCTGCAAGCATCTCCAACCAATCATCCTTGCCCTGGGTTGGTAGGAAAAGGATATTGTCAAGGTTCTTATCACGTGCAAGTCTAACAACTTCCTCTTTAACACTTCCCTCCCCAGCCAGGATGAATAGAATATTTCTACGCTCTACAAGCTCATTTGCGGCTTCTACAACCTGATCCAGGGCGGAAATATATCCATGATTTCCTGAAAAAAGGACCGTAAATTGATCTTTCAGCTGGTGCTGTTCTGAAAAAGAGTTCTTTCCTTCAACCGGACTGACCTGATCCGGATCAGCCCAATTGGATACAATCTCGATTTTATCTTCCAAAACACCTTTTAGGATTAGGTTATTCTTCATACCCTCAGAAAGGACAACTATCTTTCTGGCAGCCCGATATTGTACTTTTTCCAGCCAGCGAGTAAAACCGATCATTAGAGGATTTTTCAACTGCCCCACCTCTACTACACAATCCGGCCAGACATCTTGAATGCTCAAAATTGTGGGCACCCGCCGCAGCAGACTTAAGAAAAAAGCAGAAAAGGATGCAGTGATAGGCGGGTTGACGGCCAGCACCAAATCAATATTCCCCACTGTCAATCCAGCTGCGATCGCATTGAAGGTATAGGAAAGATAATTAACTGCCCGCGGAAGCATGCCCCGGTTGCGGGGGACAAAAATTGGGGTCCGTATAATTTCAAGATTTTTCTGCCGGGTTCGATGGAAATACCCCCGGTAGCTGCGGTAATCAGGATGAACCGACTTTCTACCATAATGCGGCAAGCTGGTCACAACGGTTATCTCCAACCCCTGCTCAACCAGGTCTTCCACCAGCTGGGTGACCAGGGGTGCAGTTCCTGTCGGGTCAGGCTGATAGCGCATGTGAATCACCAGAACTTTCATGATCAATCTTTTCTCCAGGCGGCAAGACCACCGTTGATATTTGATCTAAACCTTCTCTTTTTCCGCCGCCAAAACCTGTTCCCGTTGGATTTCAAACAGGCAGGCATCAATATAAAACCGGAACCAGAATCCATGCAGCACATGATAAATCAATCCCTCTCTGCCATCCAAAAAACCGCCCCGAAGAAAAAACCGGTATAAAAAATAAAACATCGTCCGCCAGAATAATGGAGCACGCTGCAGAATCCTGGAACGTACCCATCGTCTTCGTTCAATAGGATTGCCTTTCCGATCCGGCTGAACTAAATTTCCAGATGCTTTAGCAGTGTGATCCGCCAGAAACCTGGCTTCTTTTTGGGCCCAGCGGTTGTGGCGTGCAGTCCATGAATAAAGCGTAGTTGCCGTTTCTTCAATTAAATCAGCATCTAACTGCAGTGTATCTCCCTCTACAAAAAAGTGCTGATCGTAGTCCCGGTCTTCACAGCGCCCCAGGTCTTTCTTATAAATCCGGAGATGATAGGTGGGATATATACCTCCATGTTTGATCCAGCGCCCCATAAAAACGATCCGCCGTCTGACCATAATCCCGGCTGCTTGTTTCAGCTGATTTTGATCATTAAAAAGATGAATCAGCGCTGATTTGAGCTCTGGTGTCACCCGTTCATCCGCATCGACCTGAAAGATCCAGGGATGGGAGATGGGCAGGTTCTCCTGGGCCCAATTTCTCTGCCTGGAATAATTTTCAAAAGGGTGCTTATAGATCTTCTCCGTGAATTTCCGGGCAAGCTCCAGCGTTCGATCTGTGCTCCCGGAATCAACCACAATTAATTCCCCAACCCAATCAGCTAAAGATCTCAGGCAAGGAACAATATTCTCTTCCTCATTGTAAGTGAGAACGACTGTTGAAAGAGGGATGGAAATTTTATCTGAATTCATAGTTTTACCGACAAAACCTGGTTAGGTTCAAATTATCTACAACCTGAGTATTATTGACCAGTATAAATCAACAGAAAATGGCTGTTTTCCGACCCTTGAGATTAGCTTGATTCTTTTCCTAGCAGTTGATAATAACTGTTTTTCATTTGAGCTCCAATACTCTTCCAGGAATATTGGTCTTTTACCAGCTCTCTACCCTTCTTCCCCATCGCCCACCGTTCTTCGTCTGTCAGCGCCAGAGCCTCATTCAGCGCCTTCCTGATTTCAGATACCTCAGGTTCCACCCACCAACCGCAGCCACAGCGCTCAAGATCCTGCCAGGGAGTGCCTGTGGTAGTAATCACCGGCAGTCCCGCTGCCAGCGCCTCTGCCACCACAATTCCAAAATTTTCACTGTGGGAAGGCAGCACAAACAAATCTGCATTCCGATAAACCTGCCACTTCTCGCTGTCTTCTACCGGCCCCTGAAATATCACCTTGGATGACAAATCTTCCTTTTCAACTGCCTGCTCCACAACAGCCCTGTAATTGCCCTCATCATAACCGACCAGGATTACTTTCCAGCCCTTAAGGTCTATTCCAGCCAGGGCATCAACCAGGTTCAGAAGCCCCTTTTTGGGATGAATCCTTGATAAAAACAGAATCGTTTTCTCCTGATCTGTTGATCTTCTATTTATTTTATCCGGAATTACCGTTCCATTTGGAGTTATCACTTTCGGCTGCATAATTCCCAGAGCGCTGACCTGACGGGCTTCCTCCTCTCCGGTGCAGTGAATCATATTCGCCCGTTTGATCCAACGTTTCTGATAAAGCAGCCAGGCTATTTTTTTTCTCAAACTGCGGTACTGCATCGCCCAGGGCGTCAGCATTCCGCGGGGACTGACCACCAGAGGTATACTCTTTCTGGCAGCAAAATGGGAGGCAATCCCCAGATATGGGAGCCAGACCCCCTGGACATGGATCACAGTATCTGGATTTGATTCAATTAAATTCTTCAGCAATCCGGGCAGCTCAGGTGTCAGCAGCGGCTTCATACCCAGACTGAGTACATTCGAAAGGATGTAAACATCAAGAAGGGGATGCAGAGGGAGCAGCGGTTTCGAGAATTCAGGGCCCAAATCAAATGAAATCAGGCTCACGCGGCAGTTGTTTTCCGCCAACCCCTGGCTTAACAACGAAGCAGATCGGGCAGTACCGCCAGTTTCTGGTGCCAGAGAACCGACGATTTGAACACAATGGATCATAGTTATTTCTCAGTTTTCTTCTTGAATGCTTCTCCAGACCAGTGATTAAAAAATAATTCTCTTTCATCCAACGAATAAAAATGGGAGGCATAGGGTGAATCATACATTTGACGCAAATACTCTTCCGGTAAAATCAGCTGATCCAAAAAACCCCGGTACATCCCGGAGTAAGTTTTCTCCCGGGCTAGATTCCGGCTCTGGAGCTCAAATTCTATATCCTCCCTGTTAAAAAATACGCTGATCGCTTTCTGGAAAACGTTTGTGAGATCTTCCAGTCTGATAATTAACAATTCAAAAATTTCTTCCCGGATGATCTGATACCCCATATCCACAGGGAAAGCATCTTGAAAAATATCCAGCCCCAGCTGACAACCTAACTCATTCTCAAACCAGTCAAGAGCCCAATCATGATGATATTCTTCAAGAAAACGTTCTCGCAGGGAAGGGTAAAGATCTTTTATGTCTGCAACAGATTCCAGAGAAGCGTACAGGTCTGGTGCCCAGTAATTCAGAGATTGAAAAAAACCGGAGAGGTTGCGGGCGACAGGATCCCGGGTCAGGGTGATCACTTTCAGAGGTCCCCGACGAGTGCCTTTCAGCAAAAGCTCCCTCACGAATAAACTTATCCAGTAATCATCTCCCGGGTAAGCCCGACCTGAACAGCGGGCTTTCCTGCGGGTAAAAGCCAGGGTCTCCGGATCCAGATAATGAAAATGAAACACTGCCGCCTCGGGAAATACCTCCGCAAGGGATGCAGCCACACTCTGGGAGCCCACTTTTCCCATCTGGTATACCAACACAGGCGATTTATTTCCTTCCAACCACCAACGGAAACGCTGAAATTGGGCCCTTTTCACAGCCCATAAAACAGCATCCTCAGGTAATATCCGTAACAAGTGATGGTGGAGATTCGCCATAAGTGAACCATCATAATTCATTTTCATCAAAAAACCAGCAGTCATAAAATACAGCCTGCTGGCACTTCCGTTCTAGAAAATTATATCAAATATATCCAGATCATGCTCCCTGGAAGCTGAATATTATAAGATGAGACTGTAAATATATCTTATCTCTGACCCTGACAAAAAAACAAACGGGAAAATTCCTTTCGTTGGAACTTTCCCACTTGTGTTTTACTTTTCGTTTTTTTGGAAATTTGGATAGTTCTTTTTTTCTGAACTACTCGCTTCAGGTTTTGTTTATCTCACCAGATAGCTCTCCACCAGATCCAGGATAGAATCCGGGAGTCGGAGGAAGAAGCCATCCTGCAACAGCCGGGTGATCCAATCCTGGAGCCACTGGTTCTGAATCTGCGATTCCAGATCCAGGTATGTGTCTCCGGCTACAGTGACCTCATAGACCTGATCTGCGGTGCCGTCCGTTTCCACCAGCAGATCAAAACTGAACGGCTCCTCGGTCAGCAGCAGGAAGACCATCTTGATGGTTTTTTCTTCCCCGGGACCCAGCTGGAAGGGACCGGTCTGGTCGATGTTCACCCGCCGCAGCTGATCCAGATTGTCAGCTGTGATGCTGTCGACATCCAGCACCGCAGTCTGCGATTTATTCTCCAGCAGATAGGTCACTTCTACAAATTCAAACCAGGGGTGGCTCCCAACATAATCCTGACTGCCCTCGGCGATGGTCACCCCTTCCGGCCGTTTGATTTCCAGCACTGGCAGGTCCTGCTCCCAGGTTACCTGGTGCTCCACTGACAGTTCCGCATCCGGCTCCCCGGAAAGCGGGCAGCTGCCGGCAGCTCGGAAAAAAGCCTGGACCTGATAGGCCTTCAACCCCGGACCGGATTCAGTCCAGTTGAAATCAAATTGATTAGATAATCCCAACCCGCCGGATACGGCCAGGCAGCCTTCATGCTTTACATCTCCACTGAGCGGTTCCACAACCTGCACACCCAGGGTCCCGTCCACCGGTGGGGTGATCAGGACTTCTGCCTTCAAGGAATATGTGTCACCTGTAAATGAAGTTCCCGGCTGATCCGGGGTGAGATAAACAGCCTGGATTGGATTTGAAACCAGGACAGCATTTCCATTTACCCCGGCAGCATAAGGAGATGGATTCTCCCCATTGTGGATTAACTTGAGATCGAAGGTGTAGTTTCCGGGTCTTATTGTCTGGAAAACCAGATTGAACTGGCGGGTCCCTTCCGGTTCTACGGTCAGAGGACCGGCAGGAACAATTTCAA
Organism: uncultured Anaerolineales bacterium; assembly: GCA_964618295.1. Taxonomy (GTDB): domain Bacteria; phylum Chloroflexota; class Anaerolineae; order Anaerolineales; family UBA11858; genus B10-G9. The sequence goes on along the minus strand of CAZTWV010000013.1, from coordinate 28,288 downwards.
ATTCACCAATATTCTCATGATTCTCCAGCTGAACACCGCTGACTTCCAGGGCGGTGGTTGGAGATGGGTTCTGGATCAAGAGTGAAAGCTCAACAGGCTGACCGAGTCCACTCTGGCCCAGGGACAGATTCCCTCCGGTTGGAATACTGGCACCGTTTAGATCCTCCAGGTCTAAGCTCGGCTGAATTTCAACCCAGGACAGAGTGTATTCCTGGACCCGTTCAGCATCAACGTCACTTCCCAGCGGACAATTTCCTCCAGCTTTGAAGGCGGTCTCAATCTGATAATCCACCTTGCCTGGTTGATTTTCAACCCAGGCGAATCTAAAATTACGAGGGCTGTTGAAATTGTTTGTAATTTCCCGGCAGGATTGTTCTACAACACTTCCTGACCCGGATTCACTGATTTCTGCCTGCAGAGCACCAGAACCCGGAACGCTCAAACCCACCTCAAGATCCATCTGGAATGGATTCCCGATTAAAGAAGCCGCCGGGGGCAGCGGATCCGGAGTCAGATAACTGATCCAGTTCTCCGTGATGACCCCGCTGCCATCAATAGTAATGATATAGGGATTGTTATTTTCACCATCATGTTCAATCACAAGATCCAGCTGGAAGGATCCCGCTTCTTCCACTCTGAATCTGACCGGAATCTGTACTGTTTCTTCCGCTCCAAGGCTTAATGGGACTTCCGTATCCAGATCTAACACACCAACCCCCTGGGGGTTTTCCAGCCGCAGATCTGTGATCTGCATAGGACTGGTGGTTGACTGATTGGTAAGCAGATACACAAGTTCCAGTTCCTGGTAAAACTCGTATTCACCAATTGGGTCGGAATCGTCGGGGCTCAGGATGTTTCCTGCGGGGCGCTCCAGAATCAGTGAGGGCGTTTCTTCTGTCCAGGTGATCTGGTAAGACCCGGTTAGGAGGTCATTGGGATCGCTTGAGACCGGGCAGCCGCTGCCTGCCAGGTAGACTGCTTCTACCTGGTACTCCCAGAGCTGGGGCAGAGATTCGGTCCAGGATAGCTGATATTCCAGGTCTCCATTCTGACCGGCTTCCGCCACCTGGCAGCTCTCAGCCCGGATCCCTCCCAGGCCCTGATCCAGGACCTGAATCTGGACAGCACCGGATGCCGGGATTTCCGCAGTGGCTGCTGCCTGGAGCTGGAACGAATTTCCAATCAAGGTTTCAGGTGCCGGGTCAGGAGATAACCTCAGATCGCTTAAAGGATCTGCGGTCATGACACCAGTTCCTGTGACCGTGACCTGGTAAGGTGAGGAATTATCCCCCTGATGATTGAACATCAGATCAAAAGAAAGAGGTCCTGTATCCTCCACCAGGAAAGCGACTGCCAGTGACTGAGTTTGACCCGGACCAAGTATAAAGGGTCCGGACGGCAGAACTTCCACCGCGGACAAACCTTCCAGATTGAGGGCTTCAATCCCGTCAACCTCCAGGCTGCTGGTCCGGGAAGGATTTTCCAGCACGAATTCCAGACTTGCTGTCTCGTAAAAATCAAGTTCGCCCATTCCATATTCGGAAAGGTGGACAACATCCGCACCTGAGTCATCTTTCAGCGCCAGGGTCGGCAGCTCCTCCATCCAGCTAACTTCATAAGTCTCAATCAGATCGCTGCTTCCGGAATCTAGAATCGGGCAGCTTCCATCAGAACGGAATGAAGCTACAGCTTGATAAAGCACTTCTCCGGGGTCCTCTTCCGTCCAGTTCAGTTGAAAAGTTTCCTGACCTGCACCGGCTGATTCTATGATCCGGCACTCCCGGTCAGCAACAGTGATTCCGTCCGGTTCTACAATCTCAACCTGCAGGGCTCCGGGCGTCTGTAAATCAACCTCCAGGAGGACATCCAGGGCCAGGTTTTCATTAATCCAGATCTCTGCCGGTGACCCAGGTGTGATTTCCAAAGATTGAATTGGATCCGGGGCTGTAACGCCCTCCCCGCTGCCTGTGATCTGATAAGGAGATGGATTCTCCCCATCATGATTGACAGCCAGCTGATAGGAAAATGGTCCTGTGTTTTCAATTTCAAATGCCACCTGAACGCTTTGAGTTTCGCCGGCGCTAATTTCAAGATCCTGATCCGGTTCAATGCTGACTGAAGTTATGTTATCCAATTCCTCTAAAAGAATGCTTTCTATCAGAATGGTCCCATTGTCAATCGGGTTCGAGAGCAGATATTCCAGCTCAATCATCCGTCCGGTTTCCCGCTGGCCTAAATCATCGACAGCTCCCAAAATCAGCTTGGTCCCCAGCGGTCGTTCGATGGACAGAATCGGTTCCGGATCATTCCAATTGATCAGATAGTCAATCGAAAGATCACTTTCATCAATATCTTCCACCGGGCAGTTCTCATGAGCCCGGTAGCGGGTTTGGATTTTATAGTAGCGGAGGCCAGAGTTGACCTCTGTCCAATCCAGGTTGAAATACATCTTATCCCGGAAATCCGCTGGAACAGTTTTACAGAGCCGGGCATCAACCTCGTCTGTCTGCTGGTCAATGACCTCAACCTGGAGAGCCCCGGAAACCGTGGTGTCCATCTCAACCTTGACCTCGAGCTCATAGATCTCTTCCACCACACCCTCACCGGGAGATGTCAGATCCGTCTTGACAAAACTGAGCGGATTATAGGTGGAAATTTTGTAGCGGTCCTCCGCCGGTGACTCACCGGCCTGCTCGACAATCACCTTCGGGGAATAATCACCGATTTCCTGGTAGGTATGCTCCGCCAGCTGCAGCTCGGTGTCCACCCCGAGGCAGCGCATCCCGTTTTCATTTTCCAGGCAGGTTCCCGGATCCGGGACCGGCAGGGCGCCGCAGGTTCCTTCCACGCTGGCAACATCCGCTTCCAGGGCTTCGCAGTCCCACCAGAATGCATAATCCACCGGGCCGGCTGCATCACCGTTGACGTTGGCCGTCAGGTCAGCATAGTAGGGGACAGGCACCAGGTAGGCATCACTGGTCAGGGAAACCCAGAGCTTGGAAGCTGCATTATATTCACTGAGACCGGCACTGACCCCGTTAAAGATATTTAAATCAATATTGGTCTGAATCCCTGGGACATAACCGGCGTTCCCTCCGCAGCCGCCCGGACCGTAGTACTGCCAGAAAGCCCAATCGCGCCATTTTCCGGTGGGAGGAATGCTGTAGGAAGGGTTGGCAGAACAGGACCAGTAGGCAATCCAGATGTCATATTCCGTGACCGCACTAGTCAGGTAATAATTAACATAATTGAGGTTGGTGTAGATTAAGGGAGAAACCCCGGTCCTGTTTTTAACCGTGTCCAACCATTCCAGCGTCCAATTGGACAGCTGGGTCTTGTTCAGATTGCCCCGGACTTCCAGGTCCAGCACGGGACGGAGATTTCCGCTTTCGAGGTAATCCCCTGCCACTTCCAGAAAATACTCAGCTTCTTCCCGGCCGGTATTGCCCAGGTCGGGCCGGGCAAAGTGGTACACACCCCGGATTACCCCGGAATTTGGACCGTTTTCCATGTTTTCAATGAAATTGACATCGGTCCAGCCCACTCCTTCGGTGCCTTTTACAAAGGCAAACTCATAACCTGCATTTCCCACCTTGGCCCACTTAACAGTTCCCTGCCAGTGCGAGACATCAATTCCATCCACGTAGGAGGTGCTTTTCGGTAAAGCTTCAGAGAAGGTCTTTGCTTCTGGAAAGACCTGCTTTGGAAAAGTTGGTTTGACTTCTAAAAAGGTAAAGGTCTCCAGGACCGTGTCCAGTTCCCTGATCAGGGCAGCCTGATCTACTTCTTCAATCTTTTCATCCGGGAGAAAATCCAGATTGCGGGTCTGGATCAGCTGGGTGATCTGGTAGCAAACGCCGTTTTTCAAGGTCCGGTACTGGATGGTCCGGTAAAGTTTTCCCATCCCGCCCTCTACTACTTCATCCTTCCAGAATGTAATCCCGTTGATGGAAACCTCCGGGGGTGAATCAGCTGTTCCCTCTCTCTTGAGGCTGCTGCCGGGTTTAAACTCAGAGCAGTTCTGAGTGTCACGGGGATCCTGGAGGACATGAATTAACAGTGAAGCATCGACCAGGTTGGTTCCCCGGTAGTACTCCGGACTCTCGAGGCTGAACTCCCAGACCGCTGCATCGGGGCTGACCCCCACCCCGGCGTTCAGGGCCGAGGGGTCCAGCATCGATTTGGGCTGGACAGGATCGGGAAAACTGATTTCAAACCCGTAGCCCTCGCTCCGGAAGACCTCCCAGCCTTGCTGGAGGGATTCCAGGATCTGGTCCAGTTCCCCGGACCGCGCAGGGTTTTCTCCTTCCCCGGAAGCTGCCAGGGTGACCCCGAGGTACGGTTCGGGAACCATAAAGAGGGATACAATTGCCACGCTGATCAAAAAAGTGGTCGCAATTAGCAGAATAAGCCAGATTTTGTCGGTCCGAATCATAGTATTGCCCTTCCTGAATTGGAGGTTCTCCTCCTCAGTAGTGCAATATTTATACCAGAGAAGACAGAAGACGGGAGATGAGGGACAAGGATGAGTATTCGAATGGTATTATTGATAGTAGCTTGATAATTTCAGATTGGGGGTATTAGATGGAACTCTACAAATTTCAAAAATTGCATGTTTACCAATTAGCGCTGGATTATATCGATCAGATTTATGGTCTGACAGCAAATCTTCCGGCAGCTGAAAAATATAACCTTTCCTCTCAGCTCAGGAGAAGTGCTGTTTCTATCGCCTTGAACATTGCAGAGGGATCTACGGGCCAATCAGACGCTGAGCAAAGCCGTTTTCTTGGTATGGCATTGCGTTCCTACCTCGAGAGTGTTTCAGGCTTGGATATTATTGAAACACAGAGCCTAGTTGAAACCGATACCCTGGAGGAAATAAGGGAACTGGGACATCAGATTTTTATTAAGGTAATCGCCTTCAAAAAATCTCTAGAATGATTTTTTGTCCAGGTACACCGTCTGTCTTGTCCTTCCTTATGTTTTTTGTAAACATAAGGAAGGACAAGGAAAAATGACAAAAACGATCATCAAAAAATACAGCACAGCCTTCAAAAAACAGGTGGTGAGGGAGTATGAAAATGGGTCCACCCTCTATGAGCTAGACAAGAAATATGGTATTACTGGAAGAACAACCATCAAGAAGTGGGTTCAAAAGTACAGCCGGAAAGGATTAAGGCATAAGCTCATGGTGATCCAAAGCCCGGAGGAACAAAACGAGGTAAAAGAACTCAAAAAGAAGATCGGCCAGCTAGAAAAAGCGGTTGCCAAGCTGACCCTGGACAAGCTGATGCTGGAATCCACCCTGGAAGTGGTGGAAGAAGAACTGGGTGAACTGCCAAAAAAAAGTGGCGAACAGAACTCATCCAGCGAGCTCAGCAGCGAAGCAGAGCAGAAGGATACTCCCTGACCATGGATGCGATCTGCGGCTGGTGCGGGATCACCCGCCAGGCACACTACCAAAAGCTGAGACGTCAGCAGGAAAGGGAGAAAATCGATGAAATGATCCTGGCCAAGGTTCGGACGATCCGTCAGCGTCATCCCCGGATGGGAGGGCGGAAGCTGCTCCGGAAACTGGGTCCAGAATTGGATCGTGAGGGCATTTCTCTCGGCAGAGACCGCTTTTTTGACCTGCTGGGACGTCATGATTTACTGGTGAGTCCTCCCAGACAACGGCGCAGGACGACATGGTCAGGGATCTGGCGCAGCCCCAATCTGTTGAAAGACTTGCCCATCATCACTGTGCAGCAGGTCTGGGTGGGAGATATTACCTACCTGCAAACAGAAGCAGGTTTCTGCTATCTCTTTTTGCTGACGGATGCCTATTCCCGTTTTATCGTTGGCTATGATCTTTCTACCTCGCTGGCTGTGGAGGGAGCCAGCCGAGCTCTTGAGATGGCCATCGACCAGGCATCCTTCCCCTTGAAAGGATTAATCCACCATACCGATCATGGCATTCAGTATGCCTGCCGGATCTATCGAGAAAGACTAGAAGAGCTGGGTATCCTTTCCAGTATGGGAGAAGTGGGCAACTGCTATGAAAATGCCCTCGCAGAGCGAATGAATGGAATTTTGAAACAGGAATATGGTCTTGGTGATTTGTTTACAGATTTCGCTCAAGCCAAGAGAGCCGTTTGGGAAGCAGTTTGGTTGTACAATTTTGAGCGACCGCATCTCTCCCTGGATTACGAAATTCCAGCTCGGATGCACACTATAAAAAAGCCTGAAATGGTCATGGTTTAGTAACTTTCACTGTAAACGTTTTTCAGGACGACACACGACACACCACCGTCCCCGGTCTCCGGTCTCCCGTCTTTTTCGCCCTTCAGCCCACCAGCTGATCCAGCAGCTCCCGGACCCGGTCTCGATCTCCGGCGTGGGCGGAGCGGATCAACTCTTCCACCCGGGAGAGGAAGGGTTCTTCCACGTCCCAGGATTCCGGGTTCAGCTCCAGGATTTTTTCAAAATCCGTCCCGTAAGGGGTTTCAGCCTCGGTGTAAAGTTTTTCAGACAGCTTTTCTCCCGGGCGCATCCCGGTGTAGCGGATTTCGATGTCCTCATCCGGGATCAGCCCGGAAAGCGTGATCAGATCCCGGGCTAAATCGACAATTTTGATCTGCTGTCCCATATCCAGCACAAAGACCTCCCCGTTTTTCCCCAGTGCAGAGGCCTGCAGCACCAGCTGGACCGCTTCCTGGATGGTCATGAAGTAGCGCTCCATCTCCGGATGGGTGACCGTTACCGGCCCGCCGGCTTCGATCTGGCGCTGGAACAGGGGCACCACGCTGCCCCGGCTGCCGAGCACATTCCCGAAGCGCACCGAGACAAATGCTTTGCCGCCCTCTCGGGCTGCCTGGAGGATGATCTTCTCCGCCACCCGCTTGGTCCGCCCCATCACCGAGCTTGGCTCGACCGCTTTATCGGTCGAGATCAGCACCAGATGGTTCACGCCGTATTCCCGGCAGCGTCGGACCAGGGAGAGCGTGCCCTCGATGTTATTGGTGACCGCGTCCTCCAGGTTCTGCTCCATCAGGGGAACATGCTTGTGGGCCGCAGCGTGATAGACCACCTCGGGGTGGCAGCGGTCAAAAACTGTTTGCAGCCGGTCCTTGTCCCGGATATCAGCCACCACCAGCTCCAGGCGGTCCTTTTTTTGTTCTTTGGACCAGGCGGTGATACGCTTTGGAAGCCGATACAGGCTGTTCTCGCCGTGTCCCAGAGCGATCAGCCGGGAGGGCTGGCAGCGGGCGATCTGCTCGCACAGCTCGGAGCCGATCGATCCTCCCGCCCCGGTGACTAAAACTCGCTTGTCCCGCAGCAGGGCTTCCACCCGCCGGGAATGGACCTTGACCGGTTCCCTCCTTAAAAGATCACCGATCTGCACTTCCCGCAGCCGGCTGATGTTTACCTCACCCGAGATCAATTCAAAGATCCCCGGCAGGGTTCTGACAGTGACCCCAGCCTGCTCGCAGTATTTCAACACCCGGCGGATCACAGCACCTTCCGCGGTGGGCATGGCGATAATCACCTGGTCGATGTTCCTGGATTCCAGAATTTCCGGCAGATCATCCAGGGCACCAAGAACCTGAGCACCGTGGATGATGGTGCCCTGCTTTGCAGGGTCGTCATCCACAAAACCAACTAGATGGTCATCCACAAAGCGGCTGTGGTGCATCTCCCGGGCCACCACCTGGCCGGCATCACCCGCCCCGGCGATCAGCACCCGCCTGCCCTGCGGGTTGTAATGCCCCCCGCCGGACTGGTATTCCAGCACCCGCAGGCTGAGACGTGTCCCACCGACCACGATCAGGGTCAGCATGCCGTCAATCAATGGTATGGAGCGGGGGATGGAAGGTGGTTCCAGAAAGCCAGTTCCATAGAGGGCGAAGACCATCCCGGTAGTCACCACCGAGGAAGCCCCCACCCCCCAGATGATGGTCAGCATCGAATCCACGCTGGCATAGCGCCAGAACTGGCGGTAGATCCCCATCCAGAAAAAGGTGCCCAGCTTGATCACCAGGGATATTAGAGTGTAGAGCAACAGCGGCTGGAGATAAATCTCATCCCAGGGCAGCTGCAGCCGCAGGCTGAGGGCAATGCTGGGGGTCAGCGAGAGCAGGAGCAGGTCAATCAGTAAAAAATGTCGGTTTCTTAGCTTTCGAATCATGAAATTGGATCTTCTTTATCATCAGCGGATCGTTAATAATTCATTGCCGCATTATATCATTAACCCCGCTCTAATTTCTTTTTAAGCAGATCCAGAAACAGAAAAGGAAGCAGCGAACAAAGCAATACCAGCAGTGCAGCCCAACCGTCCAGTCGGGAATACAACAGGGCCAGAAAACCAAGGATAAGATTCAGTCCGGTATACAGCAGGGATACCTGGCTGTGGGATAAACCCAGGTCGGTCAGGCGCTGATAATAATGGTCGCGGTGTGGTTCCAGCCACTCCTTCCTTTTGGGAATTCTTTTTAACAAAGTAATACCGGCATCTAAAAGGAACAACACCAGTAATATCACCGGCAACAAGAATGGAATGGAAGCCTCCTGGGATTGACTGCCAAGTATTGTTAATCCAGCCAGTGCGAATCCCAGAAAATTGCTTGCTCCATCCCCCATAAATACCTTTGCTTCCGGAAAATTTTCAGGGAGGAACCCGAAAACGCCCCAAAAAAGGATTCCAGATGCAAGGAATATCAGATTATTTCCTGCTTGATACGCTGCAATTCCAAGGAATAATGTGACAACTATGGCTTCTAATCCAGCCAGACCGTTAATCCCATCCATAAAGTTAAAGAAGTTAGTTACTCCAATTAACCACAAAAAGGTTATCAAGGGGCTGAGCAGTCCAAAAGTGATTTTCCCGAGGATGGGAAGGTCAATGGTTTCGATTGAAAGCCCCCACAAGACAGCTACCATACTGACAGCTATCCATACGCCAAATCGAAGCTTTCTAGAGAGGGAAGATATATCATCTAACAAACCTAACAGAGAAATCATTCCACAACAAACGTAGAAAGGCCAGAACAGTTCTGACGATATATCGAAAAAATATTTACCAATTGGAAAGAAAATCAGAAAAACCAGAACAAACCCCATACCACCGCCCCGCGGTGTAGGTATATGATGAGATCTGCGCTCTCCCGGTTGATCAACGATACCCAGAGAAAGCGAAATACGGGTGATAAGTTTGGTGGCTATAAAGGAAAGTATCAAAGATAAAAAAAATATAATCACAATTCCAGTATTGTTAATCATGAAATTTTTTTATCTCCATATCCTCGAGTTCGTAAGATAAACCTTCAGAGAAACTGATAGGATCATAGCCAAAATCTTCTTCAGCCTTTTGGTGTGAGAAAGCTTTATCCTCATTAAAACGTTGAATTTGTTCACTGGAAATTGGAAAGGGAATAAATAATTTTTCGATTGTTTTTAACCCAAGAATAAATGGGGCCGGCGGCAAGTTCAGCAGATAGATTTTTTTCTCTAACTGGCCTGAAATCTCATCTACTATTTCCTTCAAGGATAATGCCGTCTTTCCGGATAAATTGTATGCCTGCCCAATAGTTACCTGTGTATCAAGAATTTGAATGACAGCCCTCGCCAGATCCTTAACAAAAACTGGCTGAATCAGAAACTCTCCACTGCCAAATACCGGAAACACAGGCGACATCTGGATAAACTTAACAAATTTACAGATATTTCTGTCCCGTGAACTACCGTAAATCATGGTTGGACGAATAATCGTATACTCAAGGCCGCTTTCACGGATTCGTTTTTCTGCCGTCAAGCGGATCTGTTTACTTTCAGGATTCAATGTTGTATATATGGATGTGGTGCTGAAGAAAACGGCCCGCTTAATTCCTGATTGAACTGCAGACTGAACAATGTTGGCGGCATGACCAAAACCCAGTGAGGTCACATTGATCAATATATCCTGACCTTGAAATGCCTCAAGCAATGAAGATTTACGCTTAACATCTCCGATTCTTATTGCAACCTGATCCCGAGGAATCTTTGAAAGGTCGCTCGTTTCCCTGACCAAACATGAGACATCCCAGTTCTGTTTTAACAGCAAAGGCAGGATGTGTGACCCGGTAAACCCTGTTGCTCCAGTCATGATTACCTTCATGAATCTCCTGATTTCATCTTAATATCTCCAGATATTTCTGGGCCAAACTCTCTCGTGAATAATGCTCTTCAACAAATTGTCTTCCGGATTTTCCCATTTCAGATTTTAGATTATGTTCCTGATAAATCTTCAGGATTGCCTTTCCAATTGCGCTGCTGTCCTCAGGCGGAACAACTACTGCACTTCCAGAGTTTTCCAGAATCCTTTTTGCCTCCCCTTCAAGGCTGGCAACCATCGGTTTTTCCATGGCCATGATCTCAAACATTTTTGAGGGAATGAAGGTTTTGAATAATTCAATATCTCTGAGCGGAACCAGGCAGATATCTGCGAGCTTATAAAAATCAGGAACCTCAGATTTTAAGATCGGTTCGTGAAAAATTACATTATCCACATCCTGATCCTCCGTGAACTCCATGATCTTTTGCTTTTGATTTCCTCCTCCCACAAATAAAAAGAGAATTTCCTGATAGGTTTCAAGCTGTTTTGCCGTTCGGATGATATCTTCCAGACCCTGGGAAACCCCATGTGCACCCAAGTATAAAACAACAAACTTATCTTCTAGGCCTAATTTTGCATTTAACTCTTTCGGTTTGCCACCGGGCTGGAAAAAAGTCAGGTCAGCTCCATTGGGGACAACTGCTACTTTTGGGGCTGGAATTCCCCTGGCAACGATGTTATCCCGGAAGCTCTCGGTCACTGTGACTACCTGGTCAGCTTCCCGGTACATCCACAGTTCCCAGGCCTCAAGCAGATTGATGATCCACTGCTGCGTAATCACTCCCAGATCTACAAAAATCCCAGGCCAGAGATCCCTGACCTCCATAACAAATGGAACCTGATATGTTTCTGCGATTCCCCGGGCAGCCATGGCTGCGAAGAAAGTAGGAGAAGTGCCAATCACAACATCCGGGGCGGCTATTTGGCGGGTAGATTTGAAACGGGAACTGGGCCAGAGAGAAACATGGCCAATCGTTCGTTTTAGAAACCCCCGATTGGGGGTAATATAGGTCCAGTTCCGATGAACATTGATCCCCTCGACAACTTCATGCTGGTATCGACTGAGTTGATATCCATCATAGAGTTCTCCCAGCGGATGGTTGGGAAATCCGGTAACAACATCCACCTGGTGCCCCGCCCCAATCCAGCACTGTGCCAGATCATAGATCCGGGCTGATGGAGCTCCGATTTCAGGATAAAAATAATGTGAAACGATGGTAATATTCATAAGATGCTTGATTGTGTTTTGCTTTTGTAACTGTATTTTCCCCTAACTATCAAATACTTAGCACTTAATAGTACCGCAGTTTGAAGAGAGCTTTTTTGATGAATGCTGTCGTCCTATAAAGACGTTTATTCTGATACACCTGCCACTTATCCGCGTAAATCTGGAAAATTTCTTCGCCAGACATCCTGTACATCACCCGTAATTGGACAATATGCAGCTGATGATAGAAGTGACTGGCAAAATTTTTATGATTCAATCCGGGCAAATCATATAAGGACCAGTTCCCGGCATCATAACAGGGAAGGTTTTCAATCAAAGTATTCACTGACTTTTCAAAAAGATCTTGAGCATTCTTTGATCCGGTAGCCAGATAATAATCATACACTCCCCACAGGGCCCAGATGAAACCATTCAGAATATGGGTCGGCGGATTTTGGATGTACTCCTCAATCCAAATATTCCCATTCTGGTCAGAGAATATAACCCCTCCCTCATCAAGCTCCAGGGTCAAAGCACGGTATGCTTTCTCAGCAGATTGAAGATATTTCTTCCGCTGTGTCTCCTGGAAAGCACGGACCAGCACCGATATCCCCTGCCCCTGAGCTAATCCGGAGTACCAGGGAGATTTCAATACCTCCCGGTATTCAAAATCAAAGTTGTGCATCCAGACCGGGACACCGAGTTCATTTTCTACCAGGTTGTCAGCTAACCAATCAGCGGTCAGCAAAAATTTTGACTGGGCATCCTTTTGCTTTGTTGCCAGGTAGAGATTTAAATTTCCTAAACCATATTGAGAAATGGCGATTGGATTATATTGAAGACCAATAGCACCATGATAATTCAGGCGGGGCACACCGAATTCATCAAGGCAGTCATCGTAGTTTGCTTTTTCCCTGAAAGCCATATAATACGGACCGAGCTCATCAACCAGAAAGAAATCATTAATCATCGGTTTTCCGTGCCAGAATGTAAGCTGGCTGTTGGATCCAGATAGATAAGCCTTAAATATTCGTTTCAGGTAATTAACACGCTTCCTGACCACACCTACTGACTCCATTCCACAGCAGCTTTAACTCCTCTGGCCACTTTTACAGCTGCAAAACTCGCCTGCGAGACTTCTACCAGCTCATCCCAGGGGATCATATCTGATTTTCCTGTTTTAATCCCATCCAGGAAACTAGATATTTCTTCCTGGTGTCCTTTATCCTGCCGCCATAAGCGCCGGGAAGAGAAACCTGGCCAGTCAAAACTCCTTAATTTCCGGAAATTATCCAGCTGCAGAATCCCTCCACCGCAAAACACCTCCACCCGTTCCTTTGGAAACCGGCTGGATCCGTTGGCAAAATAATGTACGGTTCCCAGCGATCCATCCGCAAAGGTCAGGGTGATGCTCATTTTGTCTTCCCGCTGGATCCACGGGCTTTTTCCGCCCATAACTGCGGAGCTGAGATTGACAATCGGATTCCCCACCAGGAAGCGCAGAAAATCGATCATATGGCAGGCCTCACCGATGATCCTTCCCCCGCCAATTTCCGGGTCCTGGGTCCAGTGCTCCGCAGGGATCGCGCCGGCATTGACAGTATATATCATTGTCAGCGGTTGAGATCTGGTATCCAGGAGCCGTTTCATTTCCAGACCCAAAGGGGAAAACCGCCGGTTATAGCCGACCATTAAATGAAGGTCAGGATGCTCCCGTCTGAGCTCCTCAATCCGGGAAAGTTCCGAATTGTCCATAGCCAGTGGTTTTTCAACAAAGATATGTTTCCTTGAATCTAATCCTCTCAATACCAGCTCTGCATGCAGGTTGTGCCTGGTGGCTATCACAATCGTGTTGATATCAGGATTCCCGAAAATCTGATCCAGATCGGTGGTCGCCTGCTGAAACCCAAATTTTCTTCCGGACAATCCCGCGGAGACTCCGCCCGCACTGGCGATGATATGCAATGCTGCATCTGTTTTCTTCAATGCCTTAATCAATACCCGGGTAGCAAAATTGCCAGCGCCAATCATACCTATGACTGTAGCGGAAGCTAGATATTCCTTCTTCTGTAAATCCACACCATTTGATATTTGGATTGTCCGCTTATATTCATCACGGTCTGGATAGGAGAGAATGACACCCAGGAGTGATGAATCCTGTAGAAGATGTTCATATGCCTTGGGAGCCTGTTCAATTGAATAGCGCTCATCGATCAAAGGGTTTACATTCAACTCCCCACCTGACATTAATTCCAAAACTGCCTGGAAATTGCGCTGTTCTGTCCAGCGCAAAAAACCAAAGGGATAATCCTGCCCTTTTTCCTCATAAGCAGGATCATAACGCCCCGGGCCGTAGGAACAGGAAACCTGAAAGGTGAGTTCTTTCTCGTAAAAATCTTCACGTTTAAGATCCAATCCGGTCACACCCACCAGGACTATTTTTCCCCGTTTACGGGACATCTGCGCAGCCTGATGAACCGGATCATTGCTTTCCGTCGCAGCGGTAATTAACACCTTATCAATCCCTTTTCCGCCGGAAAAAGCCAGACCAGCCTGGACGGGGTCCTGCCCGGCACTGAGATCAATTACCTCGGCCCCGAATATTTCAGCCAGGACCAGTTTTTTTCTATCAAAATCCGCCCCGATCACCTGGCAGCCGTTGGCTTTCAAAAGTTGCACCGTCAGCAGACCAACCAATCCCAATCCCAGCACAGCCACCCGTTCTCCAAGAGTTGGGTCCGCCAACCGCACCCCTTGCAGCGCGATAGAAGCTAATACAGTAAAAGCTGCTTCCTCATCACTGACACCATCCGGTATTCGGGCACAGAGATTTTTTGGAACAGAGACAACTTCTGCATGAGGTCCATTTGAAACGACCCGATCCCCTACCGAGAATCCGGTTACTCCATCGCCCACTTCGATCACAGTGCCTGTATTGCTGTACCCCAGCGGAAGCGGTTCTTCCAGGCGGGAGAAAACTGCCTCCATGGTCGGCAGCAGGCCGTCGGTGCTGAGCTTGTTGAGTACCTGGCGGACTTTGTCGGGTCTGGAACGCGCTTTGGTAAGCAGGTTGGCCTGTCCAAATTCAACCAGGGATTTTTCCGTTCCCCCTGAGATCAAACTGAACCGGGTAGAAATCAGCACCTGCCCCGGTCCACAGCTGGGACGGGGTACTTCTATGATTTTTGTCTCACCTTGCTGAAGATCCTGCAGCACCTGTTTCATTTTAATACCCTGTATAATTCTTGATGTTCATCGGTATAAGTATAAAGATTTTCAGGAACACTGTTCATATTTTCCCGATAGTAATATAGCTTTTTACTATCAAGAGATAGAACTTTATTTATACTTTCTTCTATTTCACCCAGGTCAAGACTCAGTCCGATCTGGTATTTATCAACTACCTGACTGTCCAGGGTACCTGATTGAGAAATGATAGGTTTTTTGAAATAACACGCTTCATAAAACCTGTTTGTTCTGGCAAAATTCCAATTTCCGAAATCACTTTCTTGAAAAGGATAACAAGCCCAGATGATATCTGCATTATTGTAGATTTCAGACAATTCATCAGGATAAACGTATTCTCCTTGATATTGAAGGAAATCTGTTTTTTGAACATCCTCAAAAAAGGTTGGCAGCCCCATTGGAATCCCCCGGAGATACACACCAATCTGGCCGTTTCCTCGTTTTACAATCTGTTTCAGTATTGCCCAGGATCTGGTGTCACGCAGCAGTCCATAATACCCAATGATCATCCTCTTTCCATTCCGGTTCTTCTCAACATCCACAACTGGCAGCCAACCAGGCAAAACCTTATTCTCAATGATTTGATGTGGTAACTGATCCAAATCAATTAACGTCTTATAATACCCCTCAATAAAACCCGGAGATGTGACAACCAGATGGTCAATGTGACCCAGCAGCCATCTCTCTACCATTCTTGTCAAAGAAGATAAGATTCCCTTGTTCAGTTGAATATCCCTTAAATCTCCAACTTCGTAAACAATTTTCTGGTTGAATTTTTGAAAGATCCTGGAAACAACCCTTAACAACAACATATCCAACCCGAAAACGTAGATCACATCACAGGTTTTCAATTCTTCTCTGATTAATCTTACGGCCTTAATCAAGGGGATAATTCTCTCCAGGTAACTTTGGTGATTGATTTCTCCCAGGTTAATATACCCATCTTTCCAGGGATTCCCCTGGTAATACTCTCTTTCAAATGACATGACACACGATTCCGCTCCCTGTTCTACTAAGGAGTAGACCCGTTTTTGATATCTGACCTGGGAGGGAACAGGTAATAAAAATAAGATTCTCATTAGGAAACACCCTATTAAATAATTGCTCCGAACATTGAAATTTGATTCTTCAAACAGAATTATTATTCTGTTTTACATACAAATTACGATAAATTTGGATACCGAACAGATTTCTAATTCTACAAGAACGAATAGATCTTATCTCATGATTTGCACTTCTTTTCAGCTCTATTTCTTATTAATACACCGTAGAATGTTTACTTTACCTAATGGTAAAGATAAATATCTAAATACTTGACTTCAGACAATTTATCAATAATTTGATCCCGGCGCTTATAATCAGCAATTTGATTCCGTTTCTAAATCCTGTTTGTCCCGAAAATAATATAAACTCCGGATCAATTTTAAGAGTGTAAGTCAATATATTTATTATATATTGATATGAGTTTTCCTTCCTGTTTCTTCCAATCTATACTGGATTTTGCAAGTTCGAATGCGTTATTTTGGCAATCCTGCCAGAAATCGTCATCTATCAAAAATCTGTTCAAAGCGGATGTTACTTCGGTAATATTTTCAGGATCAACTGTTAAACCTACCTGACCTACCTCATTACCAGATACGATACGCTCAATTTCTGGAAAATTACTTGCCACAACCGGAATACCAGCAGCAATCGATTCATACAGTTTACTTGGTGTACTAAGATAATAACTTAGACTAATATTTTCAATTAAAACAAGACTGATTCTTGATCCTGCTATATATTGGACAAGTTCCTCGGGGTTTACAGGTGGTAAAAAAAACAATCTGTCGCAAACACCAATTTTCTCAGCTATCCCTTGTAGTTTCTTTTCATATACCTCATTACTTTGACCCAAGAGAACAAAAACAACTCCTTCTGGTAATGATCCGAGCGCTGTAATTGCTTTTTCTAGACCTCGCCCTCTAAATCTTCTTCCAATGTAAAGAATTACATCAGAATCGGAATCGATAGGTAAGATCTGATAGAAAATACTATCTTTTTGTGGATCAACATTGCAATAATATGGATAATTCCTTATCACATTATAAGAGCGTTCAACTTGATGAAAAGTAAGCATTGCCTCAGCTCGGGCCCCACCATCAGAGATAATAATATCATCTACCTTCCGGATTAAGAATCCTTCTATAGTTATCAACAGTTTCTGGGTAAAAAAATTTACATTTGATCGATCTATCTCCAGTTCATGTGAATCATATATAACTATTGATCTATTTAACAAACCAGCCACAAAAGCTATTGGTAAGGGTAAAACATCATGAGAATGATAAAAATCAGCTCTATTGATATATGATATCCAAATAAACTTAATCATCAACTCAAAAAGGACAAAGGCTAAACGAAGGGGAACCCATTTAGGTAACCGGCGTGTACTAATTTCAATACGCCTAATTTGAAATCCTGAAATTTTTTCGATTCTTGGTAAATCTTTGTTCCAGAGACAAATAATTACGACCTCAGCTCCCGCATTACTTAGGGAACACGCTTCCTTCAATACGCGTGAATCAGCCACCATATTATTTAGAACTAGCATACAAATCTTAGTTCCCGCTAATGGTCTATTTTTGATTTTTTCTCTATTTTCCATAATCCAAATCCTCAATTCTTTTCGCGACCAAACCAATAAATATAGATATGGTTGTCATTAGGGGAATGACAGAATAAAAAGGACCAGCAATTGCTGATATACACCATACAACAAGCATCCCCATCAATGTCAGAAACATTACTTGATCATCTTGGAAAGACTTCAGATTGCGTAAACCATTTGCGGAAATCATAAATACCGCTAATATCAAAGATGTATATGATAAAAAACTCAAAAAGCCTAATCTAAGCCAAATTCTCAAAAACTCATTATCTACAAAAAAATTGTAGCCAGTTCCATCACCAAAAAGAAAGTTTTTTGGTGATTGTGTAATTATCGTGAGTGCTTTACCCCAAGCAATAGTTCGACCATTTAATGTTGTTATCTTTTGGACAGTTGTATTCTGAATTATTCTTGACCAGGAATAAGAATTAGTAGTTACCATTGCCAATAATCCAATTACAATAAATAACATCAATGTAAAAAATCCAGCTTTTTGTAATGAGATCAGTCTTACTATTTTATGTGAATATCGATTTCTTTTTTTTGAATCATAAATAGCAAAAATAGCAATGAACAATGTTCCAGCACCTACCAGATTTGTTCGTGATGCTGTTTGAAATATAGTTAGTAAAAAGAAAGCTAGAATAATAATTTCATACAGATGTGTTTTTGTTATTTTTCTGTTTGAACCCAATATACGGCCAAACACAAGAGCAATAGTCAAATTTATAAAACTTCCGAAAATATTTGGGTTCCACATAGTACCAATTGCTCTACGCGAAGCGAGTTCTAAAGCCCTTGATGTGCTCTCACGAGTATCATAAAGTGGAACTAATCGATGAGCAATGGGTATATCATATACCTGTCCCCACCCCAAAATGCAAGCAAATATTGTACATGCAATTAACACATTACTCATTTTTCGAAAAGCAAAATTTGCGTCTACCATATAGAAAGCTATAACGAACGCGGAATAATAGCGAAGTGCCATCACAACATCCAACCAATCATTAATTGTTACATAATTACCCATCACCAGTGCAACATTTATGGAGATATATATTGAAATCCCTATAGCTATATATAATATTGAAAATCTTACAAACCAACTGTTTCGAGCTGTATGTATTTTTAAAAACATTAAAGAATAAACAGCTTGTAGAGGTAAAAGAACGTCACTTATAGTTACCTGAGTACCAAATGGGAGCGTTATCTTTGGAAGAATTAAGTCACTAATTAATACAATTCCAAGAATCAATACTGGTTTTTCCCGAAGATACACCAACCAGATAGAGAACCCAAATAAAACAATAGCGATATAAATAGTAAATTTCATATATTCAGTAGTAAAGACTCTAATGTGTTCAACAAATATTATAATTATTAACTTTTCTAAAAGTTAATTCAACAATATTCCTAATGACACTGTCAACATCCCATTTTTAGTACCAGTTGAAAGTGGACACTTCTAGTTCTTTTCGCCAGATATTGGTAAGGCGGTAATCCCTCCAAAGATTCATGAGGTCTAATGGCATTATATTCCTCAATCCATTCCGCGGTGGTATCACGGACTTCCTGCAGTGAGGAAAATAAATTTGCATCCAGGACATCTTCTCTGTAGGTGCGATTAAATTGCTCAATATAATCCTTCTAAGCGGACTCGCCTAGTTGAATAAAGGCCAACTGAACTCCGTAATCTTTAGCCCATTTCTGCAAGGTCTTTGAAATCAACTCAGAACCATTATCCATCCGGATCTGATCAGGAAATCATCTCCAAGAGACAAGCATGTCCAGAACACGGATCACACACAGCGCAGGAAGGGAAGCATCCACCTCAATCCATAAAGCATCGCGTTTGAAATCAACCAGAATATTCAAATTTCTGAATTCTTCCGTTGAACAGACTATCGCTCATAAAATCCAGGGACAGACTTTCATTAGCTTGCTGAGGTTGGACGGGTGGATAAGGGTCTTGGGATGACAGTCTTTTCTTAGGTTTAATCCTTAAATTTCGTCCCATCTCACAATTTATCCGATGAATTCGATTGTGGTTCCATCCATGAACCTGATTTTTCAAATAATACCTCATCTTTCCATAACCCCAGCGGGGTTTCCATTCGAACAAGATTTGCAGCTGCTGTCTGAGCTTACGGTCGTCGGACTTTTTTGCTTGGTACCGATAGGCTATTCGGCTGATAGAAAGCAACCGGCAGGCCTTTCTTACGCTGAGATCGTGTCCACGGATAGCATACTGAGCCAAACAACGGCGCTGTGCGCCCGCTACAGTTTTTTTTCGATAATTTCTTTGAGCGCGGTGATTTCCAGGATCAAATAGACAATGACATATTCTGAGTCAAATCACCAGCTACGCTGGTGTCTTTACGATTTGCGCACTCAACTCTCTACAGTGTTATTACAAAAATGCTTCTTGTAGACAAATCAAATTAATGTTGTGCAAAACTATTTTCTGCAACACATTCTATGGTCCGTACCTTTTGTACCACCTCCCATAAGTGACCAGCAAGAATAACAGATCGACAGAATCTTTTTCACCTGAAAGATGTCTATTTAATATCATCTCAATACTATCAATATCAAAAAGATCAGGATCAATGCACTCTTCATCCCGAATTGTTTTATATATAATCTGCCTCATTTTATCATTATTTCTAATTAGTTCCGACTTGTTAGGCCATGAACCATTGGATAAATTAGAATCCGTAGTGTTCGAACAAACTAATGACCGCAATTCTCGCATTGATTTTATTCCGATTGTAAGCAACCATTCCTGGATCAAAGGCATATCAGCCCTAAGGCCTGTGTTTGCATTAGGAATTTCAAAAAGATCCAATCCTATCCTCCCAAGTGCTTTCCTATAAACCTTACCTCCGGCTCTTAATTCTGGTGGCATTGAAAGATACAGATCAAATAAATCATTATCAAATATTACTGTTCTATCATTTATGTAAGCGCGAACACATAGGAAATTAAGGTAGGTAAAATGCTTATATAACGAATGCAGCACAAAATAATCCCAAACATTGTACACATCATCATTCAAAGTGTTATTTTTGATAATACCTTGCGTTGAATTGTAGATGAGTTCTCTATAACGTATCGAAACATTACGACTAAATATCTTTTTGGGTTTATCATACAAGCTATATGAGTAATTTTCAATGATTTCTCTTGTCAAGTTTGACATTTCCAAGTGAGCCAAAGTTGGTAAAGTTATTGTTTTGCCAAAAACCCTCAATTTAGCATATGGTAGATATAATCCTTGAAAAGTATAATCAAGTCCATGACCATGTAACACTATATCAGACTCTTCTCGAATTCTTTTCATAAATCCAATGAAATGTGCATGATCAAACCGATACATTCCATCACCAATATCGATAGCTTCATCTATAAGATCGGGATAATAATTCCGGTCTCTTCTTAGGAAAATATGTTTACTTCCTTTTTTGGCAGCGACTCTCTGAGCAAAAACTACTTCATTATTTTGATAGTCTCCAAGTGTGAAAGAAATTATAGGTATTTCCGTAGCAGCCAGTACAGCCCGAGAATCCAATCCACCACTAAGAAGAATGCCATATCTATGCTTACTAGTTGTTCTCCTCTTAATTGCTTTTTTTAAGCTATTTGCTAACTTTTCAACATAGTATTCTTCGGAATGTAACCCTTCATCATACTGCATGGTCCAATATCTATGTAAAGAAATGTCATTTTTCCGAAAGTGTAATACGCTGCCTGGATATAATACCTTTATGTCCTCGTAAAATGTTCTCTCTCCAAGTACACGCTGAAAAGTAAAAAATTCAAAAACCGCTTGTAAGTTTAACCTACGTGGTACATTTGGATACTTCAACACAGATCGCAGTTGCGTTCCAAAAACTAAACTTAAATTATCATAGTAATAAAAAAGAGGTATTGAGGAGAATCGGTCATTGGCTAGTATAAGTTCATTAGATTCCAAGTTATATATGGCAATTAGAAAAGATCCATTGAAATATTTGAATGCTTCTAAGCCATATTCTTCATAAGCATGTAAACAGTATTCTGCATAGTTTTCTTTTCCAAAACAAAAATTGTGTCCTTTGTTTAGTAGATTGCGTCTTTGTGATTGATAATCAAAAAGCTCACCATCCATTATTATGCATAATGATCCATCTTCATTGAAAATTGGTTGGGAATCTACATTCATGATTCCATGGTGTAAACGTGTAATAGCTAGATATCTATCATTCCATCGATCTAAGATCTCGGATCCGGTATATGAGATTTCTTTTGCCATTCGATATACCAGTTTGGATTTATTTAAATAGTCATGATCAAATTGATCAATAAACCCTACAACGCCTGTCATTGCACCTCTTTTCCAGTTGATACTTTTATCAATGTTAACATTAAGAAGCCAATAGTTCCCTTAGCGTATTCTTGAGTATAAGCCGGAATTCCTGAATTCTTTTATTAGCCAATTGCATCACTCTTTCCTCATCAGAAAATATCTTATAGATCATTGTTTTCGCTTTAGAAATATCCATATTACTAATATCGAGCACATACTCTTGAAGACCTATCATACCCATAATGCCATCGACTTTATGGTTATATGAAATTGCAATAGCAGGCGCACCTCCTATTAAAGCGAAAATAACTGCATGTAATCGTGTTCCAATCATTAATTTCGATTTACCATATAGCGTTGATAACATTTCTGGAGAAATATCTTGATCAATAATAATTGCGTCATCTTTTTGATCCATCTCATTAAATATTGTAGTGATTGGCTTACTATCATTCTCATATTCACTATGTTTTCCATCATTGTGTACTACTAATAGGACCTTATCAACTAATTCTTCATCTATTAAAAAGTCAGCAATATTTGCAAGTGTGATCAAATATTTTTTATACAATTTTTCAGATTCATTTTGACCAACGCCAGGAAAACTCCAAAACCTAGCTGTAAAAGTTGCATATACACAATTCTTTGTTAAACCTATTTTCTCCAGGAAAGTCTCTATACTTGCCTGATGAGCTGGCATTAAAGCAAAAGCTGTATCAGGTAGCACTTGCACTTCCGAGTCATTACAGCCCAAGTCCAATAGAATACTTTTTGATATATCTTCCCTTGTACTAATTAAAACTGCATTTCTAAAAACAAACCTGGTAATCAACCTACTTGTGTAGTTATTAAATGGTCCTACTGTATGTGCCACAATAGCATATTTCTTTTTTAAACGCATAGTAAGTATCAAGGTATACAAATCGACGCTCATATAGTAAAAACCCATGATTGGATTATATGTTCGAGATTTATAGAAATGTCCTCCTTTGCTTATCACTATATCTGCATCGTTAATCGCCTTGATAACTTTATCTGAGAATAGAAAAGGGAAACATACTTTTAATAAGGAGTATACAAATATTAATAATGCCTCGATGTCACCTAAGAAACCGGAGTACTTTCGGAAAGTTCTTATTGGTGCGCCAAATATTTCTATATTGGGGAAAGCTTTATTTGTGTGACGAGCTACACTATTAAATTTATTATCGTCTTCAGAAAATCGATAAACAACTCCTACATCCATTTTCTCATCTAGATCTTTTCCTATTGAAAATATTGTATTGAGAATACCTGCTAAAATCCCCACTCCTCCTCTATCCGAATCATGGTATGCATCTATTATCAAAATTTTCATGATTATCTCCTATGCAAATTTTAAATCAAAAGTCTTAAACTTGATATTGGACCCTCACCTGATTTCCTCCAAATAAAATAAGAAGCCGTTAAAAACATTATTAAAAAACATGCACTCTCTGCGAGAAAAATAGTCAAACCAGATAAATGTATTAAGTTGTGAAAAGTTACTGTTGTAAAACCAGCCAACAAAGAAATATAAAGAGGATATTTTATTACTTTCAAAACATCAGAAATTGAGATATTTATGAGCCGGTTTACAAAGACTAAAAAAATGGGTATTTTCACAATCGCTCCAACCACTATCGATGCTGCAGTGCCCATTATGCCAAAATTATTAGTAAACGGAATTATCACAATTAATATAAATAAAAACCTGATTGCATTCATAAAAAATCCAATTTGAGGTCGTCCAACAGCTCTAAAAAGAGTGCCTGCTGTGGCTGAAATCGATTGTATTAACCCATAAATTGCCAAAACTTGAAGGGCTGGGACCATTTCATTCCATCCGTCTCCTAAAAAAACCTTAGTAATTTCTGGTCCGAGAATTATTAGCCCAATAGAAAGGGGGAATATGACCACTGCTGTCAATTCTAAGGTTTGCAAAAAGTATAATTTTAATTTCTCATAATCCTTTTGTACTATCGAAAACGCTGGAAACGTAACTCGGTTAACTACATTTGTAATTTCAGTTACAGGAAGTTCAGATATACGATAAGCCATTTGATAAAGCCCTAAAGCAGTTACTCCTAAAATCCTTCCCAAAATGATATCATCACCATGGTTTACTAAGAAGAACAAGATACCACTGGCTAACAACCATTTTCCAAAACTATATAATTCGATTACTTTTCCTTTATCAATTCTAATACGGGGCCTAAAGGGATGAATAATATAGGACATGATAAAGTTCACAATGTTTCTTGTGAGTAAACCAAAAGCTAGAGCCCAAACGTTTCGTAATAAAAGAGCCACTGTTAAAGATACAATCAAATCAGTTAGTGTACCACTGAATTCATATATGAATTGCTTATTAAATTCCAGCTCTTTTTGAAAATAGATTACTCCGGTATTGGTCATACCTATTAGTAGCTGAGATATACTTAGTACTTTTATTATGGGCGAAGCTGCAGTATTTCCAAAGTACTGAGCGATGTTAGGTGCAGATATGAATAGTAAAACAAAAATTAGAAAACCCCGAATAGATGAAACTGTCCAAGTTGTATTAAGATAATCATCAATATCATTATTTTTCTGGATTAAGGCATCTTGAAACCCTGTTTGGGAAAAAGTGTCAACGGCGGTTATTGCAAGTATGGCAATCCCCATTAGACCAAAATCCTCGGGAACAAGTATCCGTGCTAAAACAATTGTCCGAACAAAGGAAAAACTACGCACGACAAATCGCAGAAAAAAAACCCAGAATCCACTCGCTATTGTCCTTCGGTAAAGATTTTCACCCGGGTTGAATAGAGTACTCTTAAACTTTTCTGTTATACGAGAGAATTCTTTACCAATGTCTAATCGTTTCAATATTACATCCCTTTGTCAAAGATATTTATTCTCAAAATATCTCTGTCTTAATCTTCTTTTTTCAAGTTTATTTCTCGCAAGATTAGCTAACCATAAACTGAGAGAAAGTTATAAGACTAGAATCCATCTAATTATTTTTGTAATAGGGAAAAAATTCTAATCGATGATCTTCCGTCCCCATATGGATTATTTGCCATAGCCATTTCTTTATTTATTTCAGGTTTATTAATTAACGAACTTAAAGAAGAGATTATATTCAACGTATTTGTTCCTACAAGTTTTGCTGTTCCGGATGTTATGCCTTCTGGTCTCTCCGTCTTATTCCTTAGAACGAGGACGGTTTTTCCTAACCCAATTGCCTCCTCCTGAATACCCCCAGAATCAGTTACTATCATGTAAGCAAGGTTCATGATGTATACCAGCGGTAAGTAATCCAATGGTTCCATCAAACTGACATTTGGAACATCCTCTAATGCAGGATAGACAATGTTAACTACATTGGGATTTGGATGCACTGGATAAACCACGTGCACTTCATCACTATAATTACCCGCAACTACTTTCAGGGCAGAGCAAATATTTTCCAAAGGTCGACCAAAATTTTCTCGGCGGTGGGCGGTGACCAAAATTATTTTCTTCTCAAAGGGAATCCCCGCCAGCGGGCTGTTTTCGAGATCAAAGGGCATTTCAGTCGCCATGTGCAGAGCATCGATCACTGTGTTGCCGGTGACATGGATGGTTTCCGGATCCGCACCCTCCGCTACCAGATTATCCCTGGCAGTCTCTGTGGGCGCGAAGTGCAGATCGGCCACCACCCCGGCAATTTTGCGGTTGACCTCTTCCGGGAAGGGCTGCCATTTATCACCGGTTCTTAAACCGGCTTCCACATGACCGACCTTAATCCGATGATAAAAAGCCGCCAGCGCTGCCGCCATCACGGTGGTGGTATCACCCTGGACCAGCACCCAGTCCGGTTTTTCCTTCTCCAGCACGGGATCCAGGGCGGTGAACACCCGGGCGGTCAGCCCGCTTAAGGTCTGCCCTGCCTGCATCAGATCCAGGTCATAGTCCGGTTTGATTTCAAATAAATCCAGCACCTGGTCCAGCATCTCCCGGTGCTGGGCGGTGACACAGACCCGGGAGATAATCTGATCCGGATGTTTTTCCAGCTCCTTGACGACCGGGGCCATTTTAATTGCTTCCGGGCGGGTTCCAAAGATCGATAATACTTTGATCATTCCTGTTTCCTAAAATAAGTTTAAGGTTGAAGGTAATTGGTTATCCTTCACTTTTCGTTTGAGCATTTCCCAGAATTTTGACCCGGAATCCTGCTTCCTGCCAGCTGCTGCCATCCAGCGAGTTTCTGGTGTCGAGGATGAATTTATTCCTCAGGGACTCACCCAGATCGACCGGATCCAGCTTCTCAAACTGCCTGTGATTGACCAGCAGCAGGATCCCATCCGCATCTTTGACGGCTTCAGAAAGCTCAGGAGATAAGAACTCATATCTGGGATCACTCATTACAAATGGATCATATGCTCTAACCTCTGCACCTTTCTCCTGCAGTAAGCGGATAACTTCCAGGGCCGGGCTTTCCCGCAGATCATCGACATCCGGTTTATAAGTCACACCCAGGGCAGCATATTGTTTTCCCGTGAGTGATCCAAATTCCTGCTGCAGCAAACCAATTACAAAGGCTGGCTGAGTGTCATTGATTACCCGGGCCTGGTGGATCAGGCGGGATTCTACCGGCGCTTTCTCCACGAAGAACCAGGGATCAACACTGATGCAGTGCCCCCCTACCCCGGGACCAGGGTGGAGTATTTCCACCCGCGGGTGGAGGTTGGCGACCTCAATCGCCTCCCAGATATCCACACCAAATTTCTCTGCCAGGCGGGCAAACTCGTTGGCAGCCGCAATGTTAATGTCCCGGTAGGTGTTTTCCATTAACTTGACCATCTCCGCCGTGGTGGCATCGGTGCAGAGGATCTCACTCTCCACAAAAGCCTGATAAACTGTTTTTCCTGCTAATGCGGACTGCTGGTTAACCCCGCCGATCACCCGGGAATTGTGCACCAGTTCGTGCAGGATCCGCCCCGGGAGGACCCGCTCCGGGGAGTAAGCCAGCAGGAAATCTTCACCAGCTATTAAACCAGATCGCTCCAGGATCGGACGCACCAGATCTTCGGTCGTTCGGGGCGGGGAAGTCGCTTCCAGGATGACCAGATCTCCCCTTTCCAGATGAGGAAGGACGGCTTCTGAAGCTGCCCTGACGTAGCTCAAATCTGCCGTTTTCTCAGCCGTGATCGGTGTCGGCACAGCGATGATAAAGACATCACTGGGCATCACCTGGGTGCTGATCGATAAATTGCCAGATCCCAGCGCAGCCTGGACCACCGTTTTCAACCCCGGCTCCTGGATGTGGATCTCGCCCTGGTTGAGAATTTCCACCACTTCCTGCTTGACATCCACCCCCCGGACCTGCAGTCCGTGAGTGGCGAACATGCTGGCTGTGGGCAGGCCTATATAGCCCAGACCCAGAACACAAACCCTGGCAGACCGATCTTCCATTTTGTTTCTTATGGCTTCCATAACTGAAGCATTCCGATCATTTTCCAAATCATTCATCACTTTTTATCCAGATTTGAGGGTCAATAAAACCCAAATATTTTACAACTATCTCTCATCATTGGACCACCAATCTACAATCAGCACTCCCCCCACCGCCAGCATTCCGCCCACAATCCCGGCCAGAGCAGTATTGAGCAGAGTTCGGGGTCCGGCCGGTTTCTCCGGCGCTACCGCCTCAGCCCCGATCCGGGCCGGGCTGGCCTGCTGGGCCCGGCTGATCCTATTTTCCTCCAGCTGGCCCCGCAGCGCGCTGTAAGCCTGGCGGGCCAGGTCGCGCTCCCCGGTCAGCTCCGCAAGCTGATATTCTTCCAGCTCCAGTTCAACCCGGAGTTGATTGATCTCCAGAGCAGTACCCGAAGCCAGTTCGAGCACTTCTCTCCCGGCAGCACTCAAAGCTGTGCCCAGGGATTCCAGCTCAGACCGAGCTTCTGCAGCAGTGAGATCCGGCACACCGGATTCCGGAAGATTTATCTCAATGGATCCTGTTTGGCTTTGTACGCCATCAATTATCGTCTCCTGACTGATTTCGGCCCTGTTTTCCAGCATACCCTGCGTTTGGTAATAGGCAGCCCGGTCAACCTGAACCGCCCGCTGCTGGAGGGCAACCAGGGCCAGGTAGCGGGGATTGGAAAGCCGGTTTCCATCCGGGATGTCCACCAGCTGGCTCCGCAGCCCCTCCAGATCAATCTGCAGCAGACGGATCTGATCGGCTTTGGCTTGATAGAGCGCCAGGCGGCTTTTAGCAGCCGCCAGCTCGACCCGCAGGGATTCGACCTGGTTTTCCGGCAGGTAGCCTTCCAGGGCCGCCTGGGCCGTTTGCCAGTTTTCCCGCGCCCTCTCTACCTCGCCTTCCAGGGCCTGCCCGGAGGCCTCGCCCTCACCGTACAATTCATTTAAATCTTCCACCAGCACCGCCGCCCAGGCGTTGGCGGCCTGCGCGGCCCGCTCCGGTTCCCTCGCATTGACTCCCAACTGCAGCTGATCTCCCCCCACCAGCGCTGCCGCAAATTCATAGGATCCGCGCTGCTCTTGATCGCTGATCCCCAGGTCGGTAAAAACCCGCTCCTGGACTACCTGTGCCTCTGCCAGATCCGGCAGCCCGCTGGCATCCAGCCGGACCTCGCCGCTGCGGATGCTGCTCTCCAGCTCCACCCGCAGGTTGGGCTCCAGCAGGGTCACCATAGC
>CAZTWV010000012.1:0-66549 GCA_964618295.1 uncultured Anaerolineales bacterium | reverse complement strand
AGGGCTATCACGTCCCCTTCCCACCGCCGCTGGAGTATGATTACGCTAACCAGGCAGCCCGGACCATGATTAAACTCTTTCACAACATTGCCCGGGAATCCGGGGGGGCTTTTCAGATCGTGCGCAGCAGTCCTGACCTGCAGGCTGCCTTCCAGGATCCCCAAAAAATAGCGGCCGTCCTGCACCTGGAAGGAGCCGAACCCCTCCTGCCCTCTCTGGAAAACCTGGACTGGTTTCTGGACCAGGGGGTGCGGTCGATTGGTTTAACCTGGAGCCGCGAAAATGACTTTGGACATGGAGTACCCTTCAGAACACCTTCCAGTCCGGACACCGGACCGGGATTAAAACCCGCTGGAAAAGAACTGGTCCGCCGCCTGGATCAAGCCGGGATCTTGATCGATCTGGCCCATCTCAACGAAGCCGGGTTTTGGGATGCGGCTGAGCTTTCCAGCGCACCGCTGATATCGAGCCACTCTGCAGCGAACAAGTTGATCCAGCGCTCCCGGAGCCTGACCGATGACCAGCTCCGGGCCATCCGGGATTCAAACGGATTAGTGGGCATTATATTCTCTGTCAACGATCTGGACGGCGGGAAGCGGCCCAAAGAGGATGCTCCGCTGAGCGCAATTGTCCGCCACATATCCTATATCGCCGAATTGATCGGGGGCGATCATGTCGCTTTTGGATCCGACCTGGACGGGACGGTGATTCCCTCTGAATTCGGGGATGTGAGCGGTTTTCCAAAACTGCTTTCAGCTCTCGATCAAGCCGGGTTTAACCAGCTTGAGATTGAAAAAATCAGCCATCAAAACTGGCTTCGAGTGCTGCAGGCGACCTGGAAAGATTGATAACTCATTTTAAGTTAGGCAGCAACTAAGAACGTGGAAGTGTCTAAGAGCAGAGGGAAACTTAGGGTAGCAAATCAGGGGAAACTCGCTCTCTGTTCCTGTTTTTACCCTTTCAATTGATCTGGATCCATCTTCCGGATCCCATTTACATTTTTCAAGAATCATATCCCCCACCAGCTGCTGCTTAAAACAGGAAACGCTATCCCTGAAGGATAACGTTTCCCCGATTTATGTAGATGAGGTTGACCCTAATTCAGATTCTCTACTTTTATCAACACAGCCTGGACCACCTGACGCCACGGGTATTCATCCCGGGTTTCATCGTATCCCTGGCAGGTAAAGACCGTCAGCCAATCGCGGTCTTTGTGCTCCAGGATGGACACGTCATCAGCATCCACCACCTGTTTCTCACGGACCTGGTAGGTGTACTTCTGTCCATGAGCGAGGATGATCAGTTCATCTCCCCAGGCCAGGTTTCCAAGATTCACGAAAGGACCCGGCTCGCCGTTTGCGAGGTAGACATGTCCGGTCAGGACGGTGTTCCCCTGCCAGGTGGGATAGGCTGTACCCTCCAGCCAGCCGGCTTCCCGCCAGAGCCAGGTCAAATCCCAGCCCTGGTCATTCTGCGGGATGCTGACCACCGGCATATTGAGGTTCAGGGCCGGGATTTCAAGCAGGATCTGTTCCAGAGATTGATATTCGTCCTCAGCTCTTTGAGCTGGAATTTCTGAAATCAACCCAGGAGCAAAACCGGTATCCGGCAGGGCCGGAAGCCGGATGGTCGCTGCTGCTTCCAATCCATAAATATTGACCGCGCTGGCTGGATCGTAATCCCTCTCCACCGAGAGCGGATTATAGTCCGAAAGCGGTGGATCAAAATCATCCTCGGGCAGGCTGGTCCAGGCCAGGTTAGCAGAGTTTCTGACTGAATCCCCCCTCCGCAGGGTGGAATCGAGGGTGACATCAAATTCGATCACCGAGTTCGTACCGTTGTTGAGCAGATCATCCCAGACCACGGTCAGTGTGGGTGGACTGCTGCTGTAATCCAGGGAATCTGGTGCCTGTCCGCTAATATGCTGCAGGGTTCCCGCTACGTAGGTCAAACCATCAGGAATAACGTCTGTCAAGACCACATCATAAGCTGGAGTTTCGGTGGCAGCCGTATGATTCACGGTCAGGGTAAAAGTCACGATCTGTCCGGGTAAAGCCGTCCGGGGGCTGACTGCCTTTGAAAATTCCAGATCCGGTTCCCGGACAGTGACCTGATCCGCAGAATTTTCCAGAGTACCATCACTCCAGCTCCAGACCGCCTGGTTGCTGAGGTCTACCCCGCTCTGATTTTCCAGGTTGTTGAGGACAACCGCCTGGTAGGTCACTACCAGGTTCACATCCGAAGCACCGCTGTTGGTCAGGGTGCCGAAATTATAGATCACCTGCCGACCAGGATCTGCTGGGTTGGTGCTGCCTCCCGGATAGGTGTTAACGGTGGGAGGTGTGCTGCAGATGGTGGCAAAATCACCAGCGCTGGAGGTCAGATCCGGGCTTCCGGCAGTAATGCTGACGCATTCATCAAACACCAGACCCCGGTCCATGGTATCGGTCAATGTCACTCCGGTGATCGCGCCGGGCGGCACTGTAAAGGTAACCTGGTAGGTGAGAATCTCCCCGATAGCGACATCCAGACCAGCCGTGAAAACCTGATCGCTGCCAGTAAACGACTTCTCCTGCTGTGGGAATGGATAAACGCCGAAATCAATCCGCGGTTCGCTGGTCGTTCCTGTACTGTTGTCAAAGGAGGCCTCATTTCCAGGTGTGAGGGTTATTTCCGCAGATTGAATGTATCCCCCTAACCCAAGGCGTGGTGGGGTCACTTCAGAACCGTTATCGTCTGAATCAGTGGTGTTAAGATCTCCGTCCGGAGCGGGGACACCGTTCCCGGTACTGGAGGCAAATCCGCGTAAAGGTTCGGTGCCTTGAAATTCTGAAGCAGGAATGCGGACGATATAATTCCCTTCCGCCAATCCAGTGAAGCTGTAGCCGCCTCCCCCCCCGGTGGTCACAGTGTCCAGCAGGGTATTCTGATCCGCGGTCCAGAGCTCGAGGTCAACGCCGTCTATCCCTGCTTCAGATCCATTGACTGCTCCGCTGTTATCCCCGTCATTCCAAACCAGGTTGCCCAGGGTGATAGTGTAGAAGCCGAAGTCCACTGTGCGGTTGCTCTGGTCATTGGCCGCTTCGCCAGTTTCGGGGTTCGTGGTTGGATCATCATCATCGGTTGGCTCAGATTGGTCTGGCCCCAGGGTGACAGCCTGGGCCGAGACATAATCCACTGCTCCGGATGTCGCCGTGGTTGTACCGTTATCTTCATTATCGGCATCATCATCCGGATCCGGCCCAATGCTGTCGCTGATGGTTCCATCATCCGCCAGTGTGGTGCCGCTGCTGTAATACCCCTCCAGCGGATTCCCGGAATCAAAATTATCCCCGGAAATCAGAACCAGATAGTCATCTGCGCCCAGATCATCGAAACGGTAGTAGCCATCCGGGTCTGTGACTTCAAACCGAGCATTCCCAGAGCCATCCTCAACAGCTTCGTCCACTCCCGGATCATAAACCCCGTTGCTGTTTGTGTCTCGATACAACTCAACACGCACTCCAGAGATACCTACCTCTGCTGGATCGAAAATGCCATCATTATCCGTATCGTACCAAACCCGATTGCCCAGGCTGTAAGGAGTCAGGGTCAGGGTATCTTCAGTCGATTGAATGTTGGTAATACCTTCGTCATTGGTTATCGAGCCCTGGGGAATCTGATTGGTATATTGACCTGGTTCAGCCCCGGTTACCGGAATGGTTAATGAACACTTTTCAAATCCAATGTCAAGTTCACCGTCAGTAAGCTGGATGGTTGTCGCACTCACCGGGGCAGAAAGGTTTCCACCGCAGCCATTGGTCGGTGCGGGAGCGGGACCGCTGACGTGGTCTGCAACCTGCAGCCCGGCAGGAAGGGTATCAATCAAACCCAATCTTGTAATCCTAACTGACTCAGTTGATCGAATTTCAATGGTCAGAATTGAATAACTGCCCAGCCCGGCAGCGATGGGATTGGGTTCGAAACTCTTGCTGACACTGACGCTGGCCAGATTGGTCAGGGTAGCATCAGTAGGTGTTTTGTTGGTGGCTCCATTCGTGGTCGTAACCGCCTCAGCAGGAATCGTATTGGTGCGGTTGCCGTTGACCGTCATGTTCGTATTGAGGGTGATGGTGCATTCTTCACCTGCGGCCAGATAGCCGCCGCTGAATTCAAATGTGCTCTGATCAATCCTGATCAATTCAGCATCCGGACCGCAGTCTGAAGGGTCAAAATTGGGCGGATCGACCAGAACCATATCCGCAGCAGGCATATTATCAGTAAAAGTAATATCGATTAACTCTGCTTCTGCATTCGGATTCCTGAGGGTAATACTCATCTCCGAGTCGGCACCACCATAGACCAGTACAGGATCAAACCCTTTGACAATTTCCAGGTCAAGATCTTTGACCGTGAGGTCATCGCTGGCCGGATCCTGGGGATTCATCGTCGAGGGCGTTCCGGCAAGTGTCGCAACAACATTCGCAACCGGAATGGTATTGGTATAGGTGGCAGGATTGGTGCCATCGGTGGTCTTACCCTGAACATTGACATTAATAGTACAAATGCCGTTTACAGTTCCATCCGAAGCCGGAATCGTGCCGTCCTCCATGTGAAGGGTTTGTGTACCTGGAGCCGCAGTGATGACACCACTATCGCAGGTGGTGGTGGGGTTGGGATTAGCCGCAATCACAACCCCATCCGAGGTATCGCCAGGGAGGAAATCATCCAGATCCACATTAATAAGCTCGGTTGTACTTGCGTTCTCAAGGGTGATGGTCAATCTTGAAAGGCCCTCGGGGCCCACGATGTTGGGATCGAAGTCCTTCGCCATGGTCAGCGTGCTGGGGGTCGTGACCGTTAAGTTGGCTGTCAGATTGCCAGGTGGATTGCGGTCCTCGTTATTACTGACATTATCAGGTGTAACGGTATTGGTATAGATAACACCAGGAGTAGACCCGGTATTGCTGGTGACATCCACGGAGACGGTGCAGGTTTCTCCTTTAAGAATAGTGCTGTTAATCATTTGAATTGTAGTGTCATCCGGACCCAGGGGATTCCCACTTCCGTCAGTTAATTCAGCATTCGCTCCACAGCCGCTCAGATTCGCGCTGATAGGACTAGCCAGGTAAACACTGCCGTCTCCATTGTCCGGCAGGACATCCGTAAAGGAAAAATCGGTCAAATCCGTGTCCGGAGGCGCGGTGAACTCCAATTCTAATGTGGATGTATCACCGTCATAATCGAAAAAATCAATGCTTGAAGGCGTAAACGACTTGGCGGCTTCCACTCCCCGTTGAAATGGATAGGTCTCAACATCAGCGGTTACATCTTCCGGAATGGTAGGTCCATCCACGCCGTCCACCGTGGTGGTTATATCATCCGGGTAGATCGTATTAGTATAAGAACCGGCGGTTGCGTCTGTATCCGTGGTCACATCAACGGTGATAGTGCAGCTGCCATTTGCAGGGAGAGTCCCTCCCGCCAATCCAATCGTTCGATATGGGGGTGGTGAAGAACCAGTTAGAGAAACAGTCCCACCGCAGTCCGTATTTTCCGTCCCCAAAACAAATTCCAGATCTGTATCCGGTGAAGTTGGCAAGCTGTCTGTTATATTTACGTTTGTATAATCCAAAGAGGTGGGATTGGTCAGGGTGATCGTCAGCGGATTGGTGCTGCTGGTGTCCCCCGCCTGAAAGCTCTCATACAGAAAATCTTTGCTGACTTCAAGGGCTTCAACTTCCAGGGTGGCAGTATTCGTATTGCCATTTGTCGGGCCATTACCGGCAGGACCTGAGGTTAAATCCCCCTGGCCAATCGTATTAGGGTAATCACCCGAAACGGTTTCCGATAAAGCGGTAACATCCACCTGAATCGAGCAGGACCCACTGCCTGCCGCTAAAGAACCATCGGATAACTCGATTACCCTAGTCCCTTCTTCGGCTGTCAAGGTAGGTGTAGGCGGTGTTGAATCATTACAGGTTGTGCTTGCGTTTGCAGGAGTTGCAATGACCAGGTCATCCGGCAAGGTGTCGGTCAGGCTCATATTAGTCAAGGCCTGGCCGTTGGCTGGATTCGAAATCGTGATCGTCAGAGTGCTGACTTCCGGATAGGAAATCGTGCCGGTTCCATAACTTTTCGTGATCGTGACCGTTTCCACGCTGATGATGTCACTGGCATCCGCCGGATTTGTATCACCTTGATCTGTGATGAGATCACCCGCTTCAATAATGTTTTCGTAACTGGTGGGCAGTTGATTATCATCCGTGGTCACGTCCACAATGATGGTGCAGCCGCCCGGAGGAATCGTGCCATTGGTCAAAGAAATAGTCTGGGAGTCCGCAGAAATATCTACGACACCATTTGGGATACAGGTCGTTTGGGCTGTTCCAGCTTCAAAGTAAAATGAGGTATCGGTTATCTCATCCGAAAGATCTGCCCCTGTGAATGTATCCGTCCCATTGTTAATGATCTCAATGGTCAGTGTGCTGGTTCCCCCGACGGGAATTGTATTGGGATCAAAGTCTTTTGTCAGTCCAAGTGATTGAACGGAAATGGTATCGCTGGCCTTAGAGGCGTTTGTCGCCCCCTCTTCTGTGTTTATTTTTCCTGCGGCGATTTCATTTACGTAATCGCCTGGATCAGCCGGATTGCCTGTTGATTCCGCCTTGACAGTGGCCGTGATTGTACAGACTGTATTCGCCGGCAAGGTACCGCCATCCAAGAAAAGAGTATTATTATTAGTTCCACCAATCGAAAGGTCTCCTGTACAACCAGTTCCCTGTAAACCAGGTATTACACTGGTATCGAATTCAAACTCGGCAGGCAAAACATCTTCCAGGAGCGGATCCCCACCATCAGCATCCGTATAGTCCTTCGAAAACGGGTTAGAAATTGTGATGGTCAATTCGCTGGTGCCGCCCGATGGAATGGTAACTTCAGCAAAATCTTTTGTAATCCCTAGAGTATCCACCTCAATATCCGCTGAAGCCAAATTATGGTTTGTCGCCCCTTCAACAGTACTTAGAGCTCCGATGGGGATATTATTGGTGTAGGTACCAACCGTGACCGAAGTTAAAGCTTCGGCCGTGGCCGTAATTGTGCAGGTTGTCCCTGCGGGCAGGACTCCGCCTGTCATTTCCAGGGTATCATTGGGATTTGTATCATCTGAATACGCGAAAGCTGCCGTAGAAGATCCATCGGTGCAGCTGAGTGATGCGCTCCCCGGTTCGAAAACAAGCCCTTCAGGCAGGATATCGTTCAAAGCAGCGCCGGTATAATCAATGGTGGCGTTATTGACGATCTCAATGCTCACCAAGGTGGGCTCACCGGCAGCTATCTTCGTCTCGGCAAATTCTTTGTCAATGATAAAAGCCTGGACGTTGAGCTGATCATCAGCCGGATCCTCATTGCTAACACCCTGCCGGGTTTGGATTGAACCATCCAGCGGGGCATCCTTGGGTATTACATTTACATAAGCACCCTGCACCATTGAGACCACATCGACCGTGATCGTGCAGTTCGAATCCGGAGCGATGGTGCCATTGACCAACTTAATGGTGGTGTCATCGGGAGCCAGCGGATCCCCATTCTCATCAGTCAACTCTGCGCCGGATCCTTCGCCGCAGCCGTTCAATGAGGCACTCAGCGGGCTGGCCACTTTAATATCTTCATTTCCAGCAGTCGGCAGCTCATCAAACATGGTCACTTCGGTCAAGGGGTAATCCTGATCATTGTTAAAAATGTTAATTGTCAGCGTGCTGGTCTGACCGACAAAAACGGTGTTGGGCGCGAAGGCCTTGCTCAGCGAGGGTGATTCAACCCCGATCACATTCAGCGTGGCACTGGCCGGGGTGGTATTGGTAATCGGCACGGATCCACCACCATCAGGATCAATGGTTTCTGATACTAGATGATTCTCAGGTATAGAGTTGATCAAATTGCCGGGCGTCGTTGAAGTGACATCCACCTCTACGTAACATTCCCCGGGAACCCCGCTGGGTAGTTGGGCCGGCACGGTAGCACCGGTCAGCTTGATGGAACTGTCCCCCGCTTCGATTAAACCTCCAGCACCATCAGTCAAAGAATAGCTGCCGCAGTTCTGGACGTTGATGTTGGGAGGATCTGCTATTGCTATATCAGGGTGAAAAGTGTCCGTCCAGGTCGCATTAGTAAGCGGATTAGCATTCAAGTTGAAGACTGAAACTTTCAATGTCGAGGTCCCCCCCGATGCAATTGCAATCGGTGTGAATTGAATGTTCATCTCCGCCGGTACCGTCGCAGCAAAAACAATCACAACCGGGACCAAAATTAGCGCTAAAAAGAAACTTACTAAAGCAAATACCAAACGATGGTTTGGCAGGATTTTGGGCATTTTTTTTCCAGGTTGAATTCTAGAAAATTGTACTTTCATTTTTTATCACCATTTTTCTCGGACTGTCCCGCCGCAAAAAGTTTAATAAAATTATCAGAATTCAACTCCGAAGCATATCAAGACCACTTTCGGTGTTTAAATTCCAGGTTTTTCTTGAGTCTGGACCTGTTTTTTCTTACTCTTCCGTGTTAATCTAGTTTTTCTTTTCATTTTACCTTTATCAGACTCATTCAACATCCATCATATCGATAAAACAATCCTTTCTACCCTTGAAAGGATATATTTAAAGAGAGAAATAAAATCGATTCAGCTGAAAATTTCCTTAACCACTGGTTTTGTTTCAATTATTATTATAATAATTATTTTTTTCCGGTTCCTTAAGAAATTCACAGGAACTCCAGTGAGATTAATTATCTGGTAACCTCACATTCCACAAATGTGTTTGATCCTCCACCGCCCTGGCAGACATCAAATCCGGGACCGCCAATTAAGACATCATCCCCTTCTTCCCCGAAGATTCCAAGGAAAATGATGAAGCCTTCATTTCCCCCTCCACCCAGGATGCAGTCATCCCCGGCTCCGCCCCGGATGACCAAGTCATTCCCGGCAGTTCCCAGGATCAGGTCGTTAGCATCAGTCCCGGTTTCACCGGCTCCAACGTCTACAATATTTTGAATATTGATTCCACTGCAGGCATCCGGTTTGAGATCGTTTCCATCAATCGCTGCGGAGTTCAGATCTGCCCGGGATTCTGACACTGTGTTGGTGGCCGCTACAGCTGAAAAAACACTGATCAGCGCTACCATTCCGATTCCGAGCAGCAGAACCAGCAAAATGTTTCTGAGATTTCTCCTGACCATATCTTATTCTTCCAGCTCTTTACCAGAACCCTGGGGAAGGGTTTTTCCCAGTTTCCAGCCCATCTCCCGGGCCGGGACTGGATCTCCCAGGAAATAACCCTGGGCCAGGGAGATTTCCTGTTTTTCCAGGAGGGCAATCTGTTCATTATTCTCCACACCCTGAGCAATTACCTCAATCTGCAAACTGCGGGCCATTTTCACAACCGCGTTGATCAAACGTAAATTTGATTGATCTCCTGTTATCCCCTGCATGATGCTCCGGTCTATCTTTAAACTCTGAATAGGCATCCTGGAAACCTGGTCAATTTGATTGGCCGCATCTGTCGCAAAATTATCAAGAGCCAACCGCACCCCTAATCTTCTTAGATCGAGCAGTCTCTGCTGGATCGTTTTATCCCTGAAAACCTGATTCGAGCGGTTGATTTCCAGCTGCAGAAAATCGGGATTACAGCTGCTTTGAACCACAGCGTTTTCGATATGATTCGAAAAGTTATCATCCAAAATGGTGTTTGGGGAAATATTGATAGATAAGGGTACCAGAGGCAGACCAAATTCTCCCCATTCATTGAGCTGCCGGCAGCCGCTTTCGATCACCCAGCGGTCTATTACCGGGATTAATCCGTTTTCTTCTGCGAGCTGAATAAACTCGGCAGGGTAAAGCAGACCCAAGCGGGGGTGATTCCAGCGAACAAAAGCTTCGATTCCGGTCACCTGTTTACTTCTTAAATCTACAATTGGTTGATAGTACAGTTCAAATTGATCCTCTTCCAGAGCGGTGTTTAAGGCTATTTTGAAATCGTTCAAATCAGAAAACAGGCTGTGGTCCCGGATGCCGTCCAGACTGTACTGATAGACTGTACCTTCATCTTGAATTGAATACCGGTGGAGATGTCCCCGGGATTCATGCAATATCATCGCACCATAGCGCTCCGCCATCTTGGATAAATCCTGAAAAGAAGCTACCTGGACAATTTGCTCCGCATTTCGGGCTGGACTCCCAAAGGCGACGTCAACCAGCATAGGATGATACTGAACCTGGATCCAGGAAGCATCGGAACTTTTCCAATCCCTGTAAAGACTCACCAGGGGCCAGATCCCTCCTGCGAGACAAATAATTAATACTGAGAGAGCTGTCCAGCGTGCTGTCTTTACTTCCAGGCTCAAACCAAATATTGAGAGTGTGTTGGGCAAAATCCGGGTTTTTTCCAGCGCTCCTTCTTCAATGATCGTCAGCTGCTCTTCCTCGCCAGGCAGGCGCATCAATGAGGTATCAATTTGAAATTGAAATTCCGGTCGAAACACACCTTCAAGCGGCAGCTCGCTGATCTGTCCCTGGTAATTGATCTCCGGTCTGATAAAAAGCGTGTACCAGCGGTTGCTGGTGCCGGTTTTTTGTTCTTTTTCGAGGATCAAATCCCTGATTTCGCACACATCCAGCTCCGCCGCTTCAGAAAAAGATGTCCCTGAAAAACTTCTGAAATCTTCCAGAGGGATGGTACGCTGCCAGCCGTCCACATCCTCCAGCAGAGCACTGATCCGGTAAGACCCTGTAAACAAAGCCTGATTGCCGGGGGTCATAGCGGGGGCGGTCAAGCGGTAATCAATATTCAGATCAACCCGGCAGGTCAAATCCAGGTAAACCGGCTGCCCGGTCATCACCTGTGAGGAATCATAAATTCCGCTCAAATCTTGAGCACTGTAATTCAATTCACTCTGATGCTGATATTGAAATTCTTCCGAAACTTCCTGCTCCAGGGGCTGTAGGAACGCAAATAATCCCAAAATAACAGCAGCCAGCGCCAGAACACCCAGCATAAGGAGCAGATCCTGACGGAATTCTCCTGCTCTCGTGTCTGATTTCTTCTCTGAGGCATGTGCTGGATTTTTAACCCGGTTCTTACGTTTTTTTGCCATATCTTGTTTTTGAAAATAGAAAAGTGAAATTATTACGCCAACAATCCCCAGGCTGAGCAATGAAAAGTTTAGCGGCTCTCGTAACCTTGTAATGATTGTACCGCCAGATGGAATCCGGAGCCAATAGCCGCCGATGATCTCGTCTTCAGCAGGCTGATAAGAATCCACCCAGTCATTATTGTCACCTTGAAGGAGATAGGATCCATTTTGAATATCAATCACCCGATGGAAAATCATACCTATCTGCGGCTGCTGATAGACAACAGCCGTCCCAGGTTGAGGTTGGATCTCACTCCGGGTCAGCACCAGATCCCCTTTTGAAAACCCGGGCTCCATGCTGCTGCCATTGACAATCACATACCCCACCGGTCCCCCGATTTGAACCGGGGCAAATCCCCACCAGAGAAACCCTCCCAGAAGGAGCAGGATCATCCAAGAGATTAAAAGAGATCGTTTGATCACAGTTTTATCCGGTCTCTACCAGGGAAAAAGGCGTGGTTTCTATCGGAAGCCACGCCTTTGATTATCATGATCAAGCCTGCAGCTGCAAGGTAGATCAATCGGCCGATGAGACGTTTAAAGAAACCGCTTCCAGAACTGAAACAGTTGAACCAGTCAGGTCGCACGTCCAGCTGTTCCCGCTACCGCCGTTGCCGCAGTCAGTCCAGTATGTTTTCGTTGTAGAACCTATACCAACATACACCTCATCAGCTGCGTTATCCAGATCAAAAGAAACACTGGAAAACTGGGTTGGGTCCCCCTGCAGCAGCGTGTAATCCACATTGCTGACCACATAACCGGAGATAGTGTTGTTTCCTTCTCCAGCCCGGGTTTCTGGGACGGTGTTGGATGCGGCAAAACCATAGGTCGCAGCGGCCAGAGTGAACACCAAAACCACTAAAAAAGCTATTTTGTATCGCTGTTTGAAAAGTTTCATCATATTTCCTCCAAACTAAAAAAATTGGATCTTGTTATTTTTCTATGCGCATCCAGTTTACCAACTCAAACTGTTCTGACAACCCCCCAACCTAACAATGCTGTTAGGTTGGGGTAATTTTCGGCCCAAAAAGCCGTTTTGTAAGGTGTTTTTAACCTCAAACTTACAGAAAAGTTAGCTGGGGCGCACCGGAGGCAGACCAAAATCATCAATTGTACAAAAACAGCCCTCCCGGGGGAGGGCTGTCTATCTCAGATTTAGAAACCTGGATTTGCTATGGTGTCGGTGTTGGAACAGAATGGCAGGGCCAGTTCGGATCGTCAAAGGGACAGGCTGGTGTCCAGGTCGGGGGTATTGTTGAACTGGGTGTCAGCGATGGGAGCGGGGTGTTTGTGGCCGGCACCGAGGTTGCTGAAGGAACAGCAGTTGGCGGCAGAATTGGCGTATTGGTTGCCGGAGGTGGATCCGTTGCAGTGGGCGGCAGTGGAGTCGCTGTCGGGGGAATCGGCGTGTTGGATGCGGTCGGGGTGATCGATGGAGTATATGTTTGGGTTGGAATCAATGTCGCCGTCGGAATGGAAGTTGCGGTAGCGGTGTTCGTCACTGTGGGTGTGGAGGAAGGCGTCCAGGTGACCATAGACCGTGGCACAACGTTTTTGGTGACCTGACAGCCGTTGGCAAAATCTACTACCACCCCAAAATCCGAGCTGACTACATCCGTCAACGAACCCCCGCCTCCCCAGTCCCCATCGAAATCAATCTCCCATTTATAGTTCCCGCCCGCGTTGAAATTCCGGCTGCCGGTCCAGACCGTGGAGGAAGAATAATCATTCCCGGAGGGTCCGATATTTGATCCAGCCCACTTGAACCAGTCTACCTGTAAACCGCTGTAACCGTTTGCAGCCCCAAAATCCTCCGCATAGTCCCAGATCAGTTCAATCCGGGTTACATCAGTGTCCACAATATCATTGTTGCGAACATAGAGATGCTGCATAGCCCATTGGGTAAAGTTGAAATCACTGATTGTGTACTGGCTGCAGTCCGGGGTGGGAGTAATCGTTGGTGTAGCTGTCGGCAGCGCGGTCGGCATGGCTGACACCGGCTCCAGGAATACGCCCGGAAGAATTTGCCTTGAACCACCGCCAGGCCGCTCCCAGGCTACCGTCAGGCTGTCCCCGCCGCCGCCTTCTTTCTGAATTGCCTCAATATAGCAAACCCAACCGACTTTATTGAGATTAAACCAGGAAGAGCGCTGGCTGGAGTACTTATTCCATTGAGCGTAGCTGGTCCAGCCGTTGACATAGGCTATCTGACCGGCTCCACCTGGATTGGCATCCCCCACAATATTCGGGTCCGTCCCGGAGCAGTCCAGTTTCAGCTGACTGTCATCATCACTGGAAATCCAGAAGCGGTAATTGCCAGGATCTGGAATACAGAGCCAGGCCCGCATTCGGGTACCATAGTTATCATCCCAGTTGACCGGAGCTTGGAAACTGCTTTCATACGAATATCCATCTGGCGATCCCGGATAGTTTGAGTACCCCGTCAGGTTAGAAAGATCGTTGCCCCCGATCCCGGTCCAGTATTCACGTAAGATTCCTGATCCGGCGCAGTTGTACGGCGTGGGCACCGGAGTCGGGGTATCGGTCGGCAGCGGGGTGTCGCTCGGGGTCGGAGTATCCGTAATCGTAGCAGTCAGGGTCCAGGTCGGTGCAGATAAGATCGGACCGGAGACACCAATCACCCTGGATGTGCGGAATTTTTCTACAATCCCATCCCGCTCGGCATTCAGCTCCATATTAGGCCAAATATTGCTGATTAAAGGCAGGAAAAGCGGATGCTGATGGTGGACATAAACTTTTACACGATCACCGGGACCCCCGGCATCATCCATCAGGTGGCCATTCAAACTATCGGTGCAGAGCGGTAGATCCACTGCATCAAATGGATTTGGATCGCCAAACTGATAGCGGTTATTTTCCCGGTTCGAACAGACTGTGACATGAACAAAACCGTTTTTTTCTGGCTGACCCAGATATGTCATATCATGATGATTAAGATACTGTTCATAATCACCGGAAATCCCCAAATCAACCCAGAGTCCGCTGCCTCCCCCGATTGCAGCATCCTGGATGGAATACAAACGGGCTAAATCAATCAATTCCCGTTCCTTGTCATTGCTGTCTAATCCGGGATAATCATCTGGAACAATGCAGTCCTGCGGATCGCCGTTATGGACATCAGCGTTGATGTGATCCGATCCAAGCTGATTGCCAGCCTCTACGCAGTAAATCTCATTATATTCACCGGTTACCGCATACCGGATTCCGAAACGAGCTGCGTTCTGCACAGCCATCCAGGAAAAGGTTAATCGGGCAAATTCGATAATCCCAAACAGCAGGAAAAGCAGGATCGGAAGAGCAATCAAGAACTCCGTCATAGCCTGACCCGGCGATTTTTCTCTGCGCGTTTGCAGTAATTCTTTGATCATCCTTGTTCTCCCTTCTGGACGGGTTGATCCATCCATCTTCCCCGGCTTCCATCATAAATCGGTAATTACTTTTGCCTTTTTGATATGCCAAGTGGCGTGGATTGAATCACCCACGCCAGACACTTCCCTCATTCTATCCGAAAAACACAGATAATGCTTACCGCAGTTTAACAACATGGAGCCAATCTGCATCCAGGACATTGATGCTTGGCTCAAAGGTGCAGCTGTATCCGGATTTTTCAACTCTGCATTGATCTGCCCAGGTAACTTCCGATTGTTTTTCGATCGAAACCCCGGCATGGACTAATTGATCCTGGTCATCTAAATTAAAATGGACTTCAGTGAAATATTCGGGGTTCTCCACATCAAGAGTATAACCGATGCCGGAGACCTCAAAAACTGATTTTACACCATAACCCTGGCCGGATAAATTGGTGATATTCAATGTATTTGCGGAAGCGAATCCATAGGTAGCAGCAGCAATCAGCAGAGTAATGCCTATCCAGCGAAAGAATTTTTTTTGCCTGCTTGTTTTAGAATCCATGACTGCCTTCCTCGCCCATAATAATGAAATCAATCCTTACGCTTGTAGTTTAGCACCCCGTGATATCTGGACAAGACCTTCCAGCTTGCAATCCTGTTAGCTGGGATGGTTTTCCCGCCCAAATCTTGAAACAGAGCTAACAATTTCTATTAACCATCATCAAAAAGCCCCCGAAAGGGGGGCTTGGATATCAGAAATCCTCTGGTAATGATCAGGAACCAGTTTAGGGACCGGGTGTCCAGGTTGGCTGACAGGGCCAGTTCGGATCATCAAATGGGCAGGCAGGAGTCCAGGATGGAACCGGGGTCGGTGTTCTAGTTTTTGTTGCTGTAGGTGAATTTGTAGGAACAGGCGTGAAGGTGTTGGTAGGGATCGGTGTATTGCTCGGTACCGGAGTATTGGTTGGGACCGGGGTACTGCTGGCCGTGGGTGGGATAGGTGTGTTCGAAGGAGTCCTCGTAATTGTGGGGGACGGCGTGATTGACGGCGTCCAGGAGGGTGTGAAAGTAAAGGTCGGCAGCGGGGTAGCTGTCGGCAGCGGCGTCCAGGTCGGAATCGGGGTCGAAGTTGGCGGGGGTGGAGGTGACGGGGTATAGGTGATTGTCGGTGTATTGGTCGGTGTCCAGGTCACCAGAGCCCGAGGAACAGCGTCCCGGCGCAGTTGGCAGCCGTTGCTGAAATCTATGATCACACCAAAATCATTATTGACCACTCCGGTCAGGGATCCACTCCCGCCCCAGTCACCATCAAAATCAATCATCCAGGTATAGGAATCCCCGCTGTCAAAAGGCAGCGAACCGGACCAGCTGCTGGGTGAACTGAAATCCCGGATCCAGTCATTGTTTCCTCCCATAAAGAAATCGGTCGAATCCCAGCGGAAAAAATCAACATGTAAATTCGGGTAACCGTTGAGATTCCCAAATTGCTCCGCATAATTCCAATCAAATTGAATTTGCTGCACGGTGGTGTCCACCACATCTCCATTGGTAACCGACATCTGCTGAATGGCATTATTCTGAAAGCTAAATCCGGTCATGCTGTATTGACTGCAGTCCGGGGTTGGGGTGATGGTTGGGGTGGGTGTGATGGTCGAAGTTTCTGTTGGTGTGGGAGACGGCATGTTAAAACCAACTGTTTTATGACAGTTGTCATCAAATGTAAGGTCAATTGAAGTGGCTCCCCAAACTGGAATGAAGGGCGGATTGAAGAGGGCAATGTAATCCCCCACATCACCAGAAACCATTTCGATCGGGGAACCTGGGATCCAGATTGTCGGAGGATTTGGGTCATTCAAAATTTCAAAGGGGCTGCTGTTAAATTGGAAGGCATAGGCTTCCCTGAAGGGAAAATTTTTCTCCCAACCCTGGTCGGCCTGAAAAAGGTGGATTGGCACCGGGTTTGCATTCTGAATTGACATCCGGGCCATAAAATATCCAAAGCCGTAATGGGCAACTTCAGCGTCAACAATATTGATTAAATCACAGTCAACTGGTATTGGCGTGTTCGACGGCGTTGGTGTTTCAGTCGGCGTCGCTGTACTTGTCTCGGTCGGTGTCGGAGTAGTCGAAGGTGTCAGGGTGATGGTTGGTGTCTGGGTCCAGGTCGGGG
Source organism: uncultured Anaerolineales bacterium (assembly GCA_964618295.1). Classification (GTDB taxonomy): domain Bacteria; phylum Chloroflexota; class Anaerolineae; order Anaerolineales; family UBA11858; genus B10-G9. The sequence continues at coordinate 49,842 of CAZTWV010000012.1, read as the reverse complement.
CAGAAAGGATTGGTCCAGAAACCCCTATCACCCGGCTGGTTCGGAACTTTTCTACGATTCCGTCTCTCTCAGCATTTAATCCAACCGAAGGCCAGATATTGGTCAGCAGGGGCAAAAACAAGGGATGCTGATGCTGAACCCGGACCTTGACCCGATCCCCGGGTCCTCCAGCATCATCCATCAACTCCACGCTGGCCATATCTTTGCAGAGCGGGATGGCATAGTTGGAATAATCCATCCCATAGCGGTTATCCCGATTGCTGCAGACCGTCACATGGTAATAACCCTGCTCGGTCGGAAGACCGATGAATGAATCATTATGGTTATCCAGGTACTGCTCGTAATTCCCGGAAATATTGGGCCGGAGCCATAAACCAGTCCCCCCCCCCAGAGCAGCATCCTGGATGGAAAAGAGCCGGGCCATGTCAATCAGCTCACGTTCTTTTTCGTTTTTATCCGCGCCGGGGTAGGTATCGGGGATCTGGCAGTCCTGGGGATCACCCCCATCTGTATCCGCCGCTACATGAGCTGCTCCCAGCAGGTTTCCCGCCTCCACACAGTAAATCTCACTGTACTCCCCCGTAACTGCATAGCGAATGCCGAAACGGGCTGCATTTTGGACCGCCATCCAGGCAAAGGTCATCCGGGCAAATTCAATGATCCCAAAAATTATAAAAAGCAGGATCGGCAGCGCAATGACGAATTCCACCATTGCTTGAGCACGATCCTGCTCCCTTAAACGGTTAACGAACCCCTTAACCATATTTCTCTTTTTGTGTGTGTGGTTATCTTCTTGCCATTATATCACAAAAAAGAGATATTGCTAGATTGTCCAGACATGTTTACTGGCTGATCCGGGTGAAAATGCTGCCGGCGATTTTCTCAAAAATCTGGGTCAGATAGGTCGCATCCGGGGCATAATAATACTGCCCGCAGGATGTCTGTGGAGCCGCTCCATCGCAGGGGTCGGAGGCAGCTGGATTCCTGAAATTATCATCCCCGATATTAGCCATGTAGCGCAGCAGTTCCTCTCCATCATAATCCGGTGGGGATGCAGCTACTCCCAACCCAATGGTATATATGGCAATTTCCTCGCCTCCAACCGGCTCACTGGGATTGGTGGACCCGAGCAGCGCAACCCGGTCGGTGATATCCCGGGCGTAATCCTCAGCATCATAAGGAGGAGTGTTGTTTCCGACCCAGGTGGCTCCGGGCGGGCATTCCCCAGCTGCTGCATGGAAAGGGCCGCAGTGCCGGGTGGAGGGATCGCTGTCCGTGCACCAGGGAGTATCCCACATCCGGTTTGGATTTGGAAACCCGGGGTCTCCACCGCAAAAGCCGTTAATGTATCCAGCAGGTACCGGGTTGTTCACATCGCTCGAGTCCGGCAGATCACTGACATTGGTCGCCCCATCCGACAGCAGCACAATGACCCAGACAGAATCTACCCTCCCCTGATCACTCAGGATATTCCCGGCAACCCGCATTCCACAGCCGGTGCAGGTAGTAACAATTGAATCCCCAAAGTTCTGGGGAACACCCCCCACATAGGTGCCATCCCCGTTGATATCCAGCGGGTTTAACTCCCCGTTGATAGGATTCTTACCGGTGGCGATAATATCATTCAAATTGACATCATCATGCAAAGTGATGGCATCAATCGCGCCTTTGACCGCTGTGTGATCAGATTCCAGAACGGTAGCTGATGACAAATCCGGGTCATGAATCGTCGCGCTGAAATCGTAGGTGACAATTGCAATCCGATCGTAGCCGTCAAACAGCTTGTTAATCATCGATTTTGCTGCATCTTTCGCCTGGCGCAGCGGTTGGCAGTTATTAGCCGCATTGCAGGCTGCCGGATCAAAATTAGCATCATATCCTGCAGTGTTGGACCCCATCGATTCCGAGGTGTCGATCACCAGGACGAGATCAATCGAAGCTGCTTCTCCCACCGAATGGGTAGTGATAGGAATGTCATCGATTCCGAACAGCTGTAAAAAATAAACCGGACTGTTCTGAGTAGCTTCCACATATGCCAGCTTGCGCTGATCTTCAGTTGGCGCAGGACACATCGCAGCAAAATCAGCCGGCAAGCCGCCGTCATCACAGGTAAAGGTCCGCAGGGTGTAAATTCCCTCAATATCATTCAAAGCCAGCATCTCCCGGGCAGCCTCCCGGATGTTTGCGCTGCGCTGGGCAGCTGGAAGAGATGAATCTTTAATATTATTTGCGGCTGCCACCGCTGCAGCATCCAGCCCTCTCTTGAGCCGGGTGAAATTCAAATACAACGATCCAGCGTCTGTCACCAAGCCGGCAAAAGCCAGGATGGCCAGAAAGGCAACCGCAGTGATCACGACCGCCTGGCCGCGTTCCTGTTCTGAACCGTTTGTGATTTTTTGGAATACCCTGGAGATGATTTTCTTCATATCTAATCCACCTTAAGGAAGCGGTGTGGGAGTGGGTGCAGCCGCCGGGGCTGGCATCACCGCAAAAGCATGCAGCGGGACTGGGTTTGGTATTATTGAAGACAAAACCGGCAGGTTCAAAATCTGCTCATGACAGTAATAAACTTCCACAACAACTGCTCCTTTATCTGCAGGTGCTGCTGGTATTGGAGTTCCCGCCCCAGGAGTGGGTGTGCCTGGACCAAAGGTTGGTGTAGGTAAAGCATAGATACTTGCCATCTCCGCATTGGTCATGAACGGCGTGGTCGAGTTGAGGCTCCCATCACAATTCTTGGTCCAGTTCTCTGAATAAAGCGACCAGACCCCATCCCCATCATTCGGCCAGCGATGGGTTACCGTGTTATTGTTGACGGTGAAAACAGAAATCGCGACATCATCTGTAGCGGGATCCAGCTGCAGATCCGGGTTGAAGCCAGCCCCGATGATCACACAGGCGGTGTCATAGAAATAATGGACATCCGTATCGGTGCAGGCACTGTCGGGCAATCCCGTACCTGGTGCATTCAGAACCCGGTAATCATGTTCTGACGCAAAACGAGCTGCCTCCCGGGCAACGTCCAGCATGGATAGATAATGATATATAATCCCGCCAATTTCAACAAAGCCAATCAGCAAAAACAGCAAGAGCGGCAGGACGATTGCCAGCTCAACAAAACTCTGTCCTTTGCTTGATCGACCGGGTCTGTAAGATTGTGACATATCAACCCATCCGTTGATTAGTGATTAGCTTCATTATAGCAGAGCTTAAATCATCGTCAATTAGAATTCAAGAAATAACAAATCTGTAATGTCCAGATAACTAATTTGGACTTTGTTACTTTTAGAATTCAAATCTTACCATGTATATTTTGGCTGTTTGCACTTAACAAAAGGATTATTTCTGTGAAAAACTTATTAAAAAGTGAAAATTCTCCCTACTTAATCCAGCATGCAGATAACCCGGTCCACTGGCAGCCTTGGGGGAAGGATGCCTTAGCACTGGCTCAGGAGGAGAACAAACCGATCTTTTTAAGCATCGGATATGCAGCCTGCCACTGGTGCCACGTGATGGCGCATGAATCCTTCGAAGACCAGGAAACAGCGGACTACCTGAATACCCATTTTATTAATATCAAAGTGGACCGGGAAGAACGCCCGGACCTGGATTCAATCTATATGCAGGCGGTGGTCGCTTTGACCGGACAGGGGGGATGGCCGATGAGTGTTTTCCTTTCGCCGGAGGGAAAACCCTTCTACGGCGGGACTTATTTTCCCCCCGAACCCAGACACAACCTGCCTTCATTTTTGCAGGTCTTAGCAACAGTTGCGAAACTCTGGAAGGAAGATCCGGATAAACTCCTGAACAGCGCGGACCAGATTACAGCTCATCTTGAACCAGAAAGTGAGGATTCAATCGAGGATTCAACCCTTGAGCTTGAGGATCTGCACGAGATCACCCGGAATCTGTACAAAGGGTATGATTGGGACCACGGCGGCTGGGGAGGAGCGCCTAAATTTCCAATGGGGATGGCCCTGGAATTTCTGCTTCGGATGCAATCCCGGGGGAGTGAAGAAGCTGAAAAGCTCACCACCCATGCCCTTTCAGCCATGGCTCGGGGTGGGATGTATGATCTCCTGGGGGGCGGATTTTCACGCTACAGTGTAGACCCCCGCTGGCTTATCCCTCATTTTGAGAAGATGCTCTATGACAATGCCATTCTGAGTAATGTTTACCTCCAGGCATATCTGATCACCGGAAAGCAATTCCAGCGGCAGATCAGCACGGAAACCCTTGATTTCATCCAGGGCGAACTGCGGGATCCGCAGGGGGGATTTTACTCCTCGCTGGATGCCGATTCAGAAGGTCAGGAAGGAAAGTATTACATCTGGGATTTGCAGGAAATTCAATCCATACTTGAGGATGATGCCCTTTTTTCAACAGCGGAAGCAGCCTTTACGCTGCCAGCGGGAGGCAACTTTGAAGGGAAAATTATCCTCCGGAGAAAGCAGACAGATCAGGAAATATCGGACTTATTTAATGTACCGCTGGAAACGATCAAATCCCGAATCAAAGATCTCAAAAATCGGCTCCTCGAAGCTCGGAAAAAACGAATCCGTCCAGCCCTGGATGACAAGGTTCTTGTCGCCTGGAATGGTCTGGCACTCACCGCTTTTGCAAATGCAGGCAGATATCTTGAGCGCGAGGACTATCTGGAAACAGCCGCCAAAAATGCAGATTTTATCCTGGAGAATCTAATCAACGACCAGGGAAGGCTGCTCCGATCCTGGAGAAACGGATCCGCCCAGCATCTGGCTTACCTGGAAGACCACAGCGCTTTAATCGGGGGCTTGATTGCCCTTTATCAAGCGGACTTCCAGCAGCGGTGGTATGAAGCAGCAGTTGAACTGACAGAAGAGATGATTCGATTGTTTTACTCCCCCGAAAACGGCTTCTATGATACCGGTCAGGACCACCCGGAATTAATCTACAGGCCCAGAAACAAACAGGATAATGCGGTTCCATCCGGTGCCAGCCAGGCATCGTACGTCCTGCTCCAGATGAGCGGTTACACAATGAATTATGAATGGCAGGAAATTGCCGAGGAAACCATTCTCGCGATGAGGGAAAAAATGGCTCTTTCCCCTCTAGGTTATGGAAAATGGCTCCAGGCTGCTGATTTATTCGTCGGACCCCGGAATGAACTGGCGCTGATCGGCCTTCTGGAAGACCAGGAAATGCAAATTTTGCTTGCAGCAATCAATCAGGAATATCGTCCTCGGAGCATCCTGGCCCAGGGAAATCCTCCGATAGAGGCCTCCGCCCCTGAAATTCTTCAGAACCGCCCTCCCGTTCAGAACCGTTCTACTGTATACTTATGCCGTGATTATGTCTGTCTTGAACCGGTAACTACAAAAGAAGATCTGATCGAAATTCTTAATCAATGATGTCACTAGCAAAACAACAGGCAGTTGTCCTGGCACGGGACTGGATCAACCAGAATCCTGTTTATCTTGATACGGAAACAACTGGAGTTGGACCCGGTGATGTGGTCGTTGAAATTGCTGTGGTCGCCCAGGATGGATCGACACTGGCAGATTCATTGATCAAGACCCATCGGGAAATTCCACACCAGGCAGTGAATATTCATGGTATCTCCCGGGAGATGACTGCTGGTGCCCCGGACTGGAATGAGTTCTGGCCGAAGGTCGAATCTGCCCTCAGCGGGAGACCGGTTGGAATGTACAATGCAGAATTTGATCTCAAACTGATCCGCCAGACCCACCAGCAGAACTGGATGAAATGGAAAATCCCTCCCGGGACCGAGTTTTTCGACGTGATGAAAATTTACGCCCAGTTCAGGGGAGAGTGGAATCCCCGAACGGGTGATTACCGCTGGATTTCACTTGAAAAAGCCGGGCAGGAAGCCGGGATCCCACTGCCCAATTCGCACAGAGCAAAGGACGACACCCTCCTGACCCGGGCTTTGATGAACTTCATCGCCAGCCAGCAGATCTAAATAGTTCTTCTGTTTTGGTCGGGAATTCAATCTTCAGTTTTCGGCCCCTGATTTCTTCAGCTGCTCATTAATCCACAGCCCGAGCCCAATCGCTCCAGCCAGGGCAAAAACCAGCAAATATTCTATAGCAGGGATCCGGACTATCTCATTCAGCATGCTCAACCCACGCTGGCTGTAGACACCAATCACTGCTGCAATGTAAACTCCGAGGACCACCCAGCGCTGCCAGGCTTTTAAACCGAGCCCATACAGCTGGGTGATCACCAGCATTCCTCCAAAACCAAAGGCAAACATCGGCCAGAGATTATTTCCCTGCATCACAGCAACCAAAGTACCGTGCACCAGCACCATCGCTTCCTGAAGAAACGTCCAGTATTTATTAAGATGGATCCTGGTGAAAAACAAACTTCCCTGGAGCATCAATAAAAACATGTAAAAGAAACCCCACAGGTGTCCCGAAGTGGAAACCATGGGGTGATACCAGAAGGTATAAACAATCGCCCAGGCAAAAAAGTAGCCGTGATACTTCCTGGCAAAGCGTCCAATTCGCTTTGGAAAGGGAATTTTTTGCCCGAAAAATAACCCCCGCCGCTGATTTTCCATCAGCAGCACCCAAACCAGCAGCAGCACGACAGATGCCTGAGAACTCCAGATTGATACATCCTGGGCTAAGCCGTCATACCAGATCTGGGTTTGGACAAAATGCAGCAAAATGAAAAACACATTCCAGCCCAGGGCCCAGAAATTGACCCGTTGCAGTTTCCGCGAATATTTTTTAACCCGGGTCTGGGCAAAATAAATCAAACCCCATAATCCCACTTGATGCAGGGCATAAAAACCCCAGGCAGTTGCCCGGGTCCAGAAGGTAGGTTCTGGAAGCTTCCAGTAGTACCAGGAAGCACCTTGGTCCGGGAGCAAACGGATATTTTCAAGGGCTCTTCCTCCCCACCAGATCAGCCCGGTAAAAAATAAACTTACAAGGATTCCCGCATAAAGAGCCCGGAGATCCTGTCTTTGAACACGTTCTTGATTCGAAGTCGCTGTCATTGTTTGATCCTGATTTCTGCATCTTTTTGAAGTTGATCTCTCATTCTGCGGTATTCAATAATCGGACTGTCCCCCGGAATCAGGGTCTCCCCGATTTTCAGTCCGGATTTCTTTGGGATCTGGGTCTCTACAATCCAGCGGTCCTGGTTGGTGATGACCCGAACCCCAACTCGCCCCAACAGCCCGATCAGCTGCTTCAATATCGGAAAATTGGTTATTTTTTGGTAGTAGCGCAGGTATAGCAGCGTGTTTTGATCGTCAACCGGAGCAAAGGCTGCCGTTACCCGAATTTGCTCCCCAATCCAATTATGCCAGACATTTGGATACCGAAACTGGAGGGATGGTTTGCGGTCGGGTATTTCCAGATCCCGCTCCTTGCGGGCGGGTTTTCCATTATCTTTGCGGTTCAATACCCAGATATTTAAAACCCCGCAGTCATCCATCTCGCAAACCCATTCCTTAATCGGGCCGTCAACCACAGTTTTATTTCCCCTCCCAATCGTAGTCCGATGGATGAAAGGAAGGTGGACAACATCCAGCTGATTTTCAACGGCTCTGGAATAATGAGTTTCCCAGTGATCACAAACCGTGACATAACTGAACTCATCATCAATCGACTCAAAAAATTCAATCTCCGGATAGCTGCTCCGGGGTTCACCCCACCACAACCAGACAAACCCAAATTTTTCCCGGACAGGGTAGCCAGGAGCTTTCATGGCTTTGGGAGGCTGGGCATCCTCTCCCAGGGCCGGGATCTTAACACATTGTCCGCTGGAATCAAATTCAAAGCCGTGAAAAGGACACTGCAGGTGATCATCGATAATCAGACCGGTGCTCAGTGCGGCTCCGCGGTGGGGACAGGCATTCTTAAAACAGAACAAATCTCCATCTGATGTCCTCCAGAATACCAGCTTCTCACCCATCCGGGTCACGCCAATCGGTTTTCCAGAGGGAATTTCTCGTGACTCCAGGACTGCATACCATTGATTTAGAATCATATTTACTCCTTGTCGCTATATTGTTATCTGCTTCTCGAAATCTAAACCACTATGAACTGCTGTTTTTCGCAAACTGATAAGCCTCAAGAGTTCGCTCCCGGGCTTGACTGTGTTCTACTATCGGGGGCGGGTAATCTTTCCCGATCACACACTTCGATTCCTGCTGAACGCTTTCCGGCATTGTCCAGGGCTGATGGATGTACCTGCCTGGAACCTGACGGAGTTCCGGAACATATTCGCGGATATATCTTCCCTGGGGATCGTGCTTTTCTCCCTGGGTGATTGGATTAAATATCCGGAAGTACGGCGCAGCATCCGTGCCTGTTCCGGCAACCCACTGCCAGCCGCCGTTGTTGCTCGCAAGATCAGCATCCAGCAGATTCTCCATAAACCAGTCCTCCCCCCAGCGCCAATCGATCAATAGATCCTTGACCAGGAAGGAAGCCGTGACCATCCGGGTCCGGTTGTGGATCCAATTTTCGCGGGAGAGCTGCCGCATTGCCGCATCCACAATCGGAAATCCGGTTCTGCCCTCTTTCCAGCATAAAAACTCTTCCCGATCATTCCTCCAGGGAATTGCTGCCAGCTTTTCCCGGTAGCTCTGGCGCAGGACCTGGGGATTATGATAAAGAATGTATTGAAAAAACTCCCGCCAAATTAATTCATCCAACCAGGTTTCAGCACTCTGAAGCTGGGCTTGATTTTGAGACCGATCCATCGCCTCCAGGGCAGCCAATAATGCTTCGGTGATTGAGATCATTCCAAAGTGAAGATAGGGGGAAAGCCGCGATGTGCCGCTCAGGTCCGGACGATTTCGCTTCTCCCGGTATGAATAGACCGGTGGATCTTCACCTGCTGTGAAATCTTCTAAAACGGAACGAGCGGCATCTTCACCCGGAACAAATCCAGAATCAGAATAATCTCCGAAATCCACTTCAAGCTCCAATCCGGTAAGATTTCCAGAAAAAAAATGCTGGGGAGGATTGGACAGCCTGGTGGCCCGGAGCTTTTTCAAATTCAGATCTTTCCATTTATTCCGGTAATGGGAATAAACTTGATATGGATTTCCGCTCTGGGCGGTAATTTGATCCGGCGGCGAATACGTTGGCCTCGATACCAGTTCCAAGGGGAGCTGGTTGGAAACCTGTCGGTCTCGCCGCCGGGCGTAGGGTGTCAGATCTCCTTCCGCGAAAATCTTTTCAGCACCGCTTTCCTCCAGAACTGCTTGGAGAACTAAATTGGGCTGCCCCCGCCGAATAATCAAATTTCCTCCAGCCTTTTCAATTTTATCCTTGAGATTCAACAAGCCCCCTTGAAGAAATCCCATCCGGACCGATCCCATCCGGGAAGAATTTTCAATCACTGGATCAAAAATAAATAATGGCAATACACTGTATCCCGCTGTTAAAGCTTGATTCAAAGCCGGGTTATTTTTAATTCTCAGATCTCCCCGGATCCACCAGATTGCTGTTGATTGTCGGATTTCAGCCATTACTCTCCTCTCCCCTTTTTTCAATCCACTCCAAGCCAAAAGCTTTAAGGGGTTTCTGATACAAACCCAAAAACAGCTTCCAGAAACTCAGCCGGGCACTCCTCTTGCGGTAAATGTCCGCAGTTCTCAATCACTGCAAGGTCTGCACCTGGAATTTCCGAAGCGAGGCGAATGCTGTCCTCGGTGGGCACAATCCGGTCGTCATCCCCGGTAATCACCAGGGTCGGAACGGAAAGCTCGGTCAAGCGCTGGTCAAGATTGAGAGGGTAGCTCGATTTTGTCAGCTCCCAGAGCGCCCGATCCCAATTCTTTATCTGGAGGGGCTTCCGGTAATTGATAAAGACCTGATCAGGAATTCGTTGGGGTTGATGCCAGGAATTCATAATAAATTGATCCCCCCGGTTAGAGATCGTCCGGGCCAGAAGCGGACCCAGATGGTCCAGCTGCGGGGTGAAAAGCAAGGGACGGACCCAGGCTGGAGAGCCTCCTCCGGCGTACACCGCAGCATCTACCAGGATCAAAGCAGAAACCTGCGAGGGAGCTGACAGTGCTGTGTTCAAGGCCACAGTCCCACCGGCAGAGTTACCGACCAGGATAGCTTCCTCAAGATCTAATTCATCCATTAATTCCAGGACAATATCAACCTGTGCGTCCGGACTGTAAGGGTTCTCGCCTTCCCAGACCAGCGGTCTTTCAGTCAATCCAAATCCCGGACGGTCATAGGTAATGACAGTACCGGCCTGTGCTAAATCTTCTACCACAGAACGCCAGCTGTAGGTGCTGGCTCCAAAGCCATGCAAAAGCACAAAAACCGGGGAGCCTTCTCCAGCCAATTTATAATGCAGATCCAACCCGCTGACCGGGATAAACTGGCTGTCTGGATCCGCCAGGCTCTTCGGGTCATCGATTTCTCCCACTGTTCCCACCGGGATCAAAAACGGGCCGACTACCAGGATTAATAAAACAATCGTGCCGATCCATAACCATTTATTGTTTTTCATGTCATTCACTTCCTATCATTTTATACCCTTCAGGATTTGCTTTGCAACCCGAATTCCTCCCAGCGCTGCGGCTGGAACGGATTGACCGGGAAATATGCTGTCACCGACCATCCAGGCTCCTTTTTGAATCCGCGCGCCCCAATTCTGGAACAAGTCCACCTGCGGAAATCCCCCCACCCATCCAAACGGCCTGCCGGTAAATCGCTGAAATGCAGCTGGGGTGCCGGAAAGTGTTAGTTCAGCATTTTCCCGCAGACCCGGGATGACCCGTTCGGCAGCATCCAGCGTAAAGTCAAGAAACTCCCTTCGCAGCTGCTCATGATCCAGATTGATTTCACCTGCTGAATTCCACCATTGTTTTAATTTCGTGTGAGTGCTGATTGTCAATGCCCGCCGGCCTCCGGGGGCTCGTCCTGCATCCCAGGCTGGGCTGAGGGAGAGAAAAACTGAGTACCTTTCTCCCGGTGGAAAATCTGTCAGGATCTGGTGATGAAGGGGAAAATCCTCAGGTACCAGGTCAGCCGGGAAACCAACATAAACTATAAACGCTCCCCAACCTTTTTCAGGTTGGTTGGGAATAGTCCGAAAACGCCGCGGAAGTGGAAACTCGGCCAGCTTCCTCACCCCCCAGGGATTGAGATTAAACACCACATCCCGGTAAAAAAAGTCTTCCTTCCCATAAATTCCTATACGAAACCCACTGCTTGTTTTTTCTACCTGGTGCACCCGGTGCCGGTAATGAATTTCCCCTCCCCTTTTTCGAACTGCATCTGCAAGGCTGTGGGCAATTGCCCCCATCCCACCCTGGAAATGTAATACCCCTGTGTTATACAGATCTAAGGCAGCCGCTCCGAAGAGTGCATTGGCCCTGCAGCTGGGTGCCTGGGAAGAGATCAGCAGCTGTCCATCCAGATACTGCTGGAAAGCATCGGATTGATTTTGATTATGGTGCCGTACGGGACGGAATGCATCTCCAACCACAGTCAGGGAACCTGGAGTTTTCCAGAGCCACTTCCCTCCAATCTCCAGCAGCTCCAGATAATCAGTCAGTTTTTGCGGGGGCCAGGGAAGATCGAAATCCGTCAGGGACCAGAGCTGGCTGGCCCGTTTTTCCTGCCAGTTCCAGAATGTTTCCGTTTCCAGTCCAAATTTTTCAATTCGTTCTCTTCTCCAGCTGTCTGCTTCGCTCCAGCGGTTTACGATTGTTCCATCCGGCAAATGGACCCGGAGAGGTAAAGCCGATTCCCGCCCCGTTAAATCCAGGTCCAACAACTGCCGAACCCGCTCCATCGGTCCCCCCTTCCCAAAGCCACCGGCAAGGGTTGCCCCGGCATCAAAACGGTAGCCGCGGTGAAAAAATGTTCCGGCGCATCCTCCTGGATACATATGGGCTTCAAAGACCTGGACAGGAATTCCAGCTGTTGAGAGAGAAGCGGCGGCTGCTAATCCGCCAATCCCGGCTCCAATCACTCCAACAGGCTTCAAATCAATCCCCCTTTATTAAATCGCGATTCCGGTCCAGAACACGCAGGAAGATAAAAATACAGATCTCAAAAAGCTTAACATCAGATTGTTTTTCATCATCAATGACACACCTTTCAGAACAGTTTAATCGCCCACTGCTGCTTTGTAGGTTTCAATTTCGTCCTTTATCAGGCTGGCACTGGCCGCCAGCAGATCCTGTTCCTTGGGAGATAAGGGGGGGATAAGAGTCTTAATGATTCCCTCCGCCCCGAGGTGGTTGGGGAGGGCAATTGTTACCTCTTTAACCCCACAAATCTCTTCCACCGGTGTGCAAACAGTCAAAATGGAGCGATGATCACTCAGAATCGTTTCCACAATTCGTGCCAGAGCCCCCCCAATTCCGTAATAAGTTGCCCCTTTGCCGTCAATTATTTCATAGGCGGCATCCCGAACTTCATGTACAATCCGGTTTTTGACTTCCTGATCCACTTTGATCTGGCACTGCTCACAGTATTGATCCAGCGGTATGCCGCTTATCGAAACCAGAGACCAGGTCAGCATTTCCGAGTCGCCATGTTCTCCCAGCACATATCCATGAATGTGCCGGAAATCGACCTCCAGGTACTGCCCTAATAATGCTCGAAAACGAGCCGTATCCAGGGTTGTTCCAGACCCCATCACCCTGGTTTTTGGCATCCCTAGCTCAGCTGCATATTCCGCGGCAAGATGGGTGATCACATCGACCGGATTGGTGGTGATCAGCAGGATTGTCTCGGGTGCAACCTCCAGTACCCGGTGGACAATGTCTTTCATGATTGCAGCATTTCTTTCCAGAAGATCCAAGCGGGATTCCCCGGGTTTTTGAGCACTGCCCGCGGTAATAATCACAACCTGAGCTCCCACTAAATCTTTGTAATCACCGGCTGTGACAAGGTGTGCAGTTCCAAATGGAACAGCATGGAGAATATCCGCAGCCTCAGCCTTTGCCCGCTGCTTGTCAATATCAACCAGGACAATTTCCCGCCCGACCCCCTGTAAAACCATCGCATAAGCCGCCGTACTCCCCACAAAACCGGTTCCAACGATACCAATTTTTTTTCGGCCGCTGCCTGCAATTTTTTCAGCTCTCATAATCCCTCCCAGGGGTAGATACTATCTCAGCGTTCGACAGGGACTTCAGTAATAGATATCCATCAAATCTCAGAACCAGCTTCCATAAGAGTATTGATAATCAAATTTTCTCCATTATCCAGCAGCTCCCGGTGAATGCCAGCTGTCTCAGTGAGGTATTTTTTTAGCTGGTCATTGGATATTTTCCGGCTTTTCAAAAGATTTCCCAACCAATTCAATTCTACTGCCAGGTACTGAATATCTCCCAGATATAGGCTGGCTTTGATAGCTTGATTCAATTTCCCGTTGATAAAATCTATTTCGTTCCTGGTCAAATCAAAAGTTTCTGATCGTTCCCGCAAACGGTCCCAAACTTTATATTCGATTTTTTCAAACTCTTCCAAGAGAATTTGATATTTTTCAGGCATATCAATATTCTCGAAATCTTCAGCGCTCTGTTTTTGGATCAAATCCTGAATGGTGTTTCCCACACCACTTAAGCGCTGTCCCAGGTATATCCCGGGAACCCGGTTTCTGAGCTCAGGAAACAAATTAAATATCCGACCTCCATACCCTACCCGGTATCCAGATTGGGTTAAGCGCTGGGCCGTTTGCACCAGGGACATACCGGTTTCCAGAATCTGGGCAGTCAGGATGATGATCTTCGACCCGGTCTTTTCTAATGATTTTTCCAGATTGGCTAGGGGAACATTGGCTCCCAGATAAATCACTGGATACCCTTTTCTTCTCAGAAATAAAGTGATCAAGAGGGGAGCCAGAGTGTGCTCTTCCCCCGGAGGACAGGCTACCGTGATTACCTCTTTTCGAATCGGAGGTGGAGCAGCTTCGATTAAACTGTGCAAACGTTGAATCACCAGTGAGGTCGCAAAATGCTCCTGCTGGACTGTAACATCCCCTCCATACCAGCTGTCCCCAATTTTCTCCAACCCCTTAACCAAAACCTCTTCCCAAACATCTTCCAGAGAGTATCGAGCAAAGGCTTCCGTTAGTATCTGTTCAGCTTTTTCTTCTTGAAACGCCAGGGCAGCATCCAGCCATGCCTCACGAACCATCGAAAACATTTCATCCGTTCCAGTATTTTTGCTGTCTTCAAATTCAAGAAAATTTTCCATCTCCGCTCCATGTAAGGGATACTCCAGAAACGGATCGTCTCCCTGGTTGGATATCTTTTTCCACAGGGTGACAGCCTGTCCAATTCGCATCCCCTCTTTTTGACGCTCCAGGAGCCACTTGACTGTGTCAATATCCCGCTCAGAGTACAGCCGGTGTCCGCCATCCGACCGCTCCGGCAAGGGAAGACCATACCTGCGCTCCCAGGCCCGGAGTGTGTCGGGATTGATCCCGGTTTCCTGCAGAACAACCCCCAGATTGAATGTCGCTAATTCTCTGTCGTGTGCCATTTTGTCGTATCCTTCAAAAATCTTGAAATATTTATTTTCCAGATTTTCTAAGTAATTTTTAATCCTTTTTCCGCATCTATATAAGGGGAATTCAAGGATTAGTTTACCTTTACTCGAGATTATTGTCAAGCTTTTGGATATATTTTGCCCATATACTTGACAAATTCAGTCAGATCAACTACCATACCTGCAATGGAGTTTACAAACATCATTCAAGGAACTGCCATGACAATCAAAATTGTAACCGACAGCACCAGTGACCTTCCCCGGGAATATTTGGAAAAATACGACATATCCCTCATTCCCCTTTACATAAATTTCAAAGATCGGGGGTATATTGACGGAGTGGAGATTAGCCGAAAGGAATTTTATGAGATGCTTCCTGACTCGGAAATACCTCCAACAACAGCCACCCCCAGCATTGAAGCCGTCCTGGATCTATATCAAAAACTGGCAGATCAGGGAGCAGATCAGATTATCTCCCTCCACATCTCAGAAGCATTAAGTGCCACCGTCGATGTGGCTCGAAAAGCTGCCGAGCGGGCTCCAATCCCGGTGGTTGTTCTGGATTCCGGTCAGCTGAGTATGGGTCTTGGCTTCCAGGTCCTGTACGCAGCCCGGGCTGCCCAGAAAGGTGAATCCTTGGAATCCATTGTCAGCGAGCTCAAAAACCGCGAAAAGCATCTTTACGTCTTTGCTGCCCTTGACACCCTGGATTATCTCCGCCGCAGCGGGCGGATGTCAAGGATTGTCGCCGGGATCGGCAGTATTCTGCATGTTAAACCCATCCTTAAAATGAACCTTGGAAAACCGGCCTCAGAACTGGTCAGAACCCAAACCAAAGCGATCCAAAAGTTAATCGATACCATTAAACATCTCGGGCCCATAGAAGAATTCGCGCTTGTCCACACCAATGCTCCCCAGGCTGCCCAGGAGCTGTGGGAAAAAGTTAAATCCTTCATTCCGGATCAAAACTTTCCAATTTCAGTCAATGTCACACCCGTCCTGGGTACACATCTGGGTCCTGGCGCAATCGGTTTTGCCTTCAAGGGAAAAAGCAATAGATAATTTATACTGATGAAATCACCGAAAAGAACCTGACCGCTGCTGGGGGAGCGGATGAAAGCAGTAAGCAATCTCATTGAGGAGGAAACGATGTCTATTCTAGAAGGCATTCAACTAATTATCCTATTTGGAACCTTATTGACCGGCCTCTATTCCCTGGTTTTTCCCAAACGCATTCAGGGCTTTACGGGGTTAATCCCGGATGGGGGCCGGGGGATAACTGAGATCCGTTCAATTCTTGGCGGGGTCTTCATTGGCCTGGCTGTCGCAGCCTTCTTCCTGGATCCCGCTGTCAGCTATCCCATGCTGGGGATCACCTACCTGGTGATTGCCGGGATCCGGACGGTGTCCATGTTTGTCGATAAATCCGTAGTTTCATCTAACTGGATCAGCATCGGAACTGAAATAGTCTTCGGTGCTTTGCTGCTGCTCTAGGAGGAAAAATGAAAATAGCAAAATTACTCGCCTGGCTAGGTGTGATTGCCATGACAGCAGTCCTGATTTACGGCTTTACTGTAGGCAATTTTTCAGAAGATGGGGCCAAAATTCTTTCCAATCCCTGGGGAATTGTCTCCCTGGTAGATTTGTACGTCGGTTTTACGCTTTTCTCGATCTGGATTGTTTACCGTGAAAAGTCCCCTATCGCAGCAGGGATCTGGGTGATCTTAATGATGACCCTTGGTTTTTTCACAGGAGCGCTCTACACACTGCTGGCTCTCACCCGGAGCGAAGGTGACTGGAAGCAGTTCTGGATGGGAAAGCACGCTTGAATATATCCCCAACCAATTTATTCTAGGAGTTAAAAATGGCACAGGAAAATTTAAATCCAAAACTTACTTTTCCCAGACTGAGAAGGTTTAATATCATCATGGGCTTTTTGCATCTGGTCCAGGGGTTGGCGATGATCATTCTCAGCAATGACAGCACCTACCCGATTTATTCATCTTTTTTAGAGCTCAATATTGAGAAGTTTCAACTGGTTCCCAGGCTGGATCTTTTTTATGAACTCCGTTTCGGCCCGGCCGTGGGTGCCTTCCTGCTGATATCAGCAGTAGCGCATTTTTATCTCTCCACCGTCGGTTATCAATCCTATGTTGAAAAACTGAAGAAAAATATGAACCCAATTCGGTTCTATGAATATGCTTTCAGCTCATCCCTGATGATTGTCCTGATTGCAATGCTGGTTGGAATTTGGGATTTGATCAGCTTGATCGCGCTGTTCGGGATCAACGCGATGATGAACCTGTTCGGAATCATGATGGAGTACGACAATCAAGGTCGGGAAAAAGTGCGCTGGACCTCGTTTATTTACGGCTGCATCGCCGGGATTATCCCCTGGTTGGCAATGGCTGTCAGTCTGTACGGCAGTGCTGTGATTAATGATGTCGCTCCGCCCAACTTCGTTTACGCCATCATCGTCTCTCTGTTCTTGTTCTTCAACAGCTTTGCAGTCAATATGTACCTGCAGTATAAGAAAGTTGGTCCCTGGAAAAATTATCTTTTTGGAGAACGCGCTTACATCGTCTTGAGTCTGGTAGCAAAAACCGCCCTGGCCTGGCAGATCTTCGCCGGAACCCTGGCGCCAGTCTAAACCGCCCCTGATCAATCCTTGTGAGACCCAGACCCGGAGCAGTTTGATGTCAAAAATTAATGAACTTTTGCAGGAGATAAAATCAGTTTTCAGCGGACGCATCCCACTGTTGGATGTGATCCTTCCCCCGCTGTTATTCACTCTCCTGCATGAACTGCTCCCGCTGCAAATATCACTGCTGATTGCTTTGATCTCTGCCGGTGCTTTCCTGGCTTATCGGGCCTGGAAAAAACAGGCTTTGGGGTACACCCTCAGCGGAGCCGCGATTACAGCCCTGGCTGGTATTCTGGCCTGGGTCTCACAATCCCCGAAAGGTTTTTTTCTTCCTGGAGTGATCACCAGTGGGATCACATTCCTTCTGGCGCTGGTCAGCATTATTGCCCAACGCCCGCTGGCAGGCTTCAGCAGCCACCTGACCCGGGGTTGGCCGCTGGACTGGTACTGGCATCCAAAGGTTCGCCCAGCGTATAATCAGGTAACCTGGGGCTGGATGGTGTTTTTCGGACTTCAATTTGGGATTCAAGGCTACTTTTTCCTGGAAGGTTCAGCCAGCTCACTGGGGATCATTCAACTCCTGACCGGATGGCCGGCATTGATTGTCGTGCTTGTCGCCAGCTACATCTACGGACAATCGCTTCTTGGAAAGCTTGGAGGACCGGGGGTGGATGAATATCTCAATCAGGATCCTCCCCCCTGGGAAGGACAAAAACGAGGGTTCTAAATCACGCTTTACTGGGCATTTTTTATCTATCTTGATTTAGCAAAAAAAAATTATGAAAACAATTACTATAAACATCCTGCCCACAGTTGAAGCAAACCGCGATCAACAGATATTAAAAGGACACGGAATTGTTTCAGTTGTTGTTCCCCATATTAAATCTCCCTCATCCTATGTGGGTGACAGCATGTATTCAGAACTGGTGGTCAGGGAAGATCAGGTGGTTCAGGCAAGAGAAATTCTCGGTATCAAACCACCGGGAATCGATGCCTGACAACGATTTATCCTCCAAATCTTATTTCCCAGTGCTGTCTTGGGAGTCCAACCTTGCTAAAAACCCAGGGGAAAAGTAATGAATACTTTTTTTGAAAATGTGTTTGCAGAGTTAGCCCAGGTTTTTCAACCGGAGCAGCTGGGTACCATCCTGGGAGAGTGGCTGGTGCAGCTCACCAGCGCCGTCCTGGTCTACCTGATCTTTTATCTGGTCTGGCTTCTGGTCAGCAGATTAGTCATCTCCATTCTGCACCGCAGTCATCAAGATCAAACTACCCAGGTCTTCATCCGGACAATTGTGAAATACACCATATTAATTATCGGGGGCTTAACCGCCCTGAAAGTCGCCGGGCTGGATATCTCGGCTGTGCTTGCTTCCCTGGGGATCGCTGGAATCACAATTGGTTTTGCAGCCCGGGATGCATTTTCCAACCTGATCTCCGGCTTGTTGATCTTCCTGGACCGGCCTTTTGTGATCGGCGATTTAATTGAGGTAGGAGAGAATTACGGCAGAGTGGAGCAGATCACACTTCGCTCCACCCGGATAGTGACCCCGGACGGCCGTATGCTGGCTGTCCCAAACGCGGAGATGATCAACAAAACCGTCGCCTCCTACACCAACTTTCCCAATTTACGCCTGGATATGAGCTTTTCCATCGGGGTCAATGAAGACATTCACCAGGTGAGAAACCTGGTTTTGGATGCAATTTCAGCGGACCAGGATTTATTGTCTGATCCAGAACCAAGAGTTTTGGTGACCGCCTTGAACGACTACAATATTGAGCTCGAACTCCGGGTCTGGCTTGAAAATGAACGGGTCCACGTTGGAAAACGGGCGGATTTGCGTGAAATGCTGCTGGATACCCTGCGAGCAGCAGAGATTGAGATGCCTTACGAAACCATCCAGATTACTGGAATTGAGTCCTCTCCCTCCTGATAATTATCTGACTATCCGGATGGCATTCTGCGGGCAAGCTTCTAAACAATCCCTGCAGCTGAGGCATTTTCCACTGAAGATAATCGGGGGTTGATTGGCTTCCTCCTGCCAGATTACCCGCCGCTTACAAACTAACGACGCCTGGCAAATTTCCCCTGGACAGCGCTCCGGATCGCATTCCTGGTAATCAATGACCGCTTGCGGCTTCGGCACTCAGCTCTCCCCTCAAATCACAAATTGATAATGACCCCGTTAGTAAACTTCAGAAAAATCAAGATTGCTGGAGATCAAAGTTTTTGGATATTTTTCGGCAAAAGGTTTCAAAAGAGAATTTATCCAAAAGGTGATGGTAACCCGCTTCTCCCATCATGGCTGCTGTTTCTGGTTCTGTGATAAGCCGTTCAACGGCTTTTTTAATTTCATCTGGTCTTCCAAAATTAACAAGTATTCCAGTTTGATTAGAAATTACGGCATCAGGAATTCCTCCCTCATCACAGGCTATGATTGGTTTCTTATATGCCATGGCTTCTAAAAAGACAATGCCCAGCCCTTCTTTCTTGCTGGGCATGATAAATATTTCGCAATTCTTGTAGAGCTCTTGAAGTTCACCTTCCGTAACATTTCCCAAGAAAATGACTTTCTCCCCTAAACCTGACTTCTTCGCTAACTCCTCAAGGCGTTTCTGGTCACTTCCTGTTCCGACAATTCTGTATCTTAAATCAGGATATTTTGGACTTAGCAGAGAAAAAGCCCTGATGACATCATCGACTCCTTTTTGCTGATCTGCCGCATCCAAACGGGCAACAGTTAACAAATATTTTCCTTTATTTTCTTTTCCTGATTCCAAACTTGATGAATGATTCAAGATTTTTTGGAGCCAAAAAGGATCTATTGGGGGATTTAAAACGCGGATTTTTTCAGCCGATAGACGATGGCGGGAAAGTGCCTTTTCTGCAGTGAAGGTACTGGATGTTGTCAATAGATCAGCATTTTGTAATGCCATTTTCCTAAGAGGAGATATTTCACCCCAGATGTCGATGCCGTGCAAATGAACAGCATATTTGACAGAAGAATTTATCCTTTTTATAAAATATGCGACTGGAGAGAGGTGTAGATGAGTGGCATATATCCATCTCATTTTTGGTGAAACTATTCGGAGGGAATTGAAAACAAAACGGATTTTATTTCCCTTAGAAATCAAGATCACTGGGTTTCCTGGAAGATAGGGAGAATAATTATCAATATCCTTATCCATCAAGGAATTTATCAATAGCTGAAATTGATTTACCTCTGCCAGTCTTCCAAGTACCAAGCTGACATGGCGGCTGAAGCGCTGCACTCCTCCAAATCCAAATAACTCAGGAGTTAGTAAGAGAATTTTCATCAATTATTTCTTGTATTTTCTGTTGAAAATCTTGGAGATCCCCTAGATCCCGCAGTGTTGACCGATCCAATCTGGAAACCAAAAATACTAACCACTTCATCAGGTGAAAATAAATCTTCCAAGGAATAGCAGCCTTAGTGGTCCAGATCGCCTTATCAAGGACATCCCTCAATGCTACATCAGCGTCAGCTTTGAAACCTAGATATCCTAATAATGATTTTAATTTCCATTTTTCAGCATACAAATCATCTATGGATACTATCGTGACCCGCTGGTTATATTTCTTGTGAGCTTCTATTAGATGATAGGCATACATGGATTGGAGATAAATTGCTCTAATACCAGAAGCAGGAATCATATCTCTTGGAAATTCTTTCAGTATTAAAGAACGAAAAACATTTTCCGGATTTCTCCAGACTCCAAGAATATGGATATTTTCAAACTCATCAAACAAAAAATCAATTGATAAAGCAAGCTGCGGAAACTTTATAAAATCAACTTCCCGGTTCTTGATCTGGAAAGTTGCCAGGTCAAACATCTCCCGGATAAAAGTGTCATCAAGATCCTCAGATTTTAAGTATGGCTCTTTTGTTATGCGGTAATCAGAGGATCTTGGTAATTTTTCAAGGCCTTTATGAAAAATCAGAAGCGGCAGATATTCGTAATACCCACTGATATACTGCTGATTCCTTCTGTTATCAACAGCGGTTTGGAGACCTGACTCCACCAAAGCTTTGGCAATAATGCTTGTCCCGCTTCTTGGGCAGCCAACAACAAACAACATTTTTGAATCATCGGTCATTTAATTTTCCAGATCAAACAAACAGATTGAGAATTTATTTTCTGGAACGCTTTCTTGATTTCGCCTGCTTGGCTTCCTGCTCCCGGGCATGATTTAAAGGTCGGATCTCAGCATAATAAGAGGCCGGTTTGAGCAGGCGATCCATATGGTGAATGTTTTCCTGGAATCGATCATAATTGGCCAGCTCAATATCATGGTCCATCTTAATTGCATCAAACGGGCAGTATTCCGCACAGAAACCGCAGTTCATACACAGGTCGACATCAATCGCAAAATGAGCCGGTTCTTTCATCGGTTTGCCGGTCTCCGGGTCTTCAGCCCGATCGATCCAGATGCACTGTGTTGGACAGACCTTGGCGCAGATCCCACACGCTGTACAGCGAACATCCTTTTCTCCATTCTCACCCTCATCATATACCAGGAATGGAACAATCCGGGTTTCTTCATAGGAAGGTAGTCTTTCCTCTGGATACTGCACCGTGAAGATCCCTTTGGTGTCCGCATCCAATCTGGCCTGAACACCCTCTTCGGTGTAATATCGGTCCCGGCCGCCCTTGATGTCCTCCAGGTACGTATCCAGAATATGCTGGAATGTAATTGCGATCCCTTTCAGTATTCCAATGCCTTTCATACTGTTATTCTCCCTCAATACTCAAGTATCTCAGCGGTCAACTTCGCCAAGGACGATATCAATCGATCCCAGGATCGCAACCAGGTCAGCCACCTTTTCATCAATCGACATTTGTCTCAATCCAGTCAAATTGATAAATGATGGGGAGCGGACATGATAGCGATATGGATTATCGGACCCATCTGAAACCAGATAAAATCCGAGCTCCCCTTTAGGCCCTTCCACCCGTCCATAGGACTCGCCTTTCGGCATTCTGAAACGGTAAGATGGCCTCTTGGATAAGAAATCTCCTTTTGGCATCTGGTCAATAGCCTGCTGCAGAATTCGGATGCTCTGCCGGATCTCGTCATACCGGATCAGGAAACGGTCATAGACATCCCCGTGGTAGCGAACTGCTACATCAAATTCAAAGCGGTCATAAATGCTGTACGGGTCCGCCCGCCGGATATCGTAGGGGACTCCAGAGGCCCGCAGCACCGGTCCGGTCGCGGATAAGCCGATCGCTTCCTCCGGGGTCAGCACCCCAACCCCTTTTCCACGGCCAACAACAATCTCGTTCTCAACCAGGTAGCGGTCAAATTCATCAATCTGTCGCGGTAGTCGCTCATAGGCAAGCTTCCGGATCTGGTCCTCTACCCACTCAGGGATATCCCGGACCACGCCTCCAAATCGGAAGTAATTGCACATCATCCGGGAGCCGGATACTTCCTGGAAAACATCCAGAATCAGCTCCCGTTCTTTAATTGCGTACAAACTCGGAGTGAAATAAGCCCCGAGGTCATTCAGGAAAAAGCCAATTGCCATGTAGTGATTCTGGATCCGGGTAAGTTCTGCCATGATGACCCGGATATATTCCGCTCTTTCTGGAGGTTCATACCCATCACCCAGCAGCTGTTCCACAGCAATCGCGTAAGCAAAGTTATTGGTCATCGAACAAAAATAATCCAGACGATCTGTGTAAGGCATATTCATCAGGTAGGTGTTGCGCTCCCCGATTTTTTCATGGTTCCGATGTAAATACCCCATAACCGGTTCCAAATCGACCACACCTTCCCCTTCCAGGGTGGCCACCATCCGGAACACACCATGGGTCGAAGGGTGCTGCGGTCCCAGACTGACTATCAGTTTTTCGGTCTCCAGGTCAGATCGGGTCTCACCTTTATGCGCTTCCACCAGAGATTGGTATAAAAGTTCTTCCGGGTCAGGAATCCAGGTTTCCGGATTGAAATCCTCAGAATAGGCTACATTCTTTTGATACGGGAGTTTCTCCTCAAATCGATCAACTTTCCCTTCCGGCCACCGGTCTTCATAGGGCTTTATATCCCCTTCAAAGATCGCTTCAATCCAATCTTTGCGCATTGGATGACCTTCAAATCCTTCCCACATCAAGATCCGTTTGTGGTTGGGATGTCCTTCAAAACGAATGCCCATCAGATCCCAGGCTTCCCGCTCCTGGAAATTCACTCCAGGGTAGATCTGGACCAAAGATGGAACCACCGGATCAGACCTTGGGACCTGAACCTTGAATTCAATGATGGCCCCGCCGGTCGATCGAAAGGCATGATAAACCACCTCAAATAATTCATCCTCAAGATAATCAACAGCAGTCACCGAGCTGAGCAGGTCGTAACCGTATTCATCCCGGAGTTTTTCTGCAAAAGCCAGGAGGTGTTCAACCTCAACGACCAGACCTGAATATCCTTCTCGTTCTTCCTGCTGGACCCAATCCGAATCATTTTCAAGAATCTTTTGATAGATTTCCAGTTCATATGTTTTAAGATCACTCATGATTTCGCCTCGTCTTTTCCTTCATCAGCTTTCATCATCTCTGGAAAATCCCGCGGATCAATAAGATCGGGTCCCAGGATCGGAACCGGAATCCCGTCATCTTTTTCATCAGAATACCAGCGCATCTCTTTCAGAGATTCTTGATCCATCATTTCATGAAGTTTGATAAATCCATGCAGAAGCGCCTGGGGGGTCGGAGGACAGCCGGGGACATAGACATCTACCGGGATAAATTTGTCAATGCCGGCAACCACATTGTAGCCCCGCTTGAAAGGACCTCCCCCGGAAGCACAGGCTCCCATGGAAAGGACATACTTGGGTTCTGGCATCTGGTTGTAAAGCCGAACCACCTGGGGGGCCATCTTTTTTGTCACAGTCCCGGAGACAATCATCAAGTCACACTGCCGGGGGCTGGGCCGCATAATTTCCATCCCGAACCGGGCCATATCATATCTGGAACCAGCTGTAGCAATCATTTCAATTGCACAGCAAGCCAACCCAAAAAACATGGGCCAGACAGAATAGCGTCGGCCCCAGTTATAAATTTTGTCAAGCGTGGTGATGGTCACACTGCTCTTTAATTCCGGGGGAATCTCATACCCAGGATTGAGCAGTTCATCCGGATCAGGTCGCTGCGGAACATTATTCAATTCTTTGGTCATACCCCAAACTCCTCTGCAGATTAGATTGCTGTGCCTGCTGCCAAAATTGTGAATATCAGCACGAGCATACCCATTATACGGGCGGTACCTGACCTTTGTCAATAAATATTTTCGCAAATAAATTTTTGCTTAATTAACCATTTTTTGGTAAGATTTCACCATGGTAGAAACCAAACAAAAAATTATTGAGTATCTACGAGCTTATCAACAAGGTACTCCCCGGGAGATCAGCCAGGCGCTCGGACTGACCCCTGCCAATATCCGTTATCATCTCAAGGAATTGGAAAACACAGGGGAAGTCAAGAAAAGAATTATCCCGGATCCTGATCGAGTTGGCAGACCCCCAGCCCAATTTACCCTCTCCCCGCGCTCCCAGGGCGAAAATTTCGCAAATTTGCTTCGCTCATTTTTAAGAGCTGTTGAGAATCACCCCCAAGCTGAAGCTTTGTTGAAAGGTGTTGTCAAAAATTTCCCCTCCGGTAAAACAACGGAACAGAAATCCAAATTCCAGCGCTGGAACAAAGCGGTTGAAATTTTAAACGACCAACACTATCATGCTGCCTGGGAAGCCGGACCCCAGGGACCAAAAATACTGCTCCATCACTGTCCCTATCTTGGTCTACCCTCTGAATTTCCTGCTCTCTGCAAGCTTGACTGCCAAATCCTGGGCTATTTATTTGATCTTCAGCTCACGATGGTTCAGAATCAATCTCAAAGCGGTGTTTCCACCTGCATTTTTCTGACCCAGAAAGCACCATAAAAAATCACGGTCAGCAGAGAGAACAGCTGACCGTGATATTCACTGCGTTTTTTTTGGACTAGTTATCCGTGGCCGTGCTCCACTGATTCTTTGCACGGTGCGGCGCCTCCTAGATCTCCATTCAAGTAATGCTGAATGGTCTCTTCGACAGTCCCGCAGGCACCAGTTGCTGTCTGAATCCCAAATTGATCAAAAAATTGAATTGCCCGCCCCCCCATTCCACCGCTGAGCATCACCTCCGCTCCCTGCTCCTTGATAAACCCCGGAACCTGCCCAGGCTGATGAGCCTGGAAATACGGATTATCGATGATCTTGCAGGAAGCGATCTTCTGATTCTCAACCTCAACCAAAGCAAAATATGGGCAGCGGCCAAAGTGATGGGCAACCTGGCTGTTTAATCCCTGATTCGTTTCTGCTGATACGGCTACTTTCATTTTAAATTTTCTCCTTTTATTCTTGCGAATTACGAAATTTCACCGGCTGGATTTCCGGTTCCAGCAATGATTACTCCCTAAGCCGGTTCCAGATCTCAATAATTGCTTGGCTGGCTGGGCTTTCCGGAAAAACCGAGGTAACCGGATTTCCTGACACCATAGCTCTGGTGACATTTAGATCGAATGGAATTTGACCCAAAATCCCAATTTTCCGTTCCCGGCAGATCTGGTGAATTTTCTCAGTACCGGATTTGTTGATGTCAAATTTGTTGATGACCACTCCTGACGGCACATTGAATTGATTGGCTGTGTCCAGCACCCGCTCCAGGTCGTGAATTCCTGCCAGGGATGGTTCAGCGGCCATCAAGGCAAAATCTGCACCTGAAATTGCTGAAATCACTGGACAGCCCACTCCCGGTGGGCCATCGACCAAAACCAGCTCCGGATTGCTCTCTCCCGCAAACGCCCTGGCTTTTTCCTTGATAAAAGCTACCAGCTTTCCTGAGTTTTCCTGCCCGGCATATAAATGGGCATGAAACATCATACCAAATCTTGATGAGGATTGGTACCATTCCCCGGCTGTTCTGTTTTGCATCTCAATCGCCCCCTCCGGACACTGGTAATAGCAGGCGGCACAACCCTCACAGGCAAACCGGTCAATCACATACTGACCATCCTGCAAATTGACCGCCTCAAATCGGCAAACTTCCTGACAGGTTCCGCACTGGCTGCAAATCGCAGGGTTTATCCAGGCAAGGTCACTGCCAGAAAATTCCCCCTCTTCCAGAATCTCTGGACTGAGAATCAGCTGGAGATTGGAGGCATCCACATCCGCATCCACTATCACCAGGCCGTTTTCTCCAATCCCGTTATTTTGGGCCAGATCACATAAAGCAGCGCTGAGGCTGGTTTTTCCCGTTCCGCCTTTCCCACTCAGGACCACGACTTCTTTCAAGCTGAAATCTCCTTTCTGCTATCCTGGACGATATTCTGGAACAAATTTGAGAAGGATTCTTTATATTCCGGTTTGATATCCATTAACTGATTCCCAAGGGCAATTCCCCGGCCAATTTCCTCGTCCAATGGAATCCGAAGCAGGACTGGCAGATCCCTCTCCTGACAGTACTTTTCAACGGATCCATCCCCAATCCCATCTCGATTGATGATTACCCCGTGATTTACACCCAGCTCCTGACAAATTTCTACCGCCTGGCGCAGATCGTGAAGTCCAAAAGGAGTGGGTTCGGTTACCAGAACTACATAATCTGCATCCCGGATGGTTTCCACAACCGGGCAGGAAGCACCCGGAGGAGAATCCAGGATTTGGACCCTATTCTTTTCTGCCATCCATGCTTTAAGCTGGCTGATGATTGGAACTGCCTGAGCCTGTCCGATATCAAGCAAACCCTGTCCAAGCATAAAACCTGGAGCTATTAAACCCCGATCCAGTTTTCCAATTCTCCGTGGCTGCTCGGAAATCGCATTTTCCGGGCACACCAGGGTGCAGCTTCCGCAGCTGTGACACAATTCCGGAAAAACAACTGGTTTCTCGAGCAGGACAGCAATCGCGTTATATCTGCAGACCTCGGCACATTTCCCACAGCCGTTACAGGCATCCAAATCCACAACGGGAACTTGGAGCTCAACCAGCTGCTGTTCTTCAAAATCAATCGAAAAAAACAAATGATCATTAGGGGCTTCAACATCACAATCCAGCAGTACGGCACTGCCCAGCCTGGCCGCAGTGACCGCTAAACTGACCGCAACTGTGGTCTTGCCTGTTCCGCCTTTTCCGCTGGCAACAGCTATCCGGATCATATATTCAGCTGCCGTGTCTGCCTGGACCGCTTGCCCCATTCGCAAGCTTAAGTTCACCAGCCTGAAGCGCTTTCACTAAAGCTTCCGGAGTTCCCTGATCTGCAAGATAAGCCTCAATTCCTGCAGCCTGCAAAGCTGTAAATGCATTAGGACCATATCGGCCGCTGATGACTGCTTGGATACCATGATCGGCCAAAAATTGGACTACTTTTGGACCTGCACCACCGTGAGAGTCCCCGGCGGGGTTTTTGAGATTCTCCCAGGTTCCCAGATTCTGGTCAAAGACTGCAAAATTTTCACAGCGGGCAAAACGCGATTGGAAATTTTTGTCCGGTGATCCATTCCTTGATGAGATTGCTATTTTCATTGAGATTCCTTTCTCCATTCAGTTCTTCAGAAGATTAATTCCTGACTAAACCAGCCCCACATTCTGGACATTTTTTTTGATAGCAGGGATTTCCCCGCTGGTGGTTTTCCTGATATCCGCAATCAGGGCAGACACATTCCCCTACACTCCCCTGGCCCCGGAATCTTCTCCCACGAGATTGTCTTCCCAGGCCTTGTCCCCGCATACGACCGGGTCCATGATTCCCATCTTGATTGATTTCAGCCATTTTATCCCTCCTGATTGTATTGATCCTGAAAACTTTGAATAATCTGATCGATATTATTTCGAAGTAAAATCAAATTTTCCACGGATGATTCCAGGCAAATCTTCCCCTCTTCCAGAAGCCGGTACACACGTCTTTTGGGTCCTTTGCTTTCTTCATCCCAATAAGACTCAATCAATTCCAGATCCTCCATCTCGCGAAGATCCCGGTAGACCACGCTGGAATCCAGGTTTTCGAGGTTGAATCCAAATTCCTTCAGCTCATCAAAAAGCTCATAGCCGTGGGATTCCTTTTGGGCGAGCATCAACAGCAAACAAGGCCTGAGCATGAGCCGCATCCCCCGCCTCTGGCGTGGAAACCTGCAGCCGCGCTTTCTCCCCTGTCCGTGACCTGGCATCAAGACCTCCTTAGCATACAGCACATAGAATACTACTCTATCAGCATTTTGTCAATAGACGGTTATTCTATAGAAAAGCTTATTTACAAAGGGTTACTGCCCACGGCTTGTGGGGAGATAGGGCATCTTGACCTGAAAATTTCCGAGCATTTCCCCCAGAGCGGCTCTGACCGCAGTCCGATCATCCCACTCATATTCAACATCACCAAAACACATCGATTGCTCATGCCCCTTCCCACAAACAATCACGAGATCCTCTTCGGATGCCATCTTGAGAGCTGCTCGGATTGCATCACCTCGGTCTGGAATCTTGAGAAAATCTTTTTCAAGCATTTTTCCTTTAGATCTCAGCCCTTCAGCCATTTGATCTAAAATTGTATCCAGGTTCTCGGTCCGGGGATCCTCAGCCGTTAGAATCGTGAAATCTGCTTGATCCGCAGAGACCTCTGCCATCAATCTCCGCTTTTCCAGATCTCGGAGACCAGCAGATCCAAAGACAGCAATTACCCTGCCATCCGTCATCTCCCTGGCGGAGGAAAGTGAGCCAGCAAGGGCATTTGGGGTGTGAGCAAAATCAACAATAGCGGTGATATTTTGCCCTTCATTGATCAACTCCATTCGGCCCGGAACTCCCTCAAGCTCCTTTACTCCTTCCGCAATTTCCCCCGGAGATACAGAGAGACCCAGAGAGCAGGCAGAAGCCGCAGCCAGGATATTGGAAACATTATAGTCACCTAACAAATCAGACGAGATCCTGATCGTACTCTCCGTAGTAAACAAATCAAACTCTAAACCCTGGAAAGAAGCGGATATATTCGACCCCTGAAAATCAGCTTCCTTGCTCCGAGAATAAGTACAAAAACTCAACTCAAGATTTTGGCATAATTCTGCCAGATCAGAAAATGAACGGTCATCCTGGTTCAAAACAGCCAGCGGCTGAATCTGATGCGATTTATTTTTCTTTTGCGCCACCAGCTGGAATAACTCCGCCTTGGCATTGAAATAAGCTGGATAATCTCCGTGATAATCGAGG
Organism: uncultured Anaerolineales bacterium; assembly: GCA_964618295.1. Lineage (GTDB taxonomy): Bacteria > Chloroflexota > Anaerolineae > Anaerolineales > UBA11858 > B10-G9. Next base: position 20,443 of record CAZTWV010000012.1, on the reverse strand, counting down.
TGTTCATGGGTTATATTGGTCACGATTCCGATATCAAACTCACAAGCAGCCACCCGTTTTTGAGCCAACCCGTGTGATGTGGCCTCGAGGACCACATGGGTTAATCCGGCCCGGACCATTTCAGCCAGGTAGTGCTGTACATCAGCTGCTTCCGGTGTGGTCACATGAAATCCTGTATCAATTATTTCAGATCCAATCTGGGCGTTAACGGTAGAAATTAAACCAGCTTGAATCCCAGCAGCCCCAAGAATTTGATAAACCAGGTTAGCTGTGGTGGTTTTTCCATCTGTACCTGTCACACCGATTACCACCAAATTTCTGGCGGGGTAGCCGTACCAGGCTGCTGTGAGTTGAGCCAGCGCCTGACGGCTGTCATCAACCTGGAGATAAATTTGTTTTGAACTTGAAACAAGGGAATCCTCTTTGGTTCCAAGAACCGCAGCGGCTCCCCTTTCCACTGCGTCGGAGATGTATTGATGACCATCTGTCTGGGTCCCTGGAATCGCTACAAACAAATCACCTTCAGTGACTTCCCTTGAATCAATTTTTATACCGGTTATTTTTGGAAGTTCCTCTGAGATCAGGTTTTTTATTTGAATTTCCTTCAGAAGTTGAGATAAATCTTTCATTGCAAACCGAATTTTTCCTAATTTTATTTTCCAGCTTAGACAAAAGACGCCCGCGGGAACGGGGTCCCAGGGCGTCTTAATAGTACCACTAACAAGTTAATAATGATCAATTCAAAACAGATTTCAGTTCAGCCAGCTGACCGGAAACAGAATGATCATACACTTTGTCGTCGACCTTGATAATCATTCCACCAAGGATATCAGGATTAACAGTAAATTTGACAGTGATGTCTTTACTGATCTTTCCGCCTAGATCTTTCTTAATGGTATTTTTTTCTTCTTCCAGCAAGGGCAGAGCACTGGTCACTTCAACCTGATTTCCTTCAACCTTAACCCCCTCCAGCACCACAAACTTTCCGGCTTTGATCTGTGAGAAAAATTCATTCAGTAAAGACCGCTGCCGGGCTTCATCCAGTGCTGTACCAATTAATTTTTGAGCTGCGGCAATCGCAATTGGTGCGACTTGATCCCTCACGCCTTTGAGAGCCCGGATTTCCTCTTCTCGAGCAGATTCTTTGGCCGCTTCCTTGATTTTTTCTGCGTCTTTTTCAGCTTCATCTTTAATCGTTTCAATGCGTTCATACGCTTCCGCGATGATCTGATCTGCTTCTTTCTTGGCAGATTCAAGCACTTTTTGACGTTCTTCTTCTATTGCTTCTCTTTCCCTGGCAGCAGCTGCTGCATCCGATTCTTGCTGTCTGAGCATTTCCTGCCGTTCATCCATTCGTTTCCGAACAGGTTTCCAGAGCAGGAAAGTCAAAGCCCCGAAAAGGATCAGGAAGTTAACCACTTGAGAAATCAAAAATGGTAGATTGATTCCCATGGCTGATAAGGCTTCACCCACGACTTCCTCCTTATAACGGTGCGACAGGAACGAATTTAATTGCTAGAGCTACAACCAGAGCGTAAATAGCAATCGCTTCGGCAAATGCAATCGCAAGGATCATATTGGTCAGTATATCTCCGGAAGCTTCCGGGTTCCGACCTACAGCCTCCATTGCTTTTGATGCCAGCAATCCAATCCCCAGAGCAGGGCCAAGGGAACCCAACCCTATCGCAATGGCTGCGGATAATTGAGTAACAGCTTCATAGGACATTCAAATTTCTCCTTTAATTTGCATAGATAGGCAGTCGTTTAGTGATGGTGAGCTGCCATTTGAAAGAAAATCAGTGACAAAATCGAAAATATCAAAGCCTGAATTGCTCCAACAAACAGCTCCAGACCCATAAACGGAATCACAGCGATAAATGATGCCAGGAAACTTATAACAATCAACAACACTTCTCCTGCAAAAACATTTCCAAAAAGACGGAAGGCAAATGACAGGATTTTAATAAATTCCGCAATTAACTCCAGGATACCTGCAAATCCATTGGCGAACACCAAAACAGGTTTTAATGCCCCGCTGCTTCCAGGAGGTGCGCTGAAATTGAAAAACTTTTTTAGGTATTTTCCGCCCTGAAATTTGAACCCATAATACTGGGTCACAGCGAGAGAGATAAGAGCTAGGCCAGTTGTGGTGCTTAGATCCGCAGTTGGTGAACGCATGATTGGAATCAGCGCTTCTTCCCCATGATGTTCTCCCCAAACTCCGATTGAACTCATTCCCGGGACCAAACCTAACCAGTTGGAAAACAAGATAAAGAAAAAAAATGTTCCAATAATTGGAAAGAAAATCCGGGCTAAATCTTCCCCTACAACTGATTGCACAAACGAATAGACCGTTTCAATGATTCCTTCGACAGCGATTAAAAACCGGCTTTCTTCTCCATCCTTTTCGGCTTTCCGGACCGCCCGGTAGTAGCCAAATCCTACCAAGATCAACATCAATGAGGTGAAAATTGCTGTGGGAAGTGTGTTGGGAATGCCATGGTCAAATCCCGGTATCGGAAGGTGTATAGGGATAATTTCAGCTGCCATACTAATCTCAGGCAGCTCTTTTCCAGGCATGATTATCCCATATCCGGTCAATCCCAGGACAGCAACAATAATTACAATGCGAACAATATTTTTGCGCAGGTTTGCGGTGTTCATACCAGCATTACTCTTCCTTTTTATGTTCTTGGAGCCGCTTTCTGACTGTGCTATTTATCCAGCGGTAGACCAAAATTGGACCACCGATAATTCCTATCAAGGTAAAAAACAAAGTTATGAATGGTAGAGTATCCAGAGCTCGGTCCAGAAAATATCCTCCAGCCAGACCGAGTAAAACAGGAAAAGCAATCAGAAGTCCAGCCTGACCGCCAAGTGCTAAAACCCAGGCAGTATCCTGCCATTTATACTTTTTTTTGGTCTCGCCGTTTTCTTGGCTCACAATTTATTCCCTTGTTTGTTCAATTTAGCTGAAGGTATTTTACTCAGAAGGAAAAACACTGTCAACCAACCATCTGTTTAGCCCTTCCAGCACTCATCAATCCTTCACTAACGATCAAAAATTGAACATCGTCAAGGATGACTGCACAAAAGCGATAAAAGGCTGTGCGAAGATCCCCATCACGATCGTGAAGACACATGAAAAAATAATCACAGCGGTCAGCGATCCCGGAATCTGGAACGTTTTTACCGCATTATCATCTTCAGACTGGAAGAACATATAACGGATAACATTGAGATAATAAAAACCGGCGATCACGCTGTTAATAATCGCAACAATCACCAGGATATAAAATTCTGTCCGCATCGCTGCCCCGAAGACCAGGAATTTGCCTATAAAACCGCCGGTACCGGGGATCCCGATTAAAGACAGCAGGAAAATCACCATAGTGCCAGCCAGGAGTGGTGACCGCTTGATTAAACCGCCGTAATCCTCAATCTGGTTTGATTTGGTTTGCAGTTCAAAAGCGATTACTACGGCAAACGCTCCGAGATTCGCAACCAGATAAACCAGCATATACAGCAGTACTCCGCTGAGACCGTCAAAAATACTGGCGGATTGGAATAAATCCCAGGAGATCAAGCCTATCAGCATGTATCCACCGTGAGCGATGCCTGAATACGCCAGCATCCTTTTGATGTTTTTCTGACTCAGCGCAACCATATTTCCCAGGGTCATACTCATCATTGAGATCGCCATCAGCAGTGCTGTCCAATCCAGCGTGAACTCCGGAAAGGCAGTTAGCAAAACCCGGATCAGAACAGCAAAACCACCCGCAATCGAACCTACGGCCAGGAAGGCAGTGACAGGGGTTGGAGCTCCTTCATATGCATCGGGTGACCACTGATGAAATGGGACTGCCGCGATTTTGTATCCAAAACCGGCCAGCAGCATTGCCAGGGCAGGAAACACAGCCCAGCGAATCCCCGCATCGCTCGCAGCGAGGCGCTCACCAATCTGAACCAGATTGGTTGAACCTGTGGCCCCGTACAGGAAAGACATCCCAAACAGCATGACAGCCGACGCCACTGCACCATAAAGGAAATATTTGATGGCTGCTTCACTGGATCTTGGATCATTTCTGAGATAACCAGTCATTATGTAAGAAGCGATGCTTAATAATTCAAAACTGATAAAAGCCATCACCAGGTCCGCGGATGATGCCAGGAGTGAGATTGAAAAACTGGCCAGCAAGATAAAGATATAAAACTCACCTTTGTAGGGAGTTTTATCTCTCATGTAATCAGCTGCAATTAAGATCACCAGCCCAGAAACTCCAGCAGCGAATATCTGGAAGAAAATCGTAAAGGCGTCCACAGCAATCATCCCGCCCAGAATACTTTCCTTTGGGAGAGTGTCCTGGAACAGGAGGGCAACCGCTGCACCCAGGGAGAGAAGGGATCCCGCAAAAGCCAGCCCTGGAAGCCATTTTTTTTCTTTTCTTCCAACCAGGTCACTTCCGAAAACCAGCACAGCTGTCAGGAAGAGCAGTAATTGTGGTAGGAGAAATCGTAACATTTGCACGTAAATAGCCTCTCTTAGGTCTGTGGTTTAGAAATGGCTCAAAATCACTGTTGAAACAGCATTCAGCAAATCCACCACCAGGGATGGATACAAGCCGACCAGAACCATCAAGATAATCAGCGGCCACATGGTCACCTTTTCAAAAGTTTTAACATCGGTCAAAACCGCATTATGCGTTACCCTGTCCCATTTTTCTTGATCAAATTCTCCGAGGAAGACATTCTGAACAATCTTCCAGAGAATATAGGCTGCGGTGAAGACAATCCCCAGCACACCAATTGCTGCGAAAACGGGGATGATTGCAAACGCACCCCGGAAGACAAAGAATTCAGACCAGAACCCGGCCAATCCAGGAAGTCCCAAAGAAGCAAAACCGGTGACCAGCATCAAGCCGTAGTAGTAGGGGACTTTTGCTCCCAATCCGCCAAAGTCTTTAATTTGCCGGGTATGCGCCCTGTCGTAAATCATGCCCACCAGGAAAAACAATCCGCCGGTGATAATCCCGTGGGTAAAGAGCTGCAGAGACGCTCCATTGAGACCGATAATTGCCGAGGTCAGGGTCTCCTCTCCTCCATTGACTGCCAATCCGGCAGCAGCGGCACTGATGCCGAGGGTGACATAGCCCATGTGGCTCACGGAGGAATAAGCAATCAGCCGCTTCAAATCCCACTGAGCCATACAAACCAGGGCCCCGTAAACGATGCTGATCACCGCCAGGATCGGAATGATCGGAACATTGAAGGAGTAAAACGCAAAGGGTTCTGGGAACAAGGGCAGCACAATCCGAATCAAACCGTAGGCGCCTAACTTCAACAGCACACCGGCAAGGATAACACTGCCCGCAGTCGGTGCTTCTGTATGTGCATCCGGGAGCCAGGTGTGAAACGGAAAAGTTGGGACCTTGATCGCAAAGGCGATAAAGAATGCCCAGAATGCCGCAGCTGCCAGCGTGAAATTGTTAGCAAACGGCTTGGCTGCGGCCGCCTGCAGGATATCGAATGTCCCTGTATTTAGGTAGACCCCGATAATAGCCAAAAGCATAGCCATACTTCCGGCCAGCGTGTAGAGGAAGAATTTAATTGAGGCATAAATTCTTCTTTCTCCACCCCAAACACCAATCAACAGGTACATCGGAACCAGACCGATTTCCCAGAAAACATAGAAGAAAATGAAGTCAAGGGAAACAAAAACACCGCTCATCCCGGTTTGCAGGAGGAGGAAGAGCAGGTAATATTCTTTTACCCGGTCCTCTATCGTATAAGCAGAGTAGAAAAGGCAGAGGGTGGACAGCAGTGCGGTCAAAACTAATAGCACTGCGCTCAATCCATCTACACCCATCCGGTAGAAGACATCAATTGCTGAGATCCAGGAGTATTCTTCCATGAACTGCATTTCTCCCGGATTAAGGCGCACAACCGTAAAGACATAAACAGCCAGCGCCAGGGGGACAAAGCTGAGTACAATAGCACTCCACCGGATCCAATTTTTTCGATCCTTGGGAAGAATCAAGACAATCAATGCCCCTAAGAGCGGGAAAAATGTAATGACACTTAAGATTGGAAAGCTCATTTTATTACTCCTCTAACAACATTCCTCAAATTTTAAATCTAATAGACCAGATTAATACCAAGAATAGCCAGTACAGATAACAGGACAACGAGCAGATAATTCTGTAATTTGCCCGTTTGAATCGGCCGCAGCACTTTCTCCCCGACCCATCCAGTGATATCCGCAATGCCATTGACCATACCATCAACAACTTTCAAATCCGTGATCCCACCCAGGTTGGAAAGGTTCACGCTGGAAATACCGGTCAAATTGACCAGTGCGTCCACAATATGTTCATCAAACCAATTGAAAACAGATGAAAATCCCCGGGCGCCTGCTGCAACCAAATTTACAAAAGGATCCACCACCCAGTGGTAATCAAAATTGTAGAATAGATCTGCCAATTTGATTGATCCCTGAATGATAGTAGCCTGATAAAGTTCATCAAAATAAAAACGATTCTCCATCGCCCGGTAAAGCCAGCCCAGTTTGAGATTGTACATACCCTTTTCCAGCGGGTCAGTCTGACCGTACTCAAGCGGCTTACGGCCGTACACCCACCACCCTAAGCCAAGCCCGCCCACCGCGAGAACTGAAGACAGCAGCATAACCGTAATACTCAAGGGTGTGGAAGGATATTCGTGTCCCACAAAGTGGTGGAACCAGTTGTTACCTTCACCGATGATTTCTTCTGGAATTCCCAGGAAACCAAGAGTAAGAGCAAAAAAGGCCAGGATCATCAGCGGCACCGTCATCGTGTTTGGTGTTTCGTGGGCGTGTTCAGCATGCTCACTGCGCGGTTTCCCCAGGAATGTCAGAGAGATTTGCCTGGCTGTGTAAAAGGCAGTTAAGAATGCCGCCACTGTCAGCAGGACCCAGACAAAGAAAGGCCAGGAAACAATCCCCTCATGAAGGAACTCATCAAAAGCGTGTGCCAGGATCTCGTCTTTACTCCAGAAACCCGAGGTGATCAACGGGAATCCGGAAAGGGCAAACCCTCCGGCTACAAAGGTCCAGAATGTGCGGGGCATTTTTTTCCGGAGCCCCCCCATTTCCAGCATATCCTGTTCATGATGGCAGCCGATAATTACCGATCCGGATCCCATGAAGAGCAAAGCTTTGAAAAAAGCGTGCGTGATCAGGTGAAAAGCACCGGCCACGTAAGCTCCGATACCCAGCGCAGCCATCATGTACCCCAGCTGACTGATGGTGGAGAATGCCAGAACTCCCTTAATATCATCCTGGGCCACCGCAATAATCGATGAAAAAAGTGCAGTAAAAGCTCCAATGAAGGCAATGAAACCCATTGTGGGGTTATGAGCCTCCGCTTCAACTACAACATTCAACAAGGGAAAAATCCTCGCCACCAGGAAAACGCCCGCAGAAACCATGGTGGCAGCGTGAATCAAGGCACTGACTGGTGTGGGACCTTCCATGGCGTCCGGAAGCCAGACATGAAGCGGGAACTGGGCTGATTTTCCAACCGCCCCGCCAAACACCAATAAAGCTATTGCGGATGCGGCTGACCAACCGCCAAAGATCGGCAGCGCCGGTGTTTCTGTGAGGTGCATCAAAAATTCATGATTGAAAAGCGTGTCCGCATAACTGAGGGATCCAGCCTGGGAGTAGAGATAAATAACACCGAGCATCAGGAATAGATCGCCGACCTTGGTCACCAGAAAAGCTTTCAAGCCGGCCTGGCGGGGTGTAATCTGATCCGGGTCGGGATAATTTTTCTGGAACCAGAAGCCAATTAAGAGATAAGAACACAACCCCATGATCTCCCAGGAGATAAACAATGTCAGCAAATTCTCTGAGATCACCAGGCCGAGCATTCCTGTCGCAAAAAGAGCGATATAAGCAAAAAAGCGGCCGTAGTTCGGATCGACTTCATCCGTCCCAAACCCCATATAACCTACGGAATAAATGAAAATCATCAAACAAACAAAAGGGACCATGAAAAGGGTAACAGCCATCAGCGGGTCGACCCAGACACCAATCTGGAAAGTTGATGGCCCTGTAGGGAACCAATCGGCTACCATCCGGATTGGATGTTCCCCCAGATGGGGAGTGAAAACTGCGCTGAATACTACAGCCCACCCCAGCAGCCAGGAAAGAGCTATTGCACCAATACTGATGGTATGACTGAGCTTGTTATTCTTCTGGGTAAACAGGATAATAACGATAAATGCCAAAAACGGAAAGATCGGTATTAACCAGGTCAGACTAAAGAAAAATTCTTGCATTGGTTTCCTCTCCGCTATTGTTTCAGTAAATTAATATCTTCAACGATCACAGTTTCTCGGTTGCGGTACAGAGAAATAATCAGAGCGAGACCCACAGCTACTTCTGCGGCCGCAACTGCAAACACAAAGAGCGCGAAAATCTGGCCGGACATCTGTTCCGGTGCTGTGTAGCGCCAAAAAGCAACCAGATTGATATTGACAGCATTGAGCATCAGCTCAATACCCATCAAGATACCAATTGCATTTCGCCTGGACAGGACACCATATAGGCCAATGCAAAATAATGCGGCGGCTACCAACAAGAACCAGGTAATTGGAATGGACATGCTTTACTCCTTCAAAAAATGAAACCTCAGCCGCAAATAATTATTCGTTCTCTCTGCCGATAATGATCGCCCCAATTAGCGCGGCCAATAAAAGCACGGATGCAATTTCAAAGGGGATCAAATAGGTTGATAATAAACCCTCCCCCAACAGAACAATAGGATCTTCCGGTACAGCAGTTTGCAAAGCCGGCCAATTCACCTCAAAAATGATCAAAGCTAAAACACCAAAGAACGCCAGTGCTCCAAGCGCAGACCAAAACCACTGCGCATTACGCTGGATTAAATCTTCACTGAGCAATCTGCGGGTGAGCATAATCGCAAAAATGATCAGAACGGCAATTGCTCCAATGTAGATCAAAATCTGAGCCACGGCCAAAAAAGGTGCTTCCAGCATGACATACAATACAGCAACCCCGAAGAATGACAATACCAGGAAAAATGCCGAGTGAAGAATGTTTTTCTCAGTCACAACAGCGATCCCGGCGCCCAGGGTAATCAAGGCAGCAACTCCAAAAATCAAATATTCCAGCATAGTAGTTTCCTTACCAGCAGCTAAATCCTATACAGGCTGCAGTGATCTTCTCTGCAGCTTGATTATCCTTTCAACTCCGTTCCTGGAGGGACGGCTACAGGGCGTGGTGGGAATTTTTCCCGCTCCACTTTGGCGCTCAAACTATCTGCCAGGGACAATCCAATCCAGAGCAGGAGAATATTAAGCCCAAACATCACCAGGACATACAACCATTTTGCAGTTCCAAATTCGATCATTAACCGGTCGGCAGTTGCCACACTGATCAAATTGACAAAAGCCAGGGGAATCAAAAACCTCCAGTTCAGGTTCAGCATTTCATCAATTCGGATCCGGGGCAAAGACAACCGGATCCAGGAAATGATCAAATAGATCAACAAGGCTTTGGCGTAAAAGTAGAAGACTCCCAGAATGGGCCACTGCTCCGCAAATGGACCGGTCCAGCCCCCAAGGAAGAAAATGCTGAACAAAGCTCCGACAGTGAATTGATGGAGGAATTCCGCGACATAAAACATCCCAAATTTCATCCCGGAGTACTCTGTATGATAGCCAGCGACCAGCTCAGATTCTGCTTCCAGGAGATCAAAGGGAGCTTTTCCAATTTCTGCCATCGAGGTAATGAAAAATATCAAAGCTGCCAGGGGGGCAGTAAAAATAAACCAGGGGCGCTGCGCCTCAATAATCACAGACAGCTTCATTGAATTTGCCAGGATCACGGGAACAAGGAGAGCGACAACCATTGGAATTTCATATGAAACCAGCATAGCCACGGCTCTTGAAGCTCCCAATAAAGCATACCTGTTATTGGAGGACCAGCCAGCCATTAAAATTGCCAGGATCCCGAAAGCCCCAATGGCAACTATGTAGAGTACACCGACATGTAAATCCGCTCCCAGGACATTGATTGCCAGCGGGAAAACGGCCCAAATTGCCAGCACTGCACCCAAAGCCAGAACGGGAGCAATGTTATAAGGCCCGCGATCTGCGCCTTGCGGTGTTATGTATTCTTTGGTGAAAATTTTTATGATATCAGCGAAACTCTGGAATAATCCAAATGGACCAGCCCGGTTTGGACCAAAACGGTCCTGAATTCTTCCGGCTAATTTCCTTTCCACCCAGATCAAGAATATCACGAATAAAAAAGCGATGACAATCACTACGATGCTTCCCAGCGCTTGGAGAATAAAAAGGGTGATGCCTTCCGATAGCCCCCACCCCATAAGAACGTTCATTATCCAGGTTTCAATCAGCGAATATAAATCTGTCATGCAGTACTCCTCAATCGTCTCAAATTACTGACCTAAACAAAAATAATGAATCTCAGGCCCAAACCAGAGCATCTTTCCTGAGGGCGTAAATCAAGCCAGCAAAAAGGATAATAATAAAAATCAAACCTTCAATCAGTGCAAATAATGGGAGCTGATCTAAAGCAACCGCCCAGGGAAACAGGAACACTGTTTCGATGTCAAAAATTAAAAACATCAGGGCATAAAGATAGTATTGTGATTTAAATTGGACCCGGATACTGCCCCGGGTTTCAATCCCACATTCGTATACCTCTTCTTTTCTTGCACTTGGTTTTTTGGGTGCAACTAAAAGAGGGAGGGCGACCGCAATTGTAGGAACGATAATTGAAAAAACCAGAAAGATTCCAATGTAAACCCAATAAGTAAGCATGAACTCTCCTTCTTTTTATCCCACCGCCAAACAATCGGCTGCAGAGCCTTTTAATACAGGCAAATTTTACCATAAGTCAGAAATCAAAACACAATCCATCCTGAATCTCGCTCCTGAAGGTAAAATCTCAAACCAGCCTGGGTAAATATTGCTCAGCAAATAAACCCGGAGTCCCACCGGTGTGCCAGAAAAGAACCTTATCTTGAGATGAAAAGTAACCTTGTTTGATCAAGGAAATCAATCCTCCTGCAGCTCTACCAGTGTAGACCGGATCCAAGAGTATACCTTCTTCATGGGCGAACATTTGGATTGCGGTTTTTTCCAGCTCACCCATCACGCCATATCCTCCCCCTCTAAAATCGGAGTTGACCAATATCTCGTCCGGTTGAAAATCATGATTTGAACCTGACAGCTCAATCGCCTCTCCCGCTAACGCAGCGACTTTTAATTTTAGTTTCCTCTCAGGTTCATCTACACTAATTCCCAGGACCTTGATTGGCAGCTGGTTTAGATGCACACCTGCAGCTAAACCCGCCTGCGTTCCTCCAGAAGATGAGGCAAAAACAATCCAGTCTGGAAGCTGATCAGCCATTTGATCGTTCAGCTCCTCCACCGCAAGCAAATAAGCAAATGCTCCGTACTGATTTGAACCGCCGTATGGGATCAAATACGGACTCATTCCATCTTGAGCCGCTTGATTAAATTCTTGCTGGAGGGTCAGATCGCGATCTTCCAGATCTGTCCAGATAATTTCAGACCCGAGCAGTTGATCTAAAAACAAATTCCCCGAGAAGGTGGTATCTTTGGAGCCAACCAGGATTAAACGGCAATCCAATCCAGCGGCAGCTGCGGCTGCCGCAGTCTGACGGCAGTGATTAGACTGGGCTGCTCCGGTTGTCAGCACCAGATTGGCACCCTCCTCCAATGCCCTGGATATTAGTATTTCAAGTTTGCGGGTTTTATTTCCGCCAAATGCTAGACCGGTTAAATCATCCCGTTTGATATAGATTTCCGGTCCCCCGAGCTTCCGGCTGAGATTGGACAATTTTTGAAGAGGTGTTGGCAGCTGTGCAAGGTTATATTTACTCACCATAACTCCGCCTTTTTAATAGATTTTTCCAGGACAATAATTATTCAGCTTGGGATTGGCGTTTCGTACGTCGGTTTTGAAACAGGCGGGCAATATCCAGTATTCTTGGAAGGAGGTTTATATACAGCCAATATAAAATTGGTCTGACTGGAAAGTCCCAGGCTCCAATTGTCCGGTTCACTTTTCCACCAAAGCCTCTCTTGAATCGATAAACCCCCCACATCGGATCATCCCTCGTGAACTCATTTGGAGCACCCCACATATCATAGACCCGGCAGCCTTGTTCTTTTGCCCACAGCATGGCTTCCCATTGGATTTGATAGGTTGGCATTTTTTCACTGTGATCCAAATTAGACATACCGTGGATGTACCAAGCCCGGTCTCCGAACTTAAATACAACTGCCCCAGCAGCAGGACAACCCTCCACTTCAGCAATTAATGGCTGAGCGATGGGATCTGCACTCCCGGTCGAGAGTTCTGCGGAAAAAGTTTTCCAGATTTTAAGATAGTAATTTTCGGGGCGGATGGTAAAATCACCCCGGACCGCGGTTTGGGCATACATTTCATACAATAAAGAATAATCAGCAGCAGTTCCCAGGCGGGTCTTAACTTCTTTTCTGGCCGAGAGCCGGATGTTATAACGGGTTTTTGATTTCATCCTCGCCAGTATTTCATCAGAATCTGGTTCCAAATCAACCAGAACCGTGTTCCGATATTGAATCTGATCGGATGAGAACAGCCAGTCCCGGTTTATAAGTTCCTTTGTGATTTCTTCCCCTATTTCTGAGTCGAATGAATCTCCCTTTCCGGGTATCCCCTGGCCGAGACTGAGATCCGGATCGACCTTAAGGTGTATCACCCGATGCTGCCGGGCCAAATATTCCAGATCTTTCAAAACCTGAATCCTGAGATCCCGGTTACCCCAATCCTCAAGCAGCGGACCTTTCGGAACGTACATTACCTTTAGACCTGGTCCCTGGGTTTTCTCCAGCACCACAGCAGCTGCAGCAGGCTTGTTTTTAAATTCGCTCTTACCAGAATAAGACTTCATCTTGTAGGCGCCGTTGATCTTTTCCCAGTACAGATAAATTGGCTGCCAACCAAGATCGGACTTCACATCTGCCCATTGGCTGGTCTGCAGCAAATGAGGTTGATCGAGTTTAGAAAGAATCTGATTCCATTCAGTGTTCTTCATCTTAATTGTTAACCCGGTTGTTCAGCCAGTTACGGGCCTGATATGCTTTATACAGCACAGGTTTATAGACCCGATCCCAGGGTCCAGCTGTTCTTTTCAATGTTCCTCCAAACCCCCGTTTAAAACGGTAGACTCCCCACAATCCATCATGGCGGTCCAAAAATTGTTCCTCAAGGACCTCCTGGCTATGATCCGGAACTCCCCACAGGTCATAACTGGTACAACCCTGGTTGCGAGCCCACCGCATTGCTTCCCACTGAACCAGATAGGTAGGCATCCGGTCCCTATGGACTGGAGCAGAAGCGCCGTAAAAGTACCAGCTCCTGCTGCCGCGTTGAAATACCATGATGCTCGCCAGCGGTTTATCCTGATATTCAGCTAAAAACAAACGGCAGGCGTTTTGCGCTTCAAAAAGTTCATAGACCTTCCGATAGTAATCCCGGTGATGAATACCAAACTCACTCCGATCAGCCGTTTTTTCCAGCATCTGGTAAAAAGGATCCACGCTCTCAAGCTCTTTTACCTTCACATCTTTTCTGGCTGCCAGGCGGATATTGTAGCGGGTTTTCGATTTCATTCCACCCAGGATCTCATCCTCTGATCGATCCAAATCCACCACAATTGTTCGAGGAGGCTGGATGGCATGTGCACTGGGAACAAATCCCGACCAGGGAAACTCACCCCTTTCACCAAGCCACAAATCTGGTTCAAGTTTCAACAATATTGCATTACGGGATTTGCAAACCTGGTCCACAGCGGTAAGAAATTTCTGCCAAACAGCTTCCTGTGGCGGAAGTGATGCGCAGGAAACTGGGCCTCTCGGTATATAGGCTATTGAATATCCCAAGGGCAGTGCCTGGAACAAAACCTGAGCCCCAAGGTTACCTGTGATCAGCCTTTCTGTCTCCCATCCAAACTGTTTTTTCAATTCCCCCCAGGCAGAACTTTGAAGGATATGGGCATCAGGACAGGATTCAAAGAATGCTTTCCATTCTTGAATGCTTACTAAATTCATAAAAATTACCCCTTAGGTTGATTCCAAAAATTGTTGATCGTTGATTGATCTCAAGTCAGCTATTGCTTCTGCAGTTTTCCTCAAACCGCTTTCAAGAGAAAACTCCGGTTTAAAGCCCAGGATTTCCCCTGCACTGCCCGGATCTCCTACGGATCGATAGATATCACCCGGCCGGGGGTCCTCGAAAATTATTTCTAAATCTTTATCCAGTACTTCCCCAATGTCTCTGATCAAATCTAAAATACTGGTTTCTATTCCTGAACAGATATTAAAAACCTTCCCAGCTGCGCCCTCAGAGACAGCTGCCAGGACATTCGCCCGGGTAACATCCTCGACATAAATAAAATCGCGACTTTGACCGCCGTCACCATAAACTACAGGCTCCTGATCCTGCATCATCCGGCGGAAAAAAATTGGAATCGCAGCCGCATAATCAGAATCCGGGGGTTGTTTCGGGCCAAAGACATTAAAATACCTCAGCGCTACTACTTCCAGATCAAAATTTTCCGTGTAGAGGTCTTTGTAAAGTTCATCAACCAATTTTGAAACAGCGTAGGGTGATTGAGGTCGAAGCTTAGCTGATTCCTGAAGCGGGATCTGCGGATTATCGCCATAAACTGCGGCGCTGGATGCAAACACAAGACGCTTAACGCCGGCTCTGGCTGCTGCTGACATCAGCTGAACAGTTCCAACTGCATTGATCTCAAAACATTCATCAGGATTTTCAATTGACAGCGGCACGGAGACAAAAGCTGCCTGGTGGAAGACATAATCTACTTCAACTAATAAGTCATTCAGCAAATTTAGATTCCGGATATCTCCTTCCTGAAAAGTTATTTGATCCTGAACTCCTTCCAGGTTTGACAGTTTCCCGGTTGATAAGTTGTCAAGGACTGTAACATCAACTCCTTGACTGAGAAGCTCATTTACAAGATGAGAACCAATAAACCCAGCTCCACCGGTAACCAGCGCCCGTTTTCCTTTCATTACTTTCCCTTCACTTTCCCTTCAATCCAAAGATTGTCGCCGGTGTGCGGAATATAATCCGCAAATCAAGAAGAATATTTCTATTTTTGATGTAAAAGAGATCGTACTCCAATTTATCAATTGTGCCTTCGATTGTTTCAGGATAACCATAATTAATCTGTGCCCAACCTGTGACTCCCGGTTTTACCAGCAGTCTGGCACGGTAAAAAGGAACTTGCTCCTGGAGCTTATTTACCAGGCTCGGTCTTTCAGATCGGGGACCTACCAGACTCATCTCACCCCGCAAGACATTATAAAACTGCGGAAATTCATCTAAGTGGGTTTTTCTGAGGATGCGCCCAATTTTTGTAATCCTTTGATCATCCTCGCTGGCCCACTTGGCTTCTCCATCTTTTTCAGCATCTTTCTTCATCGTCCGGAATTTAATAATTTTGTACTCCTGGCCGCTCCGACCGAGCCGGACCTGCCGGTACAAAATGGGAAAACCATCGTCAATAAAAATCAGGAATCCCACCAGGGGAAGCATTAATAAGAAGATTCCAAACCCCACCAATCCTCCCAGAATATCCAGAATCCGTTTCATCAAATGATAAAAACTGGACACACTGGTATCGTCCACGAAAGAACGCAAGATCCAATCAGCTTCAAGAATTCGGATAGGAACGCGCTGGTTAAGTTCTTCATAGATCACCGGCATCCGGTTGACATCCACACCCAGTTCCTGGGCATCCAGGATGGACTGGAATGTTCCACCGTTTATCACACCGGTAATCGCCACGATCACATCTGAAATATTCTCACGCCGGATCACCTCCAGCAGATCCTGCCCCCGGCCGAGCACCGGGTAGCCCGCGATTTCAATATCCTGTTTTCGGGGATCATCATCTATGATACCCACCAAATTAAAAGGTTTTGATTCCAGGGCATTAAATGATTCCAGCAACATATTTCCGGAAACTCCCCCTCCAATCAACAGCACCCGCCGTAAAAACTGCGGAGCTGTCAGAACCCGAATGTAAAAATACCGCCAGGCCAGGGTAATTAGTGCTGCTGCGATAATAAAAACCGCCACTCCGATTCGGGGCAGTGATTCAGGCGTGGAGGTGAAGTAGACAATTAAGTAAAGGACTGTACCAATTACTGCAGCAGTGGCAATACTCTGAATAGTATCCCGCCAATTTCCTGATTTTCGAATGTCGTAAGCTTCACTCAATAACAGGACCCAAATCACCGGCATGACAAAAAACCAATTGGGAACACGCTCCAAAATAAACCGAACTGAAAAACCCAGGAATTCTGCCTGATTTCCCCACACAAATAGTGAAATAACCAGGGCCAGAACAGCAGCGATCACATCGCCATTGAGTAGAAGTATTCTTCTTTCTACAAACCGGAATCTCCAGCGGTGTTCCTTTTGGGCATCATAAGGTAGATTCATTCCACTGCACCTTTGAATAAATTAGAAATGGATTTAAACACTTGTTCAACAAAACTCCATAAAAAGCCCGATCCCCAAGAGAAATGCATTGTCGCAATTGCTGCAGGTAAACCCCAGAGCAGTCCCCAGGATTTTTCACGTCTGGCTGCTGCTATTCCGGAAATCAATAAGGGAAGGACATAGAGCACAGCCTCCAATGCGAGCAGCCAGCGTGCAAACTGAAACCAGACACTCCCTAATCCCAGAACAATCCAGGAGAGAACAAAAAAACCTGAAATCTGCCGCCAGCGGAATGTTTCCGGATATCTTAAGAGCATCTTAAATTTCCAATAACCATACCGCCAATACTGGCGGGCAAGCGCTTTCAGATCCGGTCGAGCAAGATAAACCGCCTGAATCGCAGGATCCAGCCAAATTTTACCGCCGTTATTACGGATCCGCACATTAAATTCATAATCTTCATTTGCAAGCAGTGTTTCATCGTAAAACCCAATTTTTTCAATCAAAGATCTGCGATAAGCACCGTAAGCTACTGTGTCTACTTCACGGGCAGCGCTCCCAATTCGGTAGCGGGCGTCCCCAACACCCAGCGGGTGTCCGGCAGCGAGGGCAATTGCCTCAGCAATCAAGGTCTTAGACGAAGGTTTTATCCTTAAAACTCCTCCAATATTATCCCCTTTTCCCTCCTGAAGAGCCTTAACTGACCTGGCAACATAGTCCCGATCTGGACTGGAATGGGCATCCAAACGAACCAGAAATTCTCCCCGGGCAGCTTTTATCGCTGTGTTCAGAGCTGAAGGGATCGTACGTTTTTGATTATCCACTAATCGGATAGCCAGTTCAGGATGCAGCTCAGAATATTTTTTTATCTTATCCCGGGTCCCATCATTCGACATCCCATCCGCGATCACTATTTCCATCTGATCAACTGAATATGATTGGTTCAATAAGGCATCCAATAAATCATTGATAACCGACTGCTCATTATAACAGGGGATAATTACCGACACATTCATAACTTCACTCATCTCATTGAATATCTGACTGCAGTTTGATCGTTTGGTAAGACCGCAGGGATCCTGATTTCAAAAGATGCACCTTGTTCTGGACTGCTGCTTACAGAAATCTGGCCCTGATGGGCACGGATAATTTGTTTGACAATCGCTAATCCCAACCCACTTCCTGTACGAGACTCTTTTGCTCGAGATTTATCGATCTGATAGAAGCGTTCAAATATCCTTGAGATTTCATCTTCAGGAATTCCGGGGCCTGAATCCGAGATGGTGACCACAATCTCTGCCCCGTCCTGGGCAGCTGTGACTTGAACAGTACCCGGTCCTGGAGTATGTTTGATAGCATTATCGAGAATATTTGTAAAGACCTGTGCCAGGCGGTCCGGATCACCGATAGCTGTCGGTAAATCTCTTATTTCAGATTCAAGATCAATATTGGACTGCTCCGCCTGAATTGAGAACTGCTGGATTACCTGTTCAAGTATCTGCTTTAAATCAACCACTTCTCGTTTGATCTCAGCAGATCCAGCATCCAGCCTGGCAAGATCCAGAAGTTCAAGCACCAATCTGTTCATCCGTTCTGCCTCTGATTGGATAATTCCGGCTGCTTTGTTGATTTCCTGTTTTGTACTCACCGCACCATCCAAAATCGCCTGTGAAAACCCCTGGATGGATGTCAATGGAGTTTTTAATTCATGGGATACATTTGCAATAAAATCTTTTTGGGCTTGTTGAGTAGACTCAACCTTTGAAGCCATCTTGTTAAAAGAATCGGCCAGATTTTTAACTTCGCTGGGACCTTCAATGGGGATTTCAGAATATTCACCTCCCGCAAGAGAATTTGCTGCCTGTTTAATGTCTTCCAAAGGACCAGCAATCCATTTGCTCATCCAGATTGAAAGGACAAATGCCAGGATCAAAGCAAACATCCCGGCCCGAAAGAAAGCAGGCAGAAATTCATTGCGAAGGACGCCCCAAATTTGAGAGCTTCGAAGCAGCTGCAGTCCCCCGGAACGTGGCAAAGCAACAATTAGTTTTGTGCCACCCGCGAGCTCTCGGGAAGAAAACAACCATGGCTGCCCATTTGAATCTCTCAACCTTCCTTGGTCCGGCAGTGTACGGAGATCCTCAGGAAGCATCAAATCCCCACCAGCTGACAAAGTATCCAGCTTTATTCCCTCTCCAGGATCCACTAAAACCAAGCGGACAGAGTATGAATCTCCAATTCGCTTCAAAACACCCAAGCGCTGAGCATCTGAGAGTTCTCTCTCATTGAACCGGTTTGAAATCACCAGAAGAGCAGCTTTTAGAGTTTGGACTGACTGCCGATCCACGACCGGGTTTCTGACCACATAAATGAAGAGCGCCAATCCGAGAATAGAGAGAATTACGAGAATTAGAATCGCATATGTAAAAAGCAGTCTGGAGCGAAGAGATAGAAACATAGATTTGTTTTGAATATTACCTCTCTGCTGTGAGGTGGATCCTGAATTCAATTTCCGGATTTCTTCTTACCTGGACGGTCTGTCAGCTGGCAATTAACTTATACCCTACACCAGTTACAGTCTCAATCTTGACCTGACTCCTGGTTAGTTTCTTCCGCAGCTGACCAATATGAACATCCACAGTTCTGGTATTTCCGGGATAATCATAATCCCAGACCAGGTTCAACAATTGATCCCTGCTCATTACAATACCCCGGTGCCGGGCAAGTGTATACAATAAGTCAAATTCCTTAGCTCGAAGAAACACCTCCTCGCCAGAAATTGTTGCTTCCCTTGCAGCAGGATCAATCATCAGATCAGCTAGATGAATGCTTTTGTTTTTTTCAGAAGAATCTGAATGCCCCCGCCTTAAGACAGCCCGAATTCTGGCTATCAGTTCCCTGGGATTAAATGGCTTGGTCAAGTAATCATCCGCTCCCAGTTCCAGACCCAGGATTTTATCCAGGTCCTGATCCCGGGCGGTGAGCATGATAATTGGTGTGGAATCACCTTGCTGCCGAAGCGTTCTGCAAACTTCAAACCCATCAAGCTCAGGAAGCATCAAATCCAGAACGATCAAGGCTGGTTTTAACCTGGGGACTGCATCCAGCGCAGATTGGCCATCTCCCGCGTTTGCAACTTGAAATCCATCCTGCTTGAGATACATCCCTGCAAGTTCAAGAATATGGGGTTCATCATCAACAAGCAGAATCAATTCACCAGTCATAAAACTTCGCCCCTAGTCAGGCTGATAATCAGGATTGGATCAGGGCAATGGCCTCAATTTCTACAGCTCCATCTTTCGGAAGCCGTCCCGGCTGTACAGCTGATCTTGCAGGAAAATCCGAGCTGAAAAACTCGCCATAAACCGCATTCATCTGACCAAATTCATCCATATCCCGGATAAATACTGTTGTTTTCACCACCTGCTCCAAAGAACTTCCCGCAGCTTCCAGTACTGCACCCAAGTTGGTAAGTGCCTGTCGGGTTTCCTCCTCAATCCCCCCGGGTACAAATTCCCCGGTTTCAGGATTAATTCCGAGCTGACCAGCCGTAAAAACCAGGGATCCTGCCCGGACAGCCGCGGAATAAGGGCCAATTGCCTGCGGGGCATCATCTGCTGTGATAATCTGCTTCTTAATTGATTTCATATCCATCTCCTTGGCATAGCTCCATAAAAAACCGGAAGCTTGATGACCTCACAACCTCAACAAGTCTTCCGGCTTTAGTATACCGCATTCTAAAACAGTAGCCTAAGCGATCCGGCCTATCTTAATGTCTATGCGAATTTGTGAAATTAGAATTCCAAAAGTTGGCTCCACTGAAAAAAGGGGGTAAAAAGTAGCGAATCTTAAAAAATTAACGTA